>JAFWJN010000025.1 GCA_017514685.1 Clostridia bacterium
CTCGGTTATGGAAACGTCCTGAGAGCGTTCGACTGCTCGGGGCTGTTTTCTTTTTGGCTGATGCTCAAAGGGGTTCTGGATAAGGACCGCTCGGCCCATGGCATCCATAGCCTTTGCAAGGATACGACCGAAAAGCGAAGCGGGTACATGGTCTTTCGTGAAAACAGTGACGGGCATAAAACGCATTGCGGGCAGCTGGTAAGCGAAAATGAGGTCATTCATTGCCGTGGACGGCAGTCCGGATGCGTGCGTGAATTGTATGATCCTAACTACTGGCATGTCATCAGCATCCCGCCCTGGTTCAAGTTTGATGAAGATCCTCCGACGCCTCCGGAGCCTTCCACTAATAAATATGTCCATCCTCTTGGAAACGTGAGAGTCAGAGAAGGCAACGGGACCGAATGGAAGCAGATTCCTCCAACTGCAACGAAAAAGGATTATCTGCCTCTTCTGGGGCAGGCAGAGGAGCAGCCATATTGGTATCGCGTTGAGTGGAAAGGGCGCGAGGGATATATCACCTCTAAACCGAGATATACGGAGGTGGTCGAAAAATGAGCGTAGCATTACAAATCATTTTGGCGGTCATCGGATCGGGAGGTTTCACAGCATTGATAACAGGATTGATTTCCGCAAATCAGCGGAGGAAAGACAGAAACGATTCCATTTCAAAATCATTGAATTCCATTACGGAGAAACTTGATGCGCATATCGAGGAGAATGAGATCCAATTCGTGAAACAGGATAGGGCGAGGATCATCGCGTTTGCTGACGAGTGTTCTCGGAAAATTCCGCACAGCAAAGAAGCTTTTGACGATATTCTTGCCTCAATTGATCATTATGAAGATTATTGTGCGGATCATCCGAAGTTTGCAAACAGCAAGGCTGTTTTATCGATTCAGGTTATAAAAGACATCTATAAAAAATGCCAGGCAGAAAACAAATTCATTTAAAGGAGAAAAAGCAATGTTAATGAGTAACAAAGTCTATGACATTCTCAACAAAATCGAGCGCTGGTTGCCGGCACTCGGCGTGTTCTATCTTGCTCTAACCAAAATATGGGGCTTGCCCCTCGGTAACGAGATTAATGCCACCATAATGGCTGTAGCAACTCTCCTTGCTTCTACGCTGGAGATCTCGACCGCAAGATATAATCAGACTATCAAAGCTGAAACTTTTGAAGATTTCGGCGGAACAGATTGAGAAAACTTGGCACGGTTGGCCCCCTGTCCGTGTCACACCCTCGTATGATTACTCACAAATGAGCAATCTGCGAGGGCTTTTATTATGCCTTAAAAACAGTCAAAGAACAGGCTCTTAAATGGCCAAATTGCCTACGCGCTTGCCTACGATTCTTGAAATGCCCTAAAATAGGGCGTTTCAAGCCATTAGAGTTGGATTCAAATCCCACCTTCCGCGCCATCATAAGTGTTCTTGACGGATTCGTTGAGAACACTTTTTGCATATGGCAACAAGCGACATAATATGATAAAATATCATCAATCATTCAGTATGGAGGCTACAGGCATGTTTCGGAAAATGCAGAGATCAAAACAACGGCTCAGCGAAGAGGAATGCATCAGAATTCTGAAGCAGGAACTGAGGGGAGTGTTATCGGTCGTAGGTGACGAGGGATATCCTTACGGAGTTCCCCTCAATCATTATTACTGCGAAGAAGACGGAAAACTGTATTTTCACAGTGGAAAAACAGGCCACAAGATCGATGCGATCCTGAATTGCGATAAAGCTTCTTTCTGCGTGTACGATCAGGGATTTCGCAGAGAAGGAGAATGGGCGCTGAATATCCGTTCAGTGATCGTATTCGGTCGGATTGAGCTTGTAGAAGACCAGAAAAAGCTCTATGAGATAGCAGCGGCATTGAGCCATAAATTTACAGACGATGAAGAATATATCAGAAGCGAGATCGAACATTCGGCAAAGCGGACCCTGCTGTTTGCTCTTTCCCCTGAGCATATGACCGGGAAACTTGTCAATGAAGCTTGATTCCATATGAGAAAACGGATCATAAAATAATCCCGCAGCCAAGATGTAACGGCTGCGGGATTTTGCATTATAAATCAGTTTTAGGAAAGGCGTATTCCGAATATTTTCTGATCGCCGCGGCATCCAACGACCATTATATTGCCGAAAACGGCAGGGGACGCTTCGAAGTTGGAATTCGTGGGAGCGATCGAGTAGAGGAGCCTTCCGGTCAGACCATCGAACAGGAAGAGATTTCCGCCGGAATCGGCCTGGATGATGTATCCGGTCTGATCAGGCGTGTAGATCACGGTAGGACTGCTCCAGCTGTATTTTTCCATATCATATTTCCATACAACCGAACCGGTTTCCTTGTTCAGGGCAACCAGCACGCCGGAATCTTTGTTCGGATGCCGCGCGATGGAAATAAAGACGAGATCTTTCAGATTTCCTGTCCCGACGACCGGAGTGGACTGAATCCCTCCGGAAACACCGGAAACGGTCGTTACTGTCAGCCCGTATTGCCAGACGATTTCACCTGTCATAGCATCGATTTTAAAGAGCGGGGCGATACCGGTATTCTTCGAATCTTTTGTGAAGTGAAGTGAGGTGCCAACATACAGATAAGCTTTCGTATCCGAGATCACTTCAAGGACCGGACTTCCATTCGTATCGTCCAGAGTATCCGCTATCCAACGGACCTGGAAGGTGTTCAGGTCGATACACTGGAATAATCCGTCGTTACTGGACAGATACAGGTATCCGTTCCATGCGACCGCGCTTCCTTCATATCCGTACCATTTATGCGTCGGATCCGCCTTTTCGATGTCAGCGCCCCAGGAGATGTTGCTCACATAGGTGTGCTTGACGGAGTTGGACGGATTGATGGAAATAATCCCGTTCTGCATGTCATAACTGGTGTTCAGCTTCATGGTGTAGATGACACCGTTTTCGCCCGGATAGATCAGCGTATCGGTCTTTGCGTCAACAAGAGGAGCGGAATCATACGCATAGAATACACGTGGCGCAAAGCTGTCGGTGCCTTGTTTTCCGAACTCATAAATCACCTGATTCGTCAACAGATTGATAATGAATACACGGGATTTCTGAGATTCGTCGTTATACTGGTCACCGGAACCGACATACAGGAGAGGATAACCTCTGGGATCGATACTTCCGGTACCTTTGAACGGAACACGGAGTTTGATCGGATCACGGGTCTGGTTACCGTTTGTAATGTCGAAGAAATAAATATTGCCGTCTTCCGTGGGATAAATGACTTCAACAAGACCTTCCTTTTCACGGGCAGTGGCATACATGCTCGTCATATGAGTTCTTGTTGCAGCAGGCCATTCGACAATCAGAGGCTGACCTGTCCAGCCACAGCCGGACCAGGAACCGCTTCCGGACGGCTTTGTCAGGGATCCGATTCCATGCTCCCAGATCTTTGTCATCTTGTATTCTGTCAGGCTGACATTGCCGAATGAAGACTGGTTCCGCCAGTTGTTTCCGCGGAATGTCAGGATTCCATTGACCTGGGAATAAACATCGGGAGCGGGGATGGAGATCAGTTCGCTTCGAACGTAAGACTTTGCATCGACTTCAACACCGTCTACCTGAATTTTATCAACGTAACCGTAACGTTCCGGATTGGACTCCGCAACAGGATGCGGTGTGGGAACAGGAGTTGGAGTCGGCGTAGGGGTCGGGGTCGGAGTGGGGGTCGGAGACCCGGAGCTCTTAAACTCCTCGAAGCTGATGGGAACCGCGGAATAACCGTATTTTCCGGTTTCATTCTCCGCCAGATACTCATTGTATGCATTTTGCTGCTCGTTATCCTTGACCAGCTGTACGATCAAGAAAATCAGAAGCGCAACCAGCAGCAGAATCAGTACAATGAACAGCGTGATAATGATATAAAACCGCGGTTGAACCTTTCTCCTCCTTTTCTTTTTCTTTTTTTTCGTATCCATATAATGAACCTCCAGATCAGGACACGCGAATCCCGAATATATGACGGGCACGCGTGCCGATAACGATCAGATCTCCGAATGCGCAAGGGGACGCTTCAGTATTTTCGGAGAGCTTGAGAGTAGCAAGCACAGAACCGGACTGGCCGTCAAGAAGATAAGCTTTTCCGGTATGATCCAGCAGGAACAGATAACCTTCTCCCTCTTCGGTGTACAGGGCGAGGGGAGAACTCCATGTATAAGCTCCGAGTTTATATTTCCATACGATTTCACCTGTTTCGGTATCGAAAGCGTACAGATCTCCGGAATCTTTTCCGCTAGTGGAGCTAAAAACCGTAAATACCAGTCCCTGCAGAGACTTCTCACCTAAAACGGCGCTGGTCATAACGCCTCCGGTGATATGGGATGTAGTTCCGACCGTCTGATCATATTTCCATAGGATCTCGCCGGTCAGACCGTTAATTTTATAGAAGGAAGCTTTCCCTTTTTTATCCTTGTCAGCTGTATTATCGATTGTATTGCCGATATACAGATAGATACCGTCTTCTGTTTCTTCCAGGGCGGGCGTGGAGTTGACATCATCCGCAAGATCCTGAACCCAGACGGTTGTCATGGTGTTCAGGTCGATGCATCTCATGAATCCGCCGTTGTCACAGAGGAAGACATATTCTTTCCAGCCGACAGCGCTGGATTCATATCCGTAATCAAATTTACCGTTGCCGTCACCGAGACGGGGCGCGCGATAACGCTGCTTTACCGGCTCATCCGGAGACATTGTCAGTGTTCCGGCCTCTTCGTCATATTCGGTGTTCATGTGCAGCGTATAGAAGATTCCGTTTTCACCGGGAATCAGAGCGCTATCGGATGCAGCATCGATCAGCACAGAACTGTCATATGCGTGCCATTTGCGTAATGCGAAGGAATCTTTTGCCTTTCCTACTTCCCACAAGCGCGTAAAATCGATCAGACTGTATGCCATCGCGCGTGTTTTTTTACTGTCCTTATTGGAATAGTTGTCTCCAGATCCGACATACAGTACAGGGATTCCTCTTGGGTCCAGCGCGCCTGCGCCTTTAAAAGGCATTCCGATGTTCAGCTTATCACGCGTTGCCTTTCCGGTTTCGGCATCCAGGAAATAGACATATCCGTCCAGAGAGGCATAAATTACCTCAACCCAGCCGTCTTTCTCCTTATAAGAATCATAAAGATTCATGATCCTGCGCGTTTCGGCAGGCCATTCAACCATCAGACACTGACCGGTCCAGCCGTTCCCGGTCCACGAACCCGATCCGCTGTCGCCTTTTGCAAGGCCTTTGGTCGGAACAGACCAGATCACATTCAGATGACCTTCAAGTTTCGGAACCGTTCCATATGCCGGGTTGATCCGGTAGTTTCCGCCGCGGAGCGTAATGATACCGGGCAGAGCAGAATACTCTTCGTCCGTCCCGAACCGAATCGGTTGCTCACGCGTATATTCTGCAACCGTCTTTTTTCCAATGGCAAGCTCGGTTGTATAACCAAAATGCTTCGGGAGCGTGGAATCAACCGCGTACGGGGTCGGTTCCGGGGTCGGGGTAGGCGTTGGAGTCGGTGTTGGAGTCGGCGTCGGAGTCGGAGACGGCGTCGGGGTAGGAGACGGCGTAGGAATCGGAGTCGGACTCTCGGTGACTTCTTCCACATACTCAATAAACGTTTCGGAAATGACTGCAGCAGTCGGTTGCGGCTGGGAGGAGATACTGTCGGAAGAATCCAAAAAAGACGAATTTTTTTGGCATCCAAAAAAATTAGACACTAACAGTACTGAGCCTATGATCATATACCATTGCAAGCGGTTCCGAATCAGCATTTTGGGTAAAAACCCTTTCATTAATCAAGATATTGTAACAAAAATAGTGATAAATTTTATTCAAATTTAATTCTATTCTATACCACGATACCCATTATAACATGCGGTTTTGAACAAAATGGGACATCTTTGTGAACGTTTTTGTGCGAATATATGGCAATAGTTTTGCCGTTTTCAACCGCCATTACGACAGAGATGAGATTTTTGAGAGAAGAAAAGGATGCCCGATCAAAGGCATCCTTTCAGATCATATACGGAAAAACGGTCAGGATTTCTTCTCTTTTGAAAGCTTGACGGCGGAAAGGATTCCGGCGGTCAGGCAGACCAAACCGATCAGGGCGTGATACCAGCGGAAGGAAGAGAAGAAAGAATTGCTGATGATAGTGGACTTCATCAAAATCGCATAGGGGGAAGTGAGCATCAGTCCAATGATTCCGTAATATGTGGGAACCGGATGGTTTACTAAAAGCCACTTGACTGCTTTGGAAACGAAAAGCAAGCCCAGAACGATTCCGAGTGCGAAAGGAATCAGGATAGCCAGATGCGGCAGCAGTTCCGAAAAACTGAAAGACAGAGCGCAGACGATAGCTGTTTTCAGATGTGTCATAATGCTGTTGTAATAACCGAGCACCAGAAGGACCATAGAACCGGAGATGCCGGGAACAATCATCGTTCCGGCGGCGATAAAACCTAAAACAGCGGCAAGAATCGAGGAAGTAATACCCTTGCTGAGATGATCAACAGATCGGTAGACATGGTAAACAGTTCCGTTTACCGTCAGGGTACCGCTTTCGGACAGAACAGCGGAAATCGGCTCATCGGTCAGATAGGTATCTTCGGCGGATTCATACTCGAGTTTGATGCCGTCCTCGATTGACGCTCTGAGACCCGCAAGTCCGGAAAGAGGGGATTTCACTTTCAGAACAGGAAAAGAGAAAGCCTGTTTCTTTACCGTCATGGTATCGGGCAGATCGGAGGAATCTTCCACGAGAATGATACGCTCGTTGAAATCGATCCGGTCGTTTCCGGTCAGAAGTTCGAAATCTTCCTGAGTGCGGTTGTTCAGAAGCGGGAGAGCGATCATAATTGCAGCTGTCAGGAGCAGAACCGCAATATACTGAGGCTTGACGGGAACAGAGCGGATCTGCTTGAACAACATGGGCAGAACGCCGAGAATCAGACCGCAGAACAGGAGTACCGTATAGAATTCATAGTTCGCTAAAAGCCAGGTGATCACAAAAGAAAGAACAGCGACACCCAGAACGATGCCGATCGCATACGGAATCAGTTTGATGATCGACCGCTTGCGGATTTCTTTGTCCTTACTGGTGATGGAGATAGCGTCTTCATACACTCCGATCGTCAATAGCATACTCCCGCCGCTGACACCGGGGATGACGATCGCTAGCCCTACCAATGTTCCTTTCAGTATAGCAACAAGCCACTGAACAACTGTTTGAAATGTAATAGCATACTTTTTTTCCATATTATATATCTTATTCAAAAAAGCGATTCTCGTCAATGAAAAATAAGCGATTGTCAAAAAGACGACACATTTATACGCAAAAAAGATTCATTTTTGTCATATCGGGTTCAAATTCCTAAAGTACAATAAAAACCGAAAATGAAAAGGAGATGAAAATCATGGAATACTCCTATGTAAATCCGGAATGGAAACAGAAAAATGAGGAAATGAATCGTAATAATAAAAAGAAGAGAAATGGAATCAGAGTCGGGCTGGCGGTACTGCTCAGCTGCGTTGTTATGGCTACGGTGATCGGACTGTTTGCAGGAGTTTTGCTTGCAAACCGTTATCTGATCAGCAGAGACATGGAGAAAGCGGCTGCCGTGACCGAAACTGCTCCTACGAGCGCGCCGGCAGCTGTTCAGGAAGAAAACAAGGAAAAAGACGAGCTGGTTACTCCGAAGGAAATCAAACCGACGGAAGCTTCCGAAGCGGCTTCGAGCAGTGTTTCCCAGTTTGCCTATAACGGTGTATATTCAAGAGCGCAGATCTGTGAGATCGCGGCACCGAGCGTTGTTGGAATCGATGTCGTAACGCCGGTCTCTTTCTATGGAAGAATTTATGAGAGCGAAGGCAGCGGAAGCGGCGTAATCCTGACTTCTGACGGTTATATCGCAACCTGCGCTCATGTAGTGGAAGACGCGACAAAAATCACTGTCATTTTAAATGACGACACGGAATATGAAGCGAAACTGGTAGGCAAAGACTCAAGAAATGACCTTGCAATCATCAAGATCGAGGCGGCGAATCTGACGGCGGCGGAGATCGGTGACAGTGACATGCTGACCGTGGGTGAGGATGTAATCGCAATCGGCAATCCGCTTGGAGAACTTCGCGGAACTGCGACCAGCGGTATCATATCTGCGCTGAGACGTCCGGTTACAGTTGAAAAAGTGAACATGGAACTGATTCAGACGGATGCAGCGATTTCCCCGGGCAACTCGGGAGGCGGGTTGTTCAACGCCGGCGGAAAGCTGATCGGAATCGTTAACGCGAAAGCGTCCGGCAATAACGCAGAAGGACTCGGCTTCGCTATTCCGATCAACAACGTGCTGAAAGAGATTAATGACCTGCTGAATTACGGATACATCACAGGTAAGGCCTATCTGGGCGTTTATACTCAGAATGTGACACTGAGGAGCGATTACGGATTCTGGCAGTACAGTACGGTCTCTTGCGTACAGGTCGGTGATGTCGTTGCCGGAAGCGCAGCGGAAAAAGCAGGGATCAAGAGCGGAGATTTGATTCTGGCCATCAACGATGAACAGGTTTCATCCAACACTGTTCTGTCGGATATCATCGCGAGATATAATGCGGGCGATACTGTAACTGTGAAAATTCAGAGAGACGGGCAGACTGTTGAGCTTACAGTTACCTTCGGAGAATACATCCCTCAGGGATGATTATACTGAATAAATAAAATGAAAAAAGCGCCGCAGGACCATCATAATCCTGTGGCGCATTGTGTTTTACCTTCTAGACTTTGGAGCGTGGTTTTGTGAGAAAAGGAATTCTATGGACAGTCCCGAACAGACGGCGGCAATAAGGATCTCTCTCTGTGCACTTCAATTCTTTCCGAATTCCGAAAAAATAACGGAACATCAGCCTTTGACTCCATTTCCAGATATCGTTCGTGTCAATCTCCACAGAACGGCATGCACGTTCCAGAAGCTTTTTCGGAATCGCGAATGTGGTAATATGGCGCAGATGCCTCAGTCCCTGCGTACAGAGATATGCATTCAAATGGTATTGAAACTCAAAGGAAAGACAGGCATCCGAGAACAGAAACGCTGATCCAAACGTACGCCGGTATGATTCGGACAGCCATTCAGCAACTGCATTGCACACCGCTTTGCTTCCATATGCCTTGACTGCTTCCTGCCAGGAGGAAGGGTCTTTATACAGCATGATCTGAAAGCCTTCCGGCAGGATCGTTGCGCATCCGGAAAGGATCTGATCGATGTTTTTTTTTATAAAAAGATTCTGTTCCATACAGGAATTGTATCATTATAGATTATTTTGCGCAACCCGGAAAACGAAGGGACTTCACCGAATCATATCCCGGATCGCAAGTAAAATGCTGGTTGACATTCCGAACCTGGAACGATATAATATGCTTTGCGTTGAAAGTGTTTGGTACCGTCCAAACGCAGCTACAGAGAGCCTTTGCCGTGGCTGGAAGCGGGGCGCAGGGCATGGACGGGAAGTTTCGGCACCGGAGCATCTTTCAAAAACGATTGTCATTGCAATTGGGAGTAGAAGGCGCAGCCCAGCGTTACGGGGAAATGAGCGAAAGGCTTAGGCCTTTAACTTGGGTGGTACCGCGGAATATGTTTCGTCCCATGCAGATGCATGGGGCTTTTTTATTATTGTAGGAGGAAACTATGGCAATATCGATGGATGAACTGTGGAAACAGTTCTGTGAAAACCTGACAAATGCGGATTCCAGCGAAGCCTTTGAACAGCTTCGTATCCGCTATCTCGGAAAGAAAGGCGAGATAACAGGCCTTTTGAAGAACATGGGCGCACTGGCTGCCGATCAGCGCCGCGAGTATGGACAGAAAGTCAATGAACTGAAGGAAAGAACGGAAAAGGCGATTACTGAGAAGGCGATGCAGGCACATGTGAAAGAAGTGGAGCGTAAGATCGCCATGACCCCGAAATTCGATCTGACCCAGCCGCTGAAACTGGAGGAAGGTTCCTATCATCCGATTACGCTTGTACAGCGTGATTGTGAGAAAATCTTCGCATCCATGGGCTTTACAATCGAGGATTATGATGAAATCGTCGATGATTATCATTGCTTCGAGGCTCTGAATATCCCGAAGCATCATCCGGCACGCGACATGCAGGATACCTATTATCTGACCAACGGACAACTCCTGAAAACGCACACATCGGCCGCGCAGAATGCGATCATGCGGAAATACGGCGCGCCGCTGCGCGCAATCTTCCCTGGACGTTGCTTCCGGAATGAAAGTACGGATGCCTGCCATGAGAACACCTTCTTTCAGATGGAAGGAATCATGATTGATGAAAACATATCGATTTCCAATCTGATCTATTTCATGAAGACGATGCTTTCCGAAGTATTTCAGAGAGACATCAAAGTGCGTCTGCGCCCCGGCTTTTTCCCATTTGTTGAACCGGGATTTGAACTGGATATTTCCTGTCTGATCTGCGGCGGCAAAGGCTGCCCAAGCTGCAAGAACAGCGGCTGGCTGGAACTCTGTCCCTGCGGAATGATTCATCCCAATGTATTGAAAGCAGGGGGAATCGATACAGAGAAATACACCGGGTTTGCGTTTGGTCTTGGCCTGACTCGTCTCGCCATGATGAAGTACGGAATCAAGGATATCCGCGATCTGAACAGCGGTAACCTGAAGTCACTTTCGCAGTTTGTGCAGTAAGGAGGAATCAGCATGAAAGTTTCAATGAACTGGATTTCCGATTATGTGGATCTTTCCGGACTGGATCTGAATGATCTGATCCACCGCTTTACGCTTTCGACTGCGGAGGTAGAGGAAGTTTATGAAATGGGCACCGAGGTGAACGGGATTATCGTCGCCGAAGTGACCAAGGTTGAACCGCATCCCAATTCGAAAAAACTGCACCTTGTAACACTGAATACAGGAGACCATGAAGAGCACTGCGTGTGCGGAGCACCGAATGTCAGGGAAGGCATGAAGGTCCCGTTTGCACCTCTGGGCGCGTCCGTTGTTGGAATGACGATCAAAGAAGCGGAGATCGCGGGCGTGGTTTCCTGCGGAATGTGTTGCTCGGCGCAGGAACTCGGGATCGCCGACAGTTCGACCGGTCTGATGGAACTCCCGGAGGATACTCCGCTTGGAGCGAAAATGACCGATCTGTATGCAATCCGTGACACGGTATTCGAAGTGGACAACAAGTCCCTGACCAACCGCCCGGATCTTTGGGGACACTATGGAATCGCCAGAGAGTTTTCTGCAATCGCAAAGAGACCTCTGAAAGAACTGGACCTGGAAGATCTCACCGTTTATGCTTCTCTTCCGGAAGTACCGGTGGGACGAATCGATCATGAACTGTGCTACCGCTATTCCGCATTGAGAATTGACAATGTCAGAAAGTCTGTCAGCCCCGTGAATATGCAGATCCGTCTGTACTATTGCGGGATGAGAGCGATCTCCCTGCTTGCTGACCTTACAAACTATATCATGCTGGAACTCGGACAGCCGACACACGCGTTTGATTCCAGAATGATTGAGACGATTCAGGTCGAACGCTTCCCGGAAACGTTCGAGTTTGAGACTCTGGATGGAACCAAACGTAAGATCGATCCGGAAACGCTCATGATCAAGAGCAACGAGAATCCAGTGGCGATCGCCGGCGTCATGGGCGGATTGAACAGTGAGATCGTTGCGGATACAGATTCCGTAACGCTGGAATGCGCCACGTTCTCCGCGGTATCGGTTCGTAAGACTTCCACACGTGTAGGACTCAGAACAGACGCTTCCATGCGGTATGAGAAGACTCTGGATCCTGAACTGTGCGAACTGGCGGCAAGACGTTTTACAAAACTTCTTTTGACAATCGATCCGGAGGCGAAGGTCGTTTCCAGATTTACGGACCGTTATGGGTATCATTATGCGCAGGTCGTCCTGAACTTTGACCAGGCGTTTATCGACCGTTACACGGGAATCAAGATTTCCGGTGATCAGATCGTGGATACTCTGACGCGTCTCGGTTTTGCAGTGACACGAAAGGAAGACCAGTTCAGTGTGGTAGTTCCGTCATGGCGTGCGACCAAGGATGTCACGATCAAGGCGGACGTGGTAGAAGAGATTACGCGTATCTACGGATACGATAATTTCAAGATCGAAACGACCATGAGCGCGCTGTATCCGGTCCGTCCGCTGCAGGTCAAAGCGGATGAGGCTGCCATCAAGGATACACTCGTCAAGCAGTTCCGTCTGCACGAGGTACATACATATATCTGGTGTGATGCGAAAAAACTCGCAGGACTGAATATTCCGCTTCCGAAAAATGTCGCGCTTCTGAACGGAATGAATCCGGACACAACGATCCTGAGAGATTCCATGCAGGAGACATTGCTCCCGGTATTGAACGAAAACCGTTTCTATGATGCGAACTTCGGCGTCTTTGAAATCGGACGAGTCGTTGCGGGGCAGAAGGAAAACGGCGACTGTAATGAGCGCCGCACGCTCGGTATTGCGTTTTTAGCGCATCCGCTCGTTCCTCGCGTGGCATTTGCCGCGTTCCTTGATATGATTTCGGCGACTCTTGGAAATCTGAGAAGAAAGAAAGTATCTTTCGAGAGGATCGGCACACGGTTTGCATGGCAGCATCCGCAGAATACGGCAGCTGTCGTAATGGACGGGAAAGTGCTGGGCTATGTGGCTGCAACACATCCGGAAGTTCAGGAAGCGATTGACCGCAGAGCTTTTATCATCACAGCTGAGATTGACCTTGACACATTCGCGGAAATCAGCGAAAATGAGATTGTGTATGAGGAACCTTCCAAGTTCCCGGGAATTGATATCGATCTTTCCTTCATAGTCGGCCAGGATGCAACGTTCGGTGATATTGAGAAAGAATTCCGGAATCATCCGAATGCGAACCTGAAAAAGATTTCGCTTGTAGATGTTTATGAGGCTGAGATCCGCAGCATAACAATCCGTCTGCATTTTGTATCGGCAGTGAAGACGCTGAACAAGCAGGAAGTCCAGAGCTATATCGATGAAGTACTCGCTGAACTCGCAAAGAACAATATTGTATTGAGAGGTTAAGAACATGGCTTTTGATGTTGAGCAGACAAAACAGGATCTGATTGCCTGGCTGCAGGACTGGTTTGAAAAGAATGGAAAAGGATGCAATGCCGTGATCGGCATTTCCGGAGGGAAAGACAGTTCCGTGACTGCCGCGCTTTGCGTTGCGGCTTTGGGAAAAGACCGTGTAATCGGTGTTCTAATGCCGAACGGTGTTCAGGCGGATATTGATGATGCGAAGCATGTTGTAGCGCATCTCGGAATCAAGCACTTCATTGTCAATATCAAGGACGCATATGAGGGAGCGGTCAATGCTCTGTTCTTCTCAGGCATTCAGTTTTCGGAACAGGCACGGGTCAACCTGCCGCCGCGAATCAGAATGAGCACGTTGTATGCAATTTCACAGTCCATGAACGGAAGGGTAATCAATACGTGCAACCTTTCGGAGGACTGGGTCGGCTATTCAACACGTTACGGCGATTCTGTCGGAGATGTCTGCCCGCTGGGAAAACTGACGGTAACGGAAGTAAAGGAACTCGGAACAGCCTTAGGTCTGCCGGATTCTCTTGTGCACAAGGTCCCGTCAGACGGTCTTTGCGGCAAAACCGATGAGGACAATCTCGGCTTTACCTATGCGGTTCTCGACCGCTATATCCGGACCGGAGAAATTGACGATCCTGAAACGAAAAAGAAAATCGATTATAAGCATCGCATCAACAAGTTCAAACTGGAACTGATGCAGACTTATAAGACGGGTCTGCCTGAACTGGCGGATGATGAATAAACGGAAAGTGTTCCTGCTGATGCTATAAAGAAAAGCAAATACGGATTATTAAGATCAACTGCCCCGGAGTGAATGGTTCCGGGGCGTTTTTCTATGGTGAGGACATCAGCTGATATGTTTATATTATGGAGCACAGGAAGGGGATGCGGCACCTACATAGATACGGAGTAAAAAGCATAACAATAGGGCTGGAAAGGAAGATTGCTTTCAGAGCACACGACGAAATATTTCGTTCACAGAACGGAAAAATAAAATATAAAAAATATTTATATTATGTTCATATATGGGGGCATAGACGCTCAAAACCACTATGGGTAGTTCATAAATATTTAATATTTATATATTTTGCTGATGCTGCCTTCCGCCTCTTTTTTTGTGCTTTTATTCCTAATAAATACTGAAAAACGAATAAATGATCCAGGATAGAAGCTGAAGCTTAATATAACGATTCAAAGATTTGCAGGACATCATATTATTTAATTCAAATAGCGAAAAGTAAAAAAACAGAAAAAATGTGCACATATTATTAACAATCTTGACATAATATACAATATGCGTTATTATTACTATGATTTAAACTGCGGTTAGGAATAATATATGGAACTAGTTTTGTATAATTAATAATCGCATGTTCTCTACCGGCATTGCATTCAATGCTTTGCACCACTTTTTTCCTATTATATTTGCAATCAAACGAGGCTATATTGCTTCAAAGGAGGAACAAATGACTGTCAGATTCACGAAGAGATTGCTATCCATGCTGTGCGCGTTCATCATGGTCTTCAATTGCCTGATGCCGACATCGTTGGCATTCGCAGATGAACCGGAAGAACCGCAGCAGGTGGAACAGACTCAGGAAGGGACTGAACAAACACTGCCGGATCAGAATGATCCAGTGGATCCTGTCGGGAATCCCGATAATACAGAACAAAACCCATCCGGCGATTCAACCGGACCGGCGGAATCAAATGATGTACCGGCTCCGGAAAATCCGCCTGCTCAGAATTCGGATAATACGTCCGGAGATGAGAAGGATAAGAGTGGGGAGAACGGTTCTGACAACTTGAATAATCAGGATAACCTGAATTCATCCGATGAAAATCCGGATGCGACAGTTTCCAATGGTACGGGATCATCTGGCGATGATATAAAGACAGATGATACGAAAACGGATCCTGAGAAACCGGAAGACGGAGAAGAGGACGAAGCAGAAGCAGAAAAAGCAAAGCGTGCCAAGCTTACCGCCGGCGTGAAAGAATTCGCTGATGCTTTTGCAAAGCGGCCTTTGAATCTTGTACTTGATCTGACAAAAGAAGTTCTTGATGAGGAGCAGAATTATCCGGCACTTCAGCCCGGGGGAACGGTAGATCATACCTATAATGTTTCCTATATAGCTCCCGTTTATAAGGATGCAGATGGAAAATCTTTCGCAATTTTCGATGCATATGAGAATGTGACGCTGACCCTGACGCTGCCCAAGGGACTGAGCCTTGCAGCTGTGGCGGGTTACAACTTCTCACAAGTTGAAGATGAAAAAAATGCGATCACAACCTATACGGTAAACCTCGGCAAGGTAGTTCCCGGGGATTATTCCTATGTCCTGACGATCAAAGCGGAAGCAGAAGAAGCTGCGACCTACAGTCTTGCAAATGCTTTGGTGCTGACGGCTTCCTTCACTGCGCTTGACCGTTATGACGAGACTCCTGTCACTGTCGGCACGTATAAACTGACAGCAAAGGCTAGCGTACCCTCAGTAACGGTTGAGGCTGAAGAACCGGATACTCCGGCAGATCCTGATACTCCGGCAGATCCTGATACTCCGGCAGATCCTGATACTCCGGCAGATCCTGATACTCCGGCAGATCCTGATACTCCGGCAGATCCGGATACACCGGTAGATCCTGATACTCCTGCAGACCCGGACGCTCCGGCAGACCCGGACGCTCCGGCAGAACCAGAAATCCCGGAAGATCCGGAAGCAAAAACTACTGCCAAGGCGCCTGCAACAAAAGCGGGTCTTCGCGGTGAATCAGATGATGAAGCGTTTAGAGCTGAACTTCAGGCTCATCTGGATGAGATTTTCGCTGAGGGCGGTGAAGCAGCACATCTGACTGAGGTAGATATTACTGGCGGACCTACAGGCTCGGTGAAAGCCGGCCAGACGCTGGATTACAATGTTGTAGCATCGTTCTCGAAAATCCCTGTCTTTCAAGGAAGCTACTATTCAGGCAGTTATACTTTGTTTGACGAATACAATTCTGTTATAGAGTTTACACTTCCGAACGGCCTTGAACTTTCAAGCGTGACAGGCTTCTCGGATGTATCGGCAATTCAAACAAAGCCTGCTGTCGGAGGAACGACGTATCTGCTGCCGGTTCACATGACATCTTCCGGATCGAAAACTTTCGAGATTTCGGTGTATGTGGACGGTAACGGAACCGAGGACGCTATTTCTACCTATGCCGGCCCCTCTGTCCACATGGAAACATCGTTCCAGATTCTGGACAAGCGTAATCCGAATGAATATCTTGACTTTGGAGATCCTATTACGCAGGACGAATATGATACCTCTGCTGGTTTCACAACGGTCACAGAAGACGAGTGGGGAATCGTAAAGTCGGTTAAGACACTGCCGCAGGGTGCTAAGAATCCTACATGGGATCCCGCTGCGAAGACTGCAACCGTCATCTATACAATCGGTGTCGGTCTCAAAAACGGATCGAATGGTCTCATCACAGATGCTTCTCAGTACACCAACCGCTTTGGTACCGATCCTGTGACCAGCATGTCTCTTACAGATGTACTTTCTCAGATATGCTCGAACGGAGAAACACCAGCTATTCTCTCAGCAAAAATTCAGAAGGGAAGCGGAACAGAGTATAATCTTTCTGATTTGACAGATGGAATCGTTCTATTCGGATCTACTCCGACTGAGGGACTCACTCTGAACAGAAGCGCTTTCACTGTTCAGACTGACCTGCACGGCGGCAAGACGGATGTTCCGGTCTATACGGAATATACGGTTACGGTTGTTTATCAGATCACAGACACCATGATCAATCAGTATTATGAAGATCCGGAGTCTTTGAGCCTGAATAATACCGCGACTCTGAGCGATTATACTCTTCAGAACGTTGAAGGTACAAAGCCCGGCATGAGCGATGATGCTCCGTGCAGTGTTGTGCTTGGCAATCTTGATCCTGCCGAGATACAGATCTCCAAGAAACTGACTCTATACACGGGGGCAGACGGCGGAGACTATAACGATAAATACGGACAGATTTCCTATACTCTTTCCCGTACAGATAATGTCGCATTTACTGTATATGAAAGAAGCGGAGAAGCGCCGAATTATACCTATACACCTATTAAAGACGAAAATAATCAGACCACGTATACCAGTCTGAAGGTGACAGAGGGACAAAAGTATTATGTGACCGCAGGCAATAATGTGGCTTATCAGGTAACAGAGAATCTGTCAGATGAACAGGATGCCAAGATGGAGCCTGAGTCGGCACCCAGCCCTTATACGGCTGTGCCCGGCGATGCATGGACTGCCCAATTCCGGAATAAAGAAACATTCGGTGTTCTGAAAATCAAAAAGGTAGATGCGAACGGAAACGCTCTTGACGGAGCGGTATTTGATGTGACCGGAATTACGGATCCGACAATCTCCTACGAAGGGAAAAAGTCGGCAGCCAGCGGTTACGTGAATTTCGGAACAGATGCTACCCCCGCATATGAAGTCATCCTTCCTTATGGTCAGTATCGGATACAGGAGAAGGTAGCTCCGGTAGGCTATTCCGGAAACTACAATGAAACGATAACGATCAGCGCGTCCGACCCTACACAGGATATCGAGGTTACAAACGCCAGTACGGCAGGACAGATCGTTTTCCAAAAGTATGTCGGAACGGTCAGTGACACTCCGGCTATTGGTTATAATTCAAACGGCGAACCTATGACAGGTACCTATACGGCGACCTTCAGACTGCAGCGCTGCACTACCAACCAAGATGCCGATTTCGTAGACGTAACGGCCGACCTTTACGGGACTCCTCTCTCTACCGAAATGAAACTTGCTTCCAGCGGAAGAATCACGGTCAATGTTCCGGCAAAAGACGGAGAAGGCAATCCGTACTATTACCGGTTTGTAGAGAATGCTGATTCCATTCCGGCAGGATATTATGCTCCGTTCGGATATAATTCAGATTCGGCTAAGATTATAAATGATCAGGGACAGATCACCGGTGCGACGGTCAGTTTGTCAAACCGCCAGTACATTACCGTAAAGGTGACGAAAAACTCTTACGGAGTTGCAAACAACGGAAGAACCACAACAAGAATGGATAATGTGGTCGTTCAGGTTGAACTCTATTCCACGACAGAAACAGGAAAACCGACCTCTCTGACCAAAGTTACCGATCATGGAGACAATCCGCAGGATACCGGAAGAACGACGACCGACCTTACTGCACAGTGGTCAGGTCTGCCGGCGTTCGACAGTTCCGGAGCAAGGATCAGGTATTTCGTAAAAGAAGTTAATCTCCCAGACGGTTGGAAACTTGACGAAGAAAAAACAGGCAACACGGTCGAGGTAGGCGGAACCACGTATATTGAAGTTCCAAGCACATCAAACGGCAATCTGAACTGGAGCAAGCAGCTCTTTAACGTCCGCCAGGTTGTTCCTGTACAGATCATTAAACTCGATGCGAACAGCAATAAACGTATTGCAGGCGCAAAGGTTCAGTATAAAGCCGAAGGATCAGAATCTTGGGAAACGGTAGAGATTCCTCAATCGGATTTCCGCGTTTGGCTTGAACCAGGAAAACAATACACCTTTGAGGAACTTACAGACGCTGCGCATATGTTACCGAACTACAGCTTTGTGTCTGTCCGGACCCAGATTACATATCCTGGTAAGAATTCAGATACTACATCAACGACAAACAGTACGACCATTGATTTAAGCGACTGGGTCTATACAGCCAATTCGAGCGATAATAAGAATGTAGTGATTACTTTCAGCAACCGGATGGATCCGGATATCAGGATCAAAAAGGTTGACAGCACCTCTGCGACCACTACGTTCCCGAACGTCGAATATACCATTTATGAGAAAGTCGGAGACAATTATGTCCAGCTCACTGATAATGAGGGCAACCCGATTAAGATTAAAGCAGACGGAGCGACTCATGACCTTCATCTTCCGGCCGGTACGACTTATTATTTCCATGAGGAAAATGTTCCGGCAGGTTATCTTGATCCGGATGTAGAGACGTTCTATACCTTCTACAGCGCGCTCAATCCTGATGGCTATGTCCGTGCAACGATTGACGGGCAAGTGAAAACGCTTGCGGTTGGACAGGTTACAAACTCCACCGGAACGACTAACATATGTGAGTTTACTTTCAAAAACATTCCGAATAAGGGAAGTATCGAAGTAAAGAAACTGGTGGATGGCGTACAGCAGGGCAGTTCCGGATTCAGCATCACGGCAACCGGGGATGATACTGCGGCGAGCACGAAAACCGGATCGACTAAGAACAACGGTACGGTGGTATTGTCAGATCTGCCTGTCTATAATGCGGATGGCACAAAGATCAAATATACGATTACCGAAACTCTGAGTCCATCACAGGAGCTTCTGTATTATAAAGAATCTGATGGTCAGGTAACAACCCTTAACCTTGGCAGCACGGTAACCACGGTCAACGGCGTGACAGGGACAGAAGCTGAGGACCTCGTTGTCAAGAACGGAACAAAGATCACCTTGAATGCAGACAAGTATTTCTACCATACATGGGAATTTCCGTTCACGAATCTAACCTTTAAGATGAACGGTGTAACCCTGTGGCTGTATGAAAAGCAGGAAGACGGCAGCTGGAAAAAAGTTGCTGAAGCGACAACTGTCAACGGAAGCGTCAGTTTCCCGGATCTGCACCATGGTAAAGACTTTGCCATAGTCGAGGCGGCATCGAATGATCCGCATTTTCATCCGACGGCAGGTCTGGCAGGGACAGGATGGAAACTGGAGAATCCGCCGGAAACCATCGCAAATGATACCGCGCTTGCACAGTACAACTATGTCATGATGACTTCTGCGCAGATCGAGGCTGCAATCACTGCGAATAACAGTCATAACTTGGATGCCGGAGATCTGTATAATAGGGATCACTGGATTCAGTTTGACTTCCTGAAATATCTGGACAAAAATAAAAACGGAAAGTTTGATTCCGGCGAAGAGATGAGCAACGCAACATTTGCTCTGTATAAACTTGAGGTGCAGCCCGGAACGACGTCCGTTACATTCGGTAATGGAAGCGGATGGACGCTGGTGGATACATACTCCAGCGGTACGTTGCTGGATGGTAACAACAATCCGATTCCCGGACGTTTCGTGACTGACGTTATGCAAGGGGTCGAGGCGAACACGGTATATGTTCTCGTAGAGACCAGTGTAGGTCCGAACTCCGCCATCATGGTACCCGAGTATACCAAGACGTTCTACTGCGTAAATGGATGCGGGATCACCTGCACGGATATCACAAACGGAAAAACAGACTGCAAACTGGATGAGATCAATAAATATCATGAGATTCGAAATGATCCTCCCAGCGGCAATGGAGAAGGCGACATCCTGATTGCCAGCCTGCGTCTTGCCAAGTGGGAAGGCACATATGTGGAGGAAGACGGCCAGGTCGTTGAACAATTCAGTCCGCTGCCTAATGCGCATTTCAAGGTTTACTGGGGAACACAGGTCATTGCGGAACTGACCTCTGGCCTTGATATTGAGACAACGGTAACATATGCCGGTGCAATGAGCGGAGCCTTTGCACTGGTGGAGAGTGAGACTAATCCGGGTCAGTATTGGATTCAAGCGTATGAAGGTGCGGATAATTCGACAGAGCCAAAGCAGTATGGTCCGGTCGAACGGGTTGAGCTTGGCACCACTGCAGGCGGTTCCACAATTTACGGTGTTGCTGTTACAGTGGTTGAGGACCATGCTCCTGATGGGTATCAGTTCCATCAGGACCCGTATCAGACTTATCTGGTATTCTACGATTCGACGCCGAATCCTGGTCAATACAGTTCAACCTGGGTATCCAATGATCTCTATTTTGTCACGACTGCTACAGGCGATTATACAAATGCTGCATATCAGAGCACGCCCGAATGGTATGCTTATGATATGAATACCCATACGGTTGTCGGACAGAGCAGCAATCAGCTCAGGATCGTCAACTATAAAATGGAGAACCCGCTTGTCCGTGTCAGAAAATACGGATATGCGCCGAACTCAGACACTTTGACTCTGACGAGCGAAGGCCTTGACGCGCTCGGTTCTGCTTTGAACCGCAAACCGCTCCCGGGCGTTCAGATGAAGCTGCAGCATAAGACGGCAAGCGGATGGGAAGACTGGAACTATACGACCAATACTCCCGGCACAGCTGCTCAGGCGACATTTACAATTGAGAATGCGGATGGCTCCTACCGGTTCGAGCACGGTTTGAAGGGAACTGTCAATGAACCGCAAACCTACCGGATCATTGAAACATCCCTCGGTGACTGGGAAACTCAGTATGAGATCGCTTATCCGGAAGCCCGTGCCCGCATCTTTACCGTAAAAGGCATCGGACGTGAGATTACCATGTACAATCCGGAGAAGGTGGATGTATCCATTCTCAAGACGGACATGGCGGGCAATCCTCTCCCCGGAGCTAAGTTCAAGTTCGGCACGACAACGATAACGACCGGCAGCGATGGTATTGCCAAATTTGAAAATCTTGCCAGCGGCAATTATAAACTTGAGGAATCCACAGCGCCTTCTGGCTATTCCTTGTGGTTCTTGAGCATGTATCTCAATGAATACTATGGGCTGAATGCCAACAGTATTCCTGTCGGTTATACCTATGAAAATTCCGGATCCGATACGGAACGTGATGTCAAGATCACTAAGATCAATCCGGAGCCTGCGAGTGGAAAAACAGGGGAGATTCCTGTCCAGTATGATACGACTCAGCAGGTGCTGACTCTCGAAATCAAGGTGGGAGACCCGAAACTGGGTGACTTCTCGGTTCAGAAGACGGATATGTCCCAACCCGCAAAAGGTATTGCAGGAGCGACATTTGCCGTTTACCGTCATGAATATACTCAGGGAGTTCTCACAACCGGCGAAACAGAGGTTCAGCCGTTCAATCCGGCATCTCCGACAGCGAATGGCTGGGCGGCATACGACACTGCGCATACGAACTGGGCGTTTGGTAATAGCGATACGCAATCACTCACCGGCGGAAGACCCGCTATCTATGCGATCTATGAAAAGACCGCTCCTGCCGGATACGAAATTCTGAAGAACTCTTCAGGACAGCCGATTGTATATTATGTGATCGTTACCGGCGGCATCCATGGAGACGTCATAACCATCAAGAACAATACGCTTCCGGAAACGGAGTCGTACAGTTATAACGGAACAACTCAGTCTGTTCAGACACTTTACTACAGCAAACCGACAGACGCGGCGACCGTAACGGTAGCTGTTCCGAACCCGCCTTTGGTTCCGTTAAAAGGACAGAAGATTATTAACCCTCCAAGTCCGAACTTCGGTTTCGAGGTGAACCTGAAGGTCTACAGTGAGCCCACAGGCGGAACGCCTATCGCGACTCTGAACCTCAAGAACACAAATGCTGCTGTGTTCAAGAATTCAAGTAATAAGACTGATTTGTTCGTCCTTGGTCAGACTTACTATATCGAGGAGGAAATTGTCAGTCCGACGACCGGATTTGAACTGACCGGTGTTCAGATGAGCCATGACGATGGATCCACCTTTGAGGACGCAACTCAGCCGTCAGGTTCTACTCGCTATGCCATCACGATCAGTGGAAATCCCGATGATGTGAACCTTGTAGCGGTGACCAACCTGAATCTCTGGGGATATGTGATCTTTGAGAAGATGGAAAAATACTCAACAGATTATTATCTGCCGGGCGCCGTGTTCGAAGTTCAGCATTTCAACGCGGAGACCCAGAAGTGGGAACGCATCGAGGGACAGCGGTTTACTGAGCGGGCAGTTCCTGTCGGTACTTATCGGATCGACTTCCCGCTTGACAGTCCAAACCCAACAACATACCGTGTCATAGAGACACAGGAGCCGGAGGGATACATTCTCCCGGATCCGGAAGTGACTTATCTCGAGTATACGCTTTCTCTGGAGCATTCACATCATCCCGAAGAAGGTGAGACAGAGAAAATTATCTATAACGATAAAGGCCGTACCGTTAAAATTGTAAAATACGACAATATCCACGGAGCGACGCCTGATATCCATAAGGTTGGTGAAGGCAAAGCGACATTCCAGATTGTTCAGAAGAACAGTTCGGGTGATTGGGTCATGACCGAATATGTCAAAGCAACCGACGGAAACGGCGAGATGAGCTTCCTGCTTGAGCCGAACGTTGTCTATGGCTTCTATGAGGTTTCCTTCGATACGGGCTCCTTCATCAAGATGGAAAGCGCTTATATCGGAGATACGGCTCTGACGCATGCAGTTGAACCGGTCTGGAATACATCACATGATTCTTCTGTTGAGCATGATGTCTACCTGATTGGAACGATTTCTGAAGGAATGGTAGTCAATGCATACAATGTACCTTACATCGGAGCAAAGATTATCAAGAGAGACGCCGGCGGATATCCTGAAAACGTAATGCCGTCAGCATCGTTCTCCATCTACGAGGTTCCCGCGGGAAGTAATCCGACGTCTGAAGACGAAGTTACAGCGCTGATTGCAGGCCAGACTGCTGTTTACAGCAATTCAACGACCCAAGATGAAACGAATACAGGCTATACTGCTAATCTGTGGAATAAACGTGATCCGCAGAAGACCTACCTCGTTGTAGAAACTCTCGCTTCAAAACTTGCGACTCCGGCGGTGGATGGTGCGTATGATACTCTGAACAAGAATGATAACAGAGTCGTCTGGTATGTCATTATCGGACCGACAGACAATCCTGACCGCTCGAAGAACGAAGAATTCGTGCTGAAGAATGTATTCGGCGATGCAAAGGTTGACGTGGACAAGACTGTAACAGAAGTCAACTCAGAGGAGATTGTGAATCAAGACGCAACGCCTAAGATTCCTTCTCTGTTCAAGCAGTCCAGCGAGATTGTTTATACGATCAAGCAGTCTGTAACATCTGAAAATGCGGATCAGCCTGCTGTCAACCAGCCGCTCAGCTCCTATGTGCTGACCGACAGCGGTCTGACCTTTACACAAGACTTTGGATCAACGGATCCTGACGCTTACAACGGACCTCAGCCGAGCTATCACTTTACGTCGATCAAGATCGGTGCTTCGTCCCATGTTGTTGAGAATTTGTATCCGGTTGTTGCTGCAGATGCTGTTCAGGCAACGGTCAAGTTCTATGATGCTTCCAATACGCATCTCGTAGGAGAGGATCAGGATGTCACGCTCAGCAGTGACGCGACCGTTACGGGTATTCCGGCAACAGCGAGAAGCTTCACAATCGAATACTTCAGCGAGAATGTTAAGAACGGAACATCAGAGCGGTATGTCCTGGGTGAACAGTTCCAGCCCGGTGATGTCACGGTTAAGGTTACCGTAGACAAACTCACAGGCGATAGCTACGCAACTCCGGCTGCAGAAATTACGGCGTTTACGAATAATTCCAGCGCAGTGCTTGAATATGCGAAATGGAAAAACGACGGAAGCGGCGTAGAGAAAGTTACCAAAAACGACAGCGATGGCGCTGATGTCACCGTTAAACCGATTCAGCTTGCGACAGTCGGACTAAATAAATCGGTAAATCCGGAAACAATTGATCTGAGCAACGCAAATACTGAAGGAATCGTTGAGGTTACTTACACGCTGCAGGTCAACAACACTGGCTCCGCTGTTCTGGAGCAGCCGGTAGTGCTGGATGTGCTCCCGACCGGTGTGTCATATATTGACGGTTCTGCTGAATTTACGGGTATTACCGGTAACATGAATGTCAGCAACTATACTGGCATTGCCACTGAAACGATCACCGTCGAGGGACAACAAGAAGTACTCGGTTCTCCTGAAACGGCTGTACAGTTCTCGTTTACCGGAGATCTGCAGCCTGGCAGTATGATTGAAATCACGTTCAAAGTTGGAGTTCCGAAATCAGTATTGATGTATGGAGAAATTATCCAATTCGAGCAAGCTTACGGTACTAAGCTCCTTAACGATGCGTTTGCCGGCAGTGGTGCAACTTCCTACCATACCTGCACCAACCCGCACGGCTATTCCATCAAGGACAGCTCCGGAAACGATTTCCCCGTCCTTGAAGACGCTGCACAGGGTACAGGCGTCAGTGACAAAGCAGATCAGCGTGTCAATACCGGTTTGGTGGATGCGCTGCCGAGCTCCTATTTCGGAGATGACACACCGTATACCTGGACATCTTCCAGTGCGCAGGCTCTCGTCCTTGCAGACAGTTCGCTGGTTCTTACCAAGGCTATCTGGGGCGATCAGGATCCTGGTTACAACGAAGAGGACCGTTTCCTTGGAAACGCAAGCCGGACTGTTGATCCTGATAATCCCGGTTGGGTTCTGTACCGTCTGACTGTCAGCGGCGGTAACAGCCAGCGTACGGGGTTGATCGTCGGCGACGTGATGTCGAAAGTCGGAGATGGCCGTGAATCGCGGTGGGATGTGACTTTTGAAAAGATCACCTTTGTTGAGATCAACGGATCCGCCACCAGTGACTATACGGTCTACTATTACACGGGTGCAATTGGTGACGCGACTGCTGCAGTGAAAGCTGCACTGAAAACCGGGGATCTGTCCGAATGGGTCACATCTGTAAGCGATAAAGCCGATATCAATGCTATCATTATCAAATTGGGTGATGATGTTGTGCTGAAGAAAGGCAATCTGCTGGTCATTGCGTATGAAACACATACACCTGAGTGCACAGATGAAGAATTTAAACAGATTGGCTTTACCAATACGAACAATACGTTCTACTGCAACTATGACGGTGCACCTTCTTCATTCTATTTTGAATCCAACACCGTTAAAGCGACGCTGAAAGGCGCACTCGTAGATGTTGCTGGTGATGTCTGGATCGATGCGAACGATGACGGTATTCAGAATGAGAGCGAACTGTACGATGAGTACAATATTGTAAAACAGATCAGGGATGGCTTTACCGTAACAGCAAACGATATTGCCAATACCCGTACACTGAATGCGGATGATCCTGCTATTACCTGGGACCAGGTTGGTAATTCGCTGAAGCACTTCAGCTTCTCCGGCCTTGGAGCAGCTAAGCCGAAATCAGATAGTGTTGCACCTTATACCAATAATGAACTGGATCCAGCCAAATTGATGACGGATAATCCGAGCCGCTATTCACTGAGTGCTCAGATCAGCAAAGGAAACATTTCCGAGCTGTATTCCATCGTCCGGCTGACAACACTGGGCACAGGGCATTATCTGTCGGATGATCCTGATGCGCTCGGTACAACGGCGAATGCACTGGACAGCAACTTCATGGAGAGTGCAAGTGCATCGAGCGGTGAAGAAACAAGCGGACAGTACTACACACTGCCGTTCTATCTGCGTTATTCGGAGCTGACAGATCAGAGTAAGGATATCGGTTTCGTACTGGTCCGTAATCTTGAACTGTACAAACTGGATGCAGTAACGGAGGAACACACTCCGATCGAGGGCGCGACATTCAATGTTTACGGTCCCTTTGAAAAGGATGAAGCAAAGAACGCAACGTTGTCGGATACCAATCTTGTCGGTACCAAGACAACGGATGCAGACGGAAAGATCACGTTTGAGGATCTCTACTTCCTGCAGGAATACGTTATTGTTGAAACCGCACCGGCAACAGGATATTCTCTTGACAATCTGAGCGCTTCTGCTACTACCGAAGGCACGATCGTGGAAGAAACAACCGTGACGATCGATGGAACGGAGTACAAGGCATGGATTCTGAAACTGCCGGCGACCACGAAGGAGACGAAACTTGATAAGGTTGAAGTTCTGAACACTCCTCTGTACGAAGGCACATGGACACCGGAAGCAAAGAAAGAACTGATCGGCCGTACGCTTAAGGGAGGAGAATTCACATTCAAGCTGGAGCAGAAAGACGGAGAGAAGTGGACCGAAATCCAGCAGAAGAGCAATGAGGCAGACGGTACGGTTACATTCGACGAGATCACGTATACGCAGGCGGATGTCTTCAATGAAACCTGCAACGGAACTGCGACGCTTACATACCGGATCACCGAGGTCATACCGGACGAGGCAGACCGGGATCCCAATATGGAATACAGCGATGCAGAGTATGTGATCACAGTTACGCTGACTGCAGATCCTGCTGCAGCCACACATCCGCAAACGCACAAGAAACCTCTGAAAGTGGAAGTTGATCCGAGCGATCCGCTGACGATCAAGTTCACCAATACGTATACGCCTCCGGCTACAAGCATCATTCCGCCTGTAGAGAAGAAGATCACCGGTGAACCGCCGAAAGTAGGCGCAACATTCACATTCAAGATGGAATATGTTGAATCTGCGGACGGTCCTCTGGCAAACGTTAAGCTCATTGACAAGGATGCTACAACAGAACCGCCGTATAAGGCTTTCGAAACACTCGAAACGACGGTTACAGTTGCTGACGGCGATACCAGCGCAACCGGTGCGTTTGAAGAAATCTACTTCACTGCTGCAGGAACCTACACATTCAAGGTCACGGAAACTGCAACCAGCGATGATGTGCATTATCAGACACTTGACAGTGCAGAGTGGACCTATACTGTTGTTGTCACCTATAACAATGTAACCGGTGAACTGAGTGCAGAAGGCACTTACACCAAAGACGGAGTGACAACACCGGTTGCATCTGCGATATTTGAGAACCCGTATACTCCGATACCGGTAGAAGATGCGCCGAAGGCAACGAAGGAACTGACCGGCGAGCCGACCGTTGAAGCGAAGACATTCACATTCGAGATCACCGCAGATTCGGGCAATCCTGAAGACGGCGCAACGCTGCCGGCAACAACGACGATCGAAGTAACAGTCCCAGCGGGAGCAACGACAGTGGATCCTGTGGCGTTCGGCAACATCAAGTTCGAGAAGGCCGGCACCTACAACTTCACGATCAAGGAAGTCATCCCAAGCGGTTACGATCCGAATGCGGAAGGCAATGTCTGGACCTATGATCAGCAAGAATGGACTTGGACAGCGGTGATCGAAGACAATGCCGGCACCCTTAAGGTCGTAAGCGCGACATATAATCCGGATGAACCGCATGCAACGTTCAAGAACAACTACAAGCCAACTCCGGTAGAAGATGCGCCGAAGGCAACGAAGGAACTGACCGGCGAGCCGACCGTTGAAGCGAAGACATTCACATTCGAGATCACCGCAGATTCGAGCAATCCTGAAGACGGCGCAACGCTGCCGGCAACAACGACGATCGAAGTAACAGTCCCGGCGGGAGCAACGACAGTGGATCCTGTGGCGTTCGGCAACATCAAGTTCGAGAAGGCCGGTACCTACAAGTTCGCGATCAAGGAAGTTATCCCAAGCGGTTACGATCCGAATGCGGAAGACAATGTCTGGACATACGACCAGCAAGAATGGACTTGGACCGTTGTGATCAAGGATGCTGACGAGAAACTCGTTGTAGAGAGCGCGACATACGATCCGGATGAACCGCATGCGACGTTCAAGAACAACTACAAGCCGACTCCGGTGGAAGATGCGCCGAAAGCAACGAAGAAACTGACCGGCGAGCCGACGGTTGAAGCGAAGACGTTTACATTCGAAATCGCAGCAGATCCGAACAATAAGGAAGGTGGAGCATCCTTCACAGGTGCAACGACGATCGATGTCACAGT
This sequence comes from Clostridia bacterium, assembly GCA_017514685.1. Lineage (GTDB taxonomy): Bacteria > Bacillota > Clostridia > Christensenellales > CAG-138 > UBA3792. Next base: position 28,775 of record JAFWJN010000025.1, read on the forward strand.
ACCGGCGGGAGCAACGACAGTGGATCCTGTGGCGTTCGATAACATCAAGTTCGAGAAGGCCGGTACCTACAAGTTCACGATCAAGGAACTCAAGCCCAATGGCGTGAACGAGGAAGTCTGGACACTTGATCAGCACGAGTGGACTTGGACCGTTGTGATTAAGGATGCAGACGAGAAACTGGTTGTAGAGAGCGCTACATACGATCCGGATGAACCGCATGCGACGTTCATAAACAATTACATTCCGCTGCCGACGGAGTATACGCCGCTTGTTGAGAAACTCACGGAAGGTCCGACTTATGTACAGGATGTCACTTTCGACTTCACACTGGAGTTCGTAAGCGCGACCAACGACCAGGGTCAGGATGTATCCGATGGTGTAAGCCCGACAACCGGAAGCGTAAGCATCACGGTGAAAGCCGGAGATTCTACTGGCGGAGACCCGACACCGTTCGATACGCTGAAGTTCACCAGAGCGGGCGTATATGTATTCGAGATCAAGGAGACGATCGTAGTTGGCTCCAAGACAATCGTGTACGACGAGACGGTCTGGACACTGACAGTAACGGTTACCGATAAGGATGAATATCTGGAAGCTTCCGCTGAATACACAGCGCCTGGCAAGGATACAAGCAAGGAGAAGGCGACCTTCACGAATAAATTCCTGACGGGCGACCTTATAGTGAAGAAGTCCGTCAAGGGCGAAGAAGCCGATAAGGACAAGATGTTCACCTTTACGGTATATCTGTATGATGCAGAGGGCAATCCGCTGCAGGGGAACTACGAGATCTACATTCGGTATAAGAATAAAGAGACTTATGCCGGAGATGTTGAGAACGGTACTGCAGTATTCAAGCTCAAGCACGATATGACTGCTGTTATCGTTGGAATCCCGATCGACGCTACATGGAAGGTAGTCGAAGAGAAGTACATCCATTACTATCCGGGCAAAACGAACGATACCGGTACGATCCAGGCAGACGGTAATGAATCCGTATGGATCAATAAGTGGACTGATAATCCTCCGGGAACCGGCGACAATACGAACCTGATACTCTGGGGATCGCTGCTTGGCGTAAGCGGAATTGGAATCGCTCTTCTCGTAGTATTTGCGAAAAAACGCAAAAAGGAAGAGAACGTTTCTGCTAAGTCCTAATCAATGAAAAGGGGCCGTTCAAATACGAGAAATCGTGTTTGACGGCTCCTTCTGTTTGAATTAAATGTCAATAATAATTGTTCTGCAGGAAGCCTTTTAGTGCGCAGAATCGCGCATGAAAGGCTTTTCTTTTATAGTTATGAACAACTGAACTGGAGCAATGTCAGAGAGCGTCTGCGTTTCCTGAGATGCACGGAAAACGTTTACGAAATCTGATTGTCTGCAGTTGGTTGGCAGAAAAAAGAAGGGGTAACTGTCCATAAAAAGAATGTAAACTGCTGAAAAAACTTGACTTTGAACCCTATTATTTGTACAATATTTATGTGTTTGTACACCGTCATTGCTTATAGAATGACGAAACAAAACGTATTTATTTAGGAGGAAAACATGAAGAAGTTTTTGGCAATCGTTCTTTGTCTGCTGATGGTTCTGGCAATCGCTTGCACAACGAAGCCCGCTGAGACACCCAGCACCGAAAAGGCAATCAAAGTCGGTATCATCCTGGTCGGAGATGAGAATGAAGGTTATACCTACGCTCATATCGAAGGCATCAAGGAAGCTCTGAAGAATTGCGGCATCGACGAAGCAACCCAGACCGTATGGAAGTATGTCATTCCCGAGACTTCGGTTTGCTATGACACAGCGGTTGACCTTGCTGAACAGGGATGCAACATTATCTTCTCCAACAGCTATGGCCATCAGTCCTACATGGTACAGGCAGCAGCAGAATATCCGAATGTTGTGTTCGTACCCTGCACAGGTGATACAGCAAATGTTTGCGGTCTTGAAAATGTTGTCAACATGTTCCCGCAGACCTATCAGTCCCGCTACGTCTCCGGCGTTGTCGCAGGCTTGAAGCTGAAAGAACTCATGGATGAAGGCAAAGTCACCGATCCGTACGTAGGCTATGTTGGTGCATATCCGTATGCAGAGGTTGTTTCCGGTTACACGGCATTCTTCCTTGGCATCAAGTCCATCGTTCCCGACGCACACATGGATGTACAGTATACCTCTTCCTGGTTCGATCTGAACAAAGAGAACGAGACCGCTAAGGCCCTGATGGCTCGTGGCTGCGTCATCATTGGTCAGCATGCTGACTCCACTGGCGCACCGTCCGCAGTTCAGGCTGCTCTGCAGAATGGCGAGATCCACTACAGCGTAGGCTACAATGTAGACATGCTGAGTGTTGCTCCCGATGCGGCTCTGACCAGTGCACAGAACAACTGGGGTGTTCTTTACACCAACGTCCTGAAAGACTTCATGGCCGGCAAGAAAGTTGCTCATGACTACACTGCTGGTTATGAAGCGGATGGCGTTATGATTTCCGAACTCGGCAAATCCTGCGCACCCGGCACCAAGGAGAAAGTTGACGAAGTTATCGCGGCAATCAAAGCCGGCACGCTCCATCCGTTCGATGCTGCAACATTCACCGTCGGCGGCGCTGCAGTTCCGTCTGTAGTTTACAACTTCTCGACCTGGAACTCTGACTATACTGCATATCAGTATATCGGCGAAGAAATCGAGTGCATCAAGGACGGTTACTTCCATGAGTCTGAATTCCGTAGTGCACCGTACTTCGAACTGCGCATTGATGGCATTACTGAACTCAACAACTGATTCTGATCTGAAAAGGTGGCTGTGAAAACACAGCCACTTTTCCTTTTTTTACGGGAAATTCTACGTTCCTTTTTTCATCGTTTTCAGTTTACAAAGAGCATTCAATTTGGTAAAATGAAGGATAGAAATATAGGAATGTTTCTAGTTTTTGACGGAAAGGATGACGCTCTTGGAATACGCCATTGAACTTCGAAATATCACCAAGCGGTTCGGAAAGGTCGTTGCCAATCATAATATCAATCTTGGATTGAGAAAGGGAGAGATCCTGTCTCTGCTCGGAGAAAACGGTAGTGGAAAAACGACACTGATGAACATGCTTTCGGGTATTTACTATCCCGATGAGGGTGAGATTTTTGTCAACGGAGAACGTGTTGAAATCCGTTCCCCGAAAGACGCGTTTGATCTGCACATCGGCATGATCCACCAGCATTTTAAACTGGTAGATGTTTTGACTGCAGCAGAAAACATCATTCTCGGATTGAATGAAAAGACTCTCGTCGATCTGAAAGGTGTTCGCAAAGCCGTCCGCGAAATCTGCGACAGATATGGATTTGTGGTAGAACCGGATAAAAAAGTGTATGACATGTCGGTTTCTGAAAAGCAGACATTGGAAATCGTCAAGGTCCTTTATCGCGGCGCAGACATATTGATCCTAGATGAGCCGACCGCTGTTCTGACTCCGCAGGAAACGCGTAAGTTGTTTTCTGTTATGCGTAACATGCGTGAAGACGGCAAATCGATTGTTATTATCACGCATAAACTGCATGAGGTTATGGAAATCTCCGATCGTGTTGCGGTTCTCCGTAAGGGCGAATATATCGGGGACATTCCCACCTGCCAGACGAATCCGCAGGAATTGACCGACATGATGGTAGGGCGTGCCGTGAGACTGAACATCGACCGCCCGCAAGCGGAGAACGTCAAGGAACGGCTTCGCGTGGAGCATCTGACTGTGAAGGATGTCGAGGGCGTTAAGAAACTGGATGATGTTTCGTTCAGCGCCAACGCGGGCGAGATCCTTGGAATCGCAGGTATCGCCGGCAGCGGGCAGAAGGAACTGCTTGAAGCGATTGCCGGATTACAGACGATGGAGCCGGAGAGCAGGATCATTTACCGAGAGTCGGATGGAAAAGAAATGCAGATGAACGGTATGAAGCCGATCGAAATCATTAAAAAAGGCATTCTGCTTTCATTCGTTCCCGAAGACCGTTTCGGAATGGGACTTGTCGGAGGCATGACGATTACACAGAACGTAATGCTCCGCAGTTACCGGATCGGAAAGAGCCCGCTTCTGGATCAGCAGACGCCGAAAAAACTGGCAGAAAAGATTGTGAATGATCTGGAAGTCGTTACCCCTGATATCAACCGTATTCCGCTCAGAAGACTATCCGGCGGTAACGTGCAGAAAGTTCTCGTCGGACGTGAAATTGAGCAAAGCCCGACTGTTCTGATGACGGCTTATGCTGTACGCGGTCTGGATATCAATACATCCTATACGATTTACAACCTCTTAACCGATCAGAAGATGAAGGGCGTTGCCGTTATCTATGTCGGTGAGGATCTTGACGTTCTGCTGGAACTGTGCGACCGGATTCTGGTGCTCTGCGCCGGAAAGGTATCCGGCATCGTAGACGGCAGATCAACGACGAAAGAGGAAGTCGGCCTGATGATGACGCATCTCGGCAAACCGTCCGAAAAAGAACTGGAACAATCCAAGCAGGATGAGACAATTGCAGAAGAGGAGGTGGAAGCATGAGCATCAAGAGCGAACCGTTGATCCGCATCAGCAAGCGGGACGGCATGGGCAGATTGAAAAGCTGGCTGATCCGACTGGCTGCAGTTTTGATCTCTCTGATTATCAACGCGATTATCATTTATATGATCGCGGGATTAAATCCGCTGCTCGTTTATAAGGAGATGTTCGAGGGCGTCTTCGGCACGAACCGCCGTATGTGGGCGTGGATCCGTGACATGATGCTGCTTCTGTGCATTGCTGTTGGTCTTGCACCTGCATTCAAGATGCGATTCTGGAACATCGGTGCGGAAGGCCAGATCCTCGTTGGCGGTATCGGAGCTGCGGCTATCATGATATACCTTGGAAGCGCAGGACTTCCGAACTGGCTGCTCCTGATCATCATGGCAGTTGTGAGTCTGGTGGCAGGCGCTGTATGGGGCATGATTCCGGCGGTTTTCAAGGCACAGTGGAACACGAACGAGACCCTGTTCACCCTGATGATGAACTATATCGCGATTCAGCTGACATCGTTCTTCATCCCAATCTGGGAACATCCGGCAGGCAGTAATACAGTCGGAACCATCAACTCGGTCTCGAAAGCAGGCTGGTTCCCGTCCATGTTCGGACAGATGTACGGACTCAACGTCCTGATTGTTCTTCTGCTGACCGTTCTGATGTATGTCTACCTCAAGTACAGCAAACACGGATATGAGATCGGCGTCGTGGGTGAAAGTGAGAACACAGCCCGCTATGCGGCAATCAATGTAAAGACCGTTGTAGTCCGTTCCATGACGCTTTCCGGCGCCATCTGCGGACTGGCAGGATTCCTGGCTGTCGCAGGCGCTGACCATACGATTTCAACGGATACATCCGGAGGCAGAGGCTTTATCGCGATTATCGTTGCGTGGCTTGCCAAATTCAATACGCTTGTCATGATACTGATCGCCGCCCTGATCGTTTTCCTGGATAAAGGCGCAATCGCAATTGCTTCCAAGTTCCAGCTGAGCAACGACGTTTCGAACATTCTGACCGGCGTGATTCTGTTCTTCATTCTCGGCAGTGAGTTCTTTATCAACTACAAGCTGAAATTCGGATTTGTCAATAAGGAGGAGAAAGCAAGATGACACAATTTATTTCCCTCTTTACAACAGCAGTCAGCTTTGGAACAGTTATCATGTTCGGCGCGATGGGTGAGATCCTGACAGAAAAATCCGGTCAGTTGAACCTTGGTGTTCCCGGCATCATGTACCTTGGCGGTATTGCAGGTCTGATCGGAGCCTTCCTGTATGAGCTGAACAATCCCAATGCAGTCGGCTTTGTCGGCATGCTGATCGCTCTGGTATGCACACTGGTTGCATCGGCAATCGGCGGACTGATCTATGCGTTTCTGACCATTACACTTCGCGCCAATCAGAATGTAACCGGTCTTACTCTGACCATCTTCGGATCCGGTATTGCGAATTTCTTCGGCGGTTCTCTGAACAAGATGGCGGGCGGCGTCGGTCAGATTTCCGTTGCCCTTACAAGCCGTGTGTTCTGCAAGACCCTGACCATCACGGAACCGCTCGGTGTTGTACATAAGTTGTTTTTCAACTTCGGGTATATGACTTATCTTGCACTGATCGTAGCAATCTTTTTGAGCTGGTTTCTGAATCGCACAAGCGTCGGTCTGAACCTGAGAGCGGTCGGTGAAAATCCTGCAACCGCGGATGCTGCGGGTATCAGTGTTACCAAGTATAAATACCTTTCGACCTGTGTCGGTGCGGCGATCTCCGGCCTTGGCGGATTGTACTATGTCATGGACTATATCAACGGTACCTGGGCTAACGACGGCAACATCGAAGCACTTGGCTGGCTGGCGGTTGCACTGGTCATTTTCGCGACTTGGAAACCTTTGAGATCGGTCTGGGGCGCATACCTGTTCGGTGCTCTCTGCTGGCTCTACAACTTCATCCCGGGGCTGAACCGCAGTTCACAGGAAATCTTCAAGATGCTGCCCTACGCAGTTACGATTCTTGTCCTGATCACGGTTTCGCTTCGCCATAAGCGCGAGGATCAGCCGCCGACATCTCTCGGACTGTCATACTTCAGAGAGGAACGCTGACAGTTTACTAATGTATCAAACAAGAAGAGCGGGGATGAAATGTCTCCGCTCTCTTAATCTGAAAATGAAAACAGGCAGGTACGCATGTACCTGTCTGTTTCTGACGAAAGATGATATTGTTTAGGAAAGATAACCTTCTCTTGCTTTGACGTTGAATCGCTGCTCTAAAAGGTGCATCTGATCATCCGTGATCGTGTTGACAAGAGGCAGATGCGCAATTTTCATGTAGATTTCAGCAGCTTTTTCAGCAGTTTCAATCAGTCCGAAGGTCTCGTCCAGATCTTTTCCGGCTCCATAGATACCGTGCTGTGACCAGACGACAAGACGGGCAGTTTCCATTTTCTTTGCCGTCGTTTCGCCAATCTCATTGGTGCCGCAGAGCATCCAGGGAAGGACATTCACGCCGTCCGGGAAGACTACGATGCATTCTGTGCACATCTGCCAGAGCGTGCGGGTAAAAGCCTTTTCATCCAGGTCGTGAACATAGGTCATGGCAAGAAGATTGGCGGGATGGCAGTGCATGACGACCCGGTTTTCAGGGTCGACAGCAAGGCGGGCTACATGACTCATCATATGGGCAGGGAATTCAGAAGTGAACTTGCCGCCATCGGAAAAGCCCCAGAGAAGTTCAGCCTGCGTACCGCCGCATGTTAAGCGAACAATACCGAGATTGACGTCCGGCGCATACTGTACATTCTTAAAATATTTGCCGGTTCCGGTGACCAGGAAAATCTTTCCTTCCAGTTCCGGCGCGGCAAAACCGGTGGGAATCGTGCGGATCACTTTCGTGATGTCAAGATATTCTTTTACCTCAGCTTCGTTGAGCAACAGGGAGATGTTTCCGCCATTGCGTTCATCCCAGCCATGTGCATACATATTAGTCGTTGTACGGATCATCTCCACGAGAAATGGTGCGTTTTCAATCGCTTTCATGCTCTTTCCTCCAATACTTTCTTTTCATATGCTTCAATTTTCTGATACCATTCGCCGTCTGCGGGTTTTCCGCATCTGCGGCAGTATTCATCCCAGATCTCTCCGAACGGAAGGGTCTTGAGCTCTTCCTGAAGAACCATAAGTTTGCTGAAGTTGCCCGCATCCTGGAGCGCTTTCAGATCTGCATTTGGCTGGAGAAGCGCGAACAGAAGAGCTTTCTGTAAATTCCGGTATCCCGTTACCCACGCGGAAATACGGTTGATGCTGGCATCGAAGTAATCGAGAGCAATATGGACCCGTCCGTCCAGTCCGCCGCAGCGCACGATCTCCCTTGCAATTTCCTTGGTCTCATCATCGAACAGAACGACATGGTCGCTGTCCCAGCGAATGGGGCGTGTCACATGGAGCGCTATTTCGGGGAAGAAAGCGAGGAGGGCAGGGATCTTATCGGAAACGACTTCTGTCGGATGATAATGACCGTTGTCCATTAACGGAATACATTTGTCCCGGTTCATTGCGGCATAAGACAGTGCGAATTCACCGCTTCCGACTGTGTAGGCTTCTACGCCGATTCCGAAAACCTTGGATTCGATGCAGGGTTTGACCTTGTTAAAATCAAACGGCTCTTTCAGAATTTCATCGATACTTTCTTTGTATCTCACTCTCGGCCCCATGCGGTCTGCGGGGATATCCTTGAAACCGTCACCGGTCCAGATATTCATGACACACTCTTCACCGAGCTGCTCCGCTAGATAGGAGGAGATGCGGATGGAAGCTTTCCCGTGTTCAATCCAGAACTTCCGTGTCTCCTCATGCGGGGAGGACAGCGTCAGAGGATCGCAGTTCGGGTGTGAAAAAAAGGTCGGGTTGAAATCGCAGCCGAGTTTTCTTTCCTTGCAGAAATCGACCCATTTCTGGAAATGCTTCGGTTCCAGTTTGTCGCGGTCAACCCAGCCGTCTTCGAAAATTGCATAACTGGCGTGAAGGTTCATTTTGGGCTTGCCGGGAATCAGCGCAAGCACTTCGTCAATATCAGCCATCAGTTCTTCGGGAGTTCTTGCTCTGCCCGGATAATTGCCTGTGGTCTGAATTCCACCGGTCAAGGGCTTGTTGGGATCCGTGTCAAATCCGCGGACATCATCGCCTTGCCAGCAATGCAGGGATACAGGTACCTGTTTGACCTTTTCGATTGCGGCTTCGGCATCTACGCCGTATGCGGCGTATTTTGCTTTTGCTTCTGTGTAGCTCATGTTTATGCCTCCATCTGTATTTTTAAATTACCAAGCGCCGTTGCCTCAATTGGCAGGGCGATTACTTTTTTACCTGTTGCGTCTTCGGTCAGACGGTTCAGAAAACTGTTTTTCGCACCGCCGCCGACAATATAAATCCTGTCGTATTGTTCACCTGTATTATGCTGAAGCTCCTGAACAGCCTCTTTATAGCTGCAGGCCAGGGAACGGTAAGCGCAGCGGAAGTAGTCTCCAATGCTTTCCGGTTTGGCGGAAAGGGCTGTGTCGAACGCGGCCTTCATGCTTTCAGGTGCCAGGAAGAGAGAACTGTTTGCATTTACGGTTTCTTCAAAACGGCTGGCTTTTGCTTCCTCTACGATTTCCGACCATGGTTTGTCGGGGCACAGTTCAGCGCGGAGACGATTGGGAAGCCACATTCCCATGATGTTCTTCTGATAGCGGTTATAGCCGACGCCGCCTTCATTGGACCAGTTCGCCCGGCAGGATGCCTGATCGGTTAGAGGCTTTTCCGTTTTGACGCCGAGAAGGCTCCATGTACCGCTGGAAATATAGGGCGCGGATCCCTCCATGGGGATACCTTCCACAGCGCTGCCGGTATCATGCGTTGCACAGAGAATCACTTTGATTCCTTCATATTCACCGATTACCGTTCCGGGACGCTGTAACGCACAGAACAGGTGCTTTGGAAGCCCGAGAATATCAATTACTGTTGAATCATATTCTCCCGTTTCAGCGCTTACCATGCCGCCTGTGGTGGCATTGGTATATTCATGTGCTTTTACACCGCACAGCCGGTACATCAGATACTCGGGAACCATCAGAAAGTCCGTGACGCCTTCCAGCCTGCCGGCAAGCTTATCGGAATAAAGTTGGTATATGGTGTTGAACGGCTGAAACTGGATCCCTGTTTTGCGGTACAATTCGGAAAAAGGAATCTGCTGATGGACAGCGTCGATTACTTTCTCTGTACGGGAGTCGCGGTATGCGTAACAGGGCATAACCGATTCATCACCCTTCAGCAAAACATAATCCACGCCCCAGGTATCAATAGATAGGCTTTCGATTGCTCCAAAGCGGGATTTTGCTTTTTCAATGCCGGTTTTTACATGATAAACCAGAGCCTCGATATCCCAGATAAGATGTCCGTCCTGTTCGGTGACACCATTTGGAAAGCGATAGACTTCTTCGGTCTGCAGCAAACCGTTTTCCTTCCATCCGACGATGTGCCGACCGGAGGAAGCGCCGATGTCGATTGCCAGATAGTACATAAATGCTCCTTTAAATGCAGTATTTTTGCTCAGAGTCTGAAAAAACACGATGAACCGGTTCCATTATATTACCGTTGACTGAAAGATATGCTTTCCGCTGCCAACGGTTTCTGCTTTTCCGTCCGGAAGAATAATCTCGCAGGTCGTTCCCATAGGTACAACCGCTTCCAGGGTGAAAGTCTTATCTTCGAAGCGCCAAGATGATTTCGCAAGACCATAAGGTGTTCTAACAGAAGCTTCAGCCCTGGTCAGCCCGCCGCCCGGGATGGGCTTAATGCGGAAGCTCCGGTAACCGGGTTCTAAAGGTTCAAGTCCGGCGAGCCTGCGGTACAGGAAATCGCCGACAGCACCGGAGGCGTAATGGTTATAGGAGATCATTGCATCGGTGCCGTCGTTCCCAATCGGACAGACACCGTTTTCATCCAGACCGTCCCACCGTTCCCAGATGGTCGTTGCGCCTTGCCTGACTTCATATAGCCAGGAAGGGCATTCCGTATTCAGCAGCATCCGGTAAGCATCGTCCACATGCCCGTTGTCAGCCAAAGCGAACAGAATGTAGGGAGTGCCGGGGAAGCCGGTTCCGATCCGGTAACCATTATTCTTGACCAGCCGGGCAAGATTGTCCGCTGCCTTCTGCATTGTATCATTCCGGAACATATGGAAATACAGCGGGAGGACATAAGCGGTCTGGAATTCTTCATTCAGTTTGCCGTTTCCGTCTGTCAGCAGACTCTCGTAAGCATCCGCGACCTTTGCGGCAAGCTTTTGATACTCTGCAGCTTCGTCCGCTTTACCGAGAATTCCCGCAACCTTGGCAACGGTAGCGCTCGTGTTGTGCAGACTGGCGGTTGCAGTCCATTTGCTGCGCTTCTGCCATTGGGACATTTGCGGAACATCCGGCGCCACCCAGTCTCCGAAATGAAAGACGGAAGGTGTATGCCACAGATACCGGTGTTTACCGAATCCGATCAGGTTCGCCCAGAATTTGCAGGCACGGACGTATTTTTTCATCATGGAATAGTTTTGTTCCAGGATGGAACGGTCGCCCGTAGCCCGGTAAAGCGCCCACGGAACCAGAACGCAGGCATCGCCCCACCAGTCGATTGCCATTTCGGGCATCGTGGCAGGGAAGCCGTATCCGTTGACAGGAACGGTGTTCGGCAGTCCGCCGCCTTTCCGCTGTTCGGCGCGTACATCGCAAAGCCATTTATCAAGAAAACGGCGCATGTCAAAGTTGAAGCATGCAGTCGGACCGAACACTGCAATATCGCCGGTCCAGCCCATCCGTTCATCGCGCTGGGGACAGTCAGTCGGGATGTCCACAATGTTTGATTTCGCACCCCACTGAATATTACTCTGCAGCTGATTCAGCAGTTCGTTTGAACAGGAGAAGGAGCCGATCTCATCCATATCGGAATATAAGGCAACCGCCTCAATTTCAAGATCCTTTTCATCCACCCCTTCAACGGAAGCGTAGCGGAACCCCATGTACGTAAGACACGGCATATAGGTCTGAAGCCCTTCCTTGCAGGTATAGGTGGCAGTTGCTTTTGCGGTACGCAGAAAAATCGTATTCAAAGTACCGTCAGGATTGAGGATCTCTGCATGACGGACGGTTACGACCTGCCCGGCTGTCCCGTTCAGTTTCAGAGAGACGACACCGGCGAGGTTCTGTCCGAAATCATAAATCAATTCGTTTCCGATTTTGCTGCAGGAGACCGGCTTGAACCGTTCCTTTGCCCGGACGGGAGCACCGGTTTCCGCATAAATTCTGGGATTTACGCGAAGCGTTTCTTTTGTGGCGTTTCGCCATGCGATGTTTCCGGAATCGATGGTTGCATCATACGTTTCACCATCGTACAGGTCAGCCATACGATAAGGTCCGTCTTCACTGACCATCCAGTTGGTATCCGTGCCGATGACTTCCGTCGTGCCGTCCTGATAATTCAGATGAATCTCCGCAAGGAGAGCCTGACGGTCTGCAGCGTAGCGATTGATGCGCGTAAAGACGAATGATCCGACCGCCCAGCCGCCGGCGACGGTAAAGATCAACTCGTTGTTCCCGGATAACTGATCTGTGATATTGTAAGTCTGATACTGGAGATTGGAAGGGTATGAAGTGAACCCGGGGGCAAAGAAACGATTGCCAATCTTCTCGCCGTTCAGGGAAACTTCATAGACACCCATCGCTGTCGCATAAAGTTTTGCCGATGCAACCGGCTTTTTCAGCTGGAACTGCCGCTTAAAAACCATAGGAACCGGAGAAACTTTCTTTTCTGTGAAAGTATAAGCGGAATCGCTGATCCACTCGGCAGTCCACGGCTCATCCATCCGGCCTGTTTCAAATGACAGGGAAGCAGTTGCTTCTTCGCCTTCGGAATCAAGAACGGACAGAGAGGCATGATAAACGGTATATGGTTTTAAAGCCTTGCCAAGGTAGGGAACAGCAATCTGGGCAGACGCGTCGATTGTCTCATCATTCACAGACAGAACAGCCTTCCGGATAGATACATTTGACCGGTCGCTTTCGGAAATGAATGAAAAAACAGGATTCTTTTCGTCGGTTACGCAACCGGCTGACAGCCCCTGGCAGCGAAAATCAGCAATACTGAGCATTTAACTTCCTCCATAATATCGTTTCATTAGTTGTAGATTTCAAATCCATAATCTGAAAAAATATCAGGTCCGGGTTTGGAATCTTTATGCGAGATCGAAAGCTGTAAAATCGAATGTTCCGCCTTTTCCTTCAACAGAGAAATACAGCGCTTCCTTCTTACCGAGACCTGCCGGCAGTTTGCCTGTGAACACCTTCGGTTCAAGTGCGGTTTCAACCGGAATCCTGCAGATGATCTCACCATTTTCCTGAGTCCGTACCGTCACAGCGCATCCGTTGCCATAGCCTTGCAAATGAACCGCTACCGTTTCGGTTTCAGACAGATCAAAGTACTTAAAGCCGACGGTGCAATCGGTACAGAAATTGGAAACATACTGATCTTCACCTTCTTCACGGTCTTTGCCGTGCTGCGTCAGGAACGGATTGTCAGCTTTCCGGTATTTGAGCATCGACATAAACCGCGTACCGCTCTTGCCATAAACGTTGCAAGCGATATAGGTGGGATAGGTTCCCTTGCCGGAAAGAGGCTCGTTGTTCAATCCGCAGGATGTCATTTCCGCCTGATAGAATTTGCCGTCTTCAAAGCGGATATGCTCGGCACATGCCTGGCGGGAAGACTGCTTGCGGTTGCTGTGACGATGATAGAAGATATAGTACTTACCGCCGATTTCAATCAGGGAACCGTGCGTATTGCCGGTGCACATTCTTGCGTGATTCGGATCGGGAACACCCGGCAGACCGATATCTCCGCAGGAGACCAGAATTCCGCCGTACTCGAATCCATGATCGGGATAATCGGAAACGGCATAGCAGAGGTTGTGACTGTTCAGAGAACTGTAAATGAAATAGTATTTGCCGTTGAATTTACGCATGGAGGATGCTTCGCCGAAAGGCTGCTGCTCATACGCGGTGCCCTTTGCTTCTTCGCCGGTCAGCACACCGATGTAGCGGAGCTCATCGCCTGAAAGAACAGTCAGCATGTCTTTGGAATCGAGTTCAAAGAACATCGGACCTTTTTTTGTCGGCTGAGAGCCATCGAGAAGGATCGGATTGCCTCCGAACGCGAAACCGGTGTAGAGATAGAGGCGACCGTCATCATCCTTCAGACAACCGGGGTCAAACTGAAAAGGTTCGCCGCGTTTTCCAATCGGAGTACCGTCCTGATACTTGACATAGCCGTAAAATTCGTATTTTCCAGCGGGTTCATCACATACCGCTACGGAAATCATCTTGGTTCCGCCCATGAAATAATAGAGATAATAGCGCCCGTCATCACCGACTACCATATCCGGAGCGGCCAGCCCGTTCGTGACGCGAATCCGCGGAGCCGCCGGATCCTGTTCCCGCTTATAGATACAGCCGTGATAGGTCCAGTTTCCAAGATCATCAACCGGTGCGGACCAGCAAACATAATCTCCAAGGCAGAAGTTAATGCCGTTAAAAAGGTCATGAGAGCCGTAGACATAGACTCTGCCGTTCACAATGTGCGGTTCAGCATCCGGTACGTATTCCCAACTCGGAAGATATGGGTTGTAGGCCTGTTTGGTTTTCATGATGACTCCTTTCGCGTTCTATGGATTCATTTAGAATTATAAAAGATTGTTTCTCAGAAAATAAGAGGGAGAGCAGCTCCAGGCATGACAGTAGCTGTTTACAATCGTTCCGCCATAGGGGGAAGCGTCAGGGTCTTCGGGATTCCAGATTTCCCAGAACGTATCCGCGTTTTGCTGAATCATTCCGCCCCAGTAAAACTTCAGATGCTGCAGAGCGGCCTCTTTCTCACCGGCTGTCAGAAGCGCTTCCAGATAATAGTGATGAATGTAGGGTGAAACAAGCGGGACTTCTGCAGGAAGCACGAGAAGGGCATGCTTTGCTTCTTCTTGAGTCAAAACGCCTCCGAGCGTCAGCCAGATGCGGGCAGCGGACGAATCCTGAATACCGGAAGAAATTGCTCCGTTGGTGCTGTCCCAGAAACGGGCACGCGCTCCTGCACGACCTAATTCCTGAGCTTTTGCAAAAGCTTTTTCCCGATCAGCATCCTGTGCCTTTCTGGCCAGATAACGTCCGTATGAAAGTGTGTACAGGAAAAGACCCTGCATGCATGCGGATTTTTCATGGTTTGGCGCCCAGTCGATAAACGCAGCTTCTATATCCTCTGCGGAAACGATCCCGTCGGTATCGCAGGCGGCGACAGCACGGTCAAGCTGAAAAACAGCAGTCTCGTATAGATCGTGAAGAGCTTCCCGATCATCGCTGTGGGCGATATATTCCGCCAGAGCAACCGGATACAGCAGGGCATAATCTGAAAACCAGGTATCGTCAGCAACTGCTTCTCCGTCTGTAAAAAGGCAGGCGGAGACCCGGTCGTCGGGGAAACGCGTTCCTGCGAAAAGATACAAACAGCGCCGGACGGAGTTCAGGTCGTTAAAGGTCGCATAATTAGCAAGTGCTTCCAGACGAAGGTCGCCCAGCCATAAACGGCGGTCGCGTTTGGGACCGTCTTCAAACACTTCCTGCATGCATTCGGAAAGCGTTTTGACAGATACGGCATCGATTCTGCTGAGCATAGAATCCTCGAATGAAACATCCGGAACAGCTGACAGATCTACTGCGGAAACGGCATCCAGGGACAGGTCGTTTATCCGGACACTGAACTTGCGTGAGGTGTCAAGAACGGTCAGTTTCAGAAAACGGAATGCATATCTGCGGGGAAGACGAAGCGAAGCGGGCAGTTTGTCAACGTGCAGATACTCCTGCTGAATCCAGCTTTTGGAAATCCATCCGTGATAGTTTTCTTCGCTTTCATACAGCTCGCTTTCGCGCTCAGCAAACTGCAGGCGGATATAAGCCGGAGCATCCGGATGACTGCCGGTAAAAGAAAGGGCAAGCGTCACGTATCCGACCCAGTGCGTTCCGAAATCATAACAGATATGCGAGCCGGGGCCGAGTGAAAGTGAAAAGGAAGCATCTAAATCAACCGGTGTATTGGCGGTACCGGAAGACTCGGAAAGAAAAAAAGCGGCCTTCGGAGATACCTCGGTATGTTTCAGAACCGGAAGAAACGACTGCGCTTTTGCAAGCAGCAGAGGATCGTTTTTCGGTTCGAAATTTTCAATAATGGTATAACGTTCCATATGACTCCAAATTACAGGTTCTTTACATAATTTATTATAACAAAGCGTCAGGCAAAAAGACACATGCTTGCGCAATCGGGCGATTTTAAAGCGTGAACGGTCAGCAAAGAAAAACGGCAGATATCGGAAACTGCCGGAGCACAGAAAATTCAGTTCATTTTTAGGGGAATCAGAATATCAAGGCCGAACCAACCGTCTTCACCGGTAATGGATATCGTTCCGCCGTATTTTTCAACGGTAGAACGGATGGATTTCAGCCCATAACCATGATAACGCTTATCGGGTTTGGTGGTTTCAGGCAGGATTCCGTCAATATACGGACCGGCCTCATACCTGTTCTTGATACGGATGCTGAGAAAACCCTTCTGACGGGAGACCGAGAGAAGAATAAGGCGCTGCTCCGGGTCCTTGACCTGCACGACGGCTTCTATCGCATTATCGATCGCGTTGCCGAACAAAGCCGACAGATCCATGACATCCATAAAATCGAGGGAATGACCGTCGGCAACAACCGTCAGAGTAATTCCCGATGCCTGGCAGGTCAGACTTTTTCCAGTCAGGATCGTATCGAGAACAGCATTGCCTGTTTTATTCTGCGCTTCAAAGGCACGGATTTCCTGTTCCATACGATCCAGATACTCGAGCTTTTGTCCCGAACCGACTTCAGAGCGGAGGATCGCAATCTGATGTTTCAGATCATGATATTTCTGGTTGATCAGATCGACTGTTTCCTGACGGACCCGGTAGTTTTCATATTGCTGGTCGAGAATGTGCTGCAAGGCATCGCGTTCGGTTCTGGTATACAGATCGCATTGATGCAGATGGAACGCAAACAGAACCGATGCTCCGCCGAGGTACACGATGGTACGGGTCATGAAGACCTGCGATTGGGTTCTTGCTGTGAACGGAGTATCAAGAAGAGTGTAACTCAGGGAACTGAGAATATAAATAGCGAGTGCGACAAAAACGGTCATCAGTGCATACCAGAGCGGAACCCGCATGTCGGCAATTTCATTCCGGTGCAGTCTTTCAAGAACCCATGACAGCACGATTATGATGCCTCCGAGCAGGAGCATTGCGAAGAATTCCCACTCACGTGTCTGCAAAAAAGGAAAATGGTTCATATAGAACCAGTAAATCTGCCAGGCAAAGGATACGGCAAATGCACCGATAATAAATGCGCGGGCACAATAATATACTTTGTTCCAGAAAGAAGTATCTGTCAGGATGATAAACGGGAAAAGCGTCCATACGGCAAACAGCGTCATACCAAGATTGAAAGGCATGCCGCGCAGAGGAGCTATTACACTGTACAAGGCAATCTGGACAGGCAATAGTAATATGGAAATCAGAATGACCCACGCCTGTTTGATTCTTTTGGGCAGCAGAGCGATAAACAGAATATCGGCGAGCCAGTGGTAAAGTGCTGTCCAGATAAAAGGGATGTCGGTGTCGAAATGAAGCTGAGTCATGAGCCGACCTCGTTGATATATTGATTCAGGGCGTCCAGAAACAGCTTTTTCTTTGCGCGGCTGACGGGAACGATCTGATTTCCGATGACCGCATCGCCGTCCTTGATTCCATCCACATGAGCAAGATTCACAAGATCACCTTTATTGCATCTGAAAAAGGGAAGGTCCTTGAGCGAATCCTCGACTTCTCTCATTGCGCCGATCGTGGTGATGTCGCCGTCCCGCATGTGGTAGATCAAGGTATGCCCGTGTACCTCGACATAAAGAAGCTCAGAGGCATCGATCTTTCTGCTGCCTTGAGACCCGTTGACAAAGAGATAGGTTTTATTGCTGCGCTTGAGACGCTTCAGAATACGGTTGAGGCATTGGGAAAACGCATAATAAGACAGGGGCTTCAGAATATAATCAAGGGCACCGACCGAATATCCTTCTATGGCAAACTGTGGCATGTTCGTGATAAAGACGATGACGGTTTCCTCGTCGATCTCGCGGATTTTTTTTGCGGCAGTCATACCATCCATGTTAGGCATTTCGATATCCATCAGGATAATATCATACTGACCGTGGTACGACTCTAACAGATCAGAGCCGTCTGAATACATGCTTACGGACAGATCACAACCGGTTTCCTTCTTATATTGCGCAAGGAATTGTTTCAGCTGCTTTTGAAACAGGGCTGTATCCTCTGCAATGGCGATCCGAATCATAGTGAAATCCTCCTGCTGTTAGTAAAAGAATAACATAAAGAACATGCAAAGACAAGATAATCTTACCTTCCCTTTACGGTTCATGCGTCGAAAACGACGGTTCATGCAGATCGTATTGCAGGGAATTTACCGCGTTGTTACAATGTATCCGACGATATGGGAGTATCCATATCGAAATCATTAGAGGAGGAGTAAGATGAAGACACAGAAAATTGCCCCGGTCATGCGCGGTTTGTGCGCACTGATGGCAGTGCTCTTTGTTCTTGCAACCATCGGAACAACCATCGCAGAAGGATACCGCTCCGCACTTGACAGCGTTCTGGGAACGCAGAGTTATGTGACGAATACGGATGCAGACGCGGCCAGGTTCAAGACCGATTATGCAACGATCGAAGAGATGGGCGCAGCAGCCAAAAACATTTCGATTCGTGAGGGAGAAGAAGGAACAGTTGTCATGAAGAATGATAACGCGGTTCTGCCGCTTCCGGCGAATGCGCAGGTTGTACTGTTCGGCCTTGCCGCTTATGCGCCGTATCCCTACGCCAACGGCGACCTGAAAGGCGGAAACGAGGATCAGGTTGATCTCGTTGATGCACTGACTGCAGAAGGTATTCAGATCAATGAAACCGTTAAGAAGTTCTACACGGAGAACATTCTCAACAAACATATTGAGATGGTTCCGAACATGTGGACAGGCGAAGAAGTTCCGACGATCTCGTATGACCACATTTATGTAGCTTCCCCGGGTGATTGGGGAGAATATCAGATCGTTGAGATTCCGCCGGTTGAATTTGAAACAATGGGCGCTCCCGCGAACTGGAAGGATTCCATTGACAAAGCGAACAGCACGGCAATCTGCGTGTTTGCCCGCGGCGCAGGCGAAGGCAACACCTACAAGCCTGGTTCTGCAATTGACTATTACGGAAATGCAACAGGAAAAGACCCGCTGGCTCTGTCTGCGGACGAACTGGCCGTTATCGATGTTGCAAAAGAGACCTGCTCCAAGGTTCTCGTTCTGATCAACTCCGGCAACAACATGGTTCTGAAAGAGATCGCAGCTGGCGGTTCCCATGAAGTCGACGGTATTGCCTATATCGGCGTGATCAATGACTATCAGCTCACCGGCGCAGCGCGCGTACTGACCGGAAAAGTCAACGCGACCGGTGCTCTTCCGGACACCTATGTGGCGGATAACGCAGCGATTCCCGCAGTCGTCAACTTCGGCGGCGATATGTACGCGGACTATGAAATCGTTGCTACAGAAGGTACAGATTCCCGCTTCCCCGGTGAATCGGTTGCCAACATTCCGGCCGGTTCTTTCGGCGGAAGCTCGACTTACAACGGCGGCATGTACATCGTTGAAGCAGAAGGCATCTATGTAGGCTATAAGTACTTTGAGACCCGTTACTATGATGCGGTCATGAATCCGTCCTCCAATGCAGCTTCTGCCAAGGGCGCAACCCAGGGCTCTGCATGGGATTACGGCAAGGAAGTTCTCTACACTTTCGGTCATGGACTGTCCTATCTGGATTACACACAGACTCTGAAGAGCGTTGATGTGGACAAGACCCCTGAAGGCAATGTTACTGCGGTTGTTGAGATCAAGAACAACGGCAACACTGCAGGCAAATTCCTCGCACAGCTTTATGTCCAGAAACCGTATACGGAATATGACAAGACGAACCTGGTCGAGAAATCTGCAGTTGATTTCCTGAATTCCGCTAAGGTGGATGTCCCCGCAGGCGGAACGGCTGAAGTCACCATTACGGTTCCGACCAAGTATCTGGCTTCTTATGACTATAAGAACGCAAAGACCTACATCCTTGATGAAGGCGACTATCTGTTCACCGCAGCGGCAGGATCCCATGCGGCAGTCAACAACTTCATCGTTGTGCAGGGCGGAACACCCGACGGAACGACGAAGGAAGGCGTTGTTGTAAAATGGAACCTCGGTTCGTTTGACGATACGACCTTTGCTGTTGAGAACGGTGTTGTTGTAACCAACGTTGCGGACGATGCCGATCTGAACTACTGGACCGGAAAAGACACCGTAACTTATCTCTCCCGTGCGGATTGGGACAAGACCTATCCGATCAACTATAACGAGGTAGAGGTCAAGATCGGCGACAGCCCGAAGAAGGACGAGTGGATCAAGGAACTGCAGGGCAGAACCTATGAGATCTCCAATACCGGCGCAGCTGCCGAGGGAACCGATCAGGGTGCACGCTTCAACGCGGAACAGGTTGGTTACGAGCAGTTCACGAACATCAACGATCCGTACTGGGACAAACTGGTTTCCGAGATCACGATCGATCAGGCAGTCGGTGCTGTCATTCACGGCGGAAGCCGTTCCGATGTGCTGGAAAATGTTGAGAACCCGGTCGTCATTCAGAACGAAGGCGTTTCCGGCTTCACCACCGGTTACACGGATGAAGCTTCCGGCAAGACCTATAAGTTCAACATCCATTCCCAGACTTTGATCGGATCCTCCTTCAACCCTGAACTCGCATATGAATGGGGCAGAGTCGAGGGCAACTCCGGTCTCTGGATCAACCGTTTCCATCTCTGGGGCACCGGCCTTACACAGCGCCGTACTCCTTACAACGGACGTAACTACGAGTACGTTTCCGAAGATCCTATGCTGACCAACCGTATCGGCAATGCGATTCTGCAGGGCTGTGCTGACAAGGGTATCCTGAACGGACCGAAGCACATGGGCTTCAACGATCAGGAACACAACCGCGGCGGCATCTCCGCCTACATGACGGAGCAGAAGTTCCGTGAGACAGACCTGAGAGGCTTCCAGGGTGCTTTGGAAGATGTAACAGGCTGCCGTGCTGTCATGATCGCGTTCAACCGTATCGGTGCAACGAATGCTGCGCATCATGTCGGAATGCTGCAGAAGATCCTGCGCGGTGAGTGGGGTTACACCGATCTCGTCTCGACTGACATGATGAATAACAAGTACTACTTCAACGCGGAATCCATGGTAATGTCTTCCATTACTCAGGTCGCAGACTTCGCCGGTGATGATGCTCATATCAACCAGGGCGAGGGCGGTGTCGACAAGACTTGGGCTCACATCTCCGTGGATGCTGTGAAGAACGATAAGAACCTCGTTGAGCAGGCAAGACAGAACCTGAAGTATCAGCTGTTCGCCTATGCCAACAGTGCAATTCTGAATGTTTCGACCGTTAAGGTCGCAACATGGTGGGACAATGCATTGACCGCTGCCCGTACCTGCACGGCGATTCTCGCCTGCGTGGCAGGTCTCGCGTGGATTGCTTTGACCCTGCTTCCCGAAAAGAAAGGAGAAAAGTAACATGAAAAACAAGAAATTCTCCATCGGCGCATGGATCACCTGCTGCGCTGCAGTTCTCGCTCTGATTGCACTGATCGTTTATGCGATTAACGTCGGTGCAGCCGGATATTTCCAGGGCGCATCCGTCCGCAACCTCGTGCTGTTCTCGATTCTTGCAATCGTGCTGCTTGCAGCAGCGATCGTGATTGGACAGCTGAAGTGTGACGGAGTTGTCGGCAAAGTGCTGAAACTCGTCGCAGGATGCTGCCAGATTGTTGCACCCGTGCTGCTTGCAGCCTGCCTGATCAACCTGATCTCCGCACGTGTCGAAGGCCTCGGCTTCATCTACTTCTCCAACGCGGACGTTGCGCTGGAAGTTCAGACGCCGGAGAACCTTTCCTCTGCGACAGGTTCGATCGCAGCAATGGTTTGCTACGGCGTTTCGATGCTGGCTGCGATCATTGCGGCATTTACCAACGTATGGAAAAAGGAAGCATAATCAACTGATTCTGTGACCACAGCGGCGACCGGAACATCTTCTCCTCCGGCCGCCGCTTTCTGTATCCGGACAGGACAAATTCTTGACCGATGAGGTCTGGAACGATAGAATAATATGGAAAAGGAGGGATGCCGGAATGAACAAAAAAACGATTGTTTTCGTTTCGCTGATTCTGGCGTCTTTTTTTGTGCTTTTCCTGATTCCTTCCGCAAAAGCAGATAATGCCGTTCCGCACCGAATGATCCGGTATGATGGAAACGGAGGGACATCGGAAGCATTCGGCAACAGTTATGATGCGCAGGTGACAGGCATTCATGACAGGGAAAATACACTCCAGGGAGTAAGTTATTTCTCACGTGAAGGGTATCTTCTTGCCGGCTGGAATACTGCCCCTGACGGAAGCGGAATTCATATCGGACTCGGGAGCCGGATCACGTACTCCGAGGGATTGATCTTGTATGCGGAATGGGCGGAAGCGACGGATGAGTCGCTCTTTGCCTCAGAGAACGGAACGATTCTTTCCTATATCGGGTCTGGGAATACGGTTGTTATTCCGGACACGATTGAAGGACAGGCCGTAAAAAAAATTGCAGAGGGAGCGTTCAGCAATCTCGCACTGAAGTCTCTGATCCTGCCGCCTTCCCTGGAAACGATTGAAAACGGGGCCTTCTCAAAATGCATGATCGAGAACCTGACCCTTTATGACCGTATAAAAACTCTTTCAGATGATTCGTTCGCAGAATGTACGGTTCATACTGTTCATGTGAATGCAGCGCGTCCGCCGGTTTACAGCGGTTCCTATTTTGATACTTTTTCCGATAAATATGATTATCTGCTGACGATCACCGACAAACAAAAGCTAGTCCTGTTTTCCGGCTCATCCGGACGCTACGGATATGACAGCCCTGCCATAGAGTCAGCATTTCCGCAGTATCGCGTCGTGAATATGGGTGTATATGCCTACACCAACGCGCTCCCGCAGTATGAACTGATCCGCCCGCTGATGCGGGAAGGCGATATTCTGCTGGTTGCACCGGAGTTTGACGCGGTGAGAGAGCAGTTCTGTACTGAAAACTGCCTTGATTCAGGATTCTGGGCGATGATGGAATCCAATTATGACGCTGCTGCAACCCTTGATCTTGCCCGTTATACAAATATATTCAACAGTTTTGCTGATTATCAGAAAGTACGAAGCGGCATGGCCTACCGGGGATACGGGGAGAGTCCCTGGTCCTTTGATGACGATGGAAACCGTTACACGTTCGCGACATACAACACGCAGGGCGATTTTATTCTTCCGAGACCGAACAGTGAACGGGATGAACTGCACCGGCATAATATAGCGGATTATACGACGGAGACCGTTACACCGGACGCGGCTGATTCTCTGGACCGGACCCTCAGGATCTTTACGAAATCCGGTATTAAGGTCTATTTTACATATGCGCCGCGCAACCGGTCATCTCTTACGGAACGGAGCACAAAGGGGGAGAGGGAAGCCGTACACAGTATGCTGTGCAGCAGACTCTCTGTTCCTGTAATTTCCGAGATAGAGGATTCTTTGTATTCCGGAATATATTTCTGGAATATAGACAATCACCTCTCAACAGAAGGGGTATCGATCCGTACGGCGCAGGTCATTCGTGATCTGAAAGCTGCTGTTTCCGGAGGGAAGACCGAAAGGCCTTCTGCTATGAAAGACTTCCGGATTCCTTATCCTGCGGCTTTGGGATTGTATGCGCTTTCGCTCCTGCTGATCCTGCTCGGCAGATGGAGAAGGCTTGAATGGGCAGAGTTTGCTTCCGGAATTATCTGGGCGACGGCGACAATCACAGCTCTGGTCTATGGAGCGCCGGGATCCTTTTTGCTGATCTGCACGCTGCTGCTTTTGCTGGCTTCAATTCCCTATAGAAAGCGGGGTGAGCAGGCATGAGCTTTGACTCTCTGTTTTATCCTTTTTTTCTGCTGATTGTCGTTGTTCTGCATCATGTTCTGCCGCATCGCTACCGCAGATTCCTTCTGCTGATCGCCAGCGCTGTTTTCTACGCCTCATGGAACATCCCGCTGACCCTTCTTCTGTACGGGGTGATTGCGGTGACCTATTGTGCAGGGCTGCTGATCGGAAAATGGAGTTCTTATCAGAAACGCAGAAAAGCAGTTGTGTCTGCAGCTCTCGTAGTCTGTGTCTGCCTGCTGCTGTATTTCAAGTATTTCCGGTTTCTGATGGATGGAATTTCCTCCCTGGTCCGTCTGCTGGGAGGCAGAGGAGAATGGCAGCTTTGGAATGTACTTTTGCCGGTCGGCGTCTCGTTCTATACCTTCCAGGCAATGTCGTATGTGATCGATGTGTATCGAGGACGGGCTCCGGAGCGGGATTTCGGATATTATGCCCTGTATATTTCATTTTTTCCGCAGCTGGTTGCAGGCCCGATCGAGAGGGCGGATGCGCTTTTGCCGCAATTGAAAGCGGAGCGTACCGTAACGGAGAATGACAGAAAAGAGGCGTACAGATTTCTGCTTTCAGGATATTTTCGCAAAATTGTTCTGGCAGATTTCTGCGGGATATTTGTCGACCGTGTCTATAGCGCTTCCATGCCGGACGGCAGCGCGGTTATGATAGGCACCTTGCTGTTTGCCGTTCAGATCTATTGTGACTTTGCGGGTTATTCTGAAATTGCCCGCGGAAGCGCGAGGCTTCTGGGAATTCACCTGATGCAGAATTTTGCCCGGCCGTATCTTGCACCGGATATCCGGACTTTCTGGCGACGTTGGCATATCAGCCTGTCAGGCTGGCTGACTGATTATGTCTATATTCCGCTCGGCGGCTCCCGGAAAGGTTTGCTGCGGCAGATTACTGCAACGGTTGCCGTGTTCCTGATCTCCGGTCTCTGGCACGGAGCAAACTGGACTTTTGTTCTGTGGGGACTGCTGCACGGACTCCTTGTTGTTCTGTGTGTTTTGATAAGCAGAGCGGATAGAAAAGTCATTAAGAGCAGGTTTCTGACAATCTGTTCGACTGCACTCACTTTCTTCTGTGTAACGCTTCTCTGGATCTTTTTCCGGGCTTCGAGTGTTTCACAGGCATGGAACCTGTTTTCCGTTTTGTTCTCAAGATGGAATGTTTTGGAGGGGATCGGGATTCTTCAGATGACATGGCAGGATTCCGTGCGTCTGCTGCTTTCCGTTGCCGGAATGATTTATCTTCCGTATTTGACCGCAAAGAATGAAAACCCGCGTTATATGAGTCAGGTATTTTTGCTTCTGGCGATCCTTGTAGCATGGTGGATCCGGCTTGATTCGGGAACCGCAAGTGCTTTTATCTATTTTCAGTTCTGATTACTTGGAAAGGAGGGATATCAATGCGGAAAATAACCCGGTATATTCTGACTGCCGTGATCGTGCTTCTGGTTCCGGTAATGCTCCTTTGCTTTGCATTTCTGCTCCCTCCTCAATATGATGAGACTTATCTGGCCGGGCTGCAGGATAAAACAGAGCGGTTGAAAACAGTAAAGGGACAAAAAATTATCCTGATTGGAGGAAGCGGCGCCGCGTTTGATGTGCGTTCGGATCTTCTGGAACAGGAATTACCCGGCTATACGGTTGTCAACTATGGTTTATATGCAGGCTTGGGGACAACCGTGATGCTCGAACTGGCGGAGCCTTATGTCCGTCAGGGCGATTTGATCGTGTTTTTACCGGAACAGAGCGGACAGACTCTTTCCACTTATTTCGATGCGAAATCACTTTGGCAGGCGGAAGACGGGGCACTGCCTCCGCTTTTGTCTCTCGGAGCCAAGGAACAAAAAGCAATGATCGGTGCTTTCGGAAGATTTGCGGCGGATAAAATGAATCTGTACCTGTCCGGCGCAAAACCGAAAGGCGAGAAGGTTTATGCGCGATCCTCTTTCAATGTCTATGGAGATATCGCATGCCGGGGAAGGGAACATAATATAATGCCGGAGGGATACGATCCGAACATGCTGATCGCCTTTGATCCGGATCTGCCGACAGATGACTTTTTCTCCATTGTAAACACATTCTCTGAAAAGTGCAGAAAAAAAGGCGCTGAACTATATTACTGCTTTTGTCCGATGAACGCTTCTGCTGTTTCAGCGGAAGAACTGGAGCATATCGGAGACTATACTTCAAAGCTGAAGGATCGTCTGAACTGCTCCGTTCTGGGAACAGCAGAAGAAGCGATCATGGAGCAAGGGTGGTTCTTCGATACCAATTATCATCTGAACGAAGCCGGGCAGATTGTATATACCGCATGGCTTTCCGGGCAGCTGAAGACAGTGACGGGAAACAGAACCTCTGTTTCCATTGAGCTGCCGTCAATGCCTGAAAGCGATTCTGCGCATATCTGGGATGGCGATAACAGTGATGAGGAATACTTCCTTTATGAACCATACTCGGATGGTTTTCGCATTACGGGATTGACAGAGCAGGGAAAAGGGCGGAATTCGCTGATCCTGCCCGCAATGTATAACGGACTTCCCGTACGAAGCTTCACTTCATCCGTTTTCTCTTATAATCAGGTGATTCGGACGATCTTTGTTAGCCGGAATATTGTGTGGATTCCGGATGATTCCTTCTTGGGATGCATCGCGCTGGAAAAGATCATTCTGGAAAATCCGGAACCGGAAACCTGCTCAGTCGGTCAGAATCTGCTGAACGGCACGGATGCGGTGATCACGGTCCCTGCTGAAGCGTATTCTTCCTACGCGACAAACTATTTCTGGGCGATGCACGTGCCGCGCATGGAAACGGAAAAATGAAGAACGGGAAAACAAGAAGAAATCAAGACGAAAAACGGAGCAGCCAAAGCTACTCCGTTTTTAGATTGCTTGAAAGAATGCGTGTGTGCGCTGCCTGAAAGCCCTAAAAAGCTGTTTAAGCAGGCTGGACAGGGAAACTATCTTCCGCCTTTAAAGACCTTTTTATAAAGCCACAGAAGCAGACAGGAGCAGGCAATCGCTAGGATCATACTGACGATCCAGCTGGTGGGTTCGATGTTCAGAAGACCGCCTAAGAATCCGCCGAGAGCGGAACCTAAGATGCCCAGAATAATATTGCCGAGCACGGAATTCTTTGTTTTCATGATTTTACCGGCAACCCATCCGATGATGGCACCGATTACAACAGAAACAAGCAGTTTGACCAACATGGCAGAAACCTCCTTTGCATTTCAGAAAAGGAACAGCAAAAAAGCTGTTCCTTCAATCTTCGGTGATTACGAGATCAGGTCGCCCTGATGTGCGATCAGGGTTGCATCATAGATGCCGTCGACACGCAGGAACTTGTCGACAAAACCTGTTTCACTGGATTTGACGCGAAGCTCAACTGCAAGCTCGATACCTTCTCTCTGAACGGTCTTGGATTTGACACGCGCATAGGGAATCTGAGCAATCATGGACTTGACTGCCTTGGAAGCACGTTCTTCGTAGTGCAGGATCAGAAGGTAGGGCAGGGATGCTTTGCGCTTCGAGGAAGCCAGCAGAAGCATGAGAACTCCGATCAGAATCGTACCGACGACAGCCGCAAATACGAATCCGGCACCGAGCGCAATACCGACGCCGATTGCCCAGAACATAAAGACCGTATCGATTGGATCCTTGATCGCAGTACGGAAACGGACGATAGAAAGTGCGCCGACCATACCAAGAGACAGCTTCAGGTTGTTGGACATAAACAGAATGACCATTGTGGAGACCATCGTCAGCATGACAAGGCTCATGTTGAAGGTTTTGCTGTAAACAACACCTGAAAAGGAAAGACGGTAGATCAGATAGATGAACATTCCGAGAACGAACGCCACGAGGACGCTGCCGATCAAAGGAACGACCTGATTCGTCTGAAAGTCGAACAGTTGCAGAAACGCTGCGCGAAGAGTGCTGAAGTAGCTAGTTGATTCCATAATTCCTCCAATATAGTTGAAATAATTTCATTAAATGTTGGTTCTGTATGTTAACAGTCATATTGTCTGCAGAACAGATATTTACTTGCAGCGCTCCGCTGTGCGGCATTCAGCTGCAGCAGTTCCATGACATATTCCTCAAGATAGTCATTGAACTTCACTTCCAGGATGCATTGACCGAGATACTCGGTAGCAGGGTAGGTGATGATGTTCGGATTAAACAGATCCGTGCTTCGCATGCCGGTTCGGATATTGCGGTCCAGAGTAATACGGACATCCTGCACAGGGAAGACGAATGGCTCACGGTCATAATCGACAATAACTTTCGGTCTGAGGTGATTTGTCACCATCTCTGCGTAAGCTTCCTTTGCAAAGGGTTCTTTGCGATGCAGAAGAAATCCATATGCTCCGGCACACAGAGCATTGCATTCCCGCTTGGAGATCGTCAGACTATGCTTCAGAATAAACTGCCCGCTTTTATGTTTGCGTTCCAGTTTGATGATGCTATCCGAAAGGTTATAGATTCGAATGCGCCATTTGTCACGGTATTCCACTCCGTCAACTTTCTCACTTACGGCAGTATCGAACGGATCATCGAAGTAAAGACTGCGGATGAAGTACTCGCCGCCTGACTGTACGGCGTACGGATCAGGCTGAAGCACCGCTCTGAGCCGGATCGCCAGCAGAGCGGCATCTTCTTCGGAGATGACAAATTTCAATTCATGCCGGTATCCTTTTGAATTTTCTTTCAGCTTGAAAGGGGTCATAGTGAGCTTACCCTCCCGAACAGTTCAATCATTTTTGCGTCAGTCAGCTTATAGTTCGTATACTTGTTGATGTAATTCTGGCAGTAACGCAGGAAATAGTTCTGATAGTTATTCGCATAATTGCGGATGTTGTTGCAGTGAGAATTCCATCCTTTTACCGAAAGACCGATGAACGGTCTCCAGCGTTCAAGATCGTAGTTTTCCATCTCGAAACGGATGTTCTCCTGAAGTTCATCTACCTTTGAGACGATTTTTTCAGGCGTATATACGTTGTTGAAGAAATCGGCGCAGTACTTTAGGAAAATCTCGACGAACTGGTTGTTCTGAAGCAATGACCGGCCCAGCGTTGTATCGAATCCTCTGCCGGATCCATGTCCTGCCGGATCGAAATACTTCCAGAAGAAGTCTCTGCGGTAGCCGGAAGTGGTGTTGATGTTCGTGTTCGGATCTTCCCGGTTGAAAGCCCAGCAGAAATCGTAGGCGATCCATCTCCACTTGTTGTCCAGTTCGCTGCTCCGCCAGTATTTGATATTTCCGGAGTCAGTGTTGCCGACGATGATCTCAAACGCGCAATACTGTGCGAAGTTTTCCACATCGATCCGGTCGCAGACATACCGGTAATCGGAGTCGTTGGAAAGATTGTAGTTCTTGCTCTTGCAGAACTCAATCAGAGCCTGATAGTCTGCAAGACCGTCTCCTGCCACAACACAGGCGCTGTTGTTGCCGTTCCCGACCAGAATATCGATTGTGGAAGGATCACTGATTCCGTAGTGCTGAGCCAGAAAGAACTTGCTGACCTTTTCCCTGAGATTATAGACGCCCCAGTATTGATCGTTCAGATATACGATGCACTGGACGTAAGCCTGATTCGCCATGTCGACATTATTGTCGTTGAGCAGTCCGAGAACCGTGATGTCGCGGATGCGGGACAGAGCGGAATCCTGACCGGATGCACGCAGAACCAGCGACTTATACTCCGTAAAAGGTCTGTTGTCAAAGAACGGATATTCGAGCCAGGAAGGTCCGACGCCTTTGCGGGCAATCAGAGCAATTCCTTTTTGTCCCTTGTAACGGGAGAAAGCACCGAAGATTCGAATATTCAGATCAGCCTGATAGAGAACTTCCTTTGCGTTTTCGCTGCAGTAGGTAAATGTCGCGGGACGTTCCCACATCTTGCCGCTCATGTTGAAATTCGCCCAGCTTCCGACTTTTTCATTGCCGGAGATATACAGATCGCTTGGGGACCCTTTTCCGGTATAGTCCTCGCCTTTCACGTAAATGCCTTTTTTCGTATCAAACAGATTTGCACTGTCCGTTACTAAGAAGACTACAGGAAGATTGGTCTCGTGCGAGTTATATGTGGGCGAGCTTCCGACAATGATATAAGTGTAAGACTTGGTATCACTGGGATAATTGGCATTGCTTGGGGAGAAAGTCCTGACTCTCAGAACCGTATTGTCGGTAACTGAGATCGGACCGGAGACCCGTGTGGAATCTTTTGTCGGTATCGTCGTGTCCGTCGTATAGGTCGCAACCAGTCCGTCCGGGACTTTGATGCTGACGGTCTGAGCGGAGGTATAGATTCCGCTTGGGAGATCCGCTTCCGCCGCTTCACAGTACAGCCCGAATCCGGAAGCAGGATTCGGCGCGCCTTCCGTCGGAGTATCGAACAGGACCCAGTCACCTTTCTGATCACGTCCGTAGGAAATGCAGGAATGACACTCGGGAACTGTGACACGATCGATCATAGTGCCGTCCGGCTGGAACAGGCAGATCGTTTCGCCGCTGGAGCTGATATCAAAACTCAGCTGATAACGAAGCTGGCTTTCGGTAGCTTTTGTCTGACCGGCACGCGGGAGACTTCCGTCCAGCTGGAGGGCGAGATATCCTTTTGCGGCGATACTCGTTCCGTTAGGAAAAACCCATTTATACGGTTCGGTATAATCATCCGTCACCGAATAACCTCCGAGATCCACCGGGTAATCGGCGCTGTTGTAGATTTCGATCCAGCTGCCGAGATCGGCATCAAACGGTCGGTCGCTCTTTGTGGAAGAACTGTATTTGTATTCGATGTAGTAACCGTTGACCAGAACTTCACTGAACATGATGTCGTGAATGCCCATCTCACCGTTCTCAGCCTTATCAAAGAGCGTATAGCCCGATTCCGTATTCGGATAGCCGGGGGTGATGCGGTCAGTCGGCGTAAATTCAGAAGTAGGATCAAAAGAGCCGTTCGGGAATGCACGGGCCATGGAATAGTTCTTGGTCTGCGCACCGAAATCGATCATATCGATGATCTTATCATCTGCTGATGTCAGAATCAGAGTTTCGCCCCTGGATGAAAGACCGAAGTCGATACAGTGATAGCCTGCAACGGGAACCGTCGTGCTGTAGAGAAGCAGGAATTCATTGGGCTGGATCACAATACCGTCAAACGTATATTTTTTCGGCTTGCTGATATCGTCGGACAGTCCGTATCCGGTCAGATCCACAGGAGAGTTGCTGCTGTTGTAAAGCTCGATCCAGTCACAGTAGGTTCCGTCCGGACCTTTGTGCGCGGTGCTGTTGCTGGCCATGAATTCGCTGATGCGAACTGCGCTGTAGGCAAGCGTTTCTGCAGTGCCGATGGACGGATCGACCATTTTGGTCTTTTCATACGCGGCGATGCCCATTTCCGTATTCGGATACCCGGGGGAAGGAGCTTTGTTTGACCATGTGCCTGTCGCAGAATCATAGCAGTACGCAAGTCCGGAATAAGTTTCTGCAAGGGAAACTGTCGCGATGTTGACACCGCCACCGTCTGTGAAGCGGAGTACATCATCCTTGGAAAGAGCGAAATCTGCAACATTGGAGAGTCCGGTCGCTGAGCCGGAGCACCAGATAACAAGATACTCATTTGGCTTCAGGATGGTTCCTTCCGGGAAGACCCAGACGCTGACCTCATCATCAGATAATCCGTAGCCGGAGATATTGACAGTATCTGTTCCCGTGTTATACAGCTCTACATAATCGCTGTATGTTCCCATGGGATCGCGCACAGCCTGCTTGTTGCTGGCAAGGATCTCACTGATAATGACGGGGGAGCGTGCCTGCACGTTTGTATTCTGACGCACGGATTTACCAGCACAATTCAGGATCAGAGAAATGGCAAGCAAAATCACCAAAAGCACGCCGAGCCCGATTGCGAGAATCTCCAGTTTTCTTTTCTGTTTATTATTCATTGATTAAAACCCTTCGAGTTGAAAATGCTTTCACAGTTATTCATCATAACATATTTTCCTGGGAAAGAATAGCATGGATATGATAAATTAACACTTTTTATGCTTTTTTGACACATATATCCCGGGCAATCCGGAGAAGTTTGTCAGGTCGGTTGTCACCGGGATGACAGACACAGTGGAGAAGCAGCTTTTCCTTTAGTTTTGCAACCTCCGGAGAAGGTGGAAGATCCAGCGCATCCATCAGTTCGCGGCCGGTAAGAGCCAGATCATCGGAAGACCACGGACATTCTTTTTCCAGCATGTCAGCGTAAATTCTCCGCCATTTTTCAGCCCGGTAGCCATTCCGGATACCGCTTCCGTTCACATCCGCTTCCCTCAATCCGATTAAATCTTCAACACCTTGTTTTCCAATCGAGACGAAACGCTTTTTCACAGTGTCTTCACGTGCATTCTCATCCAGATCAAACATGTGCCAGCGGACGGCTGAATGGACTCTTCGGATGACAGCGTTGGGATAGACGAGTCTTTTCATCACATTATCTGATATTGCTGCGCCGATCTCCGGATGCCGATAGTAGTTGCCATCCCGCTCCAGTGCCGCCGGTTTGCCGATATCATGTAGCAGTCCCATCAGGCGCAGCTCAACAGAGAACGGCGCTTGTTCACAGGTATGGAACAGATGGCGTAGCACATCGTGACGATGGTAATCTGCCCGCTGAGCAAGACCGTCACAGGCACGAAGTTCCGGAATCACGAGAAAGAGAGCCTGCAGTTCAGTCAGCATCTCAAGCGCGCGGACAACATCCTTGAGAAGGAGAATCCGGTCTAGTTCTTCCCGCTTACGCTCCCAAGCGATGTCTTCCAGCAGATTAACGTGCTCTTTCGCAGCGGAAAAGGTGCCGGGATCCACATCAAAGCCTGTTGAAACAGCAAATCTGACAAGACGAAGAATCCGAAGTCCGTCATCTTTCAGAATCAGGGAGGGGTCATCCGTTGTTGTGCGGATCAGACGGTTTTTTATATCCGTCAGACCGTTGCAGGGATCTTCAAACTGCCCCGTTACGACATTCTGATAGATTGCGTTGATTGAAAAATCACGCCGTCTTGCATCCAGTTCCAAAGATTCTGTGAAAGAAATCGTTTCAGGTGAATGATTTCCGCCGGACGGATAGGATTCTGTGCGGAATGTAGTATGTTCATATTTGATTCCGTCGATACAGAGAAGAACGGTTCCGAGCCGCTGGTTGACGAGAGGACAGGGAAAGCCGTGTTCTTTTGCTAAAGTCTGCATTGTTTCCGGCGTAATAGCGCTGCAGAGATCAATATCGTGCGACTGTTTTCCCAAAAGAGAATCACGCACACAGCCGCCGACCGCATAAAGCGGGGACGGCAGCTGTGATGCAAAATGGATTAGTCTTTCAGGATAATTGCTCATTCTTCTGTGGTTTGATCTGCTTCACCCGTTGAAGACTCGGCAGGTGAATCGACGGTCTCCGGCACGGCTTCGATAGAAGCAACCGGATCGGAATCTTCGTTTTCTTCCGTAATTTCCTGATGCGGGAGCAGAGCAACGCATGCAACGATATTTTCATCACCGATCTGCATGAGCCTTACGCCCTGGGTATTTCTTCCGATAACGGAGATCTGCTCGACCGGGGTGCGGAGGAGAATTCCGTCGTCGCGGACAAGGAGGACATCTTCGCCTGCTTCCGTCATACGGAGAGCAGCAAGTCCGCCGGTTTTTTCAGTAGCCTTCATGGCCAGGATGCCCTTGCCGCCACGGCCCTGGATGGTATACTGATCTTCCGGAGTGCGCTTGCCGAGACCTTTTTCGGTGACAGTCAGAAGCATTCCGCCCTTGATAATCTTGACCATATCGATCAACACATCATCTTCCGTCAGATTAATTCCGCGGACACCCATGCCGCCTCTTCCAGTTGCGCGTACATCGGCTTCACGGAAGCGGATGCACTTGCCGAGGCGGGACGCCATGATGAATTCGTCGTCTCCGCTGCTCATCTCACAGGAGATCAGCTCATCGCCTTCACGGATCGTCTGCATCAGAAGCCCGCCTTTGCGGATGTTGGAGCAATCTGAGATACGCGTCTTCTTGATCAGACCTTTGCGCGTAGCGGTGACATAGTAGCCGGTCTCTTCAACTTCACGGGGTACAACGAACATCGCGGTGACCTTTTCACCGGTTTGCAGCTGCAGGAAATTGACAACGGGGATTCCTTTTGAGGTACGGCTTGCTTCGGGGATTGCATAGCACTTAATGCGGTATACGCGTCCGAAGTTGGTAAAGAACATGATTGGAGCGTGTGTGCTTGAAACAAGCATACGTTCCACATAATCTTCATCACGTGTTGCCTGGCCTTTTACGCCTTTGCCACCGCGGTTCTGTGCGCGGAATGCATCGGTCGATGTACGCTTGATATAACCGAAGTGCGTCATAGTAACGGTCATCTGCTCTTCCTGAATGATGTCATCCAGTTCGATATCGTCCGGCATGGGCGCGATTTCCGTACGGCGGGGATCGCTGCAGCGGGCTTTGACATCGAGAGCCTCTTCTTTGATGACTTCCATCAGCCGGAACTCATTCGCGAGGATTTCTTCCAGATAGGCAACGCGTTCCCGCAACTGCCGGTCTTCCTCGATCAGCTTGTCGCGTTCGAGACCGGTCAGACGCTGCAGACGCATATCGAGGATCGCCTGAGCCTGACGCTCGGAAAAACCGAAGCGCTCACAGAGACGTTCCTTCGCAACAGCCGCGTTTTCGCTTCCGCGGATGATCCTAATGACTTCATCAATATGATCCAGCGCCTTTAACAGACCTTCGATGATATGAAGGCGTTCCTTTGCACGGTTCAGATCGAATCTGGTACGGCGGGTCACAACTTCCTTCTGATGTTCCAGATAATAGTAGAGGATCTGTTTGAGCGTCAGGATTTTCGGCTCGCCGTCTACAAGAGCCAGATTAATCACGCCGAACGTGGTCTGCATGTCGGTGTGCTTATAAAGATTGTTCAGAACAACACTCGCGTTGATGTCCTTCTTCAGTTCAATGACGATACGGGTTCCGTTGCGGTCCGTTTCATCACGCAAATCGGAAATACCCTCGATTCTCTTTTCATGAACCAGCTCAGCAATCCGCTGAACGAGAGACGCCTTATTGACCTGATAAGGAATCTCGGTCACAATGATGCGGCTCTTGGACGCGCTCATCTGCTCAATTTCCGTACGGGCACGGACATAGATTTTGCCGCGACCTGTGCGATATGCCTGCGCGATTCCGATTTTCCCGAGGATAATTCCGCCGGTCGGAAAATCAGGACCGGGGATATAGGTCATCAGCTCATCGTTGGTGATGTCCGGGTTGTCGATCAGCGCAATCAGGCCGTCGATTGTTTCACCCAGATTATGAGGAGGCATATTGGTCGCCATACCGACCGCGATACCGTTGCTGCCGTTGACCAGCAGATTCGGGAAGCGGGCGGGGAGGACAACCGGTTCCTGCTGTGTGCCGTCGAAGTTCGGCTGGAAATCCACCGTATCTTTGTCGATGTCACGCATCAGTTCCATAGCCATTTTGCTCAGACGGGCTTCTGTATAACGCATGGCGGCAGCGCTATCACCGTCAACAGAACCGAAGTTGCCCTGTCCTTCAACGAGCGGATAGCGTGTGTTGAAATCCTGCGCAAGACGCACCATTGCATCATATACGGAACTGTCACCATGGGGATGATAACGGCCCATGCAGTCCCCGACGATACGCGCACTCTTACGAGTGGGTTTGTCGGGAGTGACGCCGAGTTCCTCCATCGTGTGCATGATGCGGCGGTGAACAGGCTTCATGCCATCCCTGACATCGGGAAGAGCACGGCTTGTAATAACCGACATCGCATAGGCGATGAAGCTTTTTTGCATTTCATGTTCCAGATTGATCGGACGAATTTTCTCGCTCATGTTTCACCTCATTAAATATCCAGGTCGGTAACGAGCTTCGCGTTCTGCTCGATAAACTCGCGGCGCGGTTCGACTTTGTCGCCCATCAGAAGCGTGAACAGACGGTCTGCCTCAACGGCGTCTTCCACTGTGACTTGCAGCATGATACGGTTGTCGGGATCCATTGTCGTTTCCCACAGCTGCTCAGGATTCATTTCGCCAAGACCTTTATAGCGCTGAATATCAGGTTTCGGATCCTGCCCGATTTCGTTCAGCGTGTCGGCCAGTTCTTCGTCAGAATAGACGTAGCGGAGGAATTTGTTGCGCTTTACCTTGTAGAGCGGGGGAAGCGCGATATAAACGTAGCCGTTCTCAACCAGAGGACGCATATGACGATAGAAGAAGGTCAGAAGAAGGATACGGATATGACTGCCGTCAACGTCGGCATCCGTCATGCAGACGATTTTGTGATAGCGAAGCTTCGTTTCATCAAACTCTTTATCGATGCCTGCGCCGAATGCGGTAATCATGGAACGGATCGTATCGGATGACAGCATCCGGTCCAGACGGGCTTTCTCCACGTTCAGAATCTTGCCGCGAAGCGGCAGAATCGCCTGATACTTAGGATTGCGCCCCATTTTTGCGGAACCGCCTGCGGAATCGCCCTCTACGAGGAAGATTTCACATTTGCTGGCATCCTTTTCCTGACAGTCGGCAAGTTTACCGGGCAGACGGTCAAAATCAAGAGCTGTTTTCCTGCGCGTCAGATCGCGCGCTTTGCGGGCGGCTTCTCTCGCACGTGACGCCATAAGGCATTTATCCACGATGACCTTTCCGATGGCAGGATTTTCGTCCAGAAACTCACTCAGGCCCTGTGATACGGCGTTTGAAACAAGTGGACGGATATCGGCGTTTCCGAGTTTGGTTTTTGTCTGTCCCTCGAACTGAGGTTCTTCCAATTTGACGGAAATGACAGCAGTGAGACCTTCGCGGATATCTTCACCGGAGAGAGAAGCGTCTTTTTCTTTCAGAAGATTCTGGCGCTTCGCATAATCATTGATCGTGCGCGTCAGAGCGCCTTTGAAACCATCCAGATGGGAACCGCCTTCATGGGTGTTGATGTTGTTCGCATAGGTGTAGATGTCCTCGTTGTAGCCGTCATTCCACTGCATGGCAATTTCGACCGTTGCGGTCTCTTCGCCGTTCTCAATGCGTTTTGCAGTAAAATACATCGGTTCCGGATGAAGGACTTCCTTGTTCTTGTTGTAGTGTGATACAAATGAACGGATGCCGCCTTCAAAACAGTAATCACGTTCAGCCTTGCTTTCTTCCCGCTCGTCAATTGCCGTAATACGTACGCCGGCATTCAGGAACGCCAGTTCTCGGAGACGAGATTTCAGCTTATCGAACTCAAATTTCACTTCATCGAAGATCTCGGGATCCGGATGGAACGAAACGCTTGTCCCTGTATCGGAAAGGTCGCATTCGCCTGCGATCTCGACCTTCGTGACAGGAATTCCGCGCTGATAGCGCTGACGGTGAATCTTTCCTTCACGTCTGACTTCTACTGTCAGATCGTCCGCCAGAGCGTTTACGCAGGAAAGACCGACACCGTGCAGACCGCCGGAGACTTTATAGCCTCCTCCGCCGAATTTTCCGCCGGCGTGAAGAATCGTAAGAGCAACTTCAAGAGCGTCTTTTCCGGTTTTCTCATGATAGCCAACCGGAATTCCGCGGCCGTTGTCCTTAACGGTAACGATTTCACCTTCGTGAATGGTGATGATGACATGGTTGCAGAATCCTGCCATTGCCTCATCGATCGAGTTGTCCACAAGTTCATAGACCAGGTGATGGAGACCGCGTGAATCCGTTGAACCGATGTACATACCGGGACGGCGGCGAACAGCCTCAAGACCTTCCAGAACCTGTATTTGGGAAGCATCATAACTTCCGTTGATTTCATGCTGGATATCTTCCATTTCCATTCTCCGTTTCTTATCTATCTTAAACCTTGAGTATTAAAACAAATTATTGCCGAAGTTCTTCAATCCGTTCTTTGAGCGTGCGGATCGCTGTAGAAGCGGCATAAACATAGGTCTGGTCGTCGCGGACACAGACAACATAGGACTTTGGCGTGCCGTACGAAGGGTAGTAGCGACCGGCTTCGGCACAGCTGTGAATCAGGCGGTCTGTTTCCGCTGGAACATTGTCCGCGGGAACAATCGCCACAATGGACGCGCTTGGAACAAAACGGTTTTCTCCGATATGAAGAAGCATCCTTTAAACCTCCGATACCATTCCGTTTTCAACATGCCAGACCTGCATGGACAGTTCTTCGATGGAAGCAAACTCCTCAAGATGCGTACATGTCACAAATGACTGACAGTCCGAAACAACTTCCAGAAGCCTTGCCTGACGATCGGCATCCAATTCGGAAAATACATCATCCAGAAGAAGAACAGGCCGTTCACCGCGACTTTTGCGGATCAGCTCGATTTCCGACAGTTTCAGCGAGAGAGCAGTGGTGCGCTGCTGCCCCTGGGAACCGTATATCCGTACGTCCCGGCCGTTCAGCTGAAGAACAAGATCATCGCGGTGAGGACCCACGGAAGTATAGCCCCGGAAAATGTCTCGCTCAAGTCGCTCAGTCAGCTGCTCCTGAAGCGTTTCCATGAGACGGTCGGGATTTGCAACAGGGACGGATGGCTGGTAAACAACTTCGAGATGTTCCTTTCCGTCACTCATTCGAAGATGCAGATCGCGCGCAAGAAGAGAAAGCTCTTCGATGAACTGGGAACGGTCTAGAATAATACGGCTGCCTAGCTTGGCAAGCTGTTCGTCCCAAAGTTCGATCATATCGTAGCGAAGAGGATCTTCCTTGAGAAGAAGGTTTCTGTTTTTCAGCGCAGCGTTGTACTGCTGAAGATTGAAATAGTACGCAGGCTTGAGCTGACTGAGTTCCATGTCCAGAAAACGCCGCCGTTCCGCCGGACCTTCCTTGACAAGCTGAAGGTCTTCAGGAGAAAACATAACGACATTCAAACAGCCCATCAGTTCACCGGAACGGGCAATCAGCGATTCATCCAGATAAATCTTCTTCCGATCATCTTCGAAAAGTTCAATCCGGATGGAACGGGAACCACCCCGCGTTTCCAGAAACAGACGCACACTTCCAAATGGCTCGCGTTCCTGAAGGAGTTCCGCGTCTCGCGGCGTTCGGTGACTGCGACCGAGAGCGCACAGAAAAATCGATTCGAGTATATTGGTTTTTCCGGCAGCATTCAGTCCTTCAAACACATTCAGACCGGAAGCAGGCGCCAGGTCGAGCATATCGTAATTTCGATAATGCTTCAGCTGCAGTTGTTTGATCCGCAAGGTCGGATACCTCCACTTTGATTCTTTTGAATTATATCACTGTTCCGGGGTGATGTAAATAATAATATAGAAGAAACTCCCGATTTTGCATATTTGTTACATGAATTTTGCATAGATAATTCAATTGAAAATCATGCAAACAAACGTAATAAATTGCGAAACGATTAATCGATATAATGAAGAAGTTCGGCGATGATAAAATGCCATGATTCGTTTTCTTCCCTGTCACATTTCAGTCTTTTCGAAAAGAAAAAACTATGGTATACTTAACCGTAATATAAAATGACAGGAGTATGGTCATGGGATTTTTGGACCGTCTGCTTGGCAACACAAGTGAAAGTAAATTGAAAAAACTAAGGCCCCGCGTAAATACAATCAATGAACTGGAGCCGAAATATAAAGCCATGAGCGATGAGGAACTTCGGAAATGTACCGAGGTGTTCCGCTCAAGGCTTCAGAACGGTGAATCGATGGACGACCTTCTCTGCGATGCTTTCGCAGCCGTCAGGGAGGCTGCCGTTCGTACAGTCGGGATGCGGCATTTTGATGTTCAGCTACTTGGCGGTATGGTGCTCCATCAGGGCAGAATCGCCGAAATGAAGACCGGTGAAGGAAAGACACTGGTGGCGACGCTTCCAGCATATTTAAACGCTCTGGAAGGGCGAGGAGTACATATCGTCACGGTTAACGATTATCTTGCAAAACGTGACGCTCAGTGGATGGGGAAGATTTATCGTTTTTTGGGCATGACAGTCGGATGTATCGTTCATGATATGGATAA
Source organism: Clostridia bacterium (assembly GCA_017514685.1). Classification (GTDB taxonomy): domain Bacteria; phylum Bacillota; class Clostridia; order Christensenellales; family CAG-138; genus UBA3792. The sequence continues at coordinate 68,571 of JAFWJN010000025.1, forward strand.
CGATCAGCGCCGTCTTGCCTACGCATGCGATATTACATATGGTACAAATAATGAGTTTGGATTTGATTACCTCCGAGACAACATGTGCGTCTATAAAGAAAACATGGTACAGCGTGAACTGCACTATGCGATCGTTGACGAGGTCGACTCGATTTTGATCGATGAAGCAAGAACGCCTCTTATCATCAGCGGACACGGGGAAGAATCCTCGTTCATGTATCAGGAAGCGGACCGTTTCGTGAGAAGACTTCAGAGAGGCGAGAACCTGATCGAGATGTCCAAGACAGATCAGATCATGGGGGAGACGCAGCCGGAGAGCGGCGACTATATGTGCGATATCAAGCACAGGACGGTTATGCTGACTCAGGAAGGTATCCGGAAAGCGGAAGCATTCTTCAAGATTGACAGCCTTGCGGATGTTGAGAACACCGAACTGAACCACTACATCAAGCAGGCGCTGAGAGCGCACGCTCTATTCGAACGGGATAAGGACTACGTTGTTCAGAACGGACAGGTCCTGATCGTGGATGAATTTACAGGCCGTCTGATGATCGGGAGAAGATACAGCGAAGGACTTCATCAGGCTCTGGAAGCAAAGGAAGGCGTAAAAGTCGAAAGAGAGAATAAAACACTCGCTACGATTACATTCCAGAACTATTTCAGAATGTTCCATAAACTCGCCGGCATGACAGGTACCGCAAAAACGGAGGAGGATGAGTTCTCCGGAATCTACAACCTTGATGTTGTAGAGATACCGACGAATAAACCAAATATCCGTCTGGATTACAAAGATTGCGTCTACATGACCGAAGAGGGAAAATTCCGTGCTGTCGTGAACGAGATTGAAGAGGTTCATGCGACAGGACAGCCGATTCTGGTTGGCACGATCTCGGTCGAGCGAAGCGAATATCTTTCCTCTCTGCTGAAGCGCAGAGGAATCAGGCATGAAGTGCTGAACGCAAAATATCACGCGAAAGAGGCAGAGATCGTTGCTCAGGCCGGTAAATATGGGCAGATCACGATTGCGACCAACATGGCCGGGCGCGGAACAGATATTCTTCTTGGCGGTAACCCCGATTTTCTGGCTCGTAAAGCGCTCCGGCAGAAAGGCCTTGATGAGGAGCTGATTGAAGAAGCAACAGGACATGCGGAAACAGATGATGAGGAAATCCTTGCAGCCCGCGCTGAATATAAACGTCTGTATGATGAGTTCAGGATTGAGACCGAGAAAGAGCACGAACAGGTCGTTGCGCTGGGAGGCCTTCATATTATAGGAACAGAGCGTCATGAAAGCAGACGTATTGACAATCAGCTGCGCGGTCGCGCTGCACGTCAGGGTGATCCCGGAAGCACACGGTTTTATGTTTCCATGAAGGACGATCTCATGCGCAGGTTCGGGGCTGACCGTATGGAAGGCCTTATGAGCAGATTGTCACCGGATGATGATGTACCGATCGAGAACGCGCTGATCACAAAGCAGATTGAATCTGCTCAGAAGCGGGTGGAAGCAGCAAACTTCGAGATGCGCAAAAATGTTCTACGCTATGATGATGTCATGAACCAGCAGCGTGAAATCATTTATGGTGAGCGCCGCAAAGTGCTGATGGGAGAGGACCTGTCTTCGTCGTTCGACAGCATGATTAAGGAAACGGTCGAAAATATTGTCCGCACGTACTGCAGTGAACATGGCAAAAATACAGATTGGAATCTTGACGCCGTCAGCAAAGAATTGGCAGATCTGTGCGGAATCGAAGCAAAGGATTTCTTTGCCGATTGCCGGAAAAAGAATACTTCAGTCGCGGATGTGATTGCTTGCGCAGAGAAGGTAATCGCTGATAGAAGAGCGGAAAAAGAGGCGGAGCTGAAAGAGCAGGGACTGGACATGCGGGAAGTGGAGCGAATCGTACTGCTACGATCTGTTGACACACACTGGATGGATCATATCGATGCGATGGATCAGCTCAGGCAGGGAATCGGTCTGAGAGCTTATGGGCAGACGGATCCTGTGAATGCATATACAACGGAAGGTACGGACATGTTCGACCAGATGGTAGGAGAGATCCGTGAAAATGCTGTCAGAGGGCTTCTGCACGTTGCTGTAAGAAAAGCTCCGGTAGTTCGCCAGCAGGTAGCAAAACCGGTAGAAACGCCTTCTGAAGACGGCAGAAAACCCGTTGTGAAAGCAAGAAGTGCAAAGATCGGACGCAATGATCCGTGTCCATGCGGCAGTGGGAAAAAATATAAGAACTGCTGCGGAAAAAACGTATAAGTGAAAATAAAAAATATCCCTGTAAAGCGTATCGATTCGCTTTCCAGGGAATTTTTTATGTGTTGTTAATCTTCATGGAAGGTGGGGAACGTGATGGAGATCTCGGTTCCGACGCCTTCACGGCTTTCCAGCCGGATCTGAGCATGATGCTGTTCGCAGATTTCCCGAACAATCGCTAAGCCGAGACCTGTTCCGCCGGTTGCTTTGGAGCGGCTTTTATCGACACGGTAAAAACGCTCGAATATTCTTGCCTGATGTGATTTCGGAATCCCTATTCCGGTATCCCGTACTGTCAGCACATGGTGACGTACACGGACTGCGACTGAACCGTTGTCCCTGTTATAGCGAATGGCATTATCGATCAGATTAAATACCAGCTCGGAAAGGAGCGCTCTGTTTCCGGTAACGACTGACGACTCGCCGGAAAGGCTCAGCGTCGTATGATGTCTCATTGCAGAAGGTTCAAGAGTTTCAATAGTATCTTTCGCAATTTCATAGAGATCAACCTGCTCAGCTTCTTCCATTATCTGCGTTTCGTCAAGCTCGTTCAGCTTTATGATATCGCCGACAAGTTTGAGCATTCGCGTGGCTTCCCGGTTGATTCTGGATGCAAAATTGGGAATATCATCCGGCTTTGCCATACCGGTTTCTATCATTTCAGCGTAACCCGAAATAGAGGTCAGAGGTGTTTTCAGCTCGTGTGAAACATTGGCAGTGAATTCCTGCTTGTGACGATCAACGATATCGGTCAAATAAAGTGCTGCACCGACGCGCAATCCGTTTGAGAAGCGGTCAAGATAATGAAGCTGAATAGATTTACCGGACAACTGAATTACTTCCACGTCATCGTTCCGGGCGGTGCCGAGGAATTGCTTGATACGATCATCTATGACCGGAGAATGATGGGATTTTGAGATGTGCAGAAATGTATCCGCCGCCCGATTGGAATAGATCAAATTACCATCCAGATCAAAAGCCATAATGCCGTTTGGCAGATCATCCAGCAGATCCCGAAAGAGAGTGGACTCTTCCATATGGTCATTCACCAAGACGGTAACCGACGTTGCGGATGGTGATGATCAGTTTTCCGGCTTCGCCGAGCTTCTGACGCAGCGTTTTGATATGCATATCGACGGTACGTGTTTCACCGGCGAAGGCAAAACCCCAGACAGTATCCATCAGACGGCTGCGGGTGACAACGGTACCTTTGTTCTGAAGGAGGAACTTCAGCAATTCAAATTCTTTGAATGTCAGTTCAACATTCTTACCGTTTACCGTGACCTTGTGAGTTTCGATATTCATTTCGATCGGATCGTAACGATAAATCGTGGCGATTCCTTCTCCGAAATTGCTCTGCGTGCGGCGCAGAAGGGCTTTCACGCGGGAAACGAGTTCGTTTACGCTGAACGGCTTGGTGATATAATCATCGGCACCGGTATCCAGGCCGGAAATCTTATCCGATTCGGTTGTTTTCGCTGTTACCATAATGATCGGTACAGTCTTGGTTTCGGATTCTGCGCGGAGATGCTGCAGAATACTCATTCCGTCTTCTCCGGGAAGCATGATGTCCAAAAGAACCAGATCAGGAATACGCTTTCCGAGTGCGGCATAGAGTTCCTGGCTCTCTGTAAAGGCCTGAACCTCCAGATCACTGCTCTGCAGCGCATAGGTTTCCAGTTCGCGGATGTCGGCATCGTCTTCAACCAAATAAATCAATGACATAATTCTATCTCCTTTACATTACTGCTAATCTTTTAATCGCTTCCGCCATGACCTCGGTATTGAACCGAAGGTCCTCGAGAGCGACATATTCATCGGGAACGTGGCAAAGATTGGGAGCACCCTCTCGGACAACCCCGAAAGCCACGGCGTTTGGAAGCTCACGGGCATAGGTTCCGCCGCCCATCGTCAGTGGTTTGCTGTCGCTTCCGTTTATTTCATTATAAACCTGCATCAGAGTTGAAACAAGTTCACTGTCGGCAGGGATAAAATGCCCCGGTTTAATGACCTGCCCAATCCGGCGAAAACCGAGTTTTCCGTATGCGTCATCCCAGCACGCCAGCAAGTCTTCAGCCTTGAGAGAGAACGGATGTCTGCAATCGGCAATAAAGGTTACGCCGTTCTCGTCGATCGTAAATACATCAGGTGAATAAGTAGTGCGTCCGGATTCGTCCTTGATATCGATCCCGAGCGTTTCGCCATGTGTATCCAGCTTCCAGAGCTCAGTCAGTCCCTTTACCATGGAACAATCCGGTTCCAGGAGATCCTGTTGTGACAAGATCACGAGGGAGGCGAGCAAGGCGTTTTTTGCGTATTGAGGCATAGAAGCATGTCCGCCGCATCCAGTCACACAAATTGTGTTACCTTCAAAAACAGCAGTAAATCCTTTCGGAACAGGAACAGGTTTTGCAGGAACAGGGAGGATGGCAGTGACGACGCCGGGAATCACGTTCGCGGCAGTGCCAACCGATAACTTCAAGCTAAACTTTCCTTCCAGTCTGTAGGTGGATTGCAGGATGCCCATTTCGGAATTGACAACCGGATATTCTGCATCCGGCGTGAATGCCATAGTCGGCGCACCCTCTACTTTGAGATAATGCTCGACGCCCAAAGAACCGATCTCTTCATCTGTTCCGAGAATGATCCGCACCTTGCGTTTCATTTTCAAACCGCTGTTCTTAACAGCAGCGAGCGCATACAGTGCGGAAACGGCGGGTCCTTTATCATCCACAGTACCACGTCCGTACATTTTACCGTCATGGATTTCTGCGCCATAAGGGGGATAAGTCCATCCCTGTCCTTCGGGAACAACATCAAGATGAGCTAGTATACCAAGCGTCTCTTCGCCTTCACCATACTCGATCACACCTGCATATCCGTCCGTATGCCAGACTTTTTCAAATCCAAGATTGCGTGCTATTTCAAGAGCTTTTTCAAGTGCACGGAAAACTGTCTTTCCAAATGGCTTTCCGATATCAGGAGGTTCACCGCGAGATACAGAAGGAATACGTACAAGGTCAGCCAGATCGCAAATCTGGGCATTCATCGTGGCACGGATAAAATCTTTCATTAAAGCTCCTATTCATGTGGCGAAATCATGAGCAATCATACATAATATACAACATTGATTTGCCAAAAAGATATAATAACCATGAAACGAGGAAAATGCTTATACTTTTCCACTTTTACTGATATATTATACTGTAAAAAACGATATTACGCAAGTTCTTTATATGAAATACAGGGTATCATTAATAAGAATATATAATGTGAAAATCGTTTTCTCTTGATTCAGAGTCAAGAAACAAAGAAGGAGCCTTGCGGCTCCCATTTGTATAAAAAATTAATATTTACGCTTTCTAGCAGCTTCAGCCTTCTTTTTGCGCTTTACGCTCGGCTTTTCATAGTGTTCACGCTTACGGACTTCCGCGAGGACGCCACTGCGGGCACATTTGCGCTTCCAACGTTTCAGTGCGCTTTCCAGGGATTCGTTTTCGCCGACTCTGATTTCCATTCTTTTCTCCCTCCCCTCTGTGAACGGCATTGCGTCGAACTCATGACGCGAAAAATATTATACTCGTAACTTTTGAATTCGTCAATCTTTTTTTTATGCCATTTTTGCAGGTACTCATAACAACAAAATAGGGTAATGAAGATTCAGTAACTTGGAAGAAAAGCTTGTTTTGACAGAGAATATTTCATAGGCTATAATGAGAAAGAACAAAAACACGGAGGAAAAGATGGCAAAGTTATATTTTCGATATGGAGCAATGGGATCCAGTAAAACGGCGAACGCTTTGATGGTCCGTTATAATTATTGGGAAAGAGGAAAAAATGCTCTCCTTTTAAAACCTGCGATTGATGTCCGGGACGGTGTTAACCGGATTTGGTCCAGATGCGGACTGGAAGCAGAATGCGAACTGGTACAGAACCTGGATCTAGAAAAAGTAAAAAACGGAGAATATGACTGTCTGATTGTTGATGAAGCACAGTTCCTGACGAAAGACGAAGTCGAAATGATGTGCAAGATTGTTGATGAGTATGATGTTCCGGTCATCTGCTACGGTTTGAAAACTGATTTCCAGGGGAACTTTTTTGAAGGAAGCCATTGGCTCTTGGCGAGAGCGGATACGATCGAAGAGGTCAAAACAATCTGCTGGTGCGGGAAAAAAGCTACCTGCAATGCACGTCTGGATGGGAAAGGCGGCATAACGAAAGAAGGCGAGCAGGTTGTGCTCGGAGCAAATGATGCCTACATCGGCCTTTGCCGGAAGCACTGGAGGCTGGGAGATCCCGGACCGGGACTCCGGGCAGAGTAAAAAAGATACAACGGCTGTCCATCAAGGACAGCCGTTATCATTTCTATCAGAGGATTAATCAGCGGAAGATGTGCTTTCAGAACTCTCAGGAACTTCATCCGGTGCGGAGGTTTCTGCCGGTTCGGACGATTCCGGAAGATCCTCAATATAGGTGAAGACTTTCCTCATTGCGAATTCGCCATCTGTAAAATAGGAAGGGGAGAGCTCTGTCAAAGTGAAGTGCATGGCATCCGAAGTATGAGGATAATATACACCCCATGAAAAACCGGCGCGGTAGAATCCGAACTCATAAAGGAGATAATTCATCAATGGTTCGGGAACCTTTGCAAGCCCTGCTTTTGCAGTACCCGTATAGGTGAAGTCGTAGCACTGTTTTCCATTGATTTCAACAATACCGTTATAGGTTAGATTCTTTGTAACTTCATTATAGATTTTCTTCCGGTTCTCCAATACGTCACGATGACTTGGGTAATAGGCGTTGATGTCCACCGCAGTACCGAAGGAATGGTGACTCAGAAAATTACGGTTGTTTGTAAAGCGTCTGACAATGGTACCGTTGAATGTAACAAGATCAGCAAGACAGACGGCTCCGGTATCCAGCTTTTTGCCTGAAATATGAATGTAGGTGGTTTCAAGATAGCGGCATGCTTTTTCAAAATAGGGCACAGCATCGATATGGCAGCGCCATTTTTTTCCGTTAATAGCAATTGCTTCGCCGTCATAAGCTTTTCGCCATTCAGGATCAACGGTAATATGAGTGGACCCCTCCTGAAGCTTGTAACGGAACATAAACTTTTCAGGAGAACCGAAAAAGTTGAGAGCAATCGTATAATTTCCACGCAGATTGTTCGGAACAAGCTGAATCCATTGCTCGTTTGAGACTTCGAAGGGACAGTTGGCTAATGAAACAACATTGCCAACGGAGTCTTCCGCTTGGAGGACCAGCTGATACGTTCCGACCGGAAGCGAACCGAGATTAAGCTGTTCGGACAGGCAGGAAACCGATTTGGAAAAAGTATTATCCAGCAGCTGATACTGCATGACGTTATGGGATGCTTTGAACGTAACATCGTTTCTCTGCTTGATGACATTATCCTGATAAACAATGGAGGAGACCTTTACAAGGGGCTCAGAGGAGATAACGGTACCGTCAATCCAGTAATAACTATCCTTCTGGATTTTTGTGCTCCCGTCAGGAAGAGGATAATCCAGAGAGGCAACAAATACGATCGATGGAGTTGGTGTTGCTTCGGGCGTCGGTTCAGGTGAAGGGGTAGGGGTTGGAGTCGGCTCAGGCGTAGGCGCAGGTGTCGGGGTCGGAATAGGGGTCAGCTTCGGCACTTCGGAACCGTCGACGTTGATTGTAATGCTCTCGACTTCCGGGGCAGCGGTAATGACAACTGTTCCTCCTGCGGGCAGACTCTGCGCAGGTGTTTTACAGCCGATCGCTACACAGAAAAGTATGATGATACTGACGAAAAATAATAATCGCTTCATAATTTATATTATACCATATCCATGATTGATTGACAAAGGAACAGAACCGGGAAAAAAAGAAGATATTGTAAACATTCGGCAAAGAAGAAGCCGGCGCCTTTCTAGAAGGTGCCGGCTATTCTTAATGCAGACAAGAGATTATCCGAGCAGATGAACAAGCGCAATCAGACCGGAGAAGACAATCGAAACTGTTGCGCAAAGCTTGATCAGAATGTTCAGAGAAGGACCGGAAGTATCTTTGAACGGATCGCCGATTGTGTCACCGACAACAGCAGCTTTGAAGGGCTTGCTGCCTTTTCCTCCAAAGTGACCTTCTTCAATGTACTTCTTGGCGTTGTCCCATGCGCCACCAGCATTGGACATGAAGACTGAAAGAGCAAAACCGGCAACAGATACACCAGAAAGAAGACCGACAACTCCTGTTGGCCCCAGGAGAAGTCCGGTGATAATCGGAACCGCGACAGCCATGACAGCAGGAACGACCATTTCCTTCAGGGCGCTGTGCGTGCAAATGGTGATGCACTGGGCATATTCCGGAGTAGCTTCACCTTCTAAAATACCGGGAATTTCACGGAACTGTCGTCTGACCTCAATTACGACCTTCTGTGCAGCGCGTTCCACGCCGTTCATAGTGACAGCTGCGAACACAAAGACAAGCATTGCTCCAATAAACATACCAATCAGAACGGTAGGATTAATAATAGAAAAGTTCAGGATGGCATCCGTTTTCGACTGTATGATATTGACATATGAAACCAGCAGGGCAAGCGACGTTAGAGATGCGGAACCGATTGCGAATCCTTTTCCGGTCGCGGCGGTCGTATTGCCCAAAGAATCAAGAGCATCGGTGCGTTCACGAACAATGGGGTCCAGACCGGACATCTGAGCAATGCCGCCGGCGTTATCGGCAACAGGACCGTAAGCATCTGTTGCAAGAGTGATTCCGAGCGTGGAAAGCATGCCTACACCTGCAATGCCGATGCCGTATAAACCGCGGTTAAATGACTGGAGAAAATGACCGTTTCCGTCTACAATTGCGTTGGTACCGCCGGAGCAGTAATAACTAACCAGAACCGCAGCGCACACAATCAGAATGGAAGTCAGAGCAGATTCCATACCGAGAGAGATACCGCCGATGACGATGGTTGCATAGCCAGCCTGGGAAGTTGCAGCCAGATCACGTGTCGGGCGATAGGATTCAGATGTAAAGTATTCGGTAAAGAAACCAATCAGACAACCTGCAATCAGACCGCAGAGGATGGAAATATAGATTCCAAGCCAGTTGGACCCTTCCACATTACGGAAAATAAAGTATGTAAGAGGAAGCGCAGCGACAGCGGAAAGGATTGCAGCTGTATAGGTGCCGGTGCGGAGTGTGCGGAGAAGAGCAATCTGGGAAGCGCCTTCCTTAACGCGGACGAGCCTTGCACCAATCACGGAGCAGACAATGCCGGCAACAGCAAGGCATAAGGGGAGAAACATCCCTTCAAATCCATAGCCGCAGATCGCAGATAGGGCGAATGTCGCAAGGATGCTGCCTACATAGGATTCATAAAGGTCGGCGCCCATACCGGCAACGTCACCGACATTATCACCGACGTTGTCTGCAATGGTTGCGGGGTTGCGTGGATCATCTTCCGGAATCTTCTTTTCAACTTTGCCGACAAGGTCAGCACCGACATCAGCTGCTTTTGTATAGATTCCACCGCCTACGCGGGCAAAAAGAGCCATAAAGGAAGCGCCCATTCCGTTCATAACCATGATATTTCCAATGGTATATGCATCCGTTATTCCAAAGATATAGCGAAGCAGAAAGTACCAGATGGAGATATCAAGCAGACCAAGTCCGACAACAGTAAAGCCCATGACGGAGCCTGCAGAGAAAGCAACATTTAGACCACGGTTCAAGCCCTCGGAAGCAGCCTGTGCAGTACGGGAGTTTGCATGCGTTGCAATTTTCATACCGATATAACCTGCAAGAAGGGACCAAAGACCGCCGGAAATAAAAGCGAACGGGGTAAATTGTGACAGAAGCTGTCCTTTGGAAACAAAAGCCATGACTGCAAGAATGACAAACACAATGGCGAAGACAGGGAGTATCGTTTTATACTGTCTTTTCAGATAAGCGTTTGCACCTTCGCGGATTGCGCCTGCAATCTGCTTCATTTTGTCTGTTCCTTCCGGGAACTTCATGACTTTTCTTGCTTGCAGCAGGGCATAGATGCCTGCCAGTGCTGCGCCTGCGAATCCAATCCAGAATAAGTTTTCCATAGTAACCTCTCTTTTTGTAGAATTGGGAGAAAATCCCGTGTCCTGTTGTTCTCAAAGCGGAACGATAAATGTGGAAAATATCGAACCGAAACTATTAAATTATCAAATATAATCACCTTGCTACGCAAACGTTTGCGTTTGAAAAGAAATGGCTCTGCTCCTTATATAGAAGCCATATCTTTCAGGAAAGAATTGCCCGTGCTGCAGTGATCTCCCAAAAGCATGACATCAATATGGAATGCTCTGCCAGATTGAGAAGAGGAGGAAAGAATGCCCGTAAGGAGCAGAGCCGCTCATTGATTCGTAAACGTTTACGAATCAGACTGGAAGAATAACAGGCGCCTGGTGTTGATAAGATGGATACAGCAGACGCCTGCTAAAAGAGATTAAGCGTCCTGAAAAAGGATCATTTCGCAATCTTTTTCCGATAACGTATGATTGCGGCTACAAGTATGATCACAGCGATTGTCAGGATCCCAAGACAGATCCACAGACCGGTACGTCCTTTTTGCGCAGGTTCAGGGGCGGGGGATGGATCGGCCGGCTTGGGTTCTGGTTCGTTCTGCTGAGGGACGGTTGTAGCATCCGGTACAGCTGGTTCTGTGACGTCGTCAGATGTCTTTTCAGGAGATTTCACTTCTTTTTCAAGTGTGAACGAATCTACAACGTTATAGACGGAACAACTTGCTTTGGATGCTGCAGCAGAGGAAGCTCTCTGATAGACGGTGACAGTGATACTGCCCTCTGCAACTTCCACATGGGCAAGATACTGACGCGGATCTGAAATGCCTCCTGTCTGGAACTGAAGAATATCATCGATCTCACCGCCGTAATCATCGAACTTGGGTCCCATGGGGCTGATGGTTATAAACGTAGTTGCTTCTCCGAGTTCTTTTGCATTTCCTTCTCCGTCAACAGTCGCACGGAAATAATTGTGAATATGACCGTTGAAGAAGAGATCGACATCTAGCTCATCACACATTTGTTCCAGAAAAGCGGTTGCCTCCGGGTCTTTCTGTACGAGTCCGGCATGGCCTAAGATAATACGCCAGTTGCATCCGGAAGATTCGAAAATTTCTTTCGCCCATTCCTTCTGCATTTGATAGAAATTCATTTTATCGTTCTGCGCGTTCGCACCGTCGATTCCCGTGTAAGGTTCAGTATTGAGCGTTATGAAGCATACATCGCCAACAATGAAAGCGGAAGTCGATTCGGCCAGCATCGCATCGTCGATACCGTCAGGAAGATTTGTACGGCCTTTAAAATGCGTATAAACAACATCACCTTTTGATTCATGATTCCCGGGAGCAAATGCAGTTAAAGTACTCGCGTAGATATCTCCTATCGTATCATACATGAAACTCCATTCGGCCATTGTATCGTCTTCCGTCAGATCGCCGACATTGGCAACAAAATCCGGATGGATCGTATCTTTCAGGAATGTATTGGCTGTCTGCAAGTAGGTCTTGTATCCTTCTTCGTTCGTAGACTGGAGGTCGGAGATGACGATGAAGGAGAATGGATCGCTGTCAGGCAGAGTTGTGAAGCTGTAGACTTTACTGAAATAATCAGTTTTGCCATCATTAGTGACAGCCATATATTCATACTCGGTCTGCGGCTCCAGACCATCGAGATCGACAGAATAGCTTGTGAAACTTCCGCGGTCTCCGCGAACTTCCGCACGGTACTGCTCGGTAACGGGGACTGACTGCTCCCACGAAGAAGCGCCCGCTTTCCGGATTTTCAGTTCGGATGTCAGTCCTTCTGCATCCGTAATCCAGTTAAAGAGAACCTGCGAGAAGGTTTTTCCAGGGGTCAGAGTGAGCTGCTCAGGAGCATACCTGGATGCGGAGGAAACGACATTGAGCTGCATGGATCCCTCCGAAGGGAACCGAAGGACATCATCATCTTCACCATAAGTTACAGAAACTCTGTAGTAAAGTTTTCCAACTGCATCAGCCGGAATGGATCCGGTGAGTTCGCTGCCGGAAACGGTCATGGGAACGGAAGAGGTAAATTTGGAAGGATCTTTGGAGGAACCGTATTCAATCACGCCTGTTTTTAGTTCCTCTCCTTCCGGGAGTCTGACAAATGCAGAAATAAGAGCAACATCGTTTTCGTACGCGTCGTTGATCATCGGTTCAGTTAGGCGGAGGACCGGTTTCCTGAAAACCAGATCCGTATTGATCCGCTCCGCCAGATCGATGATACCGGCAAAACCGCTGATCATAGGATATCCGTTATCTTCCTCGCCGACCCAGCTCCATACAGATTCAAAATCCCAGCCAAGAAGGTCAGTATACAGGGACTTTGATTTCAGTTCAGCGGCAGAAACATCTGTGAATGAGGCGATTTTTGGATGATCGCTTGCTACACCGCCTAAAAGTCTGGAGCCTTCCCAGACATAATTGTTATGAATGTGCGATCCGCTGTCCCCTCCGAAGCTTCCGCAGAGCAGGCCGGTATTTGTACTGGCATCACCGCCGTCAATTTTGGTTAGAAGCATGACGTTGTTGTCAACTGCAATACCGCCTTTCAGATTCCCGACGAGACCGCCGATGCTGTCGGCATCTTCTCCGAGAACCGTGATGGAACCGCCGGCAAAGCAATTGACCACCTGGCCGCCGCCGGAACTGGATGCGGTGATTCCTCCGGCAGCACCGTTTTCATTCCCTTTTCCATGAACGAGAATATCCGCATAAGCGACGCAGTTTCTTGCGATACCGTAATAGCCGTTGTCGTTGCGTTTGATTTTACCGGCAAGTCCGCCTGCTGTTTTTTCCTGACAGTCTATCGTGCCGGTGCATACGATATTATCCGCATCACCGTAAAGAGAACCGCACAGGATACCGCAGGAGGCGAGACCTTCGATCCGGGCATCCCAAATAGCAAGGTTTTTTGCATAACCTTCGCCGAAATCATGTCCGATATTTCCGAACAGACCGCAGTATTTACTACCGCGGCGGACAACTCTGAGGTTACGTATAACGTGATATTGCCCGTCAAGAGTTCCGAAGAACGCACAATGGATTCCTTCTTCCTCCTTTTCATCCGCAAGAGCGGCAATCGGAGGAATGTAGCCTGCGGTTTGCAAACCTGTTTTTTCGGTCAGAATCTCACCGATAGCTGCATTGAGAGAAACCATATCAAGATCGTTGACCAGAACATAGAAACCATTGCAAGGAGCATCCGGAGCACCGTCGCCATTTGAATCCTCGGGTTTCCAGATACCTGTCATAAAAAGAAGCTGTTCGGGGGTTGAGATTTCATAACGGTTCAGATCAGGATTATAAGCAGGAGGGACGGCTCCCAGTTCAGTAAGAACTTCAACAGACCAATAATCCTGTTCCCACCAGTTGGAAACATTATCTTCCGCATACGTGATATATGGCGGTAACACCGTAAGTATTAGGAGCAACGAAAGAAAAAACATAAAGAACCGTTTTTTCATAGAGGCCTCTTTTCTATACCGCTGGATAGGGAAAAAGCAATGTGGAGGCGATCGGAGTGGACCGCGCTCCACATAAGTCAATCAAATGAGTAAATCAATTTGCAGGGACAAAACCATCGGAGGTCACACCTGCAGCGACAAATTCTGCAATCTTATTCAGATCCTTTTCTTTGGTGATCTCTTCAAATGACCAATCGTTGATATCTGCTTTGACTGTGATCTTGAAGTTATTACCGAGCGCAGAAGGAGCATTCCAGGTGAATTCCTCACCATCTACAGTAACGATAGTGACAGACATTTTTTCGAGTTTCGCAGTCTCACGATAGAGGAAGAGAATAACCTCTTCACTGTCTTCGGGACCTTCACCCTCAGTTGGCAGGACTTCAGTCAGAACGTTTGCACCGCGATCTTCGTCGGTTGCATGGATGTAGACTTCCTTGAAGCCCTTACCGTAACGGTTCTTAAACTTAAGACCGAGAGGAGTATATTCAACTGCTTCAGCAGCGGCTTCGGGAGCAGGCTCGGCAGCGGCAGCTTCCGGCATCACACCGTCAGTCGGTTCGCCCTTCGCGGCAAGTTCAGCCATAGCTGCGAGGTCGTCCGCATCATCAGTCTCCTTCTGCTTCCAGTCATCCATGGACTCTTTCAGAGTGATCGTGGTGTTTGCAGCAAGAACATCCTTCAATGCCCAGGTGACTTCTTCTTTCTCGTCGCCCGCATAACGGACGCACAGTTCCATTGCATCGAGTTTCGCAGTCTCGCGGAGTACATACGCGTAAGCTTCATGCGGTTTGCCTTCCTTGGACTCATCTTCGGTAGGAAGTGATTCAACAACATTCTTCAGAACATTCTTGCCCTTGTCTTCACCGACAGGATAGAGGTAAACCTTTGCGATTTCACGGCCGGTCTTGTTCTTGATCAGCAGGGAAATACCGGTGTAACCTTCGGGAACAGCAGCGGCGGCAGGAGCTTCGGGAGCAGGTTCTGCGGGAGCTTCCGCAGCTGCGTTATCGAGCAACGGAGAAGCGTCGTGTGCAAGCTTCTGACGGGCAGCTTCAAGCGTTTCTGCATCGACTGCAGGAGCTTCGCCGTATGTCGGATACCAGACGTCTGCAGACGCGCCTACGACTGTCATTTCATATGCAAGACGCTCATCCATCGGCATCTTGAGATCATCATCGGCACCGTCATCATACTTGTATTCCCAGGTGTCCGGATCATCTGAGCTCTTCATGGAGATCTCGTTGATCTGATGACCGTCGCCATCGGGTTTGAACCATTCATCAGACTCGCCGGTGATGGTCGTGCCGTCGTCGAATACGAGATCAATCAGATATGTTTTGGCTTCAGGACGGAGGAAGAAGCTGAATACATATTTGCCGCCTTCCTTGGCCTTGCCGGGAGCCCAGGTATCCAGTTTCACACCGGTGTTGGTGTACAGATACTGAACCATGTTGTTGTAGGACTTGGGATCTCCGCCTTCTTCATAGAGATAGAACTCTTTGATGTTTTTGCCGGTCTTGTTCTTGACTTCGGCTGCAACTGCGACGTAGCCGGGGTATGTACGGTCGGCAGTCATGCCGAGCGCAACGGCGAGATCGATGGCTGCATGATCTTCTTCTTTGGTGGGCTCGATTTCCCAGTCATCTGCAGCAGTGCCTTTGAAGGAGATCTCGTCGTACATGTTCAGAGCGGAAGTCTTGGTGGCATTTGTACCATCTGCGTAGACAGCGGTAATTTCAAACTCAACACCTGCAGGACGGACAATGTAGATGAACTTTTCATAATTGTCTTTGTCAGCATCCTTATCCTGCCAGCCAGGAAGGACAACACTGTTGCCTTTCTCTTCACCGACGGGGGTAATGTAGAGCTCGTTGATTGTTGCACCGGTCTTGTTCTTGAGCTGGAGACCGAGAGCGGCAAATACAGGTTCAGCTGCAGCGGGCTCTTCTGCTTTAGCCGGTTCCTCTGTTTTAGCCGGCTCTTCGGCTTTGGCAGGCTCTTCTGCCTTAGCCGGCTCTTCTGCCTTGGGTTCGTTTGCAGCAGGCGCCGGTGTGCTGGTGCAGGCGACTGCAGCAAAGACCATCATCAGAACGAGAACGATGGAAAGTACCTTTTTCATAGTGTTCCTCCTCTTGATTATGTGTTATTGCACTCCGTATACGCGGAGGATAAACCTGATTACTCGATCTCACAGGTGATTTCACCCTCATCAGAGATCTCAAAGCGGATGCCGTTATATGTTGCAGCATCGAATGTAGGCATCGCACGGTTTTCCGTGCATAAAGCAACCGGAACTGTTTTCTGGACAAAAGCGAACGTTTCTGCGCTCGGCCGTTCCTTGCGAGCGTTCGGATCGTTCTGGCAGGAAACGACTGCGTACCTGGGGTGAAGCCGAATCAATAGCGGCTCGGTGATTGATTTCCGGTCTCCGTGGTGCGGCAGTTTCAGAATGTCGCAGGAGGGAATTGGCTCGTTCTCCCAGTCAAACCCGTATCGGTCACCGGTCAGAAGCACATGCCGTCCGGCATAGATGAAACCAAGCATTAGGCTAGAGTGGTTTCTCTCCTTGGATACGCGATAGCATTCATCATAGTCCACGGGTTCATTTCGGTAAAGACGGTTAAACACAGATTGCTGCCGAAGAATGATCTCATTTCGGGGAAGGTAGGTGGTCATTGTTAACCGATCAGAGAGAGCAATCTCCCCAGGGAAAGCGGTTTCAAGACAACAGCCCAGCTCTTTGGCACGTTCCGTAATATCCCGGAAGATGTTCAGCGCATAACACAGCCCGTTTACAGCCTTATCGGCAGATTCAAACGATTGTGCAACCCACTCAGCATCCTGAGGAGGGAGATTCAGAACAGTCAGCGACTCAGTCGGGATCGCGTTCAGAATCCGGAGCGCGCCACCGATATGATCAATATGAAGATGCGTCAGAATCATTCGATCAAGATGATCAATACCGCGCGCTTTGAGATAATAGATCGCTTCTTTCCGGAGCGATCCCTGCTTTGGCTCCAGGTAAGGACGTCCGGCGTCAACAAGGATGTTATAATCACGTACGCCTTCGCGGAATTCACGAAGAAGAATGGCGTCACCGTCACCGACGTTGCAAAAGAATACTTCCAGCATGATTTCAGGTATTATAGTACGAAGGACGATTCTTTGCTTCGACTTTGGCTTCCTCATCCAAGACATGCTTCCGATACAGAAGATATGCCGATGTACCGCCAAGGCCGATCGAGAGAATCGCAGGGAAGAACAGGTAGATACAGAACATCCACATATCAGTCCAGCCGTAACCTTCCTTCCAGTCGCTCATCAGAAGTGTTGCCGGAATCATAAGAAGCATGAGTACAGCCAGCCAGATATAAGCTCCTACTACATAAGCCTTATGCTGCTTGAATACAAAGAAGAGTGCAACACAGGGGATACTGCCGATGACAGCGGTCAGAATGTACTGAAAAGGAATCGCAAGCAGAGAAGCCGGCATCCATCTTCCGAGGAGAAAACCGGCACCGATAAAAACGGCGATATAAAGAAGCGCATACAGAATTGCAAGGAGGAAAGAATAGAGCCATGCAGCACTCTTTGGACGGCCGTTCTCATCGAGAAATGTCACCCGGGAAAACTCGTTAATTTTCCGATCAAGCGAGGATTGTTTCTTTGCCATAGGATTCCTTTCGCTGTCCCGCGGAGAAGATTCCCCACGGGACAGCCGTTTGCTTCAAATCTTATTTGCCTCTCCAGTCTGTCCAGGTATCCCAGTAACTCTGGATACTCATATAGTAGTCATAGACTTCGGCGAAGTCTGGAGCTTTCAAACCGACCGAGGAGAGTTCAACGCCGGATTCTTTATATATCACGTCATCTCGTACGGACCAGTGACCGCGTTTGTCAAATGTTGTGTAGCAGCCACTGTTACCATCTGAACCGCCAAGCAGGTAATTGATAAACAACCTTGCACCTGCGGGATTGTCCGAATAGGAAGTGACATACACATAACTGGCGGCGTTTTGTGCAGTATAGGGGGAGAGACCTGTGACCCATGCGATATCCATGCCGTTTTCGCCCATGACTTCCTTGGAGTTGTCAATCTTTGAGGCGGAGCAAAGACCGAGAGTCGGTCCGTTCAGAGACTCATGCACAGCAGCGACAACAGAGTCACCGCCGTCCAGTTCGGTCGTCTGCATCTGAGTGAAACGCCAGAACAGTTCTACACCTGCGTTGTTCTCGGGGAAGTAGCGATATCCGTTATTCAGAAGTTTATCGGTATAAGTGAAAACGAGATCTTTTCCGTACTGGGTCTTGTACTGCTCAGCGAGAGCATCACCGTCAATAATCAGCTGCGCCCAAAGAGCGGCATAAGACGGAGCTTTGATGTCTTTTGTGAAGATGACCCATTTCTGTGTGTTTTCACCAGCAGCATTGACGAAGGACTGAGTATCTTCATTGTAGCCTTCCACGATATCCCACCAGCTCTGAATCGGACAGCCATCCGGATAGATCCTGGTATTGTAGAACCATGGGTTGAACGTGGAATACAGAGGCATACCGTATTTCAAAAGATCATCATCAATATGCGCACAGATATCGGCGGGGTAATAGAGGTTGACTATACCCGGCAAAACGAGATCGTTGAAAATCTCGCCTGAAGAGTCTTTTACAAGCATCAGGTCGGCACCTTCGTTGCCGCTTTCCCATTCGAATTCAATCTTACCTTTGATCGTATCAGTATCGCAGGAGACATATTCGAATTCGAGATCCGGAAAGTCTTTTGCGATTTTTTTCTTGGCGGTATTGCCGTCTGCAGTCGTTGAATAAATCTTGATCACACCGCCTTCGGCTTTTGCCATCTCATACAGTTCATCCATGGAAAGATGGTTCCAGTCGATTCCATCCGCGCCGATAGTGTCAATTGCTTCAGCACCTGTTTTCACAGTGCTTTCAGCTGGTTCAGCCGGAGTGTTTCCATTGCCTGGCTTTGAGCATGCAATTACAGAGCCCAGCATGAGTACTGCAAATATCAAAGCTAATACTTTTTTCATATGGGTTGCTTCCTTTCTATGGATCTTTTCGGAAGGAACGGTATCAGTCGTCGACACCGGCCTTGTGCTTGGTCTTTGCAAATTTAATCAGTCTTCCCGTCTCTTTATTATACACATTCATGCGCCCCGGATGCAAGACTACAAATACATCCTGGTTCATATCATACTCTACAAGACCAACCTGAATTGCCAGGAATTCTGTGTTCTGAACGGTCAGAGTAATCAGCGTTTCACTGCCGGCAGGCTGGTTCGCATATACTTTTGCAGGGACTGTGTTCTTGTGATGAGGATCTTCCGTGTAGATGTCGACCATTTCAGGACGGAGACCGAGCACGCACTCGAACTCTTTGTTTAACGGAATTTCTTCATCCAGTTTCATGGTCTCCTTTTTGTATTCGTAAGTGCCAAACGGGCTTGTGACACGGAAGGTTTCCCCATCAAATATTCCTGTTGCATGGATGAAATTGATACGCGGATTGCCGATGAAGTCGGCAGCCTGCAGATCAATCGGGTTCGTATACAGTTCAAGCGGAGTTGCAATCTGAGAAATCTCACCTTCCTTGAACAAAGCAATCTTTGTCGACATCGTCAGAGCTTCGACCTGATCGTGAGTGACGTAGATGATGGTCGTGCCTGTTTCTTTATGCAGACGCTTAAGCTCAGCTCGCATATCGATACGGAGACGCGCGTCAAGGTTAGAAAGCGGTTCATCCAGCAGTAGAAGCTTCGGACTTGAAGCAATAGCACGGGCAATCGCGACACGCTGCTGCTGACCACCGGAGAGTTCATTCGGATAACGGTTGCGGTATTCCTCGATGCGCATCGTTTTCAGCGCGTGCATGACGGTCTCTTCAATCTCCGCCTTGCTCATCTTTTTGATCTTCAGACCGAATGCTACATTCTGGAATACGGTCATGTGCGGCCACAGTGCGTAACTCTGAAAGACTAGGTTCAAGCCGCGCTTGCTCGGTGCTTCATAGAAGGCCTTCTCAGCGTCAATGATTGGACGGTCATCGATCGTCATCGTGCCGTGCTGTGGCTTTTCCAAACCGGAGACCACGCGCAGAGTTGTGGTTTTTCCACAACCGGAAGGTCCGAGCAGCGTCATGAAGTCGCCGTCTTCGATCGTTAAGTTAATATCACGCAGAACGTGGTTATCACCGTAGAATTTATCAATATGACTTAAAACGATTTTACTCATAGCTGGATATCCTTTCTGAAATTCGGTCAAACAGGTTACATGCTCTTGCTTACATTGCCGCCAAGTTTATCCGCAATTCGGTTGGTGACAAGGATGAACACGATAATGA
The DNA here is from genome assembly GCA_017514685.1 of Clostridia bacterium. Lineage (GTDB taxonomy): Bacteria > Bacillota > Clostridia > Christensenellales > CAG-138 > UBA3792. The sequence goes on from JAFWJN010000025.1 coordinate 88,739, forward strand.
TAATACAGATCGCGTCGGCAACCTGCGGCATCGCTTCCTTTGAATAGTCAAAGGATAGGAAAGACAGCGTGTAGTTGTCAGGCGTCATTAATATGGCGATCAGGTCGAGCTCTTTTGCGATACTGATAAAGGAAAGCAAAAAGCCGGAAAGGAAGCCGTTCTTTGCAAGCGGAATAACGATGCTTCCGATTCTTCTCCAGAAGCCTGCTCCGTTGATTGTGGCAGCTTCTTCCAGTTCGACTGAGATTTGCATCATGTTCGAGGAACCGGAACGGCTTGCGAACGGGAAATGCTTGACAATCGAGACGATTAGGATCAGAAGGAATGTGCCGTACAAAGACGGAATCAGGCCGCCGAACTGTGGTTTACCGAACATGGCAAGATAAATGGCTGAGAACGCAACACCAGGCATCAGGTACGGAATGAAGATCAGCTGCTCTACTGCGTTGCCATACCATTTGCCGCGGCCGCGTGTAGTGATATAGCCGAAGAACTGACCGAAAACAGCGGTGACGAGGGAAGCTATAAAGCTTAGTTTAACCGTATTCCACAGGGCACCGTAGAACGTGGAGTTGCGGAACAGACCATCTTGCTTGAATGCGGGATGCGGTGCATTTTCCACCTCGCCGATCCATGCATACAGCGACAGATTGCTGGGTGCATATCCGGCACCGGGAATAATTTGGAAGGATTCCATGACCAGGAAGAACATCGGCATGACCATCGCGATGATCAGGAAGATTGCCAGAATGACCAGCATTGGGTATTTAATTTTACCGAGCGGGATCAGGTTTGAACGTGTGCCCTTGCCGCCGATTGTAGCATAGGACTTACGGGTACCGATGAGTTTCTGGTTGACAACGATTGTTCCGGCAGCAAGTGCGATCATCAGGATAGAGAACACATACCCGATGGATTCGGTGCTGCTTGAGCCGAGAAGGTCTTTCATTTTTGTTGCCATAACAAAATAACCGATTGTATTGCCAAGACGTGCGGCAACACCGTAGGTTCCGATCGATTTGCTGATTGTCATGATCGTTGCTGAGAGAATCGAAGGAAGAACAAGGGGAAGCGTGATGCTTTTCAGAATCTGTGCTTTATTCGCACCCTGAATCTCGCCCATTTCTTCGAGTTCCGAGTTGATTGATCGCAATGCACCGGATACCATGATGTAGGAAAATGCATAGTAGTGCATCGTCATGACCAGGATGATGGCAAATGGACCGTATGCCAACCAGTCCGGAATGGGAATACCGAGACCTGTCAGAACACCGGTGCTGCCGGACAGTGAGTTGCGGAAAACAGTCAGCCATGACAAAGCTTTGCACCAGGAAGGGATCATGTACGGAATCAATATCAGTGCGGACAGAAGACCCTTGCCGGGGATATCCGTGCGGACCATCAGCCAAGCCATCAGCGCGCCGAGCGGAACTGATATCACAGTGACGAAGAAACCGATCGTCAGAGAGTGAATCAGCGGAATGAACAGCGTAGAATAGTTTGTCGTGTACTGGAACCCGCGCCCTGCGGAATCAAATGCTTCCGGCCCGAACAGGTAGCGCCATGAATACAGGGTGTAGTCGCCGACCTGCGCACCCGGATACAGCTTCTGCACGAACCGCAGAGATCCTCTGGTTACAACAAACGTGTTCTGGACCATCGTCAAAAGAGGAATGACGATGAATACGAACAAGATTAACAGTGTGATCATGACGATCACGTTAAACGGATTGCCGACGATATTCCGGAACTGGTTTTTGAACCGTTCCTTTGTCATCGGTGGACGTTTCCATCCTTTCTTAGCCATTCTTCAACCTCCATTTCCGGATAAGGTAAAACAAGACATGCAAATAGGATCAGATTCCCTGTTCGCGCTCTTTCTTTAATATGGTATAGACATCATAAATATCAGTTACCTGATAGTCCGGCGCGACATCAAATTTGCCGATGTCCTTTTGCGGCGTCAGGAACGAATTGATCTTGAAGACACGGCCGTATCCCATTTTGCGGGGACCGACTACGTCACGGGACAACGTATCTCCGACAAAGGCGCATTCAGAAGGATCCAAATTGGCCTGAGCAAGTGCAACTTTGAAAATGTTGGGATTTGGTTTGCGGAAACCGGTAATAGAGGAAAGAGTGATATCATCGAAATACTGACGGACCCCGTACTTCTTCAGTGTCGAAAAGACCTGATAGAGACTGCCGGTATTACTGACGACGGAAACATACATTCCAAGGTCTTCTTTCAGCCCTTTCAGCATTTCCGCTGCATGCACTCTGAGAGAACGGTCATAGAAAGTCGTTTCCCACATGTGAGCAATCTCTTCGCTTATTTCAGCAAGTTTGTCTTTATCAACAGGGATATCTTTGAATCCCCAGTTGCACCAGATTTCATCAGGTTTCAACTCTATCAGTGTCCGTTCAGAATCTTTTTTGTATTCGGCAATTCCTTTTCCGACAATTTCCCATAACTGTTCGGCTTCATAAGGAATTTCAATCCCATATTTTTTTAGAATTTCATACAAAGCATATGCCGTAGCTTTATTGTTCTTCTCATCTGAATAGAGATCTTCCAAAGTGCCGCCCATATCAAACATTACTGCTTTAATCATGATTGCTTTCATTCCTTTCAAGTGTGATCTTTAGGGGAATTTTTATAATAAATCAAACCAAGTCACGCAACGCAAACGTTTTCGTAACTTTCGAGTAAATTCTACATCGAAACAGTCTGTTTGTCAATTACTTTTTGATAATTCGGATTTAAAAAATATATTATTGAAGTACGCTTTTAGAAAGAAACAAATAAATAGATAAAATGAAAGAAATATGATAAACTAAAATACAAAGAACAAGACTGAATTTTTCGGAGGGGAAAATGGACGGGATTTCGTATGCATTGCGAGTCAGACTGAGTAAAGATGTTCCTGCGGATGGACAGTTTCGCGTAATGAAGCGTATTCCGCAGTTTGACGGGCCTGAAGTGTTTAATATTGCACCGCTTCGGAAAGAAAGACCGGATACGATCCGCGCAGCAGTTTTTAACATGGAACATGGATACAGAATCCGGGAAATAGCGCCTTTTCTGGAAGAGTGTCCCGAATTAAAAGATGCGGATGTTTTGTTCGGAAATGAAATGGATGACGGAACAGAACGCAGCGACAATATAGATACGGCGAAAGAACTTGCAGAACTTCTGGGTTATAACTATGCTTATGGCCTTGAATTTATCGAGCTGGTCAATCCGAATGATGAAAAAGGGTATGAGGGGAATGTTCTGTTTTCAAAATGGCCGATTGTCCGTGCGAAAACCTTGTATCCGCCGGAAGGATATAACTGGTTCTTTGATGAACAGAACCGGATCGGAGCAAGAGTTGCGGTCTTCTGCGAACTGGATGTTGCGGGAAAACATGTCGGTGCGGTTTGCATTCATCTGGAAAACCGTACAAGCCCGGAGTTCAGGGCTGTCCAGACCAAAGCGATTTTAGATGAAGCGGACGCCTTTTTCGGTGACATTCCCATTCTGGTCGGAGGCGATTTCAACTCGAATGCATTTGAGGACAGCAAAGAATCTGCGAAGGAATATTATGACTGGCAGAGAGCCACGGGCAGAATGCGGGATGTGGAAAAATATGAGCCGCTGCTCTCAACGGCGGAACGGTCCGGATATGATTACCGAACCCTGAACGGCAATCACATTCCGACACGAAGGAAGCCGATGGAAGGCGGGAATCTGGAACTGCATCTGGATTGGATCTTCGGTAAAAATGTGAAATGTGTTGAACATGGCTGGGTTTCAACACTGAAAAAGGACTGCACATGGGCAAAAGAAGGCTCAGCTGTCCGGAACATGACGCAGGAACAGCTCTCCGACCATAATGCGGTCTGGGCACAGATTCGCCTCTGATTTAAAATGGAAGACTGTCGTAGATACCCGCTGACGCAGCGGTATCCGGCAGTCTTCTATTATATTACTTGCTTTTTACCGACCTGGGTAGTATATTCTTATTATTAATAGTGCATTTCGCTTTTTTACGGGGTCATCCATGTATTTGTTTCTGTTTCTTTTCTGGTTGCTTCTGAACGGCAAAGTTTCACTGGAAATCTGCCTGTTCGGCGTAGGCATCGTTGCTGCTGTCGCCGTTCTGGCTTATTTGCTGTTCGGATACACGCCAAAGAGAGACATTCTTTTTTTGAGAAGAATCCCTGCTTTTATGTTATATGTTTTTGTACTGATATGGGAGGTTCTGAAAGCGAACTTTAGGGTAATCGGTATTATCTGGAACACAAAGAAGAAACTTAAGCAGAGCCTTGTAATCGTGGACCCGGGGCTGAAGACCGGATTCGCGCGTTTCGTGCTGGCGAACTCAATCACACTGACACCGGGAACGATTACGGTCAAAGCGGATGGGAGAAAGTTTGTTGTTCATTGCCTTGACAGGGATATGATAGCAGGCATTGAAGACGGGCTTCTGTGCAGAATTCTCAGGAAGATGGAAAAGATGGAGGGATGAGAATGGAACATGCATATCAGATTCTCTTTTCCATCGTTCTGATTTCTCTGGGAATCGGTATACTGTTTGCTCTGATCCGAGCAATCAGAGGACCGAGAACGGCGGACCGCATCGTTGGAATCAATATGATCGGGACGCTTTCCCTTCTCAGTATTGCGGTGATTGCGCTGGCACTGAGGGAAAGCTGGCTTCTGGATGTCAGTATCATTTACGGAATGATCAGTTTTTTGGCACTTGCGGTACTCTGCATGACGAGACTGGGACAGAAGAAGACGAAATACGGGGATGAGGAGGACGAGATAGATGAGTGAAGCACGTTTTATCTTGTGTGCGATTCTGTGCGCCGTAGGTATATTCACGATCCTTTCATCCATTATAGGCGTATTCCGGTTCCGCTTCGTCCTGAACCGGATGCACTGCGCTGCGTTGATCGATACACTTGGCTCTCTCTTTCTTTTCGCCGCGCTGATGATCGCATCCCCTGAGCCGGAGTATTTCTGGAAACTGTTATCCGTGCTCCTGCTTCTTTGGATCGGCAGTCCGCTTGCTTCCCATCTGGTAAGCCGGATGGAGCTTGCAACGGATAAAGACGCGCTCTCCTTTATGGAGCATCCCGGGATTGAGGAGGGTGAAGATGCAGTACTTTGATTTTGAAATGTTGCTATTGGTCCTTCTGGTTATTTGCGGGATCTCCACCTGTCTGACTAAAAATCTGCTGGCATCGCTTGTGATTTTCATGGCGTACAGCCTTCTGATGGCAATTATCTGGGCGTTGCTCCGGGCACCGGATCTGGCTATCACGGAAGCTGCAGTCGGAGCCGGTATTTCAAGTATTCTTCTGTTTATCACGCTGCATATACTGCGCAAACTGCGGAAAGGATCGGAAGATGAAACGAAATAATCTGAAAGAATGGTTCCGTGCCTGGGATGAGGACAGGTTCGATTTTACGGAGAAAGCAGCCGGGGAAATGCATCCCGATCTAATACAGGAAACACCGGAGAAAGTGACAGAAGAGAATCTGATCGGACTGGAGCACAAAGAGAAGGCGGCTTTTCAGAAGTTGTATCCGATTCTTGCCGTGATTCTGATCACGGTCATGATTGCCTTTTTCTTGCGGGCGGTATTCGATCTGCCAGAGTTCGGCAAAGCAGGGAATCCAACGGATAATGAGGTGGTTGACCGGTATCTGAGAAACGGGATGGAGGAGACCGGCGCAGTCAATGCGGTATCAGGCATTATTCTGGATTACCGGGCATTTGATACGTTAGGGGAATCCCATGTTCTGTTTGCAGCACTGACCGCGGTTATGATCCTGCTGCTGTATCCGGATGTTTCACCGTTTAAAGCAACGAAGGACTTTGGCGTTGATCTGATCCGGAGAGATGTGATTGTAGGAACCACTGCAAAGGTGCTGGTTCCGGTGACGGTTCTTTTCGGCAGTTACCTGATTCTGAACGGACATCTGGGACCGGGTGGCGGTTTTTCCGGAGGAGCGATCATCGGTGCAGGCTTTATCCTTTATTCTGTTGCCTTTGGCTATACCGGCATCGAGAGATATTTAAATCTTCGTTCGTTTAGAATCGTCTGCGCATGTGCTCTCTGCTTTTACAGCGTTTCCAAATGCTACTCTTTCTTCTGCGGTGCGAATGGGTTTCATACCATTTTTTCCGCAGGAACACCGGGAAGAATTCTGTCCGCGGGGCTGATTCTTCCTTTGAATGCGGCCGTCGGAATCGTTGTTGCCTGTACAATGTACGGACTGTATTCCATGTTTCAGAGAGGTAAAATATAATGCGTAGTATCTTACAGCAGATTTGGAATGAACGAATAGCGGTCGTGGCGGTGATTCTGTTCGCGGTGGGATTTGCGACGCTCCTCCTGCACAGGAATCTGCTGAAAAAAATCATAGGCCTGAACATCATGGATACGGCAGGGTATCTCCTGCTGACATCGCTGGGATATATTGAGAACCGTCTTTCTCCAATCATTCAGAATGC
>JAFWJN010000026.1 GCA_017514685.1 Clostridia bacterium
CGATACCATATTGCAGGCATTGGAATAAGCCTTCATGGTATCCAGAAGGATCTGTTTTTGAGAATCACTCACTACGATCTTCAGTTTTGCTGTGACTGTTTGCAGCATACATGGGATCTCCTTTATGAGATAATATTATCATATAATGGGATCAAAAGCAAGAGAAAAGACAGAACTTAGAATAGATAAACAAAAAGCAAAGAAAGGAGCGGCAGGAAGGAGGAGACCGCGAAAGCGGGCATTCCTCCCCGACTTACGGAGTTGAAGTCGGGGTATCCTGCCCGATAACTAGATGAACAGCTATATCACAGTTTTGTATTGCTTTATGTGAAAAACATGATATAATATGAATTGAAAAGTGTGTTTTATAAGCATAAATTTTGATTGAAAAGTGCGGAGGCTCGTATGCTGTATCGAAAAATACAATCGTGCATAGAGAATTATTTGCAATCCGACACCAATAAAATTCTGATTATTGACGGTGCGAGACAGATCGGCAAGACCTTTATTATTCGTCATATCGGGCAGCGTCTATTCGAAAACTATATTGAGTTGAACTTTGTTGAGGATATAGACGGCCCCAAACTGTTTGAACAAGTTCGGACGGTTAAGGATTTCTATTTTCGAGTCAGCATGATCGCCGGTGAAAAAATGGGCGACAAAAAGAACACGCTGGTTTTCCTGGATGAAATCCAAGCGTATCCTCACCTGTTGACTATGTTGAAGTTTCTGAAACAAGACGACAGATTCACTTATATTGCCAGCGGCTCCTTGCTCGGTGTAACCCTTCGAAAGACAACCTCGATCCCGATGGGAAGCATCGAAATTAAGCGTATGTTCCCATTAGACTTTGAGGAATTTCTGCTGGCGAATGGGTTTAGCCAATTTGCCGTTGACGCCATGCGCGAGAAATTTCTTGCAAAGGAGAGTTTGGATACGGCGGCGCATGAAAAGGTTTTGGATCTGTTTAAGAAGTATCTGCTGATCGGCGGGCTTCCTGATGCCGTAAACTCTTTCATCGCAGAAACCAACATTGTAAATGTGCGAACGATACAAAATACAATTCGTGCGTTCTATGCGGATGATGCGGCAAAATATGAAGAAGACAACAGCCGTAAACTGAAAATCCGCAGAATCTACGATTTAATCCCATCCAATATGGAGAACAAAAAGAAACGGGTGGTGTTCCAGGAGATCGAGAATACGCGCGGCAAACGTTTTTCGGACTATCAGGATGAGTTCGAGTATCTGATTTCTGCGGGCATCGCACTGGACGTTAACGCGATCTCCAATCCGGTATTTCCATTGTCGCAGTCAGTCGGGAAGAATCTGCTGAAACTCTATCTGAACGATGTGGGGCTCCTGACGGGGGTTCTGTACGGAAATAATATCCGGGCAGTCTTGGATGATGAAGCAGGGATTAACCTCGGTTCTGTGTATGAAAGCGTGGTAGCGCAGGAACTGATCGCTCATGGCCACAAACTGTTCTACTATGATAATCGAATGAAGGGAGAGGTGGATTATCTGATCGACGATTATGACAGCCTTTCCGCAGTCCCGATTGAAGTGAAATCCGGCAAGGATTACACGATCCACAGCGCGCTCAGTACCTTCGTCAACAACGCAGACTATCACGTGAAGAAAGCGTATGTGCTGTCAAATAAACGGCAGATCAGCGTAAACGACAAGATCACATATTTGCCAATCTATTACGCAATGTTCTTCTGAATGCTTGCAAAGAAAAAAGATGCTTCCTATAATAGAATCAGATCAGTTCAAGGAGGGAATCGCAAAATGACCAGAATCCTGAAGAACCTGATATTTCTGCTGACAGGAGTGATGATGATGACAAGCTTTTCGGGATGCGAAAAAAAACAGTCCTATAAAGTGATCTGTCCCCGCGGGTTTGAGAACGTGAAGGAGTCCTACGAGCCGGGGGAACAGGTCAGAGTCAACATGCGTTTTTTCGCTACGGATACTAGTTATTATTTCTACAGCAACGATGTCGTTTTGAAAGAGGACTATGATCCGCAGGAGGGAGAGATTTTTTCCTTTACCATGCCGGAGCATGACGTGCTGATCTCCATGTATTCCGAAAACAGCATGGTGTACGATCCATCCTCCTACGTGCCGAGAACCGAGGAGTATTTTATCGCACAGATCGAAGAATGCGAGCTGGTCTTCGATTATTATGAAGCGACCGTGGGAACGGACGGCGGCGACGGCTATGATGAATTTGCAATCTATCGGGAAAAGGACGGAAGACTGTTCATGGCGAAATATTCCCAATGGAGCGGCGGAGAGAAATCCTGCAGAGCCTGTGAGATAACCGATACGATTTTCAACAACTGCATGGAAGCGGTGGACCGTCATAACATGAGAAAGTGGAAGGACGGAATTGCAATTACCGGAGAATTATACGTTGTGAAATTCCGGGAAGCCGAGCGGACCATCCGCGTCAGTTCGGATGATATGCCGGAAAACGGCCTTGAGGCCTTCGGTGAGATCCGGGAAGCACTTTCGAAAGGATGGAAATTTTTCGGACCGAAGGACTGATGCCATCAGACAAAAAAAGCAAACAGAAATACAGGAAACGCTCTTCCGCCCAGCATGGGCAGTAGGGCGTTTTCTTCGTACGAAAAATAGCATAGAATCATCAAAAATAGAATGATTACTTGCAAAAGTAAGGATATGATTCCATGTTCCTTATTTCTAGCAAGTACGATTCGAACAACAAGAACCACTCTTCCTCCGAAAAGGGCGGAAGTTTTTTTTGAGCGAAATTTTAGAAATAAGTGGGATTTGTGATGTTTTTACAAATCGATGATAACTCTGTGACATCTTTGTGACATCTCTTTTGTAAGATGGTAATGCAGGGAGGAAGCTGGAATGATTCCGATGGAACGGCACACCGGTGACAACTTCCCAAAGAAGATTTGCAAAGATGCAACTGGAGGAGAATCTTATGAAACGAATTTCTGTCCTGCTGGTACTTTTATTGGTCCTGTGCGCCTGCGTTCCGACACCGGAAACGGAATATGTCGTGAACAAGGCGGACAATACGGTGGAGGAAAAACTGAACGCGGCATCGACGGAGAACCGTGATCAGAAAGAAATCTTCCCCGAACACTGGACCGAAGAAAAAACGCCGATCGACGACCATCTGTCGCTTTTTATCGACGCGGATTTAATCACAAAAGAAGACGGACTGTATCCGGTCTACCGCACGAAGACCGCGGAAATCACATCGGCGGAAGCCGGAAAATGGGCGGGAGAGATCCTTGGAACGCCGGAATCCCGTACCGGTACGGTGACGACTAAGGAACAGCTGCAAAAGGAAATGCAGCGGTACCTGGATCAGATTGCTGCGCTCCAGGCATGGATCGACGCCGGTCGTCCGGATGACGGCGTGGACCGGGACGAATACATGCCTTCCCAGGAGGAACAGGAAGAATTCATCAATTCGTACATGGAAATGATCGACAAAGCGCCTGAGAAGAATGACAGCACGGAAGTCTCGGATTTTCAGAATATGCCGAAGGGCGGTTTTGTTTATACCATGACGGACGGAAGCTCCGGATATGTATACAGCGCAGAGGACTGCGTCATCGTCGCTAAAAGCGATGCAGCCGATCCTTATCTCTATTATTCGTATTACTACGAAGAGGAAAAGGATGATTACGATCCCGATTATCCGTGGCCGGCGCTGTGGAAGGACGTAACGCTTTCGCGGGAGGATGCCGAAGCGATGCTGAAAAGGGAGATCGAGCGTCTCGGCTTTTCGGACTTTACCGTCACGCAGGCGACAACGGCCAATTTGCTGTGCAGTTCTCCGACCAAAAAGAGCGATGCGCAGGGATGGGCTTTCAAACTGAAACGCAATCCGGCAGGTTATCCGAACGCCGGCGTTCCGTATGAGCCGTCTCAGGCACTGCAGTACGGTTCCGGTGACGATTTCATGGCAAACCCGCATGTGCGGGACGAGGAGGTAGAGATCCTGATCGACGAAAGCGGACTCCGGTTCTTCGTTTACAGTGGCAAGCGCGAAGTAATCGGACTGGAGAATCCGAATGTGGAGCTGCTTCCGTTTGAAACGGTCAAAGAGCGCGTGAAAAATGCGTTCGCATCCTGTTACCCGCGTGATGGATTCAGGGCATACCGGGACGGAGAACAGAGCAATGTGACACTTGAAGTATATGAAATGCTTCTGACACCGTTCACGATCCGGGTAAAAAATTCGGAAGAACTGTATGAAATGCCGTGCTGGATCGTCTTTTTCGATGAATACGTGAATGACCGGCGTATGGCCGGACGGCGTGACGATCCGGATATGATGCACGAATGCATGGTGATCAACGCAGTGGACGGTTCGATCGTGCATACCGAATGGAATTGGTAAAAAGGTATGAAGAGACAGTTTTTAATCATAGCGTGCGCGCTTCTGCTCGCCTGTTCGGCCTGTGTCCCGACGCCGGAAGAAGACGCCGTCAGGGAGAAAAATTCCGAAAAGATGATCGAAATGGCAAAGGGAAGCGGACAGATGCCGGAGCTGACGGAGAATGGCAAAGCTGAAGAAACAGGAACAGCTGCAGAAACGGCGCCCGTTCCCGTAAAGGATCAGATGCCGGAGCGCCTCAGCTGGGATTTCTATACGGACACGAAGAACATCCATGTCACTGCGGATGTGCCGATCCGGATCATGACCGAGGGAAGCTTTCCGCTGCTCCGGGTGATGCAGAAAACCGAAAACCCGGAGGAGAATGTGAAAATCGCCCGGTCGCTGCTCGGGACGGAAACAGTTTACAAAAGCGTTTATCAGTTGACCCGGCAGGATCTGGAAAAAGAGATCAGCGACCTGATGGAAAACCTCAGCGATCCGATGCATAACAAAAATCTTCTGGAGGATTTTACCGTCGAGGAACTGGAAAACGAACTGATCCCGAGATGGCAGGAGCATCTGGAAGAGCTTCAGGAGCAGTACCGCACGTTTCAGGACGGGGAGATTCAGCCCAATCCCGTATGGGACGGGCAGCCTGAGGGACAGACGGTACTGGTGGCGGGAGCCTACGATAAGGATGACGCCCGAAAATATGATCATATCTACTTCACCGGCTGGGAGGATCCGCCCAACTGGAGCATAGACATGAACAGGAAAGGGGAGTGGGGCTCCGCCTGGGATTACGGCGTTATGGAACTGATCGATCCGAAGGAATACGGTACGCCCCATGCCGGAACCGCCATGACGCCGAAGGAAGCGGCGCAGAAGGTGCAGGCAGTACTGGATCCGTTTGTTCAGACGGAGATCGTTGATATCCTATGGGGCAACAACGCAAGCGACACCTATGGCTCCGACGGAACCAGACTGCGCTGGGGATACATCGTCCGCCTGACTCCGGTCTATTACGAAACGGCGGCAGGGATCGGATTCGGGCAGTTATTCATGGGCGACCGTGATCCGGTCACGAACGTGAACCGTTTCTGGAATCAGGAGTACATCATGGGGGCAGTCAATGAAAGCGGCATTCTGACCTGTGAATGGAGAGATCCTCTTCAGGTGACGGAAGTGATTACCGAACATGCGTCCCTTCTGCCTTTTGAGGAGATCGAGCGGATCGCCAAACGGCAGATGAACCGGATCCTGTCCTACGGAGCGGAGGAAAACAGTACGCTGGAGGTGACAGACGTCCGGCTCGGACTGCTCTACCTGATGGAACAGTACAGCACCGATTCGGGACTGATGGTTCCCTGCTGGATCTTCCGAAAGACCCAGAATGTCAGCGAAGAGCAAATGAAACTCTGGAATCGGGAGGTTTCATCCTTCGATTACGACTGGCTGAATCCGCTTGTGATCATCAATGCGGTGGACGGTTCGGTTATCGATCCGTGGGCAGGCCACTAGGAGAAAGAATATGAAACGAATTGCAGGATTGATGGTTCTTGTACTGCTCTTATGCGCCTGCGTACCGACGCCGGAGCAGGAGTTTGTGGTAAACAAAAGTGAGAACGCGGTCGAACAGAAACTGTCTGCTTCTCCAAAGCCGGAACAGAAGGCGGCAATGCTGTTTCCGGACCACTGGAAGGAAGATCCGTATCAGCCGTACGACCGGTTCACGATCGAGATCGACGCGGAGATCGTTCAGAAGGCGGACGGTATTTATCCGGTTTACCGCACGCGCGGAAGGGATTTCACCGATGCGGACGCGGGCGACTTTGCAGAAAAGGTGCTTGATAAACCTGTTTCCGTCCGTGAGAGCATGATGACCAAAGCCGACTGGACGCGGGAGTTTCAAAGATGGCTGGAGGAAGTGGAAGCGCACCGCGCCTGGATCGCAGCCGGAAAACCGGAAGATGGCATTGACCGTGACGAAAGCGAGATCAGCCAGAAGGAAATCGACGAGGAATCGGAATGGTACCGTGAGCAGATCCGGAACGCTCCGGATGATCTGCCGGAAACACCGGTCAGCGACTACCGGCTCCTTGGTCTCGGGGAAAGCAAGGTATTTACGCTGGAGAACGGGCGCACCGCGTATGTAAGCGCGGATTACTGGTCGATACGGATCTGCCTTGATTGCGCTTCGCAGGGTTATCTGTATACGGAAAGCCGGATTGAACAGGATCAGAAATGGGGCGAACCGGGAGCGGAAGTATGGAGAGAACCGTCCATGACCGAAGAAGAAGCGGCTGCGATGCTGCAGTCCGCCCTGGAAAAACTCGGAATGACGGACTTTACGGTGCGGCTTTCCCAGAAAGGAAATCTGTATCAGGAACTGGGCGGAAAACCAGTCTCGTCGGCAGCGGGCTGGGCGTTTTCGCTTGTACGCGACTATGGGGGCTATCCGACTTCGCGCGTGCCGTTCGAGCCGCACCAGAATCTGGCTTACGGGGAGGATGACGGGTTTGCTGCAAACAAACCGATTGAGAAGGAAACGCTTGAGATCCTGATCGGGCCGGAAGGTCTGCAGATGGTCGAGTACAACTGTCCGAAGACCGTTGCGGGAGTGGAAAACCCGGATGTCGAGCTGCTGCCCTGGGAGAAAGTGAAAACGCGTATCCAGAGCGCTTTCAAGTTGACGGCGCCGGTAAAATGGGCAGAAGAACAGGACACGGTCCATACCTATCGCGTTTACCGGCTGCTGCTGACAACGTGGACGGTCCGCGCAAAGGACAGTCAGGATTACTATGAGATGCCGTGCTGGGTCGTGTTTTTCGATCGCGACATCCGCAGCCGCGGTCACGAAGCGGAATATGAACAATGGTATGGGCCCGATTATTGGGAACGCAACCGGAACAACACGGATCTGATGCAGGAGACTCTGATCATAAACGCAGTGGATGGAAGCATCGTGTTCAATGATTACGGGGCAAGGTAAAAATACAGCCGGCGGATTCCATGCCGCATGGAAGAAAGGCAATTATTGATGAAACACGCAAAACCGATTTTATTCATTCTGATGATTCTGCTCCTGGCTGGCTGTGTTCCGACACCGGATGTTGAGATCATCCCGAACAAGGGGGACCAGAAGGAATGGCAGGCTGAAGCCAGACCCTATCTTCCGGAAGACGATCCTCCGGCGGAAACTCCGGTCGGGGACGGACCGACTTTGGAATACGAGCAGCAGGAAAGCCCGCTTTATGATCTGATAGACAGTAAACCTCTCTGGAATATGGATAACCGGGAGTACGGTTTTCTGATCACGGCGCGGGACTGTCCGGTCTATTTGCCGGATGTTGCCGCCGTGCCCGTGATCGAAGCGCAGAAGCGTTCGTTTACCCAGGAGGACATCGACGCCGTGGCCGAAGCGATGTTCCCGCCGGACACCGTATGGTATCCGGAGGTGCTCTGGACCAAGGAAGAACTTGCAGTCATCATGCAGGAGACTATGGAGGAAGCAGCGAAAGGAGATCCCGACGCTGCCGAGAACGGACACAACTCGAAATATTTTGAAGACAAACTGGCCATGTATAAACAGCGGTACGATGAGGCGCCTTTTGAGGCGGACATCGTGCCCATCACGCTGGAGATCAACCCATGCCAGGACGATATCCGTCTGAACGATTCCACAAAGAAATATCTCGGCGTGAAGGCGGAGACTCTAGGAGAAGGCGTACGCTGGAAACTGAATGCCCGGACGGAGGCGGACGATCCTTTGATGACTTATCTGGAAGCATCCCGCTGCGGGAATATGTGGATCGACCGGGAACAGCCCCTGGACGCGCCTTACGGGGTAAAGATGACGCGGGAGGAAGCGATCCGAAAGTCCACGGACTTTGTAAGATCGATCGCCGGGAATGAATACAGTGTCTGCTACTGCGTTCCGATGGCGGCGCATGCCGAACAGCAGGAGAACGGGGAGAGCTATGCTCTGCCGGAACGCTGGTCGCAGTGGGGACTGGTGTTCATGCGCACCTTCAACGGCTGCCCTTCCGCATATGCGGCGGAAGAGGTGGGAGGCGATATGGATTCCACGGTCTCCAGACCCATCCATTACGAGCGGATCATCGTGCACATTGACGACCAGGGCGTCAGTTATTTCCGCTGGAATACCCCGATGACCGTTACCGGCGTCGTGAGTTCCAATGCCGATCTCATCCCGTTTGGAGACGCGGAGAAAACAGCCATGATGGGCATTCAGGCACGGTTTAAGTACGATGTTGAAGACAATCAGGCGCACGGAAAAGAGACCGTCATCTATCTTGCCAGGGTCACTTTCGGACTTTGGCGGATCTCCAGGAAGAACGGAGGATGGTACTATGTGCCGGTATACCATTTCTTCACCAATGCCTATCAGGGAACCGGAAGCTGGTCCACGGCGGAAGGATTCTGGGGGGACGGGACCCCGAGGGAACGGTTTCTGAAAGATTACGAACTGGGAAATTACGCGTTCATGGACAATTCGTGCATGACGTTCGGCGGCGACTACTGGGGCGCGGTGACGATCAACGCCCTTGACGGAACGATCATCAACAAGGATAAAGGATATTGATAGAAATGAGACGGATTCCGATTCTGCTGATTGCTCTTCTCGTTCTGTGCGCCTGCGTGCCGACGCCGGAGGAAGAGGTTGTGATCCATAAGAACGACGGCACGCTGGAACAGCAGCTTGGAGCGACCCCTGTTCCGGATTATCAGACAGAGGCCGAAGAGGAAATCAAAACGGAAACAGAGGAGATACCCTCTTCTTCCGGCAGCAGCCCGGATGAACCGGAACAGAATACTCTGCGGCTTGCTCTGAATGCGCCGGAAACCGTACGGGAACGTTTTGACGGGCAGGCGGTCGGCGCGCATCTGTACATCGAAATGGATGCCGAGGTTGAGATCCCCGATGTGGACAAAGTTCCTGTGCTTCGCGGCCGGGTAGGCTATGAGCCGGAGAAGACGGCGGAACGGATCGCAAAGCTCCTGCTCGGAGACGGTCCCTATCTCCGTCCCGGTCACAGCGAACGGGCTTATATCGAACCGACGCTGACCTATTATCAGAAATGGCTGCTAGCGCTGGATCAGAAACCTTACGGGCCATATGCGGATTACGACGCCATCCGTGAAAACCTTCAGTTCAATCTGAACATGGGCGCGGAGTCATACCGGAACGCGACCGGAGAAAACGACCGGCCAGACAAGCCATGGACCGGTTCGTTTGAGGAAGCCAAAGAGGCATTCAGCATCAGCAACGGGGAACGAAGTTTCAGCATGCACAACGTCGGAATCAGCGTTTTTGCCTATGACGCGGGAAATCATCCCTATATCGGCGGCGGCTGGCTCGATAATCCCCGGGGTCCCCGGAACGAAGAGGAACGCCGGTGGCTGCAGAATGCAGCGGATTTTGCGAACAGCCTGGGATTCGCCCGCGTAATGCCGCAGCAGATCAACGATGCGGACGAAATGACCCGGATGCGTTACTGCAGCGAGACCGGATTTGACAGCGGATACAAGGACTTTACGCTGCTTCCTGTTTACGAAGGCATCCCGGTTTATCCGTATGTGACCATGTACGGTTCCGATACCGGACGGCAGGCGGCAGGGGTTCCTTTTACCAGAAATCTTGAGCAGGAAGAGATTTTCGGCACTCTGTACAACGGTGAAGTGGTTCAGATGCAATGGAACAGTCCCTTTACTGTGACAGGCGTGGAGAATGAGAACGTGCCACTTCTTCCGTTTGAACGAATCATGGAGATCTTCCGCAGGCAGGTGTTTATGAGCGTCTATCTTGACAAGGGATATGACCTCACTTACTGCGTTACCGGGATCCGGTTTTCCTATATGCGGGTGCAGGTAAAGGATTCCGACGAATACTATCTGCTGCCCGTATGGGACTTCATGGGTTATACGGCGCATGACTGGGAGCAGACGCCAGGAGAACAGGCGATCAGCCAGGGGTTTGACAGTCATATGTCCATTCTGACCGTGAATGCTGTGGACGGAAGCATTATTGACAGGTATCTGGGCAATTAAGTTTTTGGAGTAATCAATGAGACAGATCTGGGGAGATATCAGAAGAGCGGTATTCGGGCGATCGTTTCTGATCGCCTTCGGAGGCATGGTGCTGTGCCTCTGCATCGGGGCGTTTTCGGAAGCGCTCAGCGTGTTCCGGATGGAGGAGATCAGCGTGCTGTACGGCTACCATCGCGAACTTCTTCTGGAAACGCTGGGAAGCGATATCATACTGTTCGCCGTGCCGATCCTGGCTGCAATTCCCTACACGACCGCGTTCACCGATGATGTGAAGACCGGCTATCTGAAACCGTATCTGACCCGAACCAGCGTGACGCGCTATATTCTCGGCAAAGGGATCGGCGCCGCGTTTTCCGGAGGCTTGTCGCTTGTGTTCGGAATGCTGACGGCGCTCGGGATCTTTTTTCTCGTCTTTTCTCCGTTTGAGGTCTACGGCGAATACGCAGTGGAGTCGAAAATACCGGAGATCATTCTCCGGCTGGTTCTGTTCTTCTTTTCCGGCGCAGTCTGGGCAAGCGTCGGTCTGCTATGCTCTTCTCTGACGCAGAACGTCTACCTGGCGTATGCCGCGCCGTTCATCTTTTATTATGTACTGATCATTCTGCAGGAACGCTACTTCCGCACCGCCTTCATGCTGAATCCGAAAAACTATCTGACGATGGAGGGGGCATGGCCGCTGGAAGGCAGAAGCGCAGCGCTGACGCTGTTAATGCTGGTCGTGATCCTGCAGCTTGTTTTCTACATGACAGCGCAGACGGAGCTCCGGGATGACAAACGGCAGAAACATCATTATGCAGCACAGGATCTTTCCCAGAGAATCCTTGCAAAACGCATCGGACGCGCAAAGCCGAAAAAAGAGTACAGGAAGATTCCGCTCCTGTACTCTGTCACGCAGATCGGCGCGGTCGTACGCTACAACTTCCGGATGTGGAAGGGAAATGTCCGCATCGCGCTGACGTTTGCGCTCGCCTTCATCCTGTGTTTTCTGCTTTCAGACAAGGCAGCTTCCTTCGCCTATGATATGGGGACGTCCATGCAGGCGTTTGAGCCGTTCGTCTGGACATTCGGAGATGCGAATTCGGTGCTGCTGATTTCGCTGCTGCTGGTTCTGCTGTTCGCGGATATTCCGTTTTTAGGAGCGGGCGTGCCGTATTATCTGGTGCGTATGAAGCGCTCCACCTGGGCGTGGGGACAGCTCATCTATCTGATCCTGGCTACGCTCATCTATATGCTTTTCATCTTTATTGCAACCTCTCTGATCTGTATGCAGAACAGTTTTATCGGCAACATGTGGTCGGAGACCGCGGCAATTCTGGGGTATTCCGGCGCAGGGAAGGCAGTAGCGCTTCCGACGCTTGTCAAGACCCTCGAAATGTCGCGCCCGTACCAGTGCGCCGCGACCATTTTCCTCCTGATGCTGCTGTACACGCTCGTGCTCGCGCTGCTGATGCTTCTTATGAAGCTTCTCCGCGGTAAGAGCGCGGGCGTGGTTGCGGCGTTCGGGTTCTCGCTCTACGGGCTGCTGCTGAACCCGGAACTGATCAAGCAGATGTTCAACCTCCCGGACGAGCTGATGTATAAGGCAAACGTCGCCGTGGGCTGGCTCTCGCCCTTGAATCAGGCGACGTATCACATGCACAATTTCGGCTACGATCTGCTGCCACGGCTCTGGCATACCTATCTGATTTTCGGAGGATTGATTCTTCTTCTGATGGTCGGGACCCTGTTTGCTATCCGCAGATACAACTTCATGTTCCTCGGCACGGAACAGTCATAAAGGAGAAAAATATGAAACGAATGTTTATTGTTTGTCTAGCCTGCATTATGCTTCTTGCCTGCGTCCCTACTCCGGAAGAGGAGTTTGTCGTGAACAAGGGCGACAGTACAGCGGAGGATAAGATCAACGCGAAACCAAAGCCTGCAGAAGATGCGGTCGGATTGCTTCCCGATACGCATACAGCGGAAAATTCCGTACAGGCATCGGAAAATGAATCGGAAGCACCGCTGCAGGCGCAGCGATTCCCGGACCGTTGGGATGAGGAGGCAACGAAGATCGATGAGCACGTTACGATCTCGGTACATGCTAATGTCATTCAGAAGGAGGACGGATTGTATCCTGTATACCGCACCAAGGACGCACCGCTAACAGATGCGGAAGTGCAGGCGCTTGCTGCAAAGCTGCTGGATAAGCCTAAGGAAGCCTATACTTCTGAGATGACAAAGGAGGACTACAAAAAGCAGCTTCAGGATTATCTCGATATGGTTGCGGAACAGCAGGCGTGGGTCGATGCAGGCAGACCGGATTGGGGCGACCGCGACGAAACGGTATTTACGCCGGAACAGATCGAGGCGGAAACGAACCGGTACATGGAGCTGATCAAAAATGCACCCGACACGCTGGAAACCAGGCCGGTTTCCGATTACAGCGGACTGCATTTCAATACGGCGACAGTCTATACGCTCGAATCGGGTGAAAAGGCGTATGTCGCATTCTACAAATGGGGTTTTCAGGTGTACAAGGGATGCGCGTATTACGGGCATATCTATCAGGAGGCTATGTACCGGTTGGACAAGGACGAGGGTGAAGCAAACGCAAAGTTCTGGCACGACGTTACGATGGAACGGGAAGCCGCCGAAGCGATCCTGAACACGGAGCTTGAGCGCCTTTCGCTGACGGAGTACCGTGTGAGCCGCGCGGAAAAAGCATGCTTGTTGGAGCGGTCGGTCAACGATCGGATGAAGTATAAGTCTTCCGGCTGGATGTTTACGCTGATTCGCAATCCCGCAGGGTATCCCGTGTCCGACCTGCCGTGGGAACCGTCACAGTATCTGAAGTACGGCAACGATGACAGCTTTGTTGCAAACGAGCCGGTACTGGAAGAGCATATCGTTATCTTTATCGATGAGAACGGTCTGCAGTCATTCAGTTTCTACAACCGCCGTGAGGTTACCGGCCTGCCGAACGCAAACGTCGAACTGCTGCCGTTTGAAGAGGTGCAGCGGATCGCCAAGAACACGCTCGCAATGTGCATGCCGCACGATATTATCGGCGAACGAAGCGTGAACGCCGAGGTCTACAAAGCTTTGCTCACAACCTATACGCTGCGTGTCAAGGATTCCGATGAATATTACGAAATGCCATGCTGGGCGCTGTTTTTCGACGGACTTTGGGGGGACAGGGAATTCCTCCTTCGCGCGCGAGAATCGTATTTTGAACAGCACGACGTACTGCTGCTGAACGCAGTCGACGGTTCGATCATTCATCCGGATTACGGATACTGAGAGGTAGAAGCATGGCAAACGCAATCGAAGTATATGACCTCGTAAAGGTGTTCGGGCAGGACATGGTGCTGAAGGGCATTAACCGCAATTTCGAAGCGGGGAAAATCCATGGCGTCGTCGGCAACAACGGCTCCGGAAAGACCGTCATGTTCAAATGTATCTGCGGCTTTCTGCAGCCGACCGGCGGAAAGGTGCTGGTAAACGGAAAACAGATCGGCAGGGATGTAGACTTTCCGGAAGACATCGGGCTGATCATTGAAACACCGGGCTTTCTGCCACAGCTGTCCGGACTCAAAAATCTTGAGATCCTTGCATCTCTGAAACGAAAAATCAATCTCCGGCAGATCGCCGATACGATCCGCCGTGTCGGACTGGATCCCATGAGCAGCAAACCGGTCGGTAAGTATTCGCTCGGTATGCGGCAGCGCCTCGGCATTGCGCAGGCGATCATGGAGGAACCGTCGCTGATGATCCTCGACGAGCCGATGAACGGACTCGACAAGAACGGCGTTGCCGAGATGCGGGAACTCTTCAAATCCCTTGCCACCGACGGACGGACCATTCTTCTTGCCAGCCACAATATCGCGGATATCGAAGCGCTATGCGATACGGTCTGCGAGATGGACGCCGGCGTCATGACGATGCTATAAAACAGGAACAGAGGAAAAAACAATGAAACTGAGAATAATCGCATGGATTCTGGTATTGATTCTGGCGCTGACACCGATGCTGTCGGTTGCGGAAGGGGACGATACGGAACCTCCTGCCTCAGCGGATCCTTCCACACCGCCGGAAACGGATCCGCCGGTAACTCCGGACGCAGACCCGACCACCCCGCAGGGAACGGATCCGCCGGCAACGCCCGGCTCGGATCCTACCACGCCGCCGGAAACGAATCCGCCCGCGTCCCCGACGGAGCAGCCTTCCGCTTCGCCGACGGCAGAGGCGTCTCCGTCGGCAAGTGCAGACCCGACTGCCTCGCCCGCAGCGCCGACATCAACGCCGGGACCGGTGACGGAAACGGCTGATCCGCTGAAGATCGATACTTACTGGAAGTATCCCGGAATGGAAAAGAGCTATGCACAGGGATACATGCCGGTGCAGTCAGGCAAAACGGTCCGATTTCTGATGCCGCTGCTCGGCAAAACGCTCGGAAGTACGATCCGGGTCGTTCCGGAGTTTCCATCCGACGGTCCTTTCGCGGCATCCAATCTGCAATTTGACGTATCGGAAAAGACCTATGATGTGACACAGGGACAGAACAGCAATCAGAAGGAAGCTTATCTCGTCCAGTTCAGCGCGCCGCTGAAAGACACGTATTACAACGGTACCTATACCGTCATGCTGCATGTGAGTTACAAGAATCCGCAGGGGGAGCCCGCCGAGCAGACTTTCCCGATGCAGATCCAGATCACCGGGGGAAAGACCGTGTCGGCCGGCGGCGGAGGCGGAGGGATGACGGTGGTAAGAAAACCGGTCATTCTGATCGACAATTATGCGATCGATCCGCTGGAGGTGTCCGGCGGTGAAAAAGTTTCCGTCAAAATCTCGCTGACCAATGTCGGGAACTACGACGCAAGGAATATCCGGGTCTCTCTGGTTCCCGAATCGGATACGCTCAAACTGGAAGGAGACCTGAACGCGAGATTCTTCGATGCGCTGCTGGTCAGGGGCAAACTGGAAGCGGCTTTTGATCTCAGTGTCCAAAAAGGAGCGTCCGAAGGCCCCGCGTTGTTTACTGTTCAGTTGGCGTATGAAGACCGGTTCGGCGGTTCGTATACGGATGAAGGAAAATATCAGGTCTATATTACCCAGCCGAAGATCGAGATCCTGTCCTGCGAATACAGTGAAGTGGTCAACGGCGGAGACGGATTTACCGTCATGCTGACGGTTCAGAATACCGGAACGCGCGACGCGAAGAATGTTTCGGTACAGTATACGGGGTCGGACGATTCGATCCGGAACAAGGATGCAAAGGACCATCAGGAGATCGGAACGCTGAAGGTGGGAGAGTCCAGGGAGCTGGTTTTCAATCTTCGCGCCATGCCAAACGCAATGGAGGGAAAGCACTCGTTCCGGTTCAGCTGCTTCTACCAGGAAGCGGACAGCGGCGGTTCCTATGAAAGCAGCGGGAATTATCCGCTGTCGGTCG
Organism: Clostridia bacterium; assembly: GCA_017514685.1. Taxonomy (GTDB): domain Bacteria; phylum Bacillota; class Clostridia; order Christensenellales; family CAG-138; genus UBA3792. The sequence continues at coordinate 15,885 of JAFWJN010000026.1, forward strand.
TGCAGGAAGCCTCGCTCGGATATGACCAGATCAAACTTCCCGAGTCGGTCACAAGCGGCGAAAGCTTCACTTTGCCGGTTTGCGTATACAACACGGGCTTTTCGGAAATCTTCAACATCCGGTGTACGCTCGACTGTGACGGGTTGATCTGCTCGTCGGCGTTTTTAGGAAACCTTGCTCCGCAGGAGAGTGCGGACAAGACAATGACTGTCTTCGTCACGACATTGTCCGGCACGCAGAAATACGGAGATACTTACGGCAGTGTTCAGATCTTCTACGAAGATGTCAACGGGGAACGTCATACGGAATTCCAGAGCGTAAAAATGACGGTTGCGGAACCGGTTAAGGTTACCGATGAAGAGAAGGCAAAGAAGGAAAAGGAACAGAAGGAGCAGCAGACATTGTCACAGTGGTGGATCTCCCTGCTTGTTGCAATCGCCGTGATTATCATATTGATCGCGGTCATCGTGATTGCAAGATTCGTGCGCATGATGCGGTTAAAATGAGGTTTTTCGGAGCATACCGACAGGGATCGCTGCGCCGGAGTTGATCTATATATAAAATAGAAAAGAGGCAGACGAATCAATCGACTGCCTCCTGTTGTCTGCTGGTCTGCGTAAATTTAATTACCTAAGGAAATTATCTTAGTCCGGCGGCGGAAGTTTCCGATATAGCTCGGTCTCCCACATTCCTCCAGTTCCTTTTAGGTGGTTGACAAGTTTCTCTCACTGCCGGCATCCAGTATGGCTGCTTTTAACGCCCCTATTTCTTTCACGCCCTGATGTATCAGCGTCTCAGCCGCGGAATTCAGCGTCGGGCGGAAGCGTTTAATCATCTCATCCAGCCGGTTTAGCGCCATCCGTTCGCCGAGTCCAGCTTCCTTAGCTGCCATGCGGAAGGAATCGCGCGTCACGTCTTCGATCTGTGTTGCATTGCCGATTGCAAACGACATCTCATGCGTCATGCCTTTGTAGCCGATCGTATGGATCACGTCATATGCCGGGGCAAGTCGTACCGTCTTCAGATCCTCGCTGTACAGCAGCGAATAGTTCTTCAGATGGCCGTCGGTGTTCCCAATCAAATAGTTGAACACGATCCTGTCCCATAGTTTCAGTTGATCTTCGATTGGCTGCGAGGAATGCGTGCGCAGCAGCGCGAACATCTTTGCAAGGTGCCGGTCACCGCTTTCATACTTCCGCGACGCCGCAATGCCCAGCGCCTGCGCAAAGTCCTCCTGATGCAGCCGCAGCGGCATCGGTAGTTCATTCGCAAATGCAGGCGATTCTGAAAAACGGCGATCGAACCGTTCGGACACAAGCAGGATGTCCTCATCCTTTCCGGAGCCCATATCGATGATCGTCGTTTCCGGGACGTCGATCCCGCATTGCTTTGCCGTCAGCAGGCAAAGCAGTTCATTCGGAATGATCCGCTCCAGTCGGACATGACTTTGCTTCACCAGCGTCGCAGGACAGGATGCTCCGCCTTCAACGAAGTAAGTCGGGGAGGAATGTCCGGTTGAGCGACGCCGTTCTCCTTTCGCTTTCTAATTTTGTTTTTCTGCTTTCCTTTTTTGCTGTTTTATGGTATAATTATTCCGTTAAGAAAGAGAGCTCTGTATGGAACAGACCATAACGGCAAAACTACAGATCGTTGTCAGTCCTTCGGATAAGCAGATCCTTCGTGAGACCATGAAGGCTTATACCAATGCCTGCAATTATGTGTCTGAGTACATATACGAAACGCATGATCTGCATCGGTACGGTGTACAGAATCAGACTTACAGGCAGTTGAGAGAGATCTACGGTCTCAAAGCCCAGATGGCGGTATCCGTTGTGAGAACCGTTATCGGGAAGTACCGGACGATCCTGAAGAATCAGAAGGAATGGATCAGGCCGGTATTCCGGCATCCGCAGCTGGACCTTGTATGGGGAAGAGATTATTCGCTGAATCAGAAGAGTGATGTCTTCTCCGTGAATACGCTCGGCGGACGGATCAAAACTCCTTTTCATAAGAAGGGCTTTGAGCGGTACTTCTCCGAAGGGTACCGGTACGGGACCGCGAAGCTTGTCTGCAGACATGGGCTGTTCTTTCTGTATGTACCCGTTACCTGTGAGGTCTCCGAATTGAAAAGAACGGAGATCACGAACGTTGTCGGTATCGACCGCGGGATCCGGTTTCTCGCTGTAACATATGACAGCAGCGGGAGAACCGTATTCTATAACGGCAATACCGTAAAGCAGAAACGCGCGCACTATAAGTCGCTTCGGAAAGAGCTTCAGAGGATCGGGACCCCGTCCTCGAGAAGGCGGCTGAAGGCCATCGGTCAGCGGGAATACCGCTGGATGCAGGATGTGAATCACTGCATCTCCAAGACACTCGCTGAATCAAACCCCGAAGGCACTCTGTTCGTACTCGAGGATCTGGGCGGTATCCGTTCCGCTGCAGAAAAAGTCAAGGTCAAAGACCGGTATCTCTTCGTATCCTGGCCTTACTATGATCTGGAACAGAAGCTGAACTACAAAGCGTTAAGGAACCATCAGCTTGTAGAGAAAGTCAATGCTGCCTATACAAGCCAGACCTGTCCGAAATGCGGTCATACGGAACGGGCGAACCGGAACAAGAGGATCCATCTCTTCTGCTGCAAAAGCTGCGGATACCGGTCGAACGATGACCGGATCGGCGCCATGAATCTGCATCGTCTGGGAATCGAGCTGACAGTACCGGATGCAGTTGCTGCTGAGTAATACTTAGCAACACGGGTATGGGTCAACGTGCCCACGATGTAACGCCACGTCTGATAAGGATATCAGACGATAAAATGTGGAAGGAATCAACCATGATCCGTTATACCACAGGGCAGTTACAAGCTCCGGCCTCTAAGGCTTTAGCCGTAGGTCGGGGTAGTTGACGATATGGGTGCTCGGCGCCGTTCCGTGGGGCAGGTACCACTCCCCCGTCTTCGGATCCCGGTATAGACCGACTTTCCCGGTCGCACCGGCAAGCGAAAGTCTGGATTCGATCACGACCGCTGCGGATTCGGTCGCTCCTTCACGTGCCAATTCGCGGACCTGCTCGCGCGTCAGCTTATCGTATGACGCCTGCGGTGTTTCTCCTTTTCGATACACGCGCAGCGCACCGATGCATTCGCGGCCGAGCTGATACAGGATCTGCACATAATCATTTTCATCCAGATGAAGATTTGACGCGACCGCGCGACGCGTAAAACCTTCCAGCAATAATCCGTCAAAAAAGCATTTGGTTTGTTCTGCAGAGAACGGCTCCGACTGAAGTGGCAGACTGAGAGAGATCGGAACCGCTTCAGTCGCATGCAGATAATCGGCTGCGTATGTGAACCGTGCGTCCGCACTGCTCTCTCCCGAAATCGAACCGACAGCAACCGGTTTCCCCTTGATATCGATGCTGACCGTGAATTCCATGTATTACCTCTCCGTCACCGAGCAATCCATGCCCAGCTGGTTTGCGATGCGGATCGCTTTCTCCAGTTCTATCGTTGGCTTTCCATTTTCCAGATCGGACAGAAAGCTGACGCTCATTCCGGTAAACTCGGAAAGGTATGCCTGCGTATAGCCCAGCTGCTTCCGCCTTTTGCGGATCGCCTCTCCGAATGACTTGGCATCTGTTACGATCATATGCCCTCCTTCGCCGAACGGCTCATTTGACAATGTTTCGGCGTAATTTAGCCGTACGGCTCATTTTGATTAATTTCATTATAATTTAGCCGTACGGCGAAGTCAAGTATCCTTTTTTTTTTAATGATCTGCACGGAAAAAATAGAAAAGAGGCAGACGAATCAATCGTCCGCCTCCTTTTGTCAGTTGGTCTGTGGTAAATTATTTCAGCAGGAAGATCTCTGTGTGGTCATATCCCGGCAGATCATAGACGCTGATGCCGAAGTTTCCTTTGATGGACCGCGCTTCGCCTACGGCAAGACTGCTTTCCCAGTTCTGGGAAGACAGAATAATCTCTCCGTGCTGGCTGCCCGCCCTTACTTACCGTTCGAGAAATTCTGCAACGCCGATAATTCGAGGATCAATGATTGAGGATTCCAGAAAATCTTTGTCACCGGTTAAGAATAAATCTGCGTGTGCGTCCAGAGCTGCACGGAGGATTGGGCGATCTTTGACGTCACGTACCTTATTCTCAGCTGCAATCATTTCTTCCGGCGTTTTGACAACATCAATGAAGGACAGAGCCTGAAACAAAAACGTTTCCAACTCCGATTGCTTTTCCGGGAACTTTTCATGAAACTTCCGATGCAGCTCATCCACAATGTAGTCGCATACGATCGGTTCATACGGCGGAATCATCGCTTTGAAGAACGCTTTTGCCGCTTTTCCATTTGGGAACAACGCCGCTGAGATGATGACGTTGGTATCGATCATGATTTTCATTCGTCGCTTTCCTCACGGCGCGATTGCGTAATCCATGCGGCAACATCTTCTTCGGTCAACATCCCAACTTGTTTCGCTTGTCCTTTCATCTGTTCCTGAAAACGCATCATTGCGTAAACAGCGGAATTGACCACGCGCACATTTGCACCATCGACTATAAAGGTCACACGATCACCTGTTTCGATTCCCAACGCAGTACGGACATTCTTCGGAATCGTCACCTGCCCTTTTGACATGACCCTTGCGTCATTCACAAATATCGATTCTGCCATCTATGTTCACCTCCATCAAAGATTGGAAAGTAGGAATTTCCTACTTCCATTATATGCGGAGAAACATAAGAAATCAATGCGAAAACGAAAAACAATCGTGACATTTCTATGAAGTAAGGCTTTTCGAAGCATATTTTTTTGAATCTCTATGCAGAAACAATTTGCTCGGTAATATGGAAAGGAGACAGACGATTGACCCGTCTGTCTCCTGTTGTCTGTTGACTTGCGGTAAATTATTTCAGCAGAAAGATCTCTGTATGGTCATACCCAGGAAGATCAAAAACACTGATGCCGAAGTTTCCTTTAATGGAACGCGCTTCGCCTGCGGCAAGACTGCTTTCCCAGTTCTGGGAAGACAGAATGATCTCTCCGTTCGCGTTGTACAGAACGGTCAGGATATAGACCATTTTCGCAGCCTCGGAATCATTGACCAGGGTTCCAGTGTAACGCGCTTCTCTCCAGTACAGATGCTGCTTGGTGCTGGTATCTCCCGCCTGAAGATCGTAATTGTCCAGACGCAGGTTCTGATTGGTCAGAACAAGTCTGTTTTCGTCTTTTTCGGTTTTCAGATCGACCTCGTTGAAGGACCTGAACTTGACGTTGGTAATCTTCACATCCGCCACTTTCACGCCGAAGTCCGTGTATACGTCGATCGGGAAAGGCAGAGTCTCTCTCGGACCCAGGGTGATCCTGCTGCCGAATCCTGTGCTGCTGGTTGTCAGAAGCGAGCCGTCTTCTCCGTAAGCCTCACATTCGAACCGGAGATTATACAGATAGGTGCGCTCGTTCGGATTGCGGAACATGACGGTAATGATTGACTTGTCGCGGGCATTTCCTGAATAGTTGCTTTCCGATCCCTTGCACGCATAGATGCTGGTCTGAGCAACGACGGGATCCTGGACGTTTTCCGCATTGGCTTTCCTTGCTTCCTCCTGGGCCTGCCGCTGCGCATACTCCTCCTCATATTCGATTCTTTCCAGAACATCTTCCGGATAATAGGCTGCTTCCGCAGAGAACGATTCTCCGTTCAGATGGACCGGAATCTGCTCTATCAGCCATCGGATACTGTCAGGGGCGACGGTGATCCCAAAGTCCAGAGAGGAATAGGGTATGGGGTCATAAGTGTCTCTGCTGATGACACTGACATATACCAGCTGCTTGTAATGCGGCGGGGTCTGTTCGCCGCTCAGCATCACGAACCCGTTCTGCAGAGGGGAGCCATCCAACAAGATATTATCATAGGAAGTATCGAGATAAACGGTTTCCTGGGAATCGTTCGATATCAGAAATCCCTGACGGTTTCCATAGTTCTCGTCCGGGAAGACGCCCAGGTAGCTGATCACAACGCCGTCGCGGTCATAGATGATATCCGATGAGTGCCGGACAGGATCCGGACCGGCATTGCTCTGATCAGCAATCAGCGTCAGCAGTTCGGGCTCCGTGATCGGTTCGTACTTCGCCAGCAGGGTCAGATATCCTTTCAGACCACGGAGAGCGGAAATTCCGGCAGGTGCCAGGTCTTCCTGGGAAATGAAAAAATAACTGCTGGAGGTTTGTCCTGCGCCTACGGTATCATATGATCCGTCATCCATGACCAGAGTATCGTTAACGATCAGAGGATCGATACGGACCATTGTTTCTGACGTCCGGTTGTTGGTAATATCAAAGGTCAGCATATAATAAGAATCTTCGAAGCTGATTTCTTTGAGATCGATCGTAATGCCGTTTTTGTCATATACTCTCGGTTCTGTGATCTTCGGCAGCGCAGATTCAGCCTGCGCCGGATTCCCTGCTGCATTTCCAGCGCTTTCACCAATGCTTTGCGCGCCTGAGTTCACGGTATCCGCACTGTTTGCAGCGGGCTTCCCGCCGCAGGCAACCAGTACCGTGACGAGAAACAGGACTGCAAGAATTCTGAAAATAATGCGTGTTTTTGTGCTCATTTAGTACCTCCATGTCTCAGAAAGAACATTGTTGCAACCTCAACGATAAGACTTTTTGACCGTTCTGTCAACGAAAAAGAGAACATCTCCCGGAAATGAGCGAACTATCATAGAAAAAGCCCGGGATCCGCAAAGACGGATACCAGGCTGACAGCAGAAGGCGGAGCCCTTTTTTGCCGAGACGCAGATTGACGGAGCGGATGGTATCGTTGACGTCCGCACGGTCATCGCAGACGCAGCATATTAGTTAGAGCAATCTAACCATTGATTTTTGTCAAGTATTTTTTCGAAGAATATCGGGATTGATCGCGTGATACGGGCGGGCAAGCAGGCCCAATCTGTCTGCTCCTGAATCCACTATTCCAGGGGTAAACTGTACTTTTTTACATGAAAACGCGACAAAAAACTTTACTTGTTTCCGACAGAATGGTAAAATAAGTAAAGGAAATGGAGGGTCAGGAAGTTGACATCTTACGAGGGACTCTGTCTTCAGCTCAAGAAAAAGGGAATTACAAAAACCGACCTGACCAGAGAGATCGGGATATCTTCCCGTACCATTGCAAAAATCGCAAAGGGCGAAAAATTGTCACATCTGACGCTGGAGAAAATTGCGGCCTATCTGGACTGTGACGCAGGTGATCTTTGCGAACAGATCAGCGATAATCCGATTCTGCAGATTCTGAGGGAAGAAAAGGACGCCAAGGTTTCCGGCGGACTCTATCACGAACTGCAGGTCCGGATGACCTACAACTCCAATCATATCGAAGGAAGCAGGCTGACCGAAGATCAGACAAGACTGATTTTTGAAACCAATACCATCGATGCAGGCGATGGCATCCCGGTAGATGATGTACTGGAAACGGTCCATCATTTCCGTGCGATCGACTATGTGATCGATATAGCGGAAGAAGAACTGACAGAGGACATGATCAAACATCTGCACTATCTTCTGAAGCATGATACGCGGGACTCCGCATTAAGCTGGTTTGCTGTCGGTGATTATAAACGCCGCGCCAATTTGATCGGCGGTCATGAGACAACCAGCCCGAAGGATGTTCCCTCAGCCATGAAAGCCCTGCTTGCCGGTTACAATGCAAAGAGCGAAATAACCATTCGGGATGTGATCTCCTTTCACGCCGCTTTTGAGCAGATCCATCCGTTTCAGGATGGAAACGGCAGGGTGGGAAGGCTGATCGCACTGAAGGAATGTTTGCATCACAATATCATTCCGTTTCTCATAGAAGATTCGAAAAAAGCATATTATTACCGCGGATTGTCCAACTGGGAGAAGGAAAAAGGCTGGCTGACGGATACCTGTCTGGAGGGACAGGATACCTTTAAAAAACTTCTGGACACGCTGGAGATTCCGCATTCCTGACATCAAGAAAATACCGAAAACGAGGAGGTACTTATATGATCAAAGTTGCGTTCTATGACGCGAAAGGCTATGATAAGCCGTCATTTGAAAAATACGGACAGCTGCACGATATGCAGTTCCGTTACCTGGAAACAAAACTGAACGAGGATACTGCGGAACTTGCCAGAGGCTGCGACGTTGTTTGCGTATTCGTCAACGATACCGTGAACGCGAAGGTCATCGACCGGCTCTACGACCTGGGCATCCGGCTGATCGCGCTCCGCTCGGCAGGCTACAACAACGTGGATGTGCACGCCGCTTTCGGCAAGATTCATGTCGTTCACGTCCCGGCCTATTCGCCGTACGCAGTGGCGGAACACGCCATGGCTCTGCTGCTGACTTCCATCCGCCGGATCCATAAAGCCTACAACCGTACCCGTGACTTCAACTTCTCGCTGAACGGGCTGACCGGGTTCGATCTGCACGGAAAGACGGCAGGAGTCATCGGGACCGGAAAGATCGGAAGGATCTTTATCGATATCTGCAAGGGCTTCGGCATGAAGGTGATCGCCTACGATCTTTTCCCCGTGCCGGACAGCGGGATCGAGTATGTTCCCCTGGAGGAACTGTTTTCCCGCAGCGACGTGATCTCCCTCCATTGTCCGCTGACGGAGGAGACCCGGCATATGATCAACGCAGATTCCATCGCGAAAATGAAAAAAGGCGTCGTGATCATCAACACCTCCCGCGGGGGACTGATCGACGCGGAAGCGCTGCTGGAGGGCATCAAGGCGCGCAAGGTCGGCGCGGCCTGCCTGGATGTATATGAGGAGGAAGCGGACATCTTCTTCGAAGACCGTTCCGGACATATCCTGAACGACGAGCTGCTTTCCCGGCTGATCTCAATGCCCAACGTGATCATCACGTCCCATCAGGCGTTTTTAACGGAAGAGGCGCTGAACAACATCGCCGAAACAACGGTAAACAATATCCTGTCGTACTTTAACAACGACGGCGTCTGCGACAACGAGCTCTGCTACCGCTGCGGACATATCGACCGGTGCAAGAAGGAACGGAAAGAAAGGTGCTTCTGACCGGAACCGTCTAAACAGTTTCTGAAGATGACTATCATGTTGATTTGAACAGAATATATGGCATAACAGGAGCATCTGTACGATCACAGGTGCTCCTTTTTTTGCTACCATCCTCAAAAGAATAACATCTGCAGTATTTCCTCCAGCCGATTATAAAGGAAGCCACGCTAAGGCTGAGCGTCAGAAAAGCAAACTTGTGCTGTATAAGTAGTTTTCTGTAAAAATCATATATAAAATAGATTTAGCAAATGCCTTCAGTAATGTGTGACTGTCGCACGAATGCGAACACAGTTAAAAAAAGAGGAGGATTGGTATGAAAAGGATTCTCTGCATTTGTCTATGCCTGGTGTGCTTATTGTCGGGTTTCACTGCCTGCAAGACCGAGCCGGAGCCGGTTAATCCCGACAACTGTAAGCATGAAAAGCACGATCCCGAAACGACGCGCTGCCTTGTCTGCAACAGGCGCATCGATCACCATTATGTAGGCGATACGTGCACGCTCTGCGGAAAGAAGACCGAGTTCCTTTGGGATTGCATCAAGCGCAACACCGAAGTGATGGACATTTTGAAAAGCGGAGGTCATGAGAACAAGGGCACTGTCGAGCGCATGACCTACGAAACCTTTGCCTTCAATATCCAATCCCTGACAGGGGAGGAGAAGATGATCGAAAAGGAAGCGTTCGTCTATCTGCCCTATGGTTATGACCCCCAAAAGTCCTATAACGTTCTGTTTCTGCTGCATGGCTCGACCGATCAGGCGGGTTATTGGCTCGCGCAGGAACCGTATCACGCGGATGATTCGACCTATGTCTCCACCGGCAACTACACCAAAGAGATGCTCGACTATCTGATCGGCACCGGCAAAGCCGGGCCGTGCATCGTCGTTACGCCGTCTCTGTACAACGATCATGACAACTACAAGGAAGAAAACAAATATGTCGCCGCGAATTTCGGGCATGAGCTGACTGAGTACCTGCTGCCTGCCGTCGTGGAGCGTTATTCGACCTACGCCAAGACGACGGACGAAGTGATCGCACAGCGTGAGCACTTTGCCTATGCAGGATTGTCGCTCGGCAGTATGACGAGCTTTACCTCGATTATGACCTATTGCCTGCCGTATTTTGCCTATATCGGCTCGTTCAGCGGACCTGCGACGGATGTGGACGCGGTCATCGAGGCGCTGAACGGCCCTGAAAAGGACTATTCCATCGCTTACTGGTACTGCGCGATCGGCGATCAGGACAAGACCGGAGGCGATTTTTACGGAGATGTGCATAAAACCTATAAGAAGCTTGTCGCGGGCGTGGACCGGCTGACCGACGGGCAAAACTGCGACATGGTCGATGTCTACGGCGCGAACCATACCTATGAATGCTGGCTGACCTGCCTGTATAACGCGCTGCCGAAGTTCTTCCGGTAAGAAAGGAGCTTCCCGTGAAACAACGGACAATGGTTCGGATTGCGGGCTTCCTGCTTGCGCTGCTGCTCCTGGCGGCATGTGCGCCGAAGCAGACCGTCACACCCACTCCCTCAGAGGAACCGGCACCGGCGACGGTGATCGAACTGATCTCCGAGCACGACGGCGGCATGATCCGGCTGAACGATGAAGTGATCACGACGTACTGGGAGATGGACTTTGCGGACAGCCTCGCTTATCTGAAAGAAAACTGCTTCAAAGCGACTGTTGAGGCACACGACGGGCAGGACTTGCAGCTGCGCTGGTCCGGCGGCACGGCGCCGTATACGGTCGAGTACGCAACGGATCCTGATTTTCAAACGGCTGTCAAGCTGTCGACCGAGCGCGACCGCATCCGCCCGGGCGATCTGTATCCCAATACCGCATACTGGTACCGCGTGAAGGATGCGGACGGCAACAGCTCCGCCGTGGGTTCGTTTGTCAGCGGCGACGGTCCGCGTATCATTCTGGCGAGGGAGCGTGTTGATGCGTCCGGCGTGAAAAACGTGCGCGATCTCGGCGGCTATGCTGCGGCTGACGGCAAAACCGTGAAGTACGGCATGCTGTACCGCGGCGGTATGTTCCTGTATCCGAACGGAACGACCAATCAGACGCACCGGCTCACGGATTACGGCCGCACGGTGATCGGCCGGTGGGGATTAAAAACGGAGATCGACCTGCGGGATGATACCGATTACGGCGGACAAACCGAAGCTGCGTTTGAAAACTGCAATTATCTTCGTGTGACCTATCGCGGCTATACGTCCATCTTCCCGGCGGATACCGCAACGGATACGGTTTATTTTGACGAACGCTCCCCGGAGGCATTCCGTCAGATCTTTTCATTGCTTGCGGATAAGCAAAACTATCCGGTCTACTTCCATTGCCTGATCGGGCAGGACCGTACCGGAACATTAGCGTATCTGATCCTCGGACTGCTGGGCGTGGATTTCGAGGACATCACAAAGGAATATGAGCTGTCGGCGTTTTCGGCGGTCGGAAATATGAACCGCGAAAAGGACTGGAAATATTCGGGCGACGGTGTACCGGCGGGTACGCATCATGTAGAACGCGTATGGGAGACGACCAACGCCATGATGCTGCGGTATTACGGCACGGAATCCGGCTTGCTTTCGGACGCCGTTGCCAACTATCTTATGAGCGAATGCGGCATAACGGCGGAACAGATCGCTTCCGTTCGTGAAATACTGCTGGAAGACTGATTTTCTGAAAAACAGGAGGAAAAGAAAATGAGAAAAATCGGTTGTATCGGTTTGCTGACGATCCTGCTCGCGCTGCTCGGCTGTACAGCGGCACAGGCGCCGCAGCGCACGGTGACGGGCATCGAAGTTGACGCGTCGCAGGCAAAATACTGGTATCTGTCCGGACAGGAAATCGATCCGGCCGGCCTGGTCGTTACCGCCGTTTACGACGACGGCAGCCGTGAACCGATTCCCGCAGAGAACTGCGGATATCAAAAGCCGCCGTTTGCTCCGGCGGGAGAAAAGACTGTTACCGTCACATATGCGGATTGCGAGGCAAACTATCCGATCTATACGCTGCCAAGCAGCATGGAAACGGAGGAATACAAGACCTATCAGATCCGGATCAACGAAAACAAAAGCCAGGTTTCGCTGACACCGGTTCTCGTCGGGGAAAACAAGCCGTTTGTGCTGGTCTGTCCCGGCGGCGGATATGAAGCCTGTTCGCCCTACGGCAACGAAGGCTACGCCTATGCCGCCCGCATCAAGGAACTCGGTTACAATGCGATCATTCTGCAATATTCGATCAAGATGGCGCATCCGGCGCCGCTCGACGATGTGAATCTGGCACTTGACATTATTGCTCAGAACAGCGAATATTGGCAGGTTTCCATGGACAATTACGCGGTGATCGGCTCGTCGGCAGGCGCACATCTTGTCGGCTGCTGGTCCACGCCGGAGGTCGGCTATGCCAAATACGGCAAAGCGAAGCCTGCCGCTGTGATTCTTTGCTACCCGCTCATCAGCCTGGAGAACCGCTCGGACTTCGTCCTGCTGCCGGAAAACGCAGACGCGGCTCTGATCGAGAGCCTGTCCGTCGATCAGCAGGTTGACAGCACGTTCCCGCCGACCTATATGTGGATCTTTGTGGAGGATGGCTTAAAGCCGCAGGTTGACCGAATGGATGCAGTATTGGAGGAAAACAACGTGCCGCATATCACCCGGTACTTTACCGGCGGACGGCACGGCATCGGCCTTGCACAGGGCACAGAGGGAGAGGGCTGGATCGACGAAGCGGTCGCCCTTTGGGTTGAGCACATCCAATAACAGAAAGGGCAGTAAGGAACGGTATTTTTGAACATGAAGGGGAAACAGATTTGCAATGGCGTCTTCTGCCTTCTGCTTTGCTTGATGCTTCTGTGCGGCTGTCAGAAGGCTGCTGAGACACAAAGCGCACCTTCTGCTGAGGCTGCTTCAGAGGAAAGCACAGCATCCGAAGCGCCCGTGCTTGCCGAACCGGATCGAATCCGGACGGTCTATGAGCCGGAAACGGCGTATCTTTGTCCGCCGACGGTGATACAGAAGGTCGAGAACGTATCACAGTTTGAGGCGCTTGCGTCAGCGCCGGCACCGCAAGGAGCATGGTTTATGCTGAATAATGCCGGGAATGCGGTATGTTTGCAGGAGAAAGAAATACCGCTGTGTGAGGTATTCGCAAAGTGCTACGGTACGGTTATCCCCGTGTTTGAGATTCCGAGCGTATCGGCAGCAGAATCGCTGCAGGCCTTTACCAAAGCCTCGCGGACCATGGACTTTCTTGTGGCGGCCGGGACGGCGGAGATCTTGCAGCCTGTTTCGGCCATCGGCGTCGGTAAAGTGCTGATGGCAGACCGTGTGACCGAAACGACTTCACAGGAAGTCTGGCGGGCGGGCGCGACTGTTGTTTCCGTCCCGCAGATCACCGCGGACGAAGCCGCCGATTTACAGCTGCATTGGATTGCCGTCGTGCTGAAACCGGAGGCTGAGGCAGAGGAAGCTGTGCAGGCGGCGCTGCAATGCGGTGCGGACATGGTTGTGACGGCCGACGCACAGGCGGCATACCGCGTCTATGCGTCCGCTGCGCCGGAACCGTCCGTCGTCCGGAAAACGTTCATCGTCGCGCATCGGGGCGTACATGATCATGCGCCGGAAAACACACTCGCTTCTTTTAAGGAAGCGGTCAGGGCCGGTGCGGACGCGGTAGAGTGTGATGTGTATATCACAAAGGACGGCCATGCCGTGATTTGCCATAACGAAACCGTCGGTATGTATGTAACCGGCGGAACCGATGCAAGAGCGGAGGACCTTACGCGGGCTGAGCTGAAAGCCCTCCCGCTGAAGGTTGAAGAAGCATATGCAGACGAGCGGTTTGCCTTCCTGGATGAGCTTATGGATGCCATGCAGGACAATACGGTACATCTTGTAATCGAGATCAAAACGGACAACCCGGGCTGTGCCGGGCTGATCCGGAAACTGGCGGAAGCACGAAACCTGCTGTCACGCATTTCGATTATCAGTTTTCTGCCGGAGCAGATCGCTGCCGCACGTGAACAAATCCCTGAAGTGCCTGCTTCTCTTTTGGCCAATGTCGGGATCAGCGAGCCGGATAAGTACCTGAGCTCCTTTTACCGGAACACTACCGGACAGCTTGTAGGCTACAGTCCGAGCATGAGCTTTACGCCGGAAGGAGTTGCCGCATTCCGTCATCGCGGAATTCTGATCAATCTCTGGACGATAGACGGGGCGGATGCCATGTTCCGGGCACAGCACGCGGGAGTGACGACGCTGACAACGAATACGGTCGGGGAACGGACAGCGCTCGCCGGCCTGAACAGGCCGTAAAAGGGATCATTTTTACCTGAACAGTGCAGGAAGGAATGGGAAGAAAAGAGTTTCTGTCCGAAATGATCTGAATTGATTTTGATGTCGACAATCGTATTGAATTGTGCGGAATATCTGGCATAATCTATATGGAAGAGTGCAGAAACGAAATGCCAAAAGAAAGGGAAATCCGGAAGATGCATCATAATTTTCTGTTCGATCTGGACCAGACGCTGCTCGATTTTCACGCGTCCGAAAAAAAGGCGCTGGAGATCGTGATCCGAAAGAGCGGTCTGAAGTATTCAGATGAATGCTATCGGCATTTCAAGGAATACAACAAATCGCTCTGGCTGGAACTGGAGAAAGGAACCATTTCGAGAACGGAACTTTTCGTCAGAAGATTTACGGATCTTTTCGGATTCTGCAAAGGAGACGCTTCCCATCTGGATCCATTAAAGGTCAACGATGAGTTTATCCTTACGATGTCGCAGAACGGGGTGCTCCTGGAAGGCGCTCTGGAATTTCTGAAAAAACTGAAAGCGAATATTCCGGATTCCAGGTGCTATGTCGTGTCCAACGGCGCAACGGTCAACGCGGAGGGAAGGATCCGTTCGACGGGACTTGCTCCTTATTTCGAAAAAATCTACGTCAGCGAGTGGATGGGAGTGGACAAACCGGCAAAAGGGTTTTTCGACATCGTGCTGGAGGGCGTCGCGGAACCGAAGGAGAGATGCATCGTCATCGGCGACTCGCTGACCTCCGATATGCTCGGCGCAAAGAACGCCTCGCTGACTTCCGTCTGGTTTCAGCCGAAAGGAGATATCGAAGCGGCACGGAAAACATATGAGATCGATTACTGCGCTTCCTCCTTCGAAGAACTGTACGAAGTACTCAAAAACTGGGCTTCCGAAGTCTGATCAAGCCATAGCCTGAAAAAAACGAACTGAATTGAAATCGATGAAAAAATGACGGCGGATACAGACCTCTTTGCTTTCCTTGGTACAGCTATATCAACTGCATCCGGAATGAACGTCGTCAGATGATAATAGCAAGCACAAAAACAAGATTTCAAAGAATTGTCCTAAAGGCAATCAGCCCATTAACTGTAAATGAACATCAGTTGCTCTATAATCTCTTGCTTTGTCTTTCCACGAATTTGTAGTTGTTTCAGATCAACCTCTTCAGACGAAATTCTATCAAAGAACTCAATCATATCGTTTCTTACAGCATCCGGTAGATACGAGAGTTTCCCTTGATTCTGGTCGAGTAGTTCAGACAGACGGAACACATCGTTCTTGTGTTTTCTGATATTCTTGTTATCAACATGTTCGCCAGCGACCTTTTTGTCTGAAAGGTCAAGCCAGGCTTTCGCTTTGAAAGGGATTAGATAAGGAGCATCCAGAATTGTGACCTCTGATACGCGAATTCGTCCCTGCTTCAAGAATTCGTAGTAATCATCATTGAGCAATATTGCGGAAAGACTGGATACTTCCTCATCAATTGGAAGTGGGGTCAACACCGCATCGTGCGGAAGGACAATTGAATCCGGCTTTCGTGTGAACAGTTCTATCATGGTTGGATAGTCGTGCGATTGCGGATTTGTAAAACGATAGAACTGCGGTTCGCCTGTACTTTTATTCTTGTTCTCATAACCCGCTGCAACCACATATTTCCAGAACTGTTGCCCAAATGTAGCATCAACTGCTTCGACAATCAGTACAAGGTCAATATCCTTTGTAGCTCGGAAGGTTAAGCCTTCACCAGCCATCAACAAATCGCAAGCTGTACCGCCAATGATAGCATACTGTTCTTCATATCCCCGAAACCAATCTCTGAAGCTGTCAATTCCTCTGACCATCGATATCCCTCCAAACTTGCTCAAGCATTTCTTCTACCGCTTCCTCCACTCTTTCATCCCGGTCCTTGTCCAGAGCAAGAGCAAGAGAGAGTCTGTCGATGCTGTTACCAGCAGCCAGCTTTTTCGGATCATACCGCCAGAGTTGAACTTCACATTGATCTTCAGAGTTATGAAGTTTGCCAGACGCTACCTTCTCCAACGCGGATATGCTATCTGTTGCAAAGCACTCTACTGTGGGAGGATTCATCATCGTGTATTCCGAAAGCGCAGAATAACCACCAAGCAATAGCTGATCGTTTATTTTTGCTCTTGGAACATAGATGACCCTTTTTACTGGGTTCTCCATTTGATTTTTTGTTGCAGCAAATAGAGCCATTGGAGTTTTATCAGAGTAGAGAATCTTTTGCACGCCTCTTTTTTCTGCCTGAATCAAACCCATCTCTTCAAGCTGCCTCGACGCTCTCGAGATGGAAGTCGCTGTGAAACCAAGATCCTGGCAAGCTTCACTGGTTAACAGCTCGCCACACCCATGGTAGATATAGTACAGCAGCAGTAATTGTGCTGATGGAAGCATTGTGGTTGTCTCCTGTCTCTCGCCATCTCCACGTTCCTGTAAATACACTGCCATAAAGGGAAGATAAATCTGCTTGCCTTCCACGACAAACGGGATGTGATCACGCAGTAAATACTGCTTCTGCCGATAGGTCAGACGATCAAGTATCAGGACTGCTGGTTCTCCCTCAGCCTTTTGAATTCTTTCCAGATGTTTCTTGACTGCATCTACAGAATCAAGTTCTTCCTTGGGATAGACGAAAAGTGCTGCTTTACCATCAAGCGTAACTTTTTGTATTCTATAGCGGGCATCAATGAAATTCGGCATAGGCTTAAGTGCTCCGTCCTGATACATAACCTTTACTCCAAGCACCTGGTTCAAGTATTCCATTGCCTCGCCCTCCTTTCTCAACTATTATCTGTATTTTAACTCTTTTTGCGTTATAAGTCAATAATGGAGTTGTGAATATGGTATAACTTTCGAAAGCTATTTCTGAGCGCCATCCAGGTGAGCTTCTTAGCCAATAATTTCAATTAAATGTGCCTTTTGTCAATGTGAATATTCCATGCGACGTTGGCTAGCTTGCATTATTATGTGATTTATCGCCATTTCGAGGAAAAAATCAAGTAATTTTGCAGAAAAACGATCTGATTCTGTTAATTGTTGCTCATCCAATTGCTCTTGATTGGGCGCAGATTTTTGTCAAATTTTGAACGAAATATTGATAAAGGAGATATCGAAGCGGCACGGAAAACATATGAGATCGATTACTGCGCTTCCTCCTTCGAAGAGCTGTACGAGGTGCTCAAAAACTGGGCTGCCGAAGTCTGATCAAGCCATAGCCTAAAAAAAACGAACTGAATTGAGATCGATGAAAAATCATCGGTCTTTTTTTATTTGGGGGCGAAACAGGAAACGATCAGGGCGTATTTGTCTGCGAACAGTAATCAGGAAAGAGAACCTGACAGGATGGTTCGCGCTGCAGAAATCGGGAACGGATCGGGGGCTTGCGGCTGATGTCATATTTCTTAATGCATTTACGCTTCCTGCCCGATTTGCTACCGTTCCTGCCACTTTTATGGCAAAACAGGGCGTTTTTTTTTATATTGGACGTGATAAAAACAAGGAGGTTTTCCGATGGAGAAGAAGAAAAAAGGCTCCGGCAAGGTTCTGATCGCGATCGGCGCAGTGCTTGTGGCGCTCGCAGTGGCGATCGTTTCAGTGGGCATGTACTTTGAGGGCGTACTGAACACCTATGTCGGCATGGGCGAAGCGAAGGTCGTCGCAAAGCCCGGCAGCGAAAACTGGGATTCCGAGTATTACAAGGCGGATAAACCCACTGCGGATGAAGTGGATGTAATCGCCAAGGATGTGACCAAGCGGATCGCTGAAGAAGGCATTACCCTGATGAAGAACAACGGCATTCTGCCGCTTGCGGGTAATGAAAGCGTTTCCCTGTTCGGAAGAAGAAGCGTAGACACCGTTTGGGGCGGTACCGGCTCCGGTGCGGGCGATGCGAGTCAATGCACCCCGATCGCGGAAGCGTTCACCGCGCAGGGCTTCAAGGTCAACGATACGCTGACCAAGCTCTACGCCGACAATCTTGACAAGGTTCCGACCGGCTATAATGCAATGGATAAACTTCCGGCGCTGACCTTCTACATCGGTGAATTTCCGATGAGCTACTATACGGGCGCGGTCACCGGTTCCTATGCGAGCTACAAGGACGCAGCGTTCGTGGTAATCGGCCGTTCCGGCGGCGAGGGCATGGACCTTTCGACCGACCTCAAAGGCGCGATCGCTTCCACGGAACTGGCAGCTATGACAGCCGATCATCCGGAAACAGCCAACTATACAGACGGGCAGCACTCTCTGGAGCTGACGTTTGAAGAAAAGGAACTCTTAAAGCACGTCGAGGAAAACTTCGACAAAGTTATCGTCATCGTCAACAGTGCCAACGTTATGGAACTGGGCGAACTGGAAGCGGATGAGAACGTCGACGCGATCGTCTGGCTTGCTTATCCCGGCAGCCGCGGCAATGTTGCTCTGGCAGAGATCGTTGCGGGTGCGGTCAATCCGTCCGGACATACGGTCGATACCTGGCCGGCGGACCTCACGAAGGATCCGACCTTTGCCAACGCAGTCGTATCTACGTACACGAACACGCCATATGAAGCGCATATGGTCGAGTATGAGGAAGGCATCTATGTCGGCTATCGCTATTATGAGACCGCGGCAGCGGAAGGCTTTATCGACTATGACAGCGCGGTTGTGTATCCGTTCGGCTATGGCCTTTCCTATACCTCCTTCGAACAGAAGATCGCCGAGGCAAAGGAAGACAACGGCGAGATCACAGTGACCGTCGAGGTGAAGAATGCCGGTTCGGTGGCAGGAAAGGACGTTGTACAGGTCTATTACCACGCACCGTACACCAAGGGCGGTATCGAAAAGGCTGAGGTCGTTCTGGCAAACTATGTCAAGACCGACTTGCTGCAGCCGGGTGAAACGAAGACCTATACGGTTTCCTTCAAGACCGAGGATATGGCGTCGTTCGATTACAAAGGCGAAGGCTGCTATGTGCTCGAAGCAGGCGATTATGTAATCTCCGTGCGGAAGAACGCACATGAGGTTTACGGTGAGGACTGCGAGTGGACATACACGGTTCCCGAGACCGTTGTGTACAACGAGAGCAATCCGCGTGCAACCGAAATCGAAGCGCAGACCGGAGAATTGGTCAACCTTTCCGATGAATGGAAGCAGAATCACACCGTCGTTGCGGCGACGACGCGCTTCGGCTGGATGAACGAGCACTTTGAAGAAGGCAAGGCGACAATCCTGAGCCGTGCGGACTTTGCGGGAACTTTCCCGACCGCGCCTACGGCAGCGGATCTGGTGGCGTCTGATTCACTCGTACAGCAGATGGGTGAATACAAGCCGGACTATTACGACAGCAGCGATACGGCACCGACGACAGGCGCCGACAACAAGATCAACGCGATCGCGCTCCGCGGCGCGGCCTACGACGATCCGCGGTGGGAGAAGCTCCTCGATCAGCTTTCGGTCAAGGACATGACCAACGTGATCTGCGCCGGCAACCAGGGCACGGTTCCGGTCGGCTCGATCGGGCTGCCCAAGACGAATGCGACCGACGGTCCTGCGGGACTGAAACAGTACGGCGGCATCGGTTTCTCGGCTTCCGGCAACTTCAACTGCTGCGGAACGCTCGTTGCGGCAACCTACAACGTGGACCTTGCCGAAGAATACGGCAACGCGGTCGGAAATGAAGCCGTTCTGGGCGGTGTGGACGCCTGGTATGCGCCTGGCAACGATTTGCATCGTACCCCGTTCTGCGGCAGAAACTTTGAGTACTATTCCGAAGATCCGGTCGTGGCGGGCAAGACCTGCGCAGGCACGATCCAGGGCGCTGTCAATAAGGGCTTTGCGTGCTATGTCAAGCACTTTGCGCTGAACGACGTCGAAATGTATCGCGACCACAACGGTCCTGCCGTCTGGTCAAACGAACAGGCGATGCGCGAGCTCAATCTCAAGGCGTTTGAGCTCTGCATCAAGAACCCGGTCCTCGATCTGAAGTATCTGGATGAAAACGGCAATGTGCAGCACAAGCTCATGAAGGGTTCCATCGCGGTCATGTCGAGTTTCAACCGCCTCGGCGGCGTATGGACCGGCGGCTGCGGCGAACTGCTGAACGATGTACTGCGCGGCGAATGGGGCTTCCTGGGCTGTGTCATCACGGACTACAACGGCACGGCTTACATGAACTGTGAATGGGGCGTATCGAACGGCAACGACCTGATGCTTGCGAATATCTCGACGCTCCCGTCGAAGTTTGCCGATACGAGCAATCCTTCCACACAGAAGGCCATGCGGCAGGCGGTCAAGAACATCGCCTACATGACGATCCATTCAAATGCGGCTAACGGCCTGTCCGACGGCTCCACGGTCGAATACGGCGTCGCGCCTTGGAAGCTCGCACTGTTCGGCCTCGGCGGCGTGCTGGTCTTAGGCGGAGCAGCGCTGATCGTGCTCGGCATCCTGAAGGGAAAGAAGAAGTCGGTCGTAAAGATCGAAAAGGCATAAACCGCAAACTGCGGCTGAAATAAAAACCATCTAAAAACAAAAATCAAATGGAGGAATTGAAAATGAAAAAGACTCTCGCAATCGTTCTTGCACTCGTTATGATGCTCGCATTTGTCGCCTGCGGCGCAAAGGCGATCCCCGCAGAAGTGTACACCGCCGAATCTGACTGGGTAGAAGCCGGTTATGAAGGCGACTGCATCATCACCAACCGCCTCGTTCTCGTTCTCAACGGCGACGGCACCTACAACCTCGAAGACGGTTTCTTCGTAAACCAGGTCTCCGGCGTCATCGTGTTCTACACCAAGACGATGTTTAAGGGCACCTATACTGCCGGTACCGCAGACGCCGAAGGCAACAAGACCATCACACTGGCTGCTCCGACCGACGGTTATCAGAACATGAACGGCGTTGTTGCGACTGCTGCGGAAGATGCAGAGCTGCTCGGCACCTGGAATCCGGCGCTCGGCACCATCACGGTCAACACCGCTATGGGTATTGTCACCAGCGAAGTACCGCATCATTCCTGATTTACCACTCCCAGAACGACGGCAGACCGATCAAAAGATCGGTCTGCCGGTTCCCGCTTTACGGGAAAGCGCAAAATGCCCGTATACGGACACTTTGCCGTTTCCCGGCTTGCGTTTTAAATTGTGCCGTAGTAAGATGAAAGGAGCACTTGAACGGAGTATGAATATGCACCTTGTTTCGATCGTTTTCATCATTGCTGTCGAGTTCGGCGTGCTTGATACGCTGTTCTGTATGCGGATCGAACGAAAATCGTACTTTGGAGTGCGCGTTGCACTGTGCGCCGGATTGATTGTATTGTATGCGGTTTGCGTTCCATTGGAAAAAATGCGTGTATTCTTCCATCTGCCGATCATTCTGATCTCGTTTTTGTATATCGGCCTCTGTTATCGGAATACTTTCCGCACGACGCTGTACCTCGGGATCGCATCTTATTCCGTGCAGCGTATCGCGTCCATGCTGAATTCGTTAGTCACGCTTGTGCTGCCGGATCAGTTCGGACATCTCAACTCGACTTCTTCGGAGGTTCGTCTTTGGTCGTACGCGATCATCGTGCTTTGTGATGCGGTGGTATTCTTTACGGCCTATTTCGCCATTATCCGCCATATGCAGCATATCAACATCGGTAAGCAGGCGACGGCACAAGTGCTTTTATTAACCGGAATCGTGCTGACGGTCAATCAGATCACAAGTATCACCATTGATTTGTACGGGGATGTGTATTCTACCACGGTGACAAGCATGATCGAATATATTTGGTCGATCACCAGCTGCGTATTGTGCCTGTTTGTCCAATTCGGCATCCGTTCTGTCAGTGAAAAAGACAGGGCTTTGGAAGTCACAAAAAAGATCATTGCGGAGAAGGAGCAGCAGTATAAGCTCTCCAAGTCCAACATCGACGCGATCAACCGCAAGTGCCACGATTTGAAGTATCAGCTTGCCGCTCTGCAGCGGGATGGAGACAAGCAGAAGCATATCGATGAAGCCATGCAGCTTGTAGACAGCTTTGATTCCGCGATTCATACTGGAAACGATACGCTCGATGTGATCTTCACTGAAAAGAACGACTACTGCAAAAAGCATGATATTACCTTCGTCTGCATGATCGACGGGGCGAAGCTGAACTTCATGGAGGTTACCGACCAGTACGTTATGTTCGGCAACATCATCGACAACGCGATCCACGCCGTTCGCAAGATCGAGGATCATGCCAAGCGTTCCATCTACATCGATGTGCACGCCGAAAAGAAACTCCTGCTTCTTCGTACAGAGAATCCGTTTGTCGGAGAACTGACGTTTTCGGACGGCCTGCCGCGCACGACGACCGGCGATGAATTCAACCATGGTTTCGGCATGACGAGCATCCGCCTGATTGCCGAAAAATACGGCGGAAGCGTCAATACGCGCGCCGAGGACGGTATCTTCTATCTCAATGTTCTGTTTCCGATCAATTAAGGAGGATTATGAAGCGCATTGCGATCGTGGACGATGATGAGCGCGTCCGTAACCGGTTGAAATCCTATGTCGAGCGGTATTCCGAAACGCATACCGAGCCGCTGCAGACGAGCCTGTTTTCGTTTCCGGAACTGTTTCTGACCAATTACAAGCCTGAGTATGATATTGTCTTAATGGACATCGACATGCCGGGTATGGACGGCATGGAGACCGCGCGCAGACTGCGGGAGCTGGATGAGCGCGTGATACTTCTGTTTGTCACAAACCTTGCCCAGTACGCGATCCAGGGATATGAGGTCGCCGCGACGGATTTTGTGGTCAAGCCGGTCTCCTATGAGACTTTTTCGTATAAGCTCACCCGCGCTCTGCGATTTGTGCCGGAAAGCAGGCGTCCGTCGCTGCTTTTACGCACCGAGAACGGCACTGCCACGGTCGAAATGGATGACGTGAAATACATCGAGGTACAGGGACATTATGTGTTCTATCATACCCATAAAGATGTTTATCGCGTCCGCGGCAGCTTAAAAGGAACGATCGAGGAACTGAACGATCCGACGTTCTTTATCTGCGACAAGGGCTTTATTGTCAACCTTGCCTATATCGACGAGGTCGGACAGAACACCGTCACGGTGGGGGAGGAAACGATCAACGTTTCCCGTACCAAGCGCAAGGCACTGCTTGATGCGCTGTCTGCATACCATAACAGAAAGTGAAGATTATACAATTTATCATATCACATAAAAAAGTGAGGCATCAGATTTGAACGGCCTCACTTTTTGCAGTCTAAAATGGAAATGTTTCAGCGTTGACATTCGCCACGGCAGAAACAGGCGTCTCCGTTTTTTCTGTCAATTATGTTTATCGGTTATTTTTCCAACATGATTTGGCGGATAGCATTCATCTGGTCTTCTGTAACACCGATCTCAAGAAGGGAAGCAATGATTTTTTCCTGTAGCGTTTCGCCCGGCTGGTTGAGGATATGCTTCATATAGGGCTGTTCGATCCAGCGATCATAGGAGCGAAAACCGCCAATTTTTGCGAGATTGGAGAATACATAATCATGTCCGAGGTCTTCTTCGTCAACGCCTAGCATTCCGTTGATCAACAGCGCAACCATGCCTGTACGGTCCGTGCCGATATCACAGTGGAAGATGATCGGGTAATTGCTCTCATCTGACAGAATCTCAAACAAATAGCGGAGCATTTCTGCGTTATAAAGCAACGCATCGCCGTTATTCTCGGAAGGGGCGTTCTCCATCGGTACAGAGTAATAATGGACCGCATCCCCCAATACGCTGGACTGGATGCCTCCGACTTCTCCGTTATCGGTACGACGAAGGTCGATTTCAGTACGAATATGCAATTCATCCAGCATGGTTTTGATTCCGGAATCGGTAATATCAAGCATGACTTCCTGCGTGCGGCTCTTGTTTAGCCTGCCGCAACGGATCAACATACCCTGCCGGATCGTTTTTCCGTCAATCGTATGGTATCCGCCAAGATCACGCACATTAGCAACACCGTCCACGGATAGGTTTCGGATGATCGTATCTACGGTCTGAAAGGTGCTTTTGTCTCCCGTAACCTCACCGGAGGAGGTTTTTGCGGTAACGGTCCAGGTATAAGTGGTGTTCAGCTTCAGATTGGTGATTTCCAAGGTGGTCCCGGTTGTTTCAAACCGACGACTCTCAGATGTATCGGTTTGTTCCGTCAGAACAATGACAAAGTCCGCAGGATTCTGCAGCGATTTTGCCCAATCGGTCCAGTCCAGCGTCAGCGGATAGGGTTGGCTGATCTCCTTGGCACCTTGTGCTTTGTGCAGCTTTTTATACGTGTCTCTGAGAATCTCTGTCTGCATATCCGTATGGATACGGACAGGTTGGTCTGCAGGACGACCGTATGTGACGAAATTGACACCTTCCGGCTCAGGCGTTGGCTGGACCTGAGAAGCGGGAGTTTGGCTGGGTTTTGCGCATGCAAGTATCAAAAATGCAACAAGCAATATGGAAAATAAAGCAGGATAAAAACGACGTTTATTCATGGAATCTGTTCCTTTCTTGAACGGTTTTTTCGAAAGAATGAATGATTGCGGATCCGAATGCGTCTGAACCGACTAAACCCTACAGGAGGGAGAATCACAAGCGCCCCGACAATGCAGCCGGGACGCTTGCTTGGGATTTTCGGAAATCCGGAGGAGATGAAGGAATTCCGAAGGAGGGAATGAAGAAGCTTATTTGTAGAATACCAGCAGGCTGTTGTAAAGATCGACGAGCCACGAATAGTACATGTGTCCGCCGTCGCGCAGGATCACATACGCGAAGTTTTCACCGTCTACAAACTTGTCGCCAAGTTCCGCCTTGACTTTGTCGAGGAACGCGTCGTGATCGGCCTTGGCAAAGTCGGCTTTGCCGTTTCCGTTGTACCAGAACCTGATCGGATAATCTTTGAACGTGTCGTTCATTGCGGTCTTGAAGGCATCAAACTCCTGCCAGATGCCGGAGAAGTTGCCGAAGTAAGCAATGATATCCGCGTTGTCGCAAAGGCCGGAGCGCATGACCGTCATCGAACCGCGGGAAAGACCTGCAAAGGCACGATGCTCGCGCGTGGCAATCAGGTTTGTTTCGGAAACATTCTTGCCTGCAAAGGTGCTGTATTTGGCTTCGGCTGCCGGGATCAGGTTGTTGCGGAGTTCCTTGCCGAAATACACCGGCCAGATGTTCTGCGGGTTGTCAAGCTCGCCGCCGTCCTCTGCATGGTCGGCATAGATGTAACTGTCATGCAGCTTTTCGCCGAGCGCCTTTGCCTGTTCGTTGCCGAGTTCATAGCCGTCCGCATAGGAATAATAGTTCGGGCAGACGACGATGACCGGATCGCAAAGTCCCGATTCGATCATGTGATCGAGTACGTTGCGCGTTGTATCGCCCCACTGCTTCAGCCAGAACTCTTCCATCGGACCGTCCGCTTCGCCTTTGGTGCCGTGCAGCAGATACAGGACGTTGTACTGCTTGCTCTCATCGTAGCCGTAGGGAAGATAGACGGTCGCGGTTTTGGTCAGCGTCACATCTGCACCGAGCAGATCGTTGACGGCGTAGGCAGGCGTTTCGTAGGTGATCTCCTCGATCGTGCCCTGCTGCGAAGCGGGCGTAGTCTTGATGTCGTTGACCGCATCGTTCTTCTTGCCGAAATCCCATTTATAGGATGCGGCAGGCGCGGCGGTGGGCTGTGCCGGCGCGGCCTCCTTTGTGCCGCAGGCGAACAGGGTCAGGGCGAACAGGGTGCAAAGCGCGAATGCAATAATCTTTTTCATAGAAACCTCCGATTATTTGAAGAATACGAGCATACAGTTGTAGAGATCGGCGATCCAGCTCTGATAGGAGTGCGAGCCGTCACGCAGGTCAATCCACGCGAAGTTTTCACCGTCAGTGAACCGCTCCGGCATGGCTTCCAGAACACCGTGGCAGAATTCGTCGTGTTCATCATGTGCAATATCGGCCCTGCCGTTGCCGTTGTACCAGAATTTGACCGGAAGATCCTTGACGCCGTCGGCGTTCAGGGCGTCCTGAAAATCTTTGACTTCGGTTTTCGCACCGGAGAAAGAGCCGATCCATGCGAACAGATCGAGGTCCTGCATCAGCACGGAGTGGATGCTTGTCATGGAACCCATCGACAGACCGGCAAAAGCACGGTGATCGCGCGTTGCGGCAAGATTCGCTTCCGAAACATCGCCTGCAGCGTATGTGCTGTACTTCGCTTCGATAAACGGCACGATATCGTTGCGGAGTTCCTTGGCAAAGACATAGGTCAGATCCTCGGCGCCTTGCGGGTTTTCAAAATCGCCTTCCGGCGGATAGAACGTCGGCGTTACGACGATGAACGGATCGCAGACACCGGTTTGGATCATATTGTCCAGAACATTCCGCGTCGTTTCTCCCCAGCGTTCATCGGCAAGCCAGTAAATTTCACTCTCGCCGCCGCCGTGCATCAGATACATTACATTGTATTGTCTGTTCTGATCGTAGCCATAGGGCAGATAGACCCAAAGGTGCTTGGTCACGATCGTGCTCGGATCGGAAACATACAGAGGCGTTTCATACGCCAGCTCCTCAATCGTGCCTTTTTGCTCACATGCGGCTTTCAGCGAATCCACACCGCCGTTCCGCTTTACAAAGTCCCACCGGTAGGAAGCGGCGGGTGCTGCCGTGGGCTGTGCAGGCGCTGCCTCTTTTGCACCGCAGGCGAACAGGGACAGAGAGAAAAGGACACAGAAAACCAGTACTAAAAACTTTTTCATAATTAATCCTTTCTTTGTTTTTTTCACATTCATCTTACTTCGCACGGCCTTGCTTTACCACAGAAACGGCAGGAACGGTAGTAAATCGGGCAGGAAACGTAAGAAAAAGAAACCCGGAAACAGGCCGGAAACTGTTTGGAAGAAGAATCTGTGAAAACATCATCCCGGCTTCCGCCCTGGTATAACCGGCAAGAGAAGGACTGTAAAAGAAGCATTTTCAAAAAGGCGCCCGTTCACTGCCTTTTTTTTATTTTTGGCCCCAAAACGGCCTCTTTTGTAAAATCTTGATAAAATTTTCTCGTTTTGTGAAAAAACAGGCCTTTCAACTGAGCTAGTTAATAGAGGGACCTTATCGGACCGGTTCCTCGGCACCTTGAAAACTGAATAACCGGAGGGGCAACACCATCATGATACTTCCGTCCTGAACGCTTCACAGCATTGGACGGCCTGGCGGGATGCGGGGGTCTGAAAAACGACATGGCTTTCTAAAAAAGCGGCCCGGACGGCAACGAGAAAAAACAACAGAGAAATCAGAAAAGGAATCAGAAAATGAGAGAAAGAGGAACCGGGATCTTGGATTACAAAAAGGGGACAAGATATTTAAAGAGCAGCGGGATTCTGCTGAGGGAACAGAGCGTCGATCCTGTCTCGCTCTACGCTGCGGCGTCGGCGGTGGCGGGCATGTTCGGTCTGTCGAAAAAGGAGGAGCTGGCGGAGCGTTTCTGCCGGGCGGTATATGACGGAGCGTACCGGGAAGCGCATCTTCTGATCCTTCTGCTCTACTGGAATATGGAGGAGCGGCTTCCGAAATTTCTGAAAGCGGTCGCGGCGAACGGACCGGTGTTTGAACAGTTCTGCATGCTGGTCAGCGAACAGATCGATTCGCTGCAGATCAGGCTGAAGGACCTGGAAAAGGGAACGGATGATTGGAATCTGTCCGGGAAGGAGGCGCGGGCATGATGTTCGCTTACGGAGAGGACGCTGATTTTGAGCGGCTCATGAAACAAAAACCAAATTTTGACAAGAAGGAGGAACGGGAACACAGAAAGAAAAACAGCGCCGGATGGATACAGAGGTACGGATCCGGCCAAGGGCAGCGCGAACAGAAAGACGCGCGCTGAGAGAGGAGAAGAAAAAGAGAATGAGAAAATGGATGAAATGGATCACACTGGCGCTTTGCGTCCTGTTTTTAGCGGCGTTGCTGCCGGTACAGGCAGCGTTTGCGGACGAGGAGCCGTTTGAGCAGACCGTCACGATCGAATCGGAGAAGAACGGCGCGTTCGACTATCTGGAGTACTATTCGGGAGGGTCGTGGCACGATCTGAACACGCCGAGGCACTGGGTCGAATCGACCGGCCAGGTATGCTACTGCATCGAACACCGAAAAGGAAATCCCCACGGATCGACCTACACGGCGGCGGCGCCGTCCGCGGTCTTCGGAGCGGAGACGCTCGCGGGACTGCAGACGATCCTGATGTTCGGGTATCCCTGCAACACACCGGAGGGATTCACGGAGGACGAGGCGCGGCAGGCAACGGCCAACGCGATCCGGTTCTGGCTCAGCGAGAACGGGGAGGAAGGCTCCTACAGCTTCACCAACCGGAAAGCGCATCCGACCTATATCCGGGCAAAGCGCGGATATGAGCACGTTCTGACCTGGGCGGATCAGCTGTTGCAGATGGCGCGTGACAAAAAGACGCTGAGTCACAGCATCACGTTCACGCCGTCGGCGCTGACGCTGACAAAGAGCGGGAACGTGTTTACCGGATCGACAGCGGTGGAGCTGATTAACATCAACAGCGGATATACGATCGACACGTCCTCCCTGCCGGAGGGCGTTTCCATGACCGGGTATACCGGAACGAAGAGCGAGACGATCTCCTTTACGGCGCCCCTGTCCAAAGCAGGCCAGACCTTTACGGTCACAGCGGCAGGAAAGGATACCAGATCGCTGGAAAACATCACGGCCTACATCCCGTCGGGAACTTCGCTGCAGAAGATCTTCCTGTGCGCGACGGTCGCGCAGGTGGTCTCAAGAGCGGGCATCGGAATCAACACGCCGGCACTCGGATCGCTGCTGATCCGGAAGACCGGGGAGGGCGGCAGTCCGATCGAAGGAGTGCACTTCGGGATCTATTCCGACGCGGACTGCAATCATTTGGCGCTCGAGACGGTCACGGAAGAGGACGGATCCGTTCTGATCGAACAGATGGAGACCGGAACCTGGTATGTCAAAGAACTCTCGACCGTCTTCCCGTATGTGCTGGACGGCCTGGTGTATCCGGTGTCCGTCACGGCGGAGGAAACGGCGGTGCTGGAACTGGAAAACGGAACGGCAAAGGGCGTGATCCGGATCGAAAAGAAAGGGGAAGTCCTGACGGGGACCCGGATGAGCGAAACAGCTTACGGACAGGTCCATACCCCGGTGTATGAGATCGGTGGGATTCCCGGATGCGTTTTTGAAATCAGAGACGCACAAGGAAATCTGGTCGCTTCGATCGAAACGGATGAAAGCGGAATCGCCGAAACAGGGCTTCTGCCTCTCGGAACGTATACGGTCCGGGAAACGGAAGCGGCAAGAGGATACAGCCTGGATCCGGCCGTGCATTCGGTCACACTCGCCTATCTGGATCAGAACACGCCGATCGTGACCGAGCAGCTTTCCGTTGAAAACGAACGGATCGAAACGGGCGTTCTCCTGAAAAAGATGACGGACTTTTTCAATACCGAAGTCATGGAATTCGAGCCGAACCCCCTGGAAGGCGCGGTGTTCGGGCTGTATACGGGAGAGGACTTCTCCGTGATCCCGAAAAACACGCTGGTGGAGGTTCTGACAACGGATGAGTACGGAAAAGCGCAGACCACGGCAAAGCTTCCGTTCGGAAACTACTTTTTGCGGGAGCTCGCGGTCCCGGAAGATACGATCCATCTGCTGACGGAAAACTATCCCCTGAATGTTTCGGGCGTCAACCGGGACTACTTTGACCGGCCGATCCATAACGAGCGGTTCCGTGGAAGGATCGCGGTCTGGAAGGAGGACGAAACAGAACCGGGAAGGATGCTGCAGGGCGCCGTGTATGAAATAAGAGACGCTGCCGGACTTCTCTACTGCAGCATGACGACGGACGAAGACGGATACGCAATTTCCATGGATCTTCCTGCCGGGACCTATTATGTGCGGGAGATCACGCCTCCGGAGGGATTCCTTCTTTCGGACGAGGTGACGGAGATCGTGCTGTCCACCATGGACAAGGAGACGATCGAGATCGAGCGGACGGACATCCCGAACAGGGTGATCCTGACCAAAACCGACCTGACTGACGGAAAGCCGGTGCCGGACGCGATCGTCGAGATCAAAGATGAGACCGGAGCGGTGGTCTTTACAGGAGAGACCGATCAGAACGGACAGATCATCTTAACGGAACTGAAAAGCGGAACCTATACCTACACCGAAACATCGGCGCCCGGCGGCTACGCGCTCAATCCGGAAACCTTCACCTTTACGGTGGATGACTACGGCGTTGTGACGGGAACGACCCACATCACCGACGAACCGACGGTTCTGATCGTCGAAAAGACCGACACGTTTACCGGTCAGCCGTTTTCCGGCGTGGAATTTAAGCTGACCGACGCAAGCGGGCAGACGGTCCGGACCGTACCGGTACAGGACGGGTCTTACCGGGTCTTTGCCAGAGACGGGGAGGATACCTTCTTCACGGATGAGAACGGACGGGCGGAGTTCCGTTATCTTCCGATTGGGGAATACACGCTGATTGAAATCGCGCCGAAAGGGTATATCGCACAAGAAGAGATCCTGTTCTCTCTGACCGAGACCGACGGGATCTCAAGTCCGAAGATCCTTGCCGTGGAAAACAGTCCGACCGGAGTCGTGATCGAAAAGGTCGACGCTTCCGGCAAGAAGCCGATTGCGGGAGCAGGCTTTTATGTCAAGGTCAAAAGCGGAGACGGTTTTTCTGCGCTGTCCTTCCGTCCGACGGAGGACGGCGGCTGGTTCGCGGACCCGGCCGGTACGGTCTCGCTCCTGATGACCGGTTCCGACGGGCGGATCCTCCTTTACGGACTGCCTCTCGGAGAAGTCTGGATGGAGGAGTACATCACGCCGGAAGGATATTTTCCGATCCCGGCTCAGAAACTGACCGTGACAAAGGAAATGACAGCGGCAGAGCCGTACCGGATGACGATCGAAAACAGCCGGTTTGTCAAGCTCGGCCTGGACAATGACTGGTGGGAGCGTCCTGCCATGCTGCTTGGAATCCTGCTGCTCACAGGAGGCGCGGCGGCTGCTGTGATCCTGATCGCGAAGAAGAAAAGGAGGAAAGTGAAATGCCGCTGAAGACGATCATCGCGGGAATCCTTCTGCTTCTGATCTTCGGGGGATTCGTGTTTCTGAGGATCCGGAAAAAGAACAGAACCAACGACAGGGAAAAAGGAGAAAGCGAATGAATCTGAACTATCGGAAACTTGCTCCGGAAGAGCAGAAATATCTGTATCAGCAGTCCTCACAGATCGCAGGGCAGACCGGATGCGTCGGGCATCTGTACGCAAAAGCGGACCCGGACAATGATTCGTTCCATACGCTGTGGGAGGACGAAAAAAGATATCTCAGGACTCCGGAGTTTTTAGATGACTACTCCGAGGCTATGAGCGCGCTCAAGGCCGGCGAGTACGGACCGCTGAAGAGCAAGGACGCGCTGAAGCGCTTCTGCGCGGCGCATCCGTCCTGGAGAACGGAAAGCGGGGAGTATGCGCTTAGGACGGACACGTTCCGGTATTCGTACCTGATCCGGATGGATCCCAAAGACGGTCAGGAGGGGTTTACCCTGACCGTCTACCGGAAGGATCCCCTGGATAGGCACATCATTAACGCAAGAAAGGGGATTCGGTTTACCGACCTTCAGTACCGGGACCGGTTCCGTCTGCAGGACGGCGGAAAGATCCGGATCACCTACCCCGGCGGGGCGCAGGCGGTCCGGATGTGCCGGTATGTGGACGAATACCATCTGGAAATCGGAAACAGCATCTATCATATCTGCGAGTTCGCGGACAAGATGGAGCGGGAACAGTGCAGGGTCGAGCCGGCAGGCAGGGAGCAGCGGATCGGAACAAAGGAGAGAGCATATGCGGGTTCTGGTCGTTGAGCCGAAAAAGGCGCCGTATGTCAAGGAGGTCGGCGAAGAACTGCCCGATCTTCAGAAGGAAGTCGGCGGATTCATCGAGGCCGTCTATCCGTTCGAGGATGATGCTGCGATCATCTGCAACGAGGAGGGAAAGCAGAAGAACCTGGAACTGAACCGGGCGCTCTTTGACCGGGACGGGGAGGTCTACGACATCATCGCTGGGACGTTCCTGATCACGGGCACGCGGGAAGACAGTTTCGGATCGCTTTCTCCCGAGCAGATCGACCGGTACAGCCGCCGGTATGAGACACCGGAAACGTTCCTGTTTGAGGGAAACCGGATCCGGGTGAAAAAAGAGCTGCCGAAGGCGGAGCGGAACGAACAGCGGTTTTATAAAAACGGTTTTACGCTGTCCGTCCGGGAGGATCCGGATCCGGTCAGCCCCCGGCGATCGTTTGACAACTTCGGAACGGTCGTGATCTTTGACCGGGAGATTCCGGGAGACAAAACGGAATTTACCGATCCGGACGCGTTCTTTTTGGACCGGCTCACGGAGCATTTCGGTTCCGGAAAGCGGGCGGAAGCGTACCTTTCGGCGTCCGGCGCTCTGAATCTTCCCAAAGGGGTCCAAAACAGGATGATCATGGCGGAGCTTTGCAAGGACCATGTCTTTCTTCCCGTCTACCGGTACCGGCACGGCGGGGACGCGCTTTCCACCGTTCCGTATTCCGATCCGTGGGATTCGGGACAGATCGGCTGGATCTACGCGACCAGGGAGCAGGTCAAGGAGCGCTTCGGGACCTGGAACGATTTCACGGTGCCCCTTTGCAAGCAGGTGCTGGAAAACGAGATCCAGACCTACAGCGATTACCTGAAAGGCGAAAACTACGTGTATGATCTGATCAGCGACCGGACGGGAGAGGTGATCGACGGCGGGCTCTGGACCGGGGACATCGAATCGCTGAAGGCGTTCGCGTTCAACGGGATCGCAGGCCGGCAGGAGCGAAGGAAGGAACGGAACGGGGAAGAAAAATGAGCGGTTTTTCCAGAGAACAGATCGAGCAGGCCGACAGCCTGGATCTTGCCGGATATCTGGAATCCAGAGGATACCGGCTGGTCCCGAAGGGGTCGCAGTACCGGCTCGCGGAACATGACAGCCTGTACATCAAGGGAAACCAGTGGTACTGGTTTTCGCAGAAAAAGGGCGGAAAGACGATCTCGTTTTTAACGCAGTACGAAGGAAGGACCTTCGAAGAAGCGATGAACGAACTGCTGGGACCCGGCAGGACGCTTACCCGGACGGTGCCGACGGTTCCAAAACCGGAACCGCAGAAAAAACTGCTGCTGCCAGAGCAGGCTCAAGACAACGAAGCGGTATACGCGTATCTGAAAAAACGGGGCATCAACCCGTGGATCATCAAAGAGTGCATCGAAAAAGGGATCCTGTATCAGACGGAAATGTACTGGAAAGGCAGCGAAGAGGGAGCGTACGAAAAGGAGGCGTGCGCTCCTTCCGCCGTCTTTGTGGGAAAAGACAAGGACGGAACGGCGCGCTACGCCTGCATGCGCTCGACGGCGGGAAAAGGCAAGTACGACGCGGCCGGAAGCGACAAAAGCTACGCGTTTTCGCTTCCGGTATGCGACTGCCCGAAATCGGTCTGGGTGTTTGAAAGCGCGATCGATCTTCTTTCGCACGCGACGATCTGCCGGCTAAGGAAAAGCAACTATCCCGTGGACCGGATCTCGCTCGGAGGACTGTCCCCGAACGCTCTGTACCGGTATTTGAAGGAACATCCGACGGTCCGGACGGTCCATCTGGGACTGGATAGGGACAAGGCGGGACGGGAGGCGGAGCAGAGCATCCGGCGCGAGCTCGGAATCGGATATACGGTCGTACTGCACTTTCCGGAATACGGAAAGGACTATAACGAGGACCTGATAAGGCGCAGGGAACTTTATCAGGAACAGCAGAAAACGGAAAAAGGAGAAAAAGCAGCATGTATCTAAGCGAGATCAATGCGATCAAAAGAAAATATGAGATGGGAACGGTCATCGTTCTGGAGCAGCTGGGAGAGGATCCCCGTCCGGTCGGCCCCGGCTCAAAAGGCGAGGTTCTGTACGTCGACGATATCGGGACGGTCCATGTCCGGTTTGAGAACGGAAGGCGGATGGGGTTGGTCCCAGGGGAGGACCTTTTTCATATCGAGAACGGGGACCCGGACGGCGATGTGTTCCGGGTTTATCCGGAGGACGGGTTTGTTGAACAAGTCTATTACAATCCCGACATTGGAGACGGAGGAAAGTATGTCGTGAACTTTTTTACCTTCCGTCAGATCCAAAAGGCGGCTGATCACGCGAAAGGAGACCCGAAGAAATTTTTCCGGTATCTGGAAACGGTATGCCGGCAGTTACGTTTTGAGCGGTGCGGAAAACAGGATCCGATAGACAAAGCGGCAAAGACATACTGCAGTGAAACGGATCATCTCGGCGCGTCCGGGGAAACCATGCGGGCGCTGCTGGCGGAAGCGGAAGAATACTATCAAAGCGGAAAAGCGGACAGACAGGAAAAAGGAGGAACAGATGCCGAATCATATTACAAACGTACTGGAGTTTGAATGCTCCGAAAAACGGTTCGTGGAAATCGGAGAGTTTCTTCGCGGAGACAGGGAGAAAAATCCGTTCGGCCATGTGGATTTCAACACCCTGATCCCGATGCCCAAGGAACTTGATATCGAAGCGGGCTCACGGGGAGAGCACGGTTACTTTGCCTACTCGGAATATATGAAAAAGAGCGAGGGACTGCCCGAGCCTGAAAAACGCGCGATGGAGAATGAATACCGGGACCGGTTTATCAGGGACCCGGAGATCTGGGAGCTCGGGAAGCAGTACTATGAGAACATTCAGTCATACGGCTCTCCGAACTGGTATGAATGGTGCCTTGACAACTGGAATACCAAATGGAACGCGTACGACTGCGCTGCGGTGGATCCGTCGGAAAAGAGGCTGGAATTTCTGACGGCGTGGGACGGAGTCCCTCCGATCGTCAAGGCGATTTCGGAACGGTTCCCGGACACGAGGATCCGTTACGGATGGGCAGATGAGGATATCGGGTTCAATGTCGGGGAACTATCGATCAGGGCGGGAAAAGTCCTGGAGGAGAAGATACCCGAAGGCGGATCGAGGGAAGCGTATGAAATGGCGGCAAGGATCATGGACGCAGACCTTTCCGACTGGGGACTGACCCTGTCCGAGGACGGAAGCACGTACGAGTATCATGAAGAGCCGATTATGGAGGAACCCCTGACAACACCGCAGAAACCGAAGGACCGGGGCGGTAGATAAAAAGACCCGTGCCATGGGGCACGGATCTTTGGAAAGGAATCCTTACAGTGCGGAGAGCTTTTCAAGCTCTTCCGGATGGGAAAGAGGCGACGTCAGGTGAATGACCGAGGCGTCCGGGAAGGAAGTTTTGAGCTTGCTCTCTGCCTTTGGCGCGGCACCGCTTCCGGAATAGAGGAGAAACGTGATCTTTTTTCCGGAGAGATCGGTCCGGTCCAGGACGGTGTTGACGGGACAGGCAAGCTGCCCGTTCCAGATCGGCGAGCCGATGACGATTTCATCGAAGGCGGAAACATCCGGATCGTAATCTTTCAGAGCGGATTTTGCTCCGATTCCGGCGGAAAAGCCACCCTGCAGGATTTTCAGGACAAAGGACTTCGGAAGAGGTTTTTTAGGGATGACTTTACGGATGGCAAAGCCTTTTTCTTGAAGACAGGAAGCGACAGCGTCTCCGTTTCCGGAATCGCTGAAATAGATGAAAATGCGGCTCATACTGAATTCTCCCGTTTTTCTTTCATTATATCGGAAAAATGGGGAAGATTCAATCCGGATAGCGACGTTAACGTATTCAAAATGATTCAAAAGGAGAAAATGGTATCGATGGCGGAAAGCGGAAGAATAAAAAAGCATAAAAAAAATTTTTGGCTGACCGTTGAGGAAATTGAGAAACTGGAGACGATGAGCAAAGACACAGGGCAGTATCAGACGGTTGTTCTAGGAAAGTTGATCCGAAACGCGGTGATAGAACCGAAACCGAACCCGGAAATTCGGGATCTGGTCCGTTCTGTGGAGCGGATCGGAAATGAAGTGCATCAGATCATGCATCTGGCCGGGCAGACCGGCCAGATTACAAAGGAGCAGATTGCAAATGCAGAGAAGATGATCAGAGAACTGAAGGCGGAAGTGCGGAAATGGCTGTAATAAGAATCCATGGGTCAAAAGAAACACCGAAGGAAACGATCGAATATGCTCTGGATCCGTCAAAAACAGAACAGTACGCATATGTATCCGGCATCGGCTGCGATCCGGAGACTGCGGCGGAAACCTTCGTGAGAACAAAAGAGAGGTATGGGAAAAAGGATGGAATACAGACCCGTCATGTCATCCAGAGTTTCAAACCGGGTGAAATCAGCCCTATGGTGGCGCATGAGATCGGGAACCGGTTTGTGAAAGAACTCTTTGATGATTATGAGGTTGTCATCGCGACCCATACCGATAAGCCTCACGTACATAACCATATCGTGTTCAATTCGGTGTCTGACAAAACAGGAATGAAACATTGGTGTATTGATACTAAAGAAGAATATGAACATGTTTATCATGTTTCTAATCAGATTTGCCGGGAATACAGCCTGTCAGTCATTGAACAAAAGAGCGATCATGCAGAAAAAAGATGTGAATGGATGGTTCATAAGGATGGGATGAAGACGAGATGGGATCTGCTGTACCGAGATGTCGATGAAACGATCCGGATGGCTCTGGACCTGGAAAATTTCTTTGAGCTGATGGAAAAGCGGGGATATCAGGTCATCTGGAGAACCGGCAGATTTCCCCTTTTCCGGCCGAAGGGAAGCCATAAGACCTACGGAATCCATAAGGACGGGAGGACACTGATGGAAGAGGATCTGCAGAAAAGGATCGAGCTGGGTATCGAGGAGGGGGATTCCTTCCAATGGGAGATCCCGAAGGAAGAGCAGGGCTCTCCGGTCACCGTGGAAACGGAAAAAGGGCTGCCCGTTCTATACCGGTCCTGGCTTGCCGTGCTGAAAACGGTCGGACTCGGGGAAGACGTTCCGTATCCATTCGTCAGCTATGAAGAAATCAAACGGTTCCGGCAGTACCGGGAACAGCAGGAGTATCTGGAAAACAACGGGATCGAGACAATGGAGCAGCTGAAAGAAAAAATCACAGAGGTCGAACAGGAGACCGGACGGCTGAAAGAGGAGAGAAGCGGTCTTCTGAAAAAAAGAAAACGACTGCCGGAAGCATACCGGACAGAAACAGAGGAGCAGAAAAAGGAGCGGTTTGAATCAGGAGAAGCGGACAGATATGAGGTGACCATCCGGCTGGATACGGTGGAGGAGCAGATCAGAGCCCTGAAACATGAACGGTATCTGTGCGGACGGATCGAAAGCGAGGCGTCCATAATCAAAGAGAAACTGAAGGCACCTGAGCGGATAATGGACAGAGAACGGAACAGAGACAAAAACAAATAAAAAAAGTGACAAAAGGACCGGGAAACCGGTTTTTTTCCATTCAGAAGAAAGGAGAACAGCATGCCGGATTATAAGCTGAAAGAGCGGATGAACGGGATCATGAAAAGCCTGGAAAAAGGTATCCGGGACGTGTTCGAATCGGGACGGTATGAAGCGTATCTGGATACGATGAGCCGGTTTCACCGGTACAGTGTCAACAATACGCTTCTGATCTATCTGCAAAAACCGGACGCGACGCTGGTCGCGGGATACCGGAGCTGGCAGGAGCGGTTCGGAAGAAATGTGAAAAAGGGAGAAAAGAGCATTCATATCCTGGCACCGTGTCCGGTGAAACAGGAGATGATCAAAGATGTTTACGATGAAAACTTAAGCCCGGTGCTGGATTCTGACGGCAATCCCGTGCAGGAGCATAAGGAAGTGATCCTTCCTGCATTCAAGCCGGTTCCCGTCTTTGACGTCAGCCAGACGGAAGGGGAACCAATCCCGTCGATCGTGAAGCCCCTTGACGGGAGCGTGGAGGATTTTGAGGAGATGATGGAAACGCTGCGGCGCGTTTCGCCGGTACCGATTACGTTTCTGCCCCTTCCGGGAGCGCAGGACGGATACTACAGTCCCGGGGAGCAGAAGATCGTGCTACGGACCGATATGGGAAACGAACAGACCGTATGCGCGGCGATCCATGAGATCACGCATGCGCTGCTGCACACGAAAATCGGTGAGAAATCGCCTGCCACGATGGAAGTGGAAGCGGAAAGCGTTGCCTATACGGTCTGCAAATACTTCGGGATCGAGACGGGAGAGAACAGCTTCGGTTATATCGCTGCCTGGTCGAAGGACCGGGAGGTTCCCCAGCTGAAGAGCAGTCTGGAAACGATTACCAGGACATCGTCCGACCTCATTGACCGGATCGAAACAACGAGGGAACTGCTGCTGGAGCGGCAGCCGTATGAAGGGGAATCGGAATGGAGTGAACAGTACGGCGGCATGGAGGAAGCGACACAGCCCCTGGAGAAGAAGGAGGTGAGCGCTGCATGGAGTGGACGGTAGAGGAAGAAAACATGCTGCACCTGTATAACCGGGGTAGCCGGATCTCAACGCTCTGCGCCATTGAGGAGATCATGTGCTATCTGGAAGACGACCCGGATCTCTTGCGAATCGCGGAGCAGACGGCGGAGAAACTGAGCAGGATGAGTGATATGGATTATCTGCTGACGATGCTGGAAAGCGCGCCGGCGTGGGAAGAAGAGGAGGAGGTGCCCGTATGGGAGGAGATGCTGCGGAAGAGACTGTCCGTCTGATGCTGAACGGAACCGAGATCGCGGTCCGGCTGACCGGTTCTGCCGTGAAGAACCTGGCCTCGCTTCTGATCGAGTGGTCGAAAAAAGAGAAGAAGGTCTATGGGAAAACCACCATGATGAAACTGCTCAACTCCGGGGAGACGCTGGAGGTGCTGACGCTTTCGAGGGAGCAGTATAAGGCGTTTAAGGAAATGGCAAGGAAGAAAGTTCTGTACGCGCCGTTTGTCAACGCGAAGGAGCAGGACGGAAAAGTCGATCTGGTCATTTCAAAAAGGAGCATTCCGATTGTGAACTATATTCTGGAACGGATCGGGTACGGGACGGTCGGTCAAAAGCAGGAGGAAGAAGAATCTAAAAAAAAAGATTCTCCGTCGAGGCAAAACTCCGGAGATGCAAAAGCCAGATCGAAGGAGCCGGACGTCACGAAGCCCGGACAGAAAACGGAACCGGAACGTGAGTCCGTCCTCACCAGACTGGAAGCGAATCGGAAATACCTGGAATCCCATTCCGGACAGGGAAGAGAGCAGGCAAAAAACAGAGGCAGGAAGACGAAAGGAACAGGCAGATGAGAGCAGAATATCGGAAAACCGTGCCGTTCGATCCGGTTGCCGACCGGGGACCGATCCGGCTGTTTGATTGGAAAGAGGTGGAACTGGTCAGGCTGGACAGAGGAATGAGGAAAAACCGGAAAAGAAAAAGGATACAGCCGAAACTGTACCCGTTGTTTGATCCGGATGACGATGCGTTGTTCGAGCGGAATTGAGCGGAAGTTATCTGGGATCCGTTTCGTCCAGAATACGGATCCCTTCCACCGTTCCGAACCGGTTCAGAGCGGATTCGCGGGCCAAGGCGATCATTTCCACTTCTTTAGCGGTCAGAGGCTGAAGAAGATGCAAAATGCGGGAAGGATCCCTGTATGCGGGAACGATTGTATTGCGCGGTCCGTCGGAAATGTTTCTACGGAGTACGAACAGTGGCAGCACGCCTGCGTCGGTCAGAGAGACTTTCCCGGAGAGAGGATCCTTCTCCAGTGTCAGGCGGGCAAAAATCCCCATCCTTAACCGAAAGCTTTCGCTTGCGACAAAGTTGCCGAGAGAGTACAGGACCAGGCCGGTATACGGGCCGTCCTCGCGCTCAACGGTCATGTATTCGGCGCTTTTGATCCAGTGCGGGTGCGATCCGATGATGCAGTCCACACCTGCTTCGAAAAGCTGCTTTGCGAGGGCTTTTGTCGTGTTGGCAGGCCTTTTGTCCGTTTCATAGTCCCAGTGGGGGAACATAATGATAAACTCGGCGCCGGCCTCTTTGACCTGGGAGATGTCGGTCAGAACTTCAGCGGAGAGCGTTTTGCCGTCATCTGTCAGATGCCCGATCACGGTATGTTCCTCTGAGGTAAGGATATCCCGGTATGCGCCGTTGAGCACGCGCGTTGACGCGACGAACCCGACGCGGATGCCGTTGATCTCAACGATGCACGGGTTCTTCCGGTCTTCGGCTCCAAGGTAGGTCCCGGTCTGATAGAATCCTTTTTCACGCACCTTTTCAATCGTGCGGTACAGGCCTTTGCCTCCCTTGTCCAGACAATGGTTGTTCGCCGTTGTTAAAAGATCAAACCCGTATTCCTTTAACGTGTCGAGCATGGAATCGGGAGCGTTGAAGACGGTCAGAAGCGTGTTCGGAGCGGTTACGCCTTCATACCCGACGTCGTCTCCGGCGACAGGGGTCTCCAAATTTCCACACATCAGGTCGACCGACTGGAAGATCTCCTGAAATGGAGCGAACAGCGTCTCAAACGAATAGGTGCCGTCTTTCTGCAGTGCGTCCGTGACGAAGATGCTGGGCATCATAATATCGCCGACGGCGCCGATCGTTGCTGTGGCGGGAGAAGGGACGGAAGTAGGCGAAGGGGAAGGCGAAGAGGAAGGAACCTCGGTGGTCTTTACAGTCGGAACCGGAGTACCGGTCTTTGTGGGAAGATCGGCAGAGGGTTCGACAGGAACGGAGGTGGAAACCGGTTGGGGAGGAACGTCAACAGCTTCCGGATGCCCTGTGCAGGCAAGTACCGAAAGCAAAACCGATAATACAATGGCCGGAATCAGTTGTCGGATGAATCGTGTCATTTGCGTTCCCAAAGATCAAAATGATTACTGAACAATCATATCATAACTTATCCGGAGGAAAAATGGAAGCAATCGAGAAGAAAGTTAAAAAACCAAGGCTGGAGGAACGGGAGACGATCATCAATTTCGATGAACGTTATCCGGAAGCAGACATCTACACCTATAACCAGAGACTGCAGAAGCGTCTGATGCGTTACGCAAAAGAGCATCCCGAATGCTGCAGACTCGTACGGACCGAACCGGAAGGCACCATGACCTTTTACGTGGATAAGGCAAGGCTGTCAATCGTGCTTCTTGCGCCTTACTCGGAAGAAAAACGGAAGCGGTATGCGGAGCATGGAAGAAACAGCCTGCTGATGCAGAAACGAAAAGCAGGGAAGAGCGAATAAGCCTGTTTCGCCTGGAAGGGGGTTGAGAGAATCGGACGGAAACAGAAAGAGTATGAATGGATCTACTGGGCAGCATTCGCCGTTCCGGTTATCTGGATCGGGCTGAAGATAGCGCCGTGTCTGGGAGGCAATCTTGTGGAGATTGCCTCCCGTTTAATGCAATCAGTGAAAAGTCCGTTCCTGATCACCTGGCAGGATAACAGTCTGAAGTGTATCCTGGTCTGTCTTGGAATCTACGGGATGTCAGCATTGGCCGTTTACGGGACCAGGCCGAACCTTCGGGAGGGCGAGGAACACGGCTCGGCAAAATGGGGAACTCCGAGGCAGCTGAACAGCGTACTGGAACAGAAAGAGAATTTCCTCCTGACCAAAAGAGTCCGGCTCGGGATGGATACTCATAAACACAGAAGAAATCTCAATACCCTGGTGCTTGGAGGATCGGGAGCCGGCAAAACGAGATTTTTAGCCTTACCGAACATTATGGAGGCGAATTGCTCGTATGTTATCACTGATCCGAACGGTTACAATTATTACGAACATTGAAAGTTCCCTTTCATCAAGAACAAAACAAAGTTACCAAACAACCAAAAACCCAGTAAAATAGGCATTTTTGAAGATGCAGAAAGGAGGCATCATGGCGATAGCTAACGCAAAAATCACTGCTTTGTATGAGCGTTTATCACGCGATGACGAGCAACAAGGCGAATCAAACAGCATTCTTAATCAGAAGAAGTACCTTGAAGATTACGCAAGAAACAGCGGATTTATGAACAGGTGGAGAAAGACGGTGATCTGCGGCTTCAAAAGGTTGACATTTACTTCAAGTTCATCGGTCAATTCGGAGTGGATTACACCGAGGCTGAGATTGAAGCAATGAAAGAGCAGATTCGACAAGCGAAAGCGACGAAGAAGGTTCAAAAAAAGAAGCACCGTGCCGAATACAGCGAAGAATACAGGATCCAAAAACGCGATGCCAGGCGGGAGCGTCTAGAAGGACATAGCTTTGAGAAGCGAATATGTGAATGGTGTGGCAACGAGTATTATCCAAAGGGAAGCCGAGCCAAGTTTTGCTGTGAGGAATGCCATAAAGCGTCCGATCAGCAAAAGCGAGAACAGAAACGGCTGGAAGAAAAAGAAGGCCATACCTTCCGACAGAAAAACTGCAAGATCTGCGGCAAGCCATTCTGGCCGACTAACGGTCAGCAGGAGATGTGTAAACCGTGCAGTAAAGTCAATACGCGAAACAAGCAACGAACGTATTACCACTCTCATATTTCCGAAAAACTGAAGCAGCAGAATCGAGAACACCGTGAGCAGTTGATGGCAGAAAACGAAGGACATCTCATTCCGAAACGAATCTGTGAATACTGCAGGAAGGAATACTATCCCAACAAGAATCTGCAAAAGTACTGTTCAAAAGAGTGCGGCAAAAAAGGATACGCACAAATGGACAATGACCGCGATCCAACGAACAAAGAAGGACACAAGTTCTACATGAGGGCTTGTACGGTATGTGGTCAGATGTACTGGCCCGGCGGACCGAACTCGGTGACGGTTACGATCTCCGTGTCCAGCATGGACTACCGGCAGGGAGCAAGCTATTACGCGTTTGACCCGGATCAGAAAGAACAGCTGTATGAGATCATGCGTCCGGAGTATTATCAAATGTTTGCTCAGCTGACCGGAGATCTGATTGGAAACGGGGGAGAGTACGGATTCGGACTGGATATCAATCCGGATCTGCCCCCGAATGAACAGGGGTATCAGATTGTTCAGGCGGCCAAGCGGTATATCGGGAGAAGTTACTCCAGTATGGACTGTTCCACGCTTGCGCGTACTGCGTACGCGGACTGCGGCCTGACTTCCATGAACGGTTTATCGTCTATGCGGATGGCACAGAAATGCCTGGAAATGGGATGGCTGTTTACGGACGCGTCTCAATTGCAGGCAGGGGATCTGATTTTCTTCGCGAGTTTCGATCCGTCACGGGGACCGGATTACTGCAATGACCGGAAACGTTGTGGAGACGGAAAATGTAGGAGGTGGATGCATATTCATCATGTGGCGATCTACATCAATGATGAATATCTGATCGACAGTACGGGCGGAGACAACAGCGTTCAGATTCGGAAACACTGGGGAATGGATACAAAAACCACGAAATGGGTCTGCTACGGAAGACCGACACAATAAGGAGAGAATGGATGACGAAAAAAGAAAAGATGATTCTTGCGTTCTTGTTCGGGTTTGCGGTTCTGCTAAACTGCGGATTCGCTTTTTTGATCAGTAACCCGGAAGCAGAAAATCCGGAGATTGAGATAGAAGTACCTGAGCCGATTATCGGCATCACGGTAATGATTCCGACTGAAAAGCCCGAAGATCCGGTGACTATAGGAAGGGTTGTAACTGTAACCCCGGTTCCGGTGATAGAAGAAAATTTGGTAACGGCGGCTATTATGGCGCTTGAACCGAGTCCAAGTTCAATTCCCAAGCGACATGCGGAAAACTCAAAACCTAAACAAATCGGGAGTGCATTTCAAATGGAAATCCTGGGAAAAGCCATATCCATTGCTGATAACGTAGATGAGGCTTCATTGGAAAAGACTCCGGGATGGCTTCCGACTTCTGCAAAGCCGGGAGAGGAAGGAACCTGCGTGATATACGGACACAGGAATCGAAATCATTTGCAAATAATAAAAGATATCAGAATCGGTGACGAAATAGTCATTACTGTGACGAGAGGCGCAACTTTCAAATATAGCGTCTGTGAGATTAAGATTCTCGAACCTGGAGAGGCAATTCGAATGGATACCGTTAATGGAAAAC
Organism: Clostridia bacterium; assembly: GCA_017514685.1. Lineage (GTDB taxonomy): Bacteria > Bacillota > Clostridia > Christensenellales > CAG-138 > UBA3792. The sequence continues at coordinate 60,367 of JAFWJN010000026.1, forward strand.
AATTAATGATCGTTACATGTTATCCGTTTTATTATAGCGGGCATGCGCCACAAAAAAAGATAATAATTGGAACAATGACAGTGTTTGAATAATTATGATAAGGTGTCGTAATAAAGACCCTTTTCGTGAGTTTGATGAGTATGCCAAAGGACGTTCGCTTTTCAAACAAAAGGGTTTAACCGAAGAATCGGTAACGCTCATGCGAACGTCCTTTAACACATTAGCGATAGTACACGTTCTGATATTGTCAAGGCTATTCACTTGAGTGCAGTATCGGAAGCTGCGTTATATCGTTACGGAATTAACAAATGTCTACCAATGGAAAAGAAATAGTCATTGTTGACATAAATAAAAATGCCACCCGAAATGTTGGTCGTGCACTTCAACGTGAAGCAGGGACTCATCCAACCGACAGCGGCATCTTTATAGACATTAAATCGCTAAACCAGACTATGTCAATACTTCATATATTCCGTACGGTGAAATCAAATATTCTTTTTACGATACAGAACAATAATGAAAAGGCGGAAGATAGAGGGAGCCTGAAAAAGCGGGCATTTCGTCCCGATTCGCGAAATTGAAGTCGGAGTATTTTGCCCTAAAGATTAGATTTAATCATCGGACAGTTTATATCAGAATGAATAAAGCTACCGACACAAGTATAGAGCTTTGCTTCAGAGTTTTTGTTGTCGATTTAAATCGACAACAAAAAGTGAAAAGAGCATAAAGCCTTGAAAATTAGTACAACTTGAGATAAGATTATCTTGGCACAAATCATTGTAATAGCACATAGTATCAGAGGCACACTTTTATAAACGTGCTGATGAAGCACATTATTCTATTCATTATTAATAATTTGACAGCAAACAAATATTGCAATCTAAGGAGAAGAGAACCAAATGGAGACCACATGGCTTTGGGCAAAGAGTGAACCATATTATTCTTTATCCTGTCATATGCTTGATGTAGGATTTTGTGCACAAGCAATTTTTCTTCACGGTAGTTTTAAATCTACTCTTAGACAATGGGCAGTGACAATTGAAACATCTGAAGAGCAAGCATTAGCTTTGATAGGCTATTTTTCAGCACTTCATGATTGGGGTAAAGCACATCCGTTTTTCCAACTTAAGTGGCGGCAAATGCCCTATAAAGATCAACTAGTACGTTTGGGCTTACTCGGCTCAGTATCGGAAAGCACTTGCGAAAGTTTTCGCCATGAACAGTATTCGAAAGTTTTACTGCGAAAATTGTTGATGAAAAACGGCATTTCGGGATATATGCTTGATGTTTTGCCTGATATTGTGGGATTGCATCATCAAGGAAAAATGGAAATAAATATCGATACAACCATTCCGAAACGAATGCATCGAGACTCATGGGAGAAATTGCAAAACGAATTGGAAAAGTATATCCGAGAGACCTATCAACCGGACTTTTCTGCTTTGAATCACGATTGTAAAGATATTAGTTTTTTTTCTACCATCATGCTAGGAACAATTATATTAGCAGACTGGGTTTGTTCAAGCATGAGAAAGGAGAAAGAACCACAACCCTCTTTGGATTTAGCCAAGTCATGGTTGGAAGAATGCGGTTTAATTCCGGGCTTACTTATTCCGGAAACAAAACAACTAAACAACTTGTTTCACTGGATGGATCAATCAAGTTTGCGCGGGATACAGCGTTGTGCAGAGGAACTGCCCTATGAGGAACTTGCATTGATGATAATCGAAGCTCCAATGGGCGAAGGAAAAACTGAAACGGCTCTCTTTGCAGCAAACAGCATTTGCCACTACCAGAAGAAGGACGGGTTCTATATTGCTCTTCCGACGACTGCTACAGGCAACCAAATGTACCATCGAGTCAATGAATTGTTTGCCTCTCATAAGTTGGGTAAGGTCCGATTGCTTCATGGCAACGCTTGGATGGTGGAGATGGCGCAACAGTGTAAAACTGGTGACGAAGATGAGGATAGAGAGCAACGGAGCCAGTGGCTGTCTCCGCTAAGGAAAGGGCTGTTGAGCCAATTTGCTGTAGGAACAATCGATCAGGCAATGATGGCTGTTTTAGATGCAAAATACAGCATACTCCGATTGATGGGGTTATTGGACAAAGTTCTGATCATCGATGAGATTCATGCTTATGATACCTATATGTATGAAATCATACAACGCCTTTTACTCTGGTGCAAGGCACTGCGTATTCCGGTTATTATGTTATCGGCCACGCTCCCTGATGAAAAAAAGATAAGTTTCCTTCAAGGAACAAAAACATCGAGGGAGATCCGTGTTAGAAATGAGTATCCGCTGATTACCACTGTTTCATGGAATGGAGATATATGTCAGACAAATGTTTCGGGAAAACCAGCGATACAACGTGATTATCACATCAACATTGAATGCATAGGAAACGATTATTCTGCAATAGCATCATTGGTGATGCAAAGAGTGCATCATGGTGGATGTATCTGTGTTTTGATGAATACCGTCAATAGGGCACAGCAAGTGTATTTGGAATTAAAAAATCATATCGATCCAAATACGAAACTGTTACTGTTTCATGCAAGATACCCTGCAGAAACAAGACAAGATATTGAAGATCAATGCACGTTTCTTTTTGGAAAAGAGGCTGGTGCCAATAGGCCAAGAAGAGCAATATTGGTATGTACGCAGGTAATGGAACAATCATTAGACGTTGATTTTGACTCTATGATAACGGATCTTGCTCCTATCGATTTGCTTCTTCAGCGCATGGGACGTGTACATCGGTTTTCAAAGACAATTCGTCCGAGTGATTTATTGAAACCGTTTATTACGATTATTGCAGGAAAGAATGCAGAGGAAGATTGTGATAACGATTCAATTTATGCGCCACTGTTTTTAAGACGAACGTTGCGTTTGTTGCAACAGAAAGAGAATATCCAAGTTCCTGAGGAGATGCGACAGTTGACGAATACCGTATATTCTGGACTTCTTGGAAATCAGGAAGAAATATCACGCTGGACAAAACAAAAATTTATGGATTCGCAGTTTGCAACTGCAGCACAAATGGAACTCTGGGGCGAACCGGATACAAGATCAGTTTTTTTCTCTGAACAAGCTGGACATTTTCGCCTGGAGGAAGAGGAACGACCATTCTGCCAAAGGGCGAAAACTCGGTTGACGGATGATTCCATTAGGATGGTTTTTGTTACAGCAGAAGAGATGGGTCGATTTCGGCAAGATTTTTTAGGCGGTGTTTATGATAAAACATTTGCACAAAGCGTTTTAAAAAGAGCATTTAGCATTCGGTTACCAGCCAAATGGGATATAGGCAATTTGCCGAAGGGAGTTTATAGAGGGACAGGATTGCTGTGTGGCGTATTCTTACTTGAATCGGAAAATGAATCATTTGAATGGGATACTTTACGAATATGGAACGATTCAGACCTGGGTATTAGACAAGAAAGACGGAGGTGATAACTTGAAAGGATTTGATGTTCTTTATGACCCGTGGATACCGGTAATCAGACAGAACGGTAAAAGGGACTGTCTAGGAATCATATCTACACTTGAGCAAGCGCATGAGCTTAAGGAAGTGCTTTGTGATGATTTGTTGGAAACATATGCTGTTCAGCGGTTATTGATCGCTTTTGTCATGGATGCATATTGGAGTACAGGCCAATTGAGAACAGTGTCAGATCGTCGAAGCCTTTATCAAAGAGGCTACTTTGATTGTGATGTTCTGAAAGCATATGTCGACCTGTGTAAAACAGAGGGGAGTTGTTTTGATTTGTTTGACAAAGAGCGACCTTTTATGCAGAGCGCTTTTTGCAAAGAACTTGACGAAAACAAGCGCACAGGAGTATCAAAATTATTCATCCACTTGCCGAGAGATAATACACCAATTCATTTTGAACACAGTAAACCTGGGAAGTTAGCGGTTTCACCGTCAAAATGCTTGCCAGCGCTACTTGCAACATATTGCTTTTCTGTGGCGATGGTTCAAGGATATCCGTCTTCAGTCAACGGATCCCCTTGTTATTACTTTTTAATACATGAGGATAACCTTTTTAAAACTCTTGTGCTGAGCAGCGTATCACAGTATGAACAAGGACAACAGAATAATAATATGCCAGTAGCATGGAGAGACCGAGATATCGTTGTTCCGAAAGAAGCTTTTGCAGAAATGTCGGTTCTTTCGGCATTTACATGGCAACCAAGGCGAATATCCCTAATTAGGGATGATGACGGATTAATCCGAGAAGTATATTATCAGCAGGGGCGCAACTATATGCCCATAGGACAATGGAGAGACCCGCATACAGCCCTTCGCGTTAGTTCGAAAGGTGAACTGTTTTTGTTAAAGCCATCTCTGGGACGGGCACTCTGGAGAGATATAGGATGCTTTGGAGCAACATCGGGGAATACTGGGATTTCACCGAGAATTGTTGAGAATTATTCAAAAATAAGAGGGATGGGCATACCTTGTCCAGTAGAAGCCTTTGGCATTGTGACAAATAAAGCTTCTTTGATTGCTTTGGCATATGACAGATTGCAGATACCAGATTGTATATGTGAGGAACAGGAAAAAGCAAAACGCCTTACATTGGACTTGATATTTATTGAAGATTTGGCATCCATGCTCAGTAATTTCCTTCTGAGGATGGAGTATCAGATTAGCGAACGGGACAAAATGAACAGTAAAATCAAGCGGAGTGAACTGACAGATGAAGCACAGACAAAGTTCTTTTCAAAAATGCAAATTTACATTACAGGGGAATACTTTGCGATGCTTGAAGCTGCGGATACATCAGTAGAGTGGGAGGATCCCATTATCAACTCTGTCAATGAAACAGTAAAAAAGTGTGTCTTGGAAACGCTCAATGATGCAAAGCGTGGGTTGGGAACATCTGCACGACAATTACAGGCACAAGCTGGAAACGAAAGAACTTTATTGGTGATTTTAAATAAAAAGATGAAAGAGAGGGTCGCCTATGAGTGAAATGAGCTGGCAAAAACGACTTAAGACAAGTTCGGCTGGTGAACGGGCTGCTTTACGGCGTTGTGCGGGTAAAATGCTTTCAGAAGCAGATGCGTCTGCAATGAGCGTGTTTTACAGATTGCTCCCATACGGTACACCGGAATGGAAGCATAATCGGTTTTTTACCATTATGTGTTGCTCGTGTCTTTGGAAACCGGAGGAGCAGAAGAATCCAAGACCTATAGAGGATTGTCTGAGGATTTTCGCAAAGCATCAGAATGGGGACGGATTCTATGCGCGAATTCGGAATTTGATGGACACACGCTGGGATGATGCTGATGGATTTATGGCAGCAAAGTTAACACGGATTTTGAAGCAAATTAAAAATGCTGACAACACTTTGTATCCGGATTTTGATGGTTTGGCAGAGGACTTGTTCAGCTGGAACAGTGATGAACGATCCGTACAGAGACGATGGGCAGAAACACTATTTTCAATAAACAATGACGACATAGAAACAAATACAGAGGAGGAAGAATAGAATGTTGATTGAAATTCATATGATGAAAAACTACCCCCCTACGAACCTGAATCGTGATGATACGGGGAGTCCTAAAAGTTGCACCTTTGGCGGATTTCGCCGTGGCCGTATTTCCAGTCAGTGCTTAAAACGTAGTTGGCGTATTTCGCCTCTTTATGAATCACTGCTCCCGGAGCGCGGTATTCGAACCAGAAAACTGCCGGAACTCGTTGCGGAAGAATTGCGTCAGCGTGGTATTTCAGATGATGTGATTCAGGCAATCTCAGGGAAAGTAACAGGCATTGCAAACAAAGAAGGCAAGGAGAGCCCAGACGGGATTACATCTCAGATGATCTTTTATTCACCGGAAGATGTGAAGGCGGTGGCAGATCTGATGCAGGAAGAGTTTAAAAAAGCGGGATCAATAAAGGCTTTTGCCACTATAAAAGCAAAGGATTTGGTCAAACAATTCAATGATGTCGCCGTTCGTCCGATTACTCTGGACATGGCGCTTTTCGGAAGGATGGTAACTTCAGATGCTTTCCGCAATATTGAAGCCGCAATGCAGGTAGCACATGCTATTTCCACGCATACTGTCAACCAGGAAAGTGATTATTTTACGGCAATGGATGATTTGGTCAGTGGCGCAGATTCTGACGACAGTGGCGCAGGAATGATTGGGGACGTTGATTATAACAGCAGTTGTTATTATCACTATGCCTCGGTCGATATGAATCAATTGAGTGAGAACCTTAAGGATGCGCCGAATCGTGATCAGCTTATGGAGATGTTAATTCCTGCATTGATTAAAGTGATAGCCTTCACAAATCCGTCAGGAAAACAAAACAGCTTTGCTGGAAACGTACTGCCGTGTATGATGATGGTAGAAATAAAAGAGGATCCGATTCCCGTAAGCTATGTTAATGCATTTGCAAAGCCAGCGCGCACAGGAAACGGCAGAAGTCTCATTGAAAATAGTATAGATAAGTTCATTGATGAAATCGATACCGTTGATACAGCGTTTGACATTCCTTGCTATCGTGTGTTCTTCGCTCCTGGATATGATCGTTGCCCGGAAAATGCGGGGAAAACTGTAACGCTGAACGAATTGATTGAAAAAAGCTGTGCAGCGGTACAAGCAAGCCGATGAGAGGATGCAGCTATGAAATTGCTGTTGATTCGGCTGGAAGGAGCATTGCAAAGTTGGGGCGAATGGGCAAAATGGGATGAAAGAGACAGTAGCCTGATGCCTACCAAGTCCGGTGTAATCGGCTTGATTGCCTGTTGCATGGGACTGAAACGAGGAGATCCGTTGATCGAGCAGATGCATCGAAAACTGCAGTTTGCTGTCAGAGGAGATCGTCCGGGAGAGATTATGACGGATTTTCATACAGTTCACAGCAATACAATGAAAACTGCGGACGGAACCGTTCAGGATCGAACGATTGTATCCCATCGGCAATATTTGATGGATAGTGCGTTTCTGGCAGTTATTAGTGTTTGGAATCCAATGGATGAACTGATGTTGGATCGGTGTGCGGAAGCATTGCAGCACCCGAAATGGGTTCCGTTCTTGGGAAGAAAAAGTTGTGTTCCGTCTGCGCCGCTGTTTTATGGCTGCGTAACGGAGTATACATCCCCTGAAGAAGCACTTCAGAAAATTCCATTATTAGTAAGGCATGGTAAAAATCCATCCGATACTATTCTGATCCGCTGTGAAAGCAAAAGCTTCGGATCACGCCATCCGGATGCGTTGACAGACGGAGCAAATCGTGCTTTTACAATGAACATGTACGAGCATTTCCCGTATGTACAGGAAGGTTGAAAGGAGGTGTGAGCCATGTATCGTTCTTTACTTGTGCTTGATTTGAAACATCCTTCTGTGAGGCAAGCACTGTCGAATTGTCAGGATATGCATCGTAATCTCATGAAGGCTTTTCCAGAGGAACAGTCTTCACGCGAAGAAGGACAGATTCTGTATCGCCAGATGACAATTTTGGAACGTCCGATGCTGTTTGTACTAAGCCGGGATTTACCGGATTGGAGTCAAGTGAAAGGAATGGACGCCCCTTTGGATCGACCACCGATTTCATTGGAACGATTGGAGAATAAACTGACAGTAAATTCAGTATTTCGTTTTTCACTGCTTTCATCACCGTGTAAAAAAGTAAGTAAGGAAGGGAAAAAGAACAGCGTCCGAGTTTATCTTTTCACACCGGAAGAAAGAGAAAAATGGATCTGTCGTAAAGGAGAACAGAACGGATTCGAGATTCTGCAATTAACACAGAATGAGAAAGAATTGATTCGTGGGAAAAAAGGAAACAATAGTATCTTTTATCGCACGGTTTCTTTTGATGGCGTTTTGAGAATAACGGATGCTGCCCGGTTTAGAGATGCATTTGCAAAAGGGATTGGTCCGGGGAAGGCGTATGGACTTGGATTGATGATGTTGGCGAGGATGTAAAAATGCCGAAGGATGTTAGTGGACTGCCTCGTTTGAAGGATAGCCTGTCTTTTTTATACGTTGAGAAGGCAACGATTAATCAAGACAGACTTTCGATAATTTTGAATCTTCAGAAGGGATGGTAACGGTTCCAGTGGCAGCGTTGATGGTATTAATGCTTGGTCTAGGAACATTGATTACACATGAAGCTGTAAAAAAACAATTACTGACAACGGATGTTCTATTGTCTGATGTGGTGAAAGAGGATCATATTTTTACGCGGCAGGGAGAAGCGAGACTCACAGTGCAGAGAACATACTGTGGCAAGCGAAAGCCTGCATGGACGAAACAAAACATATGCAAGTGGTTCGAAGAATGTATGAGGTGCGTTTTCCAAATATGTCTTGTAAAGGAATGACACTGCAACAGATCAGAGGACTTGAAGGGATTCGTGTCCGGGAAGCATATAGAACAGCATCGAAGTTAACTGGAATAAAATGGAAAAGACGGGATTATAAGCAGAACGATTGGGATGATACAGATCAAATTAATAAAGCTATTTCTTACGGAAATATGATTCTTTATAGTTTGTGCGAAGCAGCTATTGTTTCATTAGGTTATTCTACTGCATTGGGATTTGTACATACTGGGAAGATAAGGTCCTTCGTTTATGATGTTGCTGATCTTTATAAAGCGGAAACTACAATTCCTGCAGCATTTGAATCGGTAAAAGAAGGCGATGGAACGCTAGAAGCAAATGTTCGTCGGATTTTAAGGCGATACCTGCAAAAACAAAAAGTAATGTCTCGATTGCCAAAAGATATTGCGTGGGTATTGGGAAAGACCAATGCAGTCGAACAGAGTGATTCGCTAACAGTCGGCATGCTATGGGACGAAGGAGAAATATTAGTAGCCGGAGGTCGAAACTATTCAGAAAGAGATGATGAAAGTTGGTAGTTTTGCTTTTGGAATCAGTGCCCGAATCTTTGCAAGGGGAGTGTAGTCGCTTACTGATAGAGGTGAGAAGTGGCGTTTTTATAGGTTCGCTAAGCACACGAGTGCGGGAAAAACTATGGGAATTAGTAAAGCAACACTCTGAAACAGGGGCGGCATTTATTGTGTACGACTTTTCGAACGAGCAAGGATTTTTGATGGAAATGCATGGCGATCCCAAAAGAACAATAATAGACATAGACGAGCTTCAAATGGTAAGAATCAAGTAATTGCTTGTGTTTTTTAAGTATGTGCCCCGCGTATGCGGGGGTGAACCGGTAGGATTGTCAGCCATGATTGTAAATTATTCACGTGCCCCGCGTATGCGGGGGTGAACCGTCGGTGTTGCCGGTAATATTCTGCTGAACAGCATGTGCCCCGCGTATGCGGGGGTGAACCGATGGAGCAGAACACTGGTGGCAAGAAAGTCAACATGTGCCCCGCGTATGCGGGGGTGAACCGACTGGGGTCACTGTTGAGGGCATTGAGTATATTGAATGTGCCCCGCGTATGCGGGGGTGAACCGACCACAACGAAACGGTCTATGCCATGCTGAAAGAATGTGCCCCGCGTATGCGGGGGTGAACCGAACATCATCATGATCATCAGCGGGCTTCCGGGCATGTGCCCCGCGTATGCGGGGGTGAACCGTATTGCAATTCTGTCTTTTTCCATTCGCAATTTTCATGTGCCCCGCGTATGCGGGGGTGAACCGCCAAATCGGAGTAGACATTGCATTCGTATGTAACATGTGCCCCGCGTATGCGGGGGTGAACCGTCAATCATTTTGTCGTAAAGATACATCAGCGTTCATGTGCCCCGCGTATGCGGGGGTGAACCGGCATTCTGCCGTGTAACAATGCACACCTGATTAAATGTGCCCCGCGTATGCGGGGGTGAACCGACAGCGGAAAAGAACGCGAAAGCATCCATGCGTTCATGTGCCCCGCGTATGCGGGGGTGAACCACCTTCCGCTTTACATACTTCGCTACACGGTGGATTGAAGAAGAACGGCATCGTACCGAGTCAGTCGATAGATGCGGGAAGGGAGGAATCTTTGAGGCATTTGTTGTAAGCGAGGTGAAAAAGAGCCTTCAGAATAACAGCGTGCATTCAGCTCAGTACATATTGTGCTCTTTTTCCACAACTTTTGTTGAAGATTCCATATTATAGCGTTTTCGATGGAATTCATCAAGAAATCGCTCATATTTTAGCAATCTGTCAAATTAGTCAGTAGATCATTCATGTTATGAGAAGGAAAGGTTCTGTGCTTTCTTATGAATAGAAAAAGCAGTCAGGACGGTCAATGCAAAAAGCCTCGACTGAACGTCTGAAAACGTGTCCTGCTGCTTCTGTCGGTATGATATTTGATTGTGTTCAAGAGGTTTTGCTAATGTGCTCAGTTACATTTACGGCATAAATCGATGATTAATCATATTCTTCGTTGAAACCAATTCCGTCATAATAGTAAAAGTGCACATGGGGGTAGGTAGTAGCATAGGAAGCAATGTCCTCTTCAGAAATGCATTCCACGTCGAGAATAATATCTGTATAGTTGTCGTTAACAGCATTCTGAACGATGTCATGTATCGTCCCGGAGGTCACATTATATGAGCAATTCCATTTACTGTAATCATCAAAATCCAAGCCATAATAATCACAACTCTCTCGGACAAAGTCTTCGCCTATATAGTCCACAGGAGAATAATCTGCTAAGACATACAGCTTTCTCACAGTCTCTGAAGATTGATTTGAAGTTTGGGATGACTGCTTCGCCTCGTTTTGCCTTGAAGCAGGGAGCACATATTTCTGATCCTTCCCTATAATTCCCAGTCGGGTCTCCGGGACCTGTGTTTTTCCTACGTAGTTCGATGTACCGCCTATGACCAGATGATCAAGTATAGTATTGTAGTAGGCACCGTCTGGGAAGTTGGGGGAGAACACTTCTGCTGTCATCAATAGAAAAGTTGCAGGTCCCCAGTTGTCTTTATTTATGGACGGATCGAATCGGATGCCGCCTACAAAGACATTTGTTTGACCGGAATAATAAACTTTACTGGCAATAAAACCGAAATGATCCTTTCCAGTGTAGACTGTTTTATCCCACTGGCAACTCAGAGGTATTATCAACGATCGCGCATTCTGCTCCGTGATTGGCCAGTCCTTTGTTTTGTTGCGAATCTGGATTGTGCCGACAGAATAATACATATCGCTGATTCCGTCACTGCAAAAGCTTTCGCCGGTATGACTATACGCATAGTCATACCTGTTCGCATAAATCGTGGGATAATTGTATATCCCTGGCTTAAATCCCCAACTGTTATAGGAAGGTAGCGTTTTTCCTTTTGAAACTTCACTCCACGCTTTTTCCATGATAGACGTGTTGGACAGAAGAATCCATGGGCTGAGTTTGATAGTGACTTCAAATGTATAACCCTCCGTATCCTTGAAGGAGAAGACGATGTCGGTCCAGTCGATGGAAGTTACTTCTTTTCCTGATGAGCTGTTGCTTGATGCATAGGATTGCTTTGGCCGCATATTGATTTTTATAATATATACATCAGGATAAAGCTTTGTTATCTGGGTAAGATCTATATCCGAGGAGTTAGTGTCCCAGATGATTTCTTTGAATCCACTTTCAATTGCATCTTTTATGACATCAGTTACAATTTCAGAACCGATATCAAACCTCAAAAGACAATCTTCGTAGTCATAAAAATCAAGATTGACCAATTCGCATACACCTTTAGCATAGTCATCGTAAGAAGAATTATAATCTATCGGATCATAATCTGCGATGATGCAGAACAGTTTTGTTTTCTGTCCCGAAGTGGACGAAGTTTGATTATTTGCAGGCTTGCTTGTCTTCTCATCTTTCGCACTTGTAACCTCTGGCGTGCTTGTAGGGAGCGGTCTGTCTTCCGCAATGGCGTCAAAAAGATCTCCGCTTTGCAATTTAGCGGAGTTTGATCCCGAACAGCCGACAGCAAGCAGTATCAGCAGGGCGAGTATAAAAGCAAGTATTCGTTTCATCGTGATCCCTTTCTTTTTTGCAAACAAATTCACTTCGTTCAATCCAGCTTTTCCCCGCAATACTGGCAATAGAGGTAAGCAGCGGGGTTGTCCTGGCTGCACTTGGGGCAGATCTTATTGCGGGACACTGGCGTTTCTTCCTTTGTTTGCTCCTTGCTTTTCTGATCTTCCTGCCTATCTTTCCCTAAATACTGATGGCATTTGCTGCAGTACCGATCCGTCTTTTTGTTTGGAGTATGACAGATCGGGCAAAACCTGACTGCACCGGTCATGTCCGCTATAGTCTGTGGGGGAAGTTCTGGCATCAGCTCCTGTTGCAGGCCTTTCTCCATCTTCTCCATGTTCTTCTCCATCTGCTCCACGTTCTTCTCCAGCCGCTCCTGGGATTTGCGGAGCTTTTCGGCTTCCAGCTCTATGCATGAGATGTGCCCCGTATTCTCCACCATCTCCCCAAAAGCATGGATCATCACACCGCCGACCCATGCGGAAAGGGAACCAATACCGGCGATAAGCAAAAAGGTGAGGAATCCCATTCCTGTGATTTTTTTGCCGCTTATGGTGCTGATGGATCGACAGGAGATTATACCGCAGGCAAACATGCTGATCAGCATCAGCACAAAGAACACCTTGGCCACCGACTTGACTTTACTTCCAGAGTCTTCAAACATTATTATATATCCTCCTGTTATATTGATTTATTAAATCTCATCAAAATCATCCGTATCGTCCTGGAAGCGGCGAGAAGCTTTTCGATTGCGGCGGATCAGAATCGTCGCGACGCATACCAGAGTCGCTACGGCCGTAACACCGATGCCGATTAGCACAAAGAGGAGCCAGCTGTTCTTCTTGGGATTATCTTCAGACAGGACTATGCCGTTTGGCTTCTTTTCACTGACATCTGTTGTGACCGGAGACGCGGTCGGCACGGTCGTTTCCTCCGCAAGAACGAGAGGAGCTTCGGTTTCCGTTTCTGTAATGATCAGAGACGCGGAAGGTTCCGTCTGCGGCATTTCAGAGGTATTCTCCGCGGCAGGAGGCTCTGTAACATAGACAGCTTCCGTGGGAGTTGGCTTGGGCGTAGGCTGCTTCGTGGGTGCCGGAGTAATTGCCTCCCACTCGTTTTCCATATGGGGAACGAGATACTCGTTGGTTGCCCGTATATAGTCTTCGTGGACATAACCGACCACGTCCGATTTGTACTGAATCTTATACCATTCACCTTTGACTGCAATCAGGGGATAGGTTTCATCGTTGTAAACATACCCCAGACGCTTTGTATCGGAGGAAGCATCTTTGCGGACACTGAGTTTGTTCTTAACGTTGATGATCGTTACATAGGCGTCTGCTGTTTTCTGATCATCTGCCGCATACGGGGCTGAATTTGTCACTCTCACATGCTCGCCGGTGACATACCCCACTTTACCATTATATTGTATTTTGTACCATTCCCCCTCGATTGCCAAAAGCTCGAACACATCACCGTTATAGGCGTATCCATGGCGGCCGCCCTGATTATTCGCCTCCTTCCAGACACTCAGCTTGTTTTTCAGACCCTCGATAATTACGTAAGCGCCTTGCACTTCGGCCTGCGGCTGTTGAGCAGGCTGTGTGACAATTGCCGTTTCCGTTTCAACTGAGGGTGTTTCGACCCGAACGACAAGAGGCTGTTTACTTGAAGACAGAGCCGTCACCGTGAAGGAATCCTGCACAACAAGAATATCCGGCCAATCATCGTCGTTGAACCACGCCGCGTACCAATAAGTCCCTGGTGTCAGCAACAATTCCTCTTCCGTTGTATATACAGAAGCAAGGGCGGTATCCCACTCCGTGTCCAGATCGACTTCCCTGTCATAGACAGAGACTTCCGAGCCAATTCTATCATCGAACGCGAAACGGACCCGAATGCGAGGTTCTTGCGTCGTCGGTGCCGTTGTTTCAGGTGCACGTGTTGGATCGTCTGGCTTTGTCGTCGGCGTAGGGGTCACAGGCTTTACCGTGGGAGGGGGCGTCACAGGTTTGGCTGTGATCGTAGCTTCGGGCGTCACAGGAACATTAGGCGTAGGCGTGTGCGTGGGGGTCGCGGTTGGCGTAGGTGTCACCGTCGATTTTGTCTTGAAGGAACCCTCCTGGCTCCAGTAAGTTTTTTCATTCACAATAGCGTAGAATTTGTATTTATACGTCGTACCCGGTTCCAGCGTATAGCGCGCCTCTTCGTTTATCTTGAAATAGATGTGATGGTCCGTATACCCGTTGTTTTTCGCCGAAGCCAGTTTGCTGCCGTTGCTGTCGAACAGCTGCATCCCCGTTTCCGTACAGGTGCCGCCGGTCACATCGATAACCATCCCGACAGAGGCATCCGTCTCCCCGATATAGGTCAGCCCGGTCTTGCTCTCCCAGGGGGTGAAGGTCACAGAAACGGAAGGCGCAGCCGTCACGGGAGACGGCTTCGTGGTGAACGTTTGCCAATCGCTGTAATACTTCTTCCCTTCATAGATGACATACGCGCGCACCTTATACTTGGTGTTGGGTGTAAGCTGGTAGCGGATGTCTGTTTCTCCCGCATCGCCGCTGATATGGAAGTAATGCCGCAAATAATCCTCTACCTGCCATGCATCCTCTTCGTCTCCGGCCAGGTATGTGCCGTTCGACGTAAACAGTTCGCAGCCGACCCGTTTGACCGATTTTAGATCAATATTGGAATACACCCTGAAGTACCCGATCTGCGCATAGGTTTCTCCCACTTCATACTTGTTCTGATCTACGGCAAAGGTGAAGGAGGGAGCTGCTTTCTTCTTAAATTCCAGCCAGATTGTTTTGTTGCTGTTGGCCGTGCCAGAGATTGTCTTCAGTCCGACATACTCATATCCGGCGGCGGCCTTGATGTTATAAAACTCAAAAGTGGAGCCAACAGGCAAAATCTCGTTGTAATAATCGTATTTATCTTTTCCCGTTTCCGTTTTACCGTTGATCTTTACCGTAAAATCGAATGTGCCGATGCCCTGGATGTTGTCCATTTCCTTGCCGTCCACTTTTCCGTTTACGTCTAAGACTATTGTGGAAGGTTGAACTTGTTTCTTCTTGAACTCCAAAAAGATCGTTGTGTTGCCGTTGACCGTCCCGGAGACAGTCTTTGGCCCGACATACTCATATCCTTCGGCAGCTTTGATGTTGTAAAACTTGTATGTTGTTCCAGCGGTGACCTTATCGTGATAATAGTCAGGTACATTAGGAACTGTGGTGGGGTTTTTATCCCCTTTCAGTTGTACGCTATAATCAAAGGTGCCGATGCCTTGGATGTTGTCCATCTCCTGGCCATCCACTTTGCCGTTTACGTCAAGCTTGTACAGATTGTCGTCTTTATCCAGCTCGCAGACGAAGCCGTATTGTGCATATCCATAGATATCGTTCCACTGTCCGAAAAATTCCTGCCTATCGGGGCCATACATGGTGACATAATCCTCGCCGTCCTCGGCATTATCCTTGGCATTGTTGGGCAAATTCGCCCGCCAATTGCTATAAGAAAGCATATGGCCGTCAACCCATAGGAAAGTCCCCTCCTTCAAAGAATCCGTTGCGCCAAGCCAAATGGTTTCCTTGATAAGGCCGCTGACGAAGGTGTTTTCTTCTTTTGAATCAATCACCACCAGATGCCCTCCCAATTGGCGGCAGTGATTGAAAGCTTCGATCCAAGTCACCTTATCGGAAAAATACTTGTAAGTATGCCCTCCAAAGGTTTTGGACTGCACCGGGGAATGTTTTTTAACCCATTCCTTGCTGTTGATGGTGCGGAACTCCATAACGACGGTCGTGTTCTGTGATACTGTGCCAGTATATGCGCCTGATTTGAACCCGGCGAACACCTTGCCGTCGGCGGTCTTGACATTCTTTATAGTGTAGGATGTGCCCGTCTTGACTTCTTGATTCCAATAATCGCCTTCGTCTTTCTTCATCCGAGTTCCGCCCAGATATATGTCGAAGGTGCCATAGCCATATATGTTGTCCTTATTCTTCCCGTCCAGCCAGCCGTTGACGTCGAGGGTGTATGGACCTTTCGAAAAGTCCGGTCGTATTACGCCCCAATAATCATTGTTTGCGGGATTCATTTTTCGGCCGTGTTTGACTTTCTTCGCATAGGAAACACCGTTAACCGACGCTCCATTTTGATCGGAGTAAACAATTTCAGTAGCACTGTTTACGGCGGTGACAATAGCTACATGCCCAATTTCTCCCGGCCAAATCAAGATATCCCCTTTTTCTGGAACAAAGCCATTATACTTTTTGATTCGCGTATAGCCATCTGGAAGCCAATTGCTTGTATATTTGCCTCCGTTCCCGCTTGTGTGTGTTCCGCTAATATAGTCCATATAACCACGGATCAGATCCACACACTGACAAGACATAATCCAGTATTCACCATTCATCCATCTATCTGTCGCGCCATCATACTCATAACCTACACCCTCGGTATGCCCTAATACCCAAGCCACAGCATCATCCGCAGTTTTGTCAAAGGCTGCATATGTAGAAATTGGTAGAATACAGCAAACGATCACAAAGGTTAACAAAAACATTGCTGTCTTACGTATTCTCGTCTTTCTCATAAATACTTCTCCTCCGAAAAATGTCGATCAGTCATCTATCTGCACGAATTTGCTATGAATATAGGCAATGCCCTTATTATAGACTATCATGGCCCAGTCGCCGTCTATCTCTATGACCTCCACGGACTTGCCCTTGTTGATAGCCCCCAGCCGTTCGCTTTCCTCATCCGGCGCTTCCCGCACGGTGACGCGGTTGTTGACTTTGACGATCGTTCCCGTGCGATGGATGGCGACATATTCGCTGAACACGTAGCCGATGCCGCCCTTATACTCGATCATGCACCAGTCACCGATCCGTCCGATCACCGTGACATGCTTGCCCCAGGAGAGGGAGCCCAGCTTCGTGCTGCCGGAATCCGGTTGGGAGCGAACATTCGCGGCGTTGTTGCAGTGCAGGATCGTTGCGGCCTTCGGTTCCGGTGTCGCGGTGGGCTTTGGAGTGGGCGTCGCCGTAGGCTTTGGCGTGTCGGTCAAAACCGCTGTAGGCACAGCAGTGGGGGCCTGTGTAGGGGCTGAGGTCACAGAATCCGTGACCGGTTTCGTCTGCGAGGCAGGTATATCAGTCGGAGCAGACGCGTTGTCAGCAGCCTTCGGGGCGTCGGAAACGGCCGGTTTTTCCGTTTCTGCTGCGGCCGGCTGTCCAGGGTGATCGGTCAGTTCTGACAGCGGGGCGTATTCGTAGGTTTCTTTCTCGAACAGAGTGCCGTCGTCATAGTAAAAAAGAATATCTTCCTGAAGGATCTTTCCATTTTTATCAAACCAGGTCTGACGTACCGGGTTTTCCTTTACAAGCCATCTTCCGGAGCCGGTGTCGACGATGCCGAGAATATACCGGTCTTCGCGTACAATCGTTCCGCCTTTGGAGCAGAGATACCGGACAATGTCCTCTCCGAGCAGAGATTCGAGCGACCCCGCAGCATCCGTGACGATTCCGTGGAGAACGGATTCCGATTCATCGGGTCGCTGCTCCCGGAAATACGTCACAGCCGCGATGCCGGTTTGGATTTCTGCCTGATAAATGCTGAGAGAAAGAATCCGATTGTCCGGGCCGAACATTATGGAAATGCGGTTCCGGTGTTCGCCTTCGTTTGCATCTGCGCAGGTCGTCGACTCTGTCCGGCTCCCGTCCGGATTCCGCTCCGTAAACCATTCTTTTTCCAGGGAATCTGTCAGTTCATATTCATATGTTTTTTCTCCGTCCGTAAATTCTTTTTCAATGGTGTCAAAACCTTCGGAAATAAGGTATGCGTTAGAAAACAGAGGAGAGTAGCTGTAGAAATCAAGCATGATACGGTTTTCCTCGTCCAGGAAAAATACGTTCAGAATGTTATCGTCGTCGTAAACCGGATCCAGATAAAAGGAACTGGTATACCCGTAAGAGCTTGTTCTGGTGACGGTCGTGGGGAATCCGTTATTATTATAGATATAGGAGTATTCGTAGACTGAATCGGAAGTTCCTTCGTTAATCAGACGTTCTGTTTGAAGAAGTCCGTTTGCATAATACCGGTATTCCGTTCTGTTGGAATATTCCTGATTCCACGATTGTTCATAGTGGTAAAAAGCATAAGACTTCAGAGCATAAGATTCATTGAGAGCAGCCTGCTCTCCGGCGCATGTTCGGGAGACCGGGCTGCAGGAAAGGCCTGGATTTGAGCGGCAGACCGTAAGACCGATGATCAGCGCTGCGACCAGAAGGACCGCGACACCAAGCACTGCAAGCAAAGTCCCGGAGGGGACCTTCGCCTGTTCTTTCTTCGGTTTCGGAGAAGCTTTCTCTGCCGGCTCCGGGGCAGGAGACTTGGCGGACTCCGCTTTCCGCTTGTAGATCTTGCCGCAGCATGGGCAGACGGCGTTCTCGCCGGGCTTGACGTTACTGGTATCAAATTCCGTATTGCAATTCTTACAGATCATAACGTTTCCTCCACAGGCTCAGATGCGCCATCCTTTTCTGCTGCAGTTCCTTTCGATCGTGAAAACTTTATTAGACACAGGATGATCCCGATGATTCCCAGCAGCAACATGAGCCATCCGAACAGCGTGATCAGCGTGTGCCCGATCTGTCCGGTGACAAGGAACGTGTTCTCAAAGGACAGTTCGCCCGTGACCACACGCTGGATCCATTTGATCACCAGAGCGTTCATGCTTTTCACATGCTTTTCAAAGGTGTCAAGTGACAGTCCTGAAACTGCTCTTTGGACAGAGCGCAGGATTCTCCCGTTGGCAATCAGCACCGCCAGACCGTCAAGCAGCAGGATGCCGGATGTGAGCGGAAGCCTGACCTTGCTTTTTTTGAAAATCCCGGTCAGCAGCACCAACAGGGGAATCAGCAGCAGCAACAGCAGGACTGGATGTGCTATTAAAGTGAACTGAAGTGGGTTTGACAGGCCCATCTCGTATGTTCCGCCGAAGATTAGTTTCCAGAGCGGCATGTCGGCGTACCGGCTGTCGGAAAAGGCGATCCTGCAGTAGGGGAGAAATACTGCCGCCAGAATCAGGACTAAAGACAGTTTAGAAACGACAGAAACAACGGTCGTGGCTTTTTTCTCCATTTTCCCGGCAGGCATTGCCTGAAGCCGTTCCATGCCGTCTTTTGCTTTTTCTCCGGCAGCAGCGCCAAGCTTTACCGCCTTATCTTTGACAACAGCGCCGTACTCGACAGCTTTCTCTTTCGCAACAGCGCCATACTGCGTAGCCTTTTCCTTGGCGATAGCACCGTACTCCGCAGCTTTCTCTTTCACAACAGCGCCATACTGCGCAGCCTTTTCCTTGGCGATGGCGCCGTATTCCGCAGCTTTTTCCTTGACGGCAGCGCTATATTGAACGGTTTTCTCCTTGACTTCGTTTGCAAGGGCTGCAGCCTGTTCCCTGACAGGTGCCTGCTCCGGTTCTTTCTTGCCAAAGTCTGGAGTGGGATTTTCCCATTCTTTCGGAATGGAAACAAAATCATGCACCTTATTGGACCTGCCTTTTGCAGACGGAACAACCGGGACGGCAGGGCGAGACTCTTCAACTACCGGGACTGCCGGGGATTCGTCAATCGGTTCCGACGTCTGCTCCGGGCTTTTCTGCGGCTCTACCGCCGGTTCGGGCGAAGATGTTTCGGTATCAGGTGCTTCTTCCGGAACCGCAGGCGCTGATACCGCAGATGGTTTTTCCTGCGCATCCGGAACAGAGGCTTCAGCCGTTTTTTCCGGAGTCTCTGCTACCGGCACGGGAGCAGGCTGCTCCTGAGCGATCGGTTCGGAAACCTGCTGAAGGGCAGGGGACGGTTCTGAAGGTGCGATCGGCTTTACCGGTTTGCCGCAGTACGGGCAGAACACGGCATCGTCAGTGATTACTCTTCCGCAAAATCCACAATACATTTTCTGCTTAACTCCTTTGCTTCTTTTGCCGAATCAGTTGTTCTGGGAAAGGAATTCGTCGGCTGAGGTCAGATACTTTTCAAGGTATGCGTTTAGAGCAGAATCGCGCGTTAAACGTTTCTGCTCGGAAACGTACCGGCGTGCTCTTTGAACCGCATCCCGGTCTTCGCTGCTTCCCAGCGTATCCAGGGCATCAAAGCATTTTCTGTCTGCCTTGTACTCGGTGCCGTCATCGGAAACGAACAGGACTGCAAAGCGGCTGCCGAGTGCTTCCCCGCAGAGGCAACAGCGGTCGTTACGGGAAACAGGAACCTGTTCGACAGATGCGGCAGAGGAACGGACGGTAGCTGCGGTCGGTTCTTTGACCTGCGGACTGGCCGGAAGGACTGCCGGTTTTGTTTCAGCTGTTTGCGCTCTGCGGTGGCGGATCTGGGCGGGTTTATAGTCGGGATACCAGTCGCGAAGATAGATTTCACCGGCCTTGAGGGAGTCCGGAGTGGATTTGTTTTCTGCAGAGGATTTGGTTCCGGTTGAAGCGGAAGGCGAATCATATACGCTTTCTTTTTCAGCGTTTTCCTTGCGAACGCGGGCGTTGTGAATCGAATCCGCGACTTTGTTGACTCCGCGGTTGATCAGATAACGGATCAGGAAGATGAAGAGCGTAAGCCCGACGATGAGCAGAATGATTAATGCGGTTGGATCCATATGTGCTTACCTCTTATATGAAATCAGGTCTGGTTTTCAGTTCCTTCCTGCGTTGCTGGACGGTGGTATCATAATCCAGCGACAGAAAGAGTTTTTCAACGGCGGTCATGAGCATGTTCATCTGCGTAAGCCCGTACGGTGTTCCGTATCGCATGGTCTTCCAGGCAGGGAAAGAAAGCTCATAGACATTCTGCCGTCCTTCGTTTGCCGTACCCTTCCATTCGAGGACGGCGTTCCAGCTGTGGGATGATTTGAACAGGATGAGCTTGCTGCCGTTCACATCATACTGAACGGATACGTCGCATCCGGACAGATCTACCCGTTTGATACCATCCTTGATCTCCTGATAATCGCATGCGGTGGAAAGATACTCGCAGCTTTCCCAGAAAGCGGCGTTCCGGGTAATCATCTTTCCCTCTTCACGAAGCTTCTGTCCTCTTTTGCCGGCAATTACGAACACGATTACGATGATACCGACGATTATCAGAGCCACGGCCCATTCCCATTCCATAGCAAAGACACCTCCCAACCGTTGTTTTTCCAATAACACTGCAAAAAGAAAAGACACAGGCGCCGGACCAAACCACGGGAAAGGATCTGATTTAACGCGCCAATGCCTCCATACATGTATCATTCTAAATATTCTATTTATAAAATATTCTATTTATAATTATAACAACTTTGCTCTGATATATCAATAAATTGATGACAATCAATAGGATTTACGCATAAAAATGGACTATCGGCAAATACTTCTTTTGCTGATAGCCTAAAGCATTTTTTTAGTTTACCGGAAAAGGCTGCTTATTATTGAATGGGCTGTTAGAAAACTGAATTCAGTTTCTTAACAACCCCTTTCTTTTTCGCAAATGTTCGATTTCGTCACACACGAGTATTGCTTCCTGGAACAAAACGATATCGTCTAATCGCTACATTATTTATAAAATATATGTGTAATTACGAATCAGATTTGTAATGTGCATCTATTATTGAGGAGAAACAATAATCATGCTGTACGATCCTATTTTGATTAAAGTAAGTAACGAAAACGGACCAACCCTTTGTTATGCCGATAACTCCGGTGTGAAGATTATCGAAAAAGATGGCTTAAAATTCAAAGACATGGAGAAGGATGGTCATCTGCATCCTTATGAAGACTGGCGGCTGCCTGTCGCGGAACGCGCCAAAGATCTTGCGGCGCGCTTGACTATCGAGGAACTAGCTGGCCTTATGCAATACGGTTCTCATCAGTTTGTACCTGGGATGTCCAATCCCTATTGGGGCAAGGTGACCTACGGCGGCAAGGAGTTCCCGGAAGCTGGGGTGCCTGTTTATGCAATGACCGACCAACAGAAGCAATGGCTGGAGAAGGATCACATTCGGCATTTGCTACTGGCGGCCACAAAGTCCGGCAGTGATGCTGCCCGGTGGAGCAATAATCTGCAGGCATATGCAGAAAGTCTGCCCCATGGTATCCCGCTCAACAACAGTTCCGACCCTCGTCATGGTACAGCGGTGACCTTTGAATATGATGTGGGTGCCGGCGGCGATATCTCCCACTGGCCGGAGCCACTGGGTCTGGCGGCTACCTTCGACCCGGAACTGGTGGAACAGTTTGGCGAGATTGCGTCCCGGGAGTACCGGGCACTGGGTCTGACCACTGCATTGTCTCCTCAAATTGATCTGGCAACAGAGCCTCGCTGGAGCCGCTATATGGGCACCTTTGGTGAATCTCCCAAGCTGAGTACAGTCCTGGCAAGAGCATATTGTGACGGATTCCAGACTTCCAAAGGAGAAGATGAGATCTGCGATGGCTGGGGCTACAACAGTGTCAATGCCATGGTCAAGCACTGGCCAGGCGGTGGTGCGGATGAATCCGGGCGGGATGCCCACTTCGGCACCGGCAAATATTCAGTATTTCCCGGCAACAATTTTGATCAACACCAGGAGCCTTTCGTGGATGGTGCTTTCAAACTGAAGGGAAAGACAAAGAAGGCCTCTGCTGTCATGCCATACTACACCGTTGCCTACGATCAGGATAAAGAAAACGGCGAAAATGTAGGTATCAGCTATAACCGGTATCTAATCGAGACCCTGCTGCGCAGGAAGCATGGCTATGATGGTGTTGTCTGCACCGACTGGGGCATCCTTCGGGATCCGGCACCTGTCCACAGCCTGATGGGCGGCAAATGCTGGGGCGTGGAACATCTGACGCAAGCGGAGCGCTGCTACAAGGCAATCATGGCTGGTGTTGATCAGTTTGGCGGCCTGTGTAATATAGAATTGGTAATGTCGGCTTACAAGCTGGGCGTGGAAGAGCACGGTGAGAAATATATGCGGGCCCGGTTTGAACGATCTGCAGTTCGTATTCTGATGAATATGTTCCGCACAGGACTGTTTGAAAATCCCTATCTGGACGCGGAAAAATCCGCTGCCACCATCGGCTGCCCGAAATATATGGCTGCTGGTTTTAATGCGCAGCTGAAATCCATCGTCATGCTGAAGAACAGAAACCATGTTCTTCCTCTGCGGGGAAAAACGAAGGTGTACATTCCTAAACTGCACTACCCTGCAGGTGCTGACTGGATGGGCAATAAGTTCCCCGAAAGCTGGAAGGATGCCATCAATCCGGCACTGGTCAATAAGTATTTCGAATGGGTAGATACCCCGCAGGAAGCAGATGCCGCCATTTGCATAGTTCGTATGCCCGGTGGCGAAAACTTCAGCACCAACGGATACAGCCTGCAGGACAAAGAATCCGGCGGTAACGGCTATGTTCCCATCAGCTTGCAGTATCGCCCTTATACCGCAGAGTATGCGCGGGAAGCGAGTATTGCCGGCGGTGATCCCGGCGAAGACTTTACCAACCGCACTTACAAGGGCAAGTCTGTAACCAGCATCAATGAACCGGACATTGATACTGTTATCGATCTCAAGAAAACTATGGGTGAAAAACCCGTGGTTGTGCTGGCGCAGCTGGCTGGCCCTGTGGTCATGGCCGAGTATGAAGAATATGCGGATGCTATTCTTGCCTGTGTGGGCAACCTGCCTCAGGCACTGCTGGAAATCTGTTCCGGCAAGGCGGAGCCTTCCGGGTTGCTTCCTATGCAGATGCCTGCTGACATGAAGACAGTAGAAGAGCAGTTGGAGGACGTTCCCTTTGATATGGTCTGCCATGTGGATAGCGAGGGACATACTTATGATTTCGGTTATGGTATGAACTGGAATGGTGTAATCGATGATAATCGGGTTAGAAAGTATCGATGACTTTTTCCAGACAGAGAAACAATAGAACAGTATTGATTATGCTTGTGTTTGCTATTCTTGCAGCTGTAATCGATGTTCATTCCCTCACATCCGAACAGGAGTCCATCTTCTATAAAGGCGGCATGCATCTCAATCATGATGGAGCCCGCCTGATTGCCGAGAAAATATACCGCTCTGTCTGTAAAACAGAACCAGGAAGGAGAGCACACAGATGCGTAAAGAAAATATGAATTTCGGCTGGAAATACTGGCCGAAAGGGGAAGAATCCTCTGTAAAAGCAGTTGACCTGCCTCATGATGCCATGATCCATCGCCGGCGGATTAAAAAACTCAAAAACGGCAGCTATACCGGCTTCTATCCCAGCGGCGACTATGTGTATACCAAAACCCTGTTTGGTGAGGAACGTTATGCAGAAAAGAAGCTGGTGCTGGAATATGAAGGCGTATACATGGACAGCAAGGTGTCCGTCAATGGTGAGTTTATAGGGGGACATGTCTATGGTTACAGTAATTTTTATGTAGATGTGACGGATCATATCCGCATTGGACAGGATAATGAGATTAGAGTAGATGTTCACAGCGGACAGGTGCCAAATGCCAGATGGTATCCTGGCAACGGCATTTACCGTCCGGTTCACCTGTGGGTAAGTGAAAAGGAACACATCAAACTGGACGGTGTATATATACATACCTTATCCATCAACCCTGCGGTGGTAGAAGTTACCACTGAGGCAGAGGCAGGCAGCGATACCCAGATCTTTGTGGAGTTCTGGCATGACGGAGCGCGCATTGTGGCAGGTCAGGGGGCAAAAGTCCAACTGACGGTTCCGAATGCAAAGTTGTGGGATGCGGAGCATCCGAACCTGTATACTGCTGTCGTCAAGCTGTGCCGTGGTGACACAGTGTTGGATACCGCAGAAGAAACCTTTGGCATTCGCACGCTGGATTGGAGTGCAGAAAATGGTCTGCGTGTCAATGGAGAGGAGGTCAAACTGCGGGGTGGCTGCGTCCATTCCGACAACGGCATTCTCGGTGCCTGCAGCTTCCGATCCGCGGAATACCGCAAGGTGCGAATTATGAAGGACGCTGGCTTCAATGCCATCCGCAGCGCTCACAATCCCATAAGCAAATACATGCTGCAGGCTTGCGATGAGTTGGGCATGTACATCATGGACGAAGCCTTCGACACCTGGCGAGACAGCAACGGTATGTATGGCTATCCGCTGCATTTTGAAAACTGCTGGAAAGACGATCTTGCCAAGATGGTTCTAAAGGATCGAAACCATCCCAGCGTACTGATTTATTCCATCGGCAACGAGATCTCCGATACTGCCCGACCGGAGGGCGCGGAATTGGCAGGTGAGATGACGGGTCTTTGCCACAGTTTGGATATTTCCCGTCCGGTCTGCGTTTGCCCCAATCTGTTTATGAACATCATGCAAAATTTGGGGCTGAAACTGAGTCTGGGCGGAGGCAACGCACCTTCCCTGGATGATGTAACCGATCCCTTAGAGGAAAGTGCGGAAGATTCGGAGCTGGGTGGCTCGGCGGCGATTAATGTGCTGATGATGACGGGCCCCCTGCTCATGAAGGCGCTGATGCGGCCAAGACTCAGCGAGAAGGGCTCCGGATTGACTTTCTCCAAGCTGGATATTGCCGGTTATAACTATGGTGAACAGGTCTATCAGGCGCATCATAAGATGGTACCCGACAGAATCATCGTCGGTTCTGAAACCCATCCGCCTACGATTAAGCGAAATTGGGATCTGGTGATGTCCTCTCCTGCCACTATCGGTGATTTTATGTGGACTGGTTGGGACTATTTGGGCGAAGTTGGCGTCGGTCGAATCGAGTATGGAGAAAATACCGGCGTATATATCAAACCCTATCCTTCTGTTTCGGCCTATACCGGTGCCATCAATCTGATCGGCGACCGGGATCTGTACAGCTACCTGGCAGCCATTGTCTGGGGAACGGAGAAGCAACCATACATCGCAGTGGAACGGCTCAATCATATTGGTGAAAAGAAGCACGAATCCCATTACCGGTTCAGTGATGCCATTCCCTGCTGGACATGGCCGGGACAGGAAGGCAAGAAAGGAACTGTCGAGGTATACAGCACGGGTACGAGCGTAGAGCTCTTGCAGGACGGAAAATCCCTTGGAAAGAAAAAGCTGAAGGATTGCGCAGCAAAATTCAAAACCGTGTATGCACCCGGTAAACTGGAAGCAATCAGCTGCGATGCTTCCGGCAAAGAAATTGCCCGCAGCGAACTGCGTACTGCAGACGCAGAGACAAAGCTGACAGTGGAAGTGGAAAACCCGACGATTCCTGCTGACGGCGAGGCTCTTGCGTACATCAATGTGTCTATAACAGATAATCATGGAAATCTGAAAATGATGGATAACAGGATGATTTCCGCGGAAGTATCCGGTGCAGGTGATCTGCAGGCCGTTGGAAGCGGTTCTCCCCTGCCGGAGGAAGCCTACGATGGGAATTGCTGCACCACCTATCAGGGGCGGATGCAAATCGTTGTCCGGTCCGGACATATCCCCGGAAATATCCGAATTCATATCTCCAATCCGGAACTGGGAGAAAAAACCGTGAAAGTCACAGTTCAGTAGGCAGAAAGCTGCAGACTTTCCGCTTTAAAAGGAAAGTCTGCAGTGTGATAATCAGAGTTTTCCACCGGAGGAATTTCGCACCCGGTATTCCGCCGGGGTCATCTGGTAGGTATCAAAGAAAAGTTTATAAAAATGGGTTCGATTGTCAAAGCCAATCTCCCGGATGATCTCCTGGATATTCATATTGGTGGAGGACAAAAGCTTGGCGGCTTCCCGCATATAGATCTTGCGGTTATAGTCCTTGACGGATTCTCCGAAATGTTTCTGAAACACACGGTTGATGTGGGTGCTGCTGTAATGCAAATGAGCGCTGAGCTCCGAGTGGGATATCTTGTGCTTTGTCTTATCCAGAAACTGCTTTGTAGTATTCGCCAGGGACTTGCCGCCGTCAAAGCCTAGATCCACATAGGTGCAGTTGTACTTCTGTTCGTTACTTAGGGTGGCAAAAAGTCGGTAGATCAGTGCGCGGATCATCAGCTGAAAACCAGGACGCTTATGTTCCAGTTCGTCAGCAATGGACAGGAATATCTCCGTAATTTCATAGTTGTCCTGATCGCCTAAGTAGCGGCACGTGATGAAATCTTTATTTCGTTTGATCTCGTCATCCAGATTCCGGGTAAAAAACTGATTCTGAGTTTCATCCATGTAGGTAAACAGCTCATCTGCTTCCGGCCAGCGGAGCAAATAATCCTTGGAGAGCTCAATGGTATACAGTGTCGCATTACGCAGGAGATCCTCTGCGTGGCGAGTGTTTCTGTTCACCATGATCACATCTCCGCGGCGGCAGGATATGTGCTGCGTTTCGACTTGCATCTCGATATCGCCGCTGGCAACAATGGATAGTTCAAAGAAGTCATGCCGGTGCATTCGGTTGGTGATATTACGGGGCAAAGCATCGTGCTTTACATTAATAGAGATGGTCTGTAGTGCATCCGTGCGGGAAAAGAACAGAGGTTCCCCGTCGTTGGCCGAAAGGATCGTGGTTGCCAGAGGCGTATCCAAAATGCGTGTATTCGCCAGATCCAGGTAGCCATCTTTGGACTGTAAGAACATCAGGGAGTCACCTTTTAGAAGCTGAACTTCGAGAGGACCGTAATCGGAAAGAAAGCTTTGAGATTGATTCATTTCCTCAATGTTCATTTTCGATACTCCTCTCAAGAAAAATATGTGATTTGGACATATCATTTTCACCAATAATCACTTTATAATAGTATCATAAATTAAAGACTGCGTAAAGTGCAGAAAAAGAAAACGTTAGAATGGATGTATCGAAATGAGCCATAAGAAATATTTCACCCTCAGCTTTGATGACGGCATCGAGCAAGATAAGAAGCTGATCGAGCTGTTGAAGCAATACGGTCTTCAATGCACCTTTAATCTCAACGGTGGCCTGCTGGGCGAGAAGAATTATGTGGCATATGCCGGTGAGATCGGTTTTATGAACCTGCCGCCCCGGGCGAAGATCCGCAGATCGCTTTTCAAGACGGTTAACCAGTACCGCATTCCGGCAGATGAGATCGCCCAAGTATATGCGGGCTTTGAGATCGCAGCCCATGCCTTTATGCACGAGCCCTTCAAAGGCGCATCCGCTGAAAAGATCAACGAGTCCCTGGATAAGGATCGGGAAGTGCTTAGCCGATTTACAAATCAGCCGATTACCGGCTTTGCCTATCCCGGCGGCTTCTCTTCGGAAATTGCAGGAAAGTGCCTGGAGAAAAAGGGATTCCTTTTTGGACGAGAAGCGTTCACATCCGATTCTTTTGCCTGGCCTGCAGATCCTTTCCGGTATAAGCCCACCTGCTCCCACAAGAGCAAGAATGTATTTGAGCTGATCGACAAGTTTCTGGACGCGGAAGCGGAAAATGAGGATCTGCTCTTCATGATGTGGGGTCACAGTTACGAATTCGACTACGGCACCGAAAACAGCTCCCTGGAACACATGGAAAGAGTGTTCGAAAAGATCAGCGGTCATAACGGCATCATTTATTGCACCAACTCCTTTGCTTTTGCAGATCATGCAAAAAACAAGAATCCGAAATAACTCCCGTCAAGGGATACATATAACACTAGGAGGAATCAACTATCATGGCTAAAAAGATCAAAGATCCCAATAAGATACGCCTTGGTGAGAAGCTGTGCTACATGCTGACTCAGATGGGCTGCACCCCTGTTCTGAACCTGATCACATCCTTCCTGACACTGTACTACATTACCATTTGCGGCATGGATGCGGCAGCAGTTGGCACCCTGTTCTTGGTCTCCAAGTTGTTTGACGGCATTAACGATCCCATCACCGGCTTCATCATGGATCATCTGCCCAAAAGCAAAATGGGTAAGTTCCGTCACCTGATGATCATCGGCACTATCATTTGCTCCCTGAACATGCTGGTTGTCTGGTTTGGTCCCTATCTGGCCACAACCGGCAAGCTGGTGATCGCCTATGTGTCCTATTTGCTGCTGGGCGTTACCTATGACATCATGGACATTGCCAAGAACTCTGTTGGCGCAGTTATGACCAACGATCCCGGTGATCGCGCATCTCTGAATGTATTCGGATCCTTTGGCGCTTTGCTGAGCACCATGCTGGTGTCCATTGCCGGCCCCCTCATCATTACTGCTTTGGGCAACGGCTTCCCCGCATACCGTGCCCTGATTTTGGTCGCCTTTGTTTACGCTATCGTTCTGATGGTCGGTGGTTCTCTCGGCGTCAAAGAGCGTGTTACCGCTGTCGATGAAACCCAGGATAAGTATTCTTTCAAGGATTATTTCAAGATTCTGAGCGCAAGACCCTGCTTTGTCATGATTCTGTTTGCCATCATGTACGCAGTGGGCCAGTATATCAGCATCGGCTTTGATACCTATTATTTCAACTTTGTGTTGGGCGACCTGAGTGTCATGAGTACTGTCTCTATCCTGACTCTGGTCACCATGCTCGCCGGCACCGTCCTGTCCAAGACGCTGTCTGTGAAGATTGGCCGAAAGCAGACCATCATCCTTTCTATCGTGTTTATGGTTATCGGTCTGGCGATCCGCTATCTCTTTGCTTATGAATTGTGGGCTGCCTTTGTCGGTTCTATGATCTTCCGCTTCGGTATTGGTATGGAACTGCCTGCACAGGGTGTTATCAACGCAGAAAACATGGACTACATCGAGTACAAGATGGGCGTCCGTGCAGAGTCTGCACTGACCTCTGTGAGTACCTTCCTGTCTAAGGTCGGTGCAGCCATTGGTGGTGCTATGCCTGCATATTTGCTGGCAATCGCCGGCTATGATGCAGAAAGCGGCATCATCCCCGAATCTCTGCCCGGTGCTATCTGCGGCTGGGGCTTCCTGCTCCCCATCGCATTGTTCGTCATTGGTGCAGTAGTCATCGGCGTGGGCTACAAGATGAACTACGCTGAAGTCCGGGCCGGTTTGGATCAACGGAAGGCTGAAATCGAAGCAGGACAGCAAGTATAAAGCGAAACATCAAAAGCTGCATGCTTGTTCAGTATGCAGCTTTCTTCATGCAAAAAGGAGAATGAATATGAACAAACCCGCATATTTGAGCACAGATCTTTCAATTGACGAACGTGTAGAAGACCTGATGAACCGTATGACCACCGAGGAAAAGGTCAAGCAGATCACCTGCGCCATGTACATCCCTGTAATGCCGATCGATCATCAGGATCTAAAAGGCGGTATTGGCTCCTTTACGATTTTGGGAAGCCAGAATGCAGCAGGTGATATCCGTACCGCTCAGGAGTATGTGATCAATCATTCGCGGCTGGGTATTCCTGCCCTGGTCCACGGCGAAACACTGTCCGGTCCTGTCTCCATCCCCGCAGCCAATCTGTTTCCCACATCCATCAGCCTGGGAGCGACCTTCGAGCCTGAACTGGCAGAGAAAATGTCTGAGGGGACCAGAAAGCAGATGTATGCCATTGGTATGCGTCACGCTCTGTCTCCCATAGCTGATCTGGGTCGGGATTTGCGATTTGGTCGTTGCAACGAAGGCTATGGCGAAGATCCCACACTGGCAGCAGCGCTGACAGTTGCCTTTGTCAGAGGGCTGCAGACAGATAATCTGAAAGAAGGCATCGCCTGCACCGGCAAGCACTTCCTGGGTTACTCCCAGTCCGAAAATGCCATGAATATGCACAAATCCCTGGCTTCCCACCGGGAGTTGAGAGAAGTATTTGCAAAGCCCTTTGATGCTGCCATCCACAAAGCAGATCTGAAATGTGTTATGAACTGCTACTCCGAAGTGGAAGGCCAACCCATGTGCGCCAATAAGAAGATCCTGACAAATATGCTGCGGGATGACATGGGGTTTGACGGTTTGGTGGTGTCCGATTATAACTCCATCCGTCATGTGATGAACGACTTCAAGCTGACGGACAATATGCTGGAAGCCAGTAAGCTGTGTCTGGAAGCAGGTCTGGATGTGGAACTCCCCACTCGGATGGGATACAACGATGAATTTACAGCTGCTGTCGAGCGTGGTGACATTGACATCGCTTATGTGGATCGCTCCTGCAGAAGAGTTCTGAAGCTGAAGTTTGAATTGGGACTGTTTGAGGATCCCTATCCTCATGAGGAACTCCTGGCTTCTGCCATGGATAATACAGAAAACAATATCTATTCCCATGAGGCAGCCTGCAAGTCCATCACTCTGATGAAGAACGACGGCATCCTGCCCATCCGTGATCCCAAGAAGAAAATATTGGTGGTCGGCCCCACCGGCAACTGCCTGCGGCTAATGATCGGCCACTACACCTATGTTGCTATGGCAGAAATGCTGATGCTGATGATGACCCAGGGGAAAGAAGTCCAACCCGGCGTCAATCCTGACGACGTGATGACGGAAGAGGACAAGAATCAGAGCAGTGCTTTCGACGGAGTTGCTGCCAAAATGTCCACCAGCAATCTGTCGGACAAGTATCTTCTGGATGACCTGATCCGCAAGATGTATCCCGGCGCAAAAACCATGGCAGAGGGGCTGAAGGAATTCTTCGAGTCCGTGGAATTTGTGGAAGGCTGTGACTACAAGGGCGATGATACCAGCCACATTCCGGAGGCTGTCGAAGCCGCGAAGAAAGCGGATGTTGTCATCGTCGCGGTTGGTGGCAAGAATGGACTGGGTGGCTCGTGTACCACCGGCGAAGCCGTTGATAGCAGCAGCCTGGATCTGATGGGACAGCAGGAACTGCTGATGCGTGAGATGTATAAGGCCAACCCCAACATGGTGATTGTCCATACCGATGGACGCCCCCTGTGCAGTGAGTGGGCTTATGAAAATGTGCCTGCCATTATTGAAGGCTGGCTGCCTGCCATCTATGGCGGACAGGCTATCGCAGAAGTCATTAGCGGCGCATACAATCCGGCTGGCAGAACACCTTTGAGCGTCCCCAGAACCGCAGGCCATTTACCGCTCTATCATTATCAGAACAACGGTTCTTCTGCAGCGCATGACACCGGCTTGATCAACACCGGCTATATCAACAGCTCCAGCTCCGCTCTGGCCTGTTTCGGCCATGGTCTGAGCTATACAACTTTCTCTTACGGCGATTTAAAACTTCAGGAATTGGATACAGACACCTTGGAAACCAGCGTCGTGGTGACCAATACCGGCGACACGGATGGAGAAGAAGTGGTACAGCTGTACGGTAAGGATCTGTTGGCCAGCATCATCCGTCCCAGGCAGGAACTGGTGGGCTTTAAGCGCATAGCGCTGAAGGCCGGCGAAAGCAAGAAGGTGCGCTTCCGGTTCCGCAAAGATCAGCTTGCATTCCAGAATGTGGACTTTGAATGGATTATCGAAAAGGGCAAGTTCCAATTTTTTGTTGGAGGAAGCAGTGATGATGTCCGTGCTACCGTGGAATACATCCAGAAAGAAACGGAGCATATCGACCCCAGAACCAGAGGCTTCTATGCCGACTGCATCGTGGAAGCGGTCTGATGCACGTTCCGAAGAAAAGCGATCATGATAAAACAATTATCTATTTACGAAAGCCAGATTCTGCATAAAAACGCGTCGAATCTGTTTGGCATTTTTCTGGAAGATATCAACTTTTCTGTTGACGGAGGTTTGAATGCCAATAAACTCAACAACTACAGCTTTGACAGCTTCTATCCTCCTAAGGGCACTTCCATGTTCGGGGACCTGCTTTTTAAGGAGCACTTGAAACCGGTTTATGATAGACTGCGATTCTGGGAGATAACCGGATTCGTACAATCTTGCAATCAGGATTCCAAATTCAAAAGCGGCTGGTTTGCCCGTGTTGTCGGCGATGCAGCGCTGAAGAACAAAGGACATAACGGCGGAGGAAAGCATAAAAACAGACCTGCGATTTCTGTCAAAGCAGGTGAGAAATACGAGGTCTCCTGCCTGTTAAGAAGTGTGGATTTCAGCGGTACAGTGTCTGTGTATGTGGAAGATGAAAGAGGCAACTTGCTGACTGATAAGCAAGTTGTAACCTTTAGCACAGACTGGGAAAAGCAGACCGTCAAGCTGACTGCTGTAAAGGATGCCTTTGGCAAGTTCGTAATCTGTACGAACGGTACTGGAACCATAGACCTGGACCAACTGTTCTTTATGGAAGAGAACTACTGGGGCAAGGGCGATGCCAAGTATGATATCGGCGGCAAATTCCGGCGGGATCTGGTGGAAATGCTGCGGGAAATGCATCCCAGATTCATGCGCTTCCCCGGTGGCGGTCTGGTTGGCGGTGTTCATAAGGATACGGCCTATGAATGGAAGGATACGATCGGTCCCCTGGGCGACCGTAAAGGTGCAATTAACAATCCTTGGGGTCTGAATCAGAGCGGCTATTTCCAGAGTTATCAGATTGGCTTTTACGAGCTGCTTTGCCTGTGCGAAGACCTGGAAATGGAGCCTGTACCTGTTCTATGGGCCGGTCTGACCGGCAGAGGTCAGTTTATCACCCATAAGGGATTAGATTTGGATTCTCAGGAATACCAAGAACGGATCATTCAGAACTATCTGGACTTTATTGAATTCGCGAACGGAGATCCGGAAACTTCAAAATGGGCCAAAAAGAGAGCAGACATGGGACACCCCCAATCGTTCAACGTGAAATACATTGGCGTAGGCAACGAAAACACCGGCAAGTACTATACCAAGTCCTTTTTGAAGATTTACAATGCCGTTAAGGCAAAATATCCGGCTATGATGCTGATCATGTCCACGGGCTCCTATTATGATTCCAAGACCTGCCGCAGACAATGGCAGGACGCCATCGATCATAACCTGGATTGCCTGATGGATGGTCATACCTACAGCGCACCGGAGTGGTTTCGGAAAAATACACACATCTTCGACAAGAATGATCGCAGTGGTCAACACCTGTTCCTGGGCGAATACGCTGCCGGCAACTCCTATTCCGGCAATTGCAAGCAGCCCAACTCCTACGAATCCGCGCTGGCAGAAGCAGCGTTCATGACCGGTATCGAGCGGAACAGCGACTTTGTAGATCTTGCCTGTTACGCTCCACTGTTTAACATGATTGGTGGAACCCAGTGGCGGCATAATCTGATCGACTTCAATCAAAGAACAGTCGTCCACTCCACGAACTACTTGGTGCAGAAGCTGTACTGCAATGCCGTGGGTAAGAATGTGTACAAAACTTCTTTCACAGACGAAGATGGCGTGTATGTCAGCGTCAGCGGCGATGAACAGGAAAAGTTCGTAAAAATCGTCAATACAAGCGAGGAAATAGTGGAGCTGGATATTTCTTTAGAAGTCCCTGTTAGCGGAAAAATCATCTGTGAATTCGTTCAGCATGATGATTTAGCGGCGACCAACACCATCGACTTCGATGGTGAACCGACAGAGCCGGTGAGAATTCAGAGTATGAATCTCAAAGCACAGAACGGAAATGCCCATCTTACTATGCCTAAGCATGCATTTTATGTGCTGACAATCAAAACTTGAGTTATATAACATCTTGAGCTTAGTAGCATTGCATTGAAAATAAAAGTGCGCTCTCAGATTTGGGAGCGCACATTATCGTATGATATTCACAAATATGCTAATCAAAGCCTCCGCTAAAATGCATCGCTCATTTTGAGGTACGGCCGATAATCGGGAGTTTTTTAGAATTCAACAGATAGGATTGAAACGGGCTTTTAGGGACTGCCTCATCTCACAAACCGATATTTGCCCTTGCCCTGACCTTCCACCTTTGCGATTGCGCCTACGTTTAAGAGCTTCTTCAATAGCGCAGATGCCGCTGCAGGGGAAAGGCCGGTAACGGTGCAGACGTCCGTCCTTCCGAAAACCGTTTGGAACCCGAATGTATCGAACAGAACTTTTGTTCTGCGCAATGCGGTTTCGTTTCCATTATCGGATTTCAGTAGATTGGCATAAGGGAAGAATGTTCCAATGTCTTGTTTTCCCTCTTCAATGTCTTGTTTTTTCTCTCCAATGTCTTGCTTTCTGTTCTCAATGTCCGGTTTGATCTGCCCGCTGATGTGCAGATAGCGATTCTTTAACAGTATCAAGCAAGAATTCTCCATCCTCTATAGGTGGGAGATGAATTGCATAGAAAGACCCATTGACAATAACAAGAGAGCATGTGATAATCAGTCGTAAGAACAGTAAAGGACGATTTCTCATGAATCTTGAGACAAACAATCATTCGGTATTCAGTCTGAACTACCATCTGATACTGGTAGTCAAGTATCGACGAAAGGTGATCAGCGATGAGATTTCCGGAAGGTTGCGGGAGATCTTCGAAGCGATTCAGCCGGCATATCATGTAACGCTTCAGGAATGGAATCATGACAGAGACTATGTTCATATCCTGTTCAGCGCGCATCCGAAGTCGGAACTGAGCAAGTTTTTGAACGCATATAAAAGCGCAAGCAGCCGGCTGATCAAGAAAGAGTACCCGGAAATCAGGACACAGCTATGGAAAGAGTTTTTCTGGAGCCGGAGTTTCTGCCTGATCAGCACGGGCGGAGCAACGAATGAAATAATCCGTGCATATATCGAAAGGCAGGGTGAGAAATGAAGGCGAACAAAGCCTATCGGTTTCGAATCTATCCGGACACGGAACAGCAGATACAGCTGACCCGGACATTCGGCTGTGTGAGGTTCGTATATAACCGGCTGCTGGAGGAAAAGATCGGATACTACGAAAAAAGCGGAAAACTGCTGCGGAATACGCCGGCGCATCTGAAAGCGAAATACGAATGGCTGAAAGAAGCTGACAGTCTGGCGCTGGCGAACGCACAGCTTCAGCTGGAAAGCGCGTATCGGAATTTCTTCCAGGATAAGACGAAGGGATATCCAAAGTATAAGAGCCGAAAAAGCGGGAAGCAGTCTTACACAACGAACAACCAGAAGGGATCGGTTCGGATCGAAGGGAGAAAAATAAAACTGCCGAAGATCGGATGGGTACGGATCATACAGCACCGGGAGATCCCGGAGGGACATGAAATCAAAAGCGTGACGGTAAGCAAAGAAGCAAGCGGGAAATACTATGTATCGATTCTTACGGAATATGAAAAGGAACCGATAGAGGCGGAGCTTGACCCGGAGAAGGCACTGGGACTGGATTACAGTTCTCCGCACTTCTATGTGGACAGCGAGAATCATGCGGCGGATATGCCGCAGTTTTACCGGGAAGACGAGAAACGGCTTGCAGCGGAACAGAGGAAACTGTCCCGGATGAAAAAAGGCGGAAAGAATTACGGGAAGCAGAAGGTCAAGGTCGCGAAAGCGTATGAAAAGGTACGGAACGCGAGAAAGGACTGGCAGCATAAGGAAAGCACAAGATTGGCAGACAGCTGGGATTATATCTGTGTGGAAGATGTCAACTATCAGGAGATGGCGAAGGGCCTGCGCCTGAGCAAAGCGACGAATGACAATGCGTTTGGACAATTCCGCACGATGCTGGCATATAAACTGGAGGAACGTGGAAAGAAACTGATCACGATAAACAAGTGGTATCCTTCTACGAAGACCTGCCGGCATTGTGGACATATCCATGAAACACTTGCGCTGCAAGAGAGAGAATGGAACTGTCCGAATTGCGGGAAGCATTTGGAGCGGGATTATAACGCAGCAATCAATATCAGAAACAGAGGTCTTGCGATCGAGCAATGACCTGAAAGAATAAGAACCGTGGGACACACGGGGATAGCCCGTTGATACTTAGTCTGGTGAGACTATTGAGCGGGAAGCCCCCACCTCAATCCATTTATGGATAGGTGGAGGGAGCATGTCACTTCGTTCTGCTCGCCGAGCAGGAGGTTTCGCAGGAACAGTTCCAGATACTCGGTCGTTTCATGGACGCCCTTTTTGAGATTCGTATAATTGGCACGCACCATCGCGTTACGGAAATACCAGGCGTTTTCGGCAAAAATGTCATTGGTCACATCGAGCAGATTGAAAACATATCGCCCAGCTCCTTTGTTTGATCATGGTTTATCGTTGGTTTGCCGCTGCGAAACCGAATCCGATTTGAACGCTTTCGATGTCATGGAAGATCGGCGTGTACAGTGTTACATCGCCTCTCAATCTACTCGTGAGAATCTGAACCTGATTCCACATGGTGCTTTGGATCATATCCAACCACTGAAAGAAACGGATCGCAACGACCTGTTCCTCGATCTCGAAAATGTACTTTCAAAGCCCTGGCTTGATAAGATCTGGGAAATAATATGGAAAAGGTGGTGTGCGTTTGAAGATATTTACCATCAAAAGTGATCATACGCAAGACAAGGTACTCGCCTATCTCTTGTATTATGAAAAAGCGAAGCAATTCTATATCGAATTGCCGCCGGATGCCGATGAATGGGATACGCCACTCATTCTTTCTTCCTTTGCAAAACGAGGTCACAAGACTATCAATGCATATTGGAGTAATGCTTGGGTTCAGGAACGTATCATTCCGTCGGATCGCCAGAATATCACAGAGATTTTGAGAGCGAACAATTTGGATTCTTATGATGAATATAAACTGCTTATCTTGGCGAACGGCCGATGCGCACAGGATGACTACTATATTGAGCAGATCGAATGGGAGAAACTCCCTGACGATATTCAAAGCCGTTTCTTGATTCGGGTTGAGGAAGTGGTTGCTTTAGGTGAAAACGATCTCCTGATCTTCTTTCGAAACGGAACGACTAAGAAATGTAATATGAATCAGATCTGTACGGAGACACGCTTTCAGGCAATCCTGCACAGTGAATCCTTGTTTTCTGCTGCCCGCGTACAAACAGACGGATATGGAATCACATGGGGAGAAAACCTTGATGTCGGAGCAGATATCCTGTATGAGAGCGGAAAAGATATACCTATTTCGATCGATGCATTCCATCGGTTTGCAGCAGATAGAATCACAGATACAACCGGTGCGCGCCGAATACTGAATTGTTCTCGACAAAATATCAGTGATCTGATCAGAAGAGGAAAACTGCATCCATTGCGGTCTTCCACGTCAAGTTATCTGTTCTTGATTACAGAACTACAGCAAAGACAATGGCAGTAATCGAGAGCTCAAGTTCTTTTTGTTGCGAAAGCCGAATTGAAGGATGGTCAGGAATGATTGAGATATTTGAGGAGGATCTCCATGACACGGATGCCGTTCCCGGTATCGGGGTCACGGTCCGGACAATGGTAGCAGTCGTAAAAGCAGACCGTTTCACCGCCGGAGGGAAACACCTCATCCGGTTCGATCCCGATCCTGCGCCACGGATCGCGTCCGCCGCGCACATACACAAGAGGAGCCTTCAGGCGTCCGATCAGGGAGCGAACATCCCATGTCTGGCTGGAAAACACCTCTGCTTCCGTTCCGAAGAGCAGGCGGCATTCGTTCTTCCAGTCCTCCTCGGTCCTGCGGTAGATGCTTCTCTGCTCGGAAGGTGCCCAGAGAGTGCCTGTTTTACTGAACTGCTGCCAGCGCCAGACCCGCCAGTCGTATGTTCCGTCCGCAGCATGCTCTTCGGGAACGCTGACGGCCATATTGGAGCGCATGTAATTTGTCATCGGGGAGCCTGCCAAAAGGTCTGCAGCTTTGAGCAGCGTCATGCACAGACCGGTCGGAAGAGACAGAAATACGGTCAGGAACCTGATCAGCTTTCCGCGGGATCCTTTCATCTGGGTCATTGCGGTTGCCAGGGCATACAGGATCTCCCGGTCGCGCCAGTTTTTGTCAAAAGGCTCAGCAGGGGATAGTACGTCGATGTGCCTGCAGAGACGCTCATACATTTTTTCTCCGGCGTTTTCCCGGACGGCGGCATCGTATTCGGGCATCATGGCAGGCCAGTCCACCACACCGCTGGAACAGTGCACGACACCGATCCCGTCGGGATACGCTGCAGCGTACGCGATGGCCAGTGCTCCGCCGTAACTGAAGCCGCTCACAATCCAGGGGCGGGAGGAAAGGTCCCGGTAATGTTCTCTGACCAGATGGAAGTCCCGGATTGCGTCTTCCGGAGTCACGTAACGGGGGACACGGGGATGATCGGAGGCGACGGAGCTGCCGTAGCCTCTGTGCTCCGGAGTCAGAACGATCGTGTCGGTCCTGGAGCCGAAGGCTTTCCAGAGCCGGACAAGCTGTCTGTCAGTGACGGCGGATTCGTTTCCGAGGGAGAACAAAACCACCGGATCTGCAGGACAGCCGTCCGGAATCAGACGTCTGACCGTGATGTCAATCGTTTCCGTTCCCTGCTCCGTAAGGGGACAGGGGATGCGTTCGGTAAAGATCTGAAACATGTGTCCTCCATTTAGTATCCGTGGTCGTTGTAAAAGTCGTTTTTCAGGGTGATCTCCATCCCTGCGCTTTGATGCGATAAGATGTCCTTCAGGATCAGCCCGCCGATGATCTCTCCGTCGGGCATGATTGCGGGACAATTCCTGTAAAGGTATTTTCGCCTTTGGACCTACCGGTCCACCAGGGCTGGATTGTTTTTTTGAATCCATCCGCCTTCCGGCAAATGAAAAGCCTTCTGCACATCATATAATGATAATATATGATATATCGGTGCAGAAGGCAATCTTTTTCTATATCTGAACAGTTTCGCTTGACCCCCGGCTAATGCAGATGGTCGCAGGTCAAAGCTGTCATATGCTCGATATCAGGATGATCAGTCGTCTCTTTCTTTTTCCACATGCAGGATCTTGCCGGTCCCGGCATCGATGGTATATTCAAACTCGTAGCCGTCTGTTTTGAATTCCACTTCATAGATCAGTTTCCCATTTTCCCGATCCAGTTCGCATTTCAGTTTCTTTGCTGCGCTTGCACTGATTCCTGCATGCCGCAGAGCAATCTCTTTCGCCTTTTCCTTGCCGATCGTCTCAGTGTTTTGAGAAGAAGTTCCTGCCTTTTCGGGAACTGCGTCATCATCGCGCTCTTTTTCAGCCTTCATGATCGCTCCGGTTGCCGAGTTCACCTTGTAATCATATTCAAATTCATCGTCAAAGAATTCGATCTCATAATACTCTACGCCGTTTTCGTGCTTTTTCTTGATCTCCTTGACCATGGCTTCGCTGCCGGGCACATTTGCATGCGCAAGCGCGATTTCCAATGCGCGTTCCTGCCCGATATCCACCGCTGTCGGTACAGGCGTCACCTGCGGCTCCGTTACGGTTCCTTTCGATTTCTGCTTCTCTTCGAAGGAAACCACTTCCCCGGATACGGCATCAACCTCAAATTCGTACTTCACGTCATCCTTGCGGAATTCGATATCATAGACCATTCTGCCATTCTCAAACTCGAGTTCAACCGGTTCGGTCAGCTCGACCTCCGAGGCCTCCAGTCCGACATAGAGACAGGCGTTTGCCAGAGCCTGCTCCTCGCCGATGTACGCCTCTGTGCTTGCATTTCCGATCGTCCGGATGGTTTCTGTCATAGGCTGCTTTTCCAGCAGCACGTTGAGTTCGTTGATCGTCAGTTTGGAAAGCTCCTCAAATGTGTACATCGGGTTTTTCCCGATCAGGGTCTGTATGAGCTGCGCCTTGCCGACGGTAATGGAATTGGAATCAGCCAGGTACCGGATCATTTCATCATTGGTGGCGGTCTGGCTCAGCACTGCGCCGGGGAACCCCGCTTTCAGCATGGAATCCACCTCCGCGGAAACATGTGCCGACAGTTCCCAGCTTCTCAACTCGTCCGAGCCGTCAACTGTGATCAGAATGGAATTGGAGATCTCACTCAGATATCCGTTCTTCATCATGGAGCCGATCAGTGCGTTGACTGCCACATCGAGATCGACATTTTTCAGGTTCATCGTACCGATCACCGTTTCGCCGTCCTCGTTGAGAGGCGTCACGCGCAGAACACGGTTGCTGCGGTTGACGCACAGCTCGATGCTCGGATTCACATCAAGCGTGACAGTCGAATCGATTTTCGCATAACCCGCATAGCTGAATGCGCCGACCGCCAGAAGAACAAATACTGCCGCCATTGAGCCGATGCGAAGCCAGAGATTCTTCAGATTCCGTTTCCTGACAGCCGGCTTTTGTGCAGCGTCGATGTCTTTGAGAATCTGTCCGGAAAGATCGGGCGTCAGTTTATCGAAAAGTTTATCCACTTTGGTTTCCAATTCTTGATCACTTATCATAGGAAGCTCCTTTCAGCATAGCCGTGCGCAGTTTCAGAAGCGCACGTCTGTATTTGGAAAGAACGGTCGAAAGAGGCATCTCAAGATCATCGGCGATTTCCTGATGCTTGTATCCCAGTACCGCATGCTGCACGATGATCATCCGTTCCTCACCGGAAAGCCCGTTCATGCACTCCTCCAGGAGGATTCGCTCATCACCGTCAAGATGCTTTTCCGAGGCGATCTCATCGATCCAGCCGCCGTCCGGGAGCGAATCGGTTTTTTTGCGCTTCCGCAGCGCATCCCGGCAGAGATTCTTTACAATTGTAAGAATCCATGCCATCGGCTTTCCCTGACTTTTGTAGCCTTGAGCCTTCTGAAAGATCTGCACATAGCAGTCATGCAGAACATCCTCCGCATCTGCGGGGCTTTTCAAGATAGACAGCGCATAGCCGTACGCTTTTTTGGCTGTGTAACGGTATAACGGTTCCATGGCACGCCGGTCACCGTCTGCCAGACTCCGGAGTAAGGATTCGATCTTCTCCTGATCATGATCTACTGCTTTTTGTAATAATGCCAACATGTTTCTTTTTCGTCCTTTCACTATATCAACGCAGCAGAAGCAGAAAATATTGCATACGAATTCATTATTTTTTTAGAAAATATGTCATGAGAAAGCTGCAATTGCTTTGGAAAACAAGGTATTACTGAATACGTGTTTGCTCGTTGCATCAGGGATTGTCAAGATAAAGATATTTTATTATAATATATTTGTAGTTTTATATCCAGATTTAAAATGTAGAAGCTATGAATGGCTAGAAGATGAAGATGATTTTTTCATTGATCTTTGGCAAAACATATATGAATATGGTGAATCTCGTGGAACATATGAGAGTTATAACGATGATGAATGGCTTAATATACTCGATAATATAACTGCTTGGACTGTTGAACCTGAGTAGAAACAACATTAGGATAAATCTAATAAATTAAAGAATACAATAAAAACATGAGGAAGTTGATCGAGTTTCGATCCGCTTCCTTTATTTATATTCAAAAGAAAGGGAGGATAAAATGAAACTATCAAAAGAAGAAAGAGAAACCATTATAAGTTTCGATGAATCAAATGGACCTGTATGCGAACACAAAAAAGCAGTTAAGATGGTCGATGCAAACAGCCCCGACCAAACGTCTGAAAACGTGTCCACTGCTTCTGATCAAATTATAAATAAATGGCATAAATTCTGTCAATGAAAAGTTTGATTAATATTCGAGTGAGGCGATGATATTGAGGGCGTAATGCTCTATAGGATTAACGTAAACTCTGATTTATATTCCAATAATAATAGAAAAAAGAAAAGATTCCAGCCGCCAAACAAACGAGGCAAGGAAGTGATGCTTCCACTCCTCGAACGGTTGCAAATCTTTTCGTTACTGATGTTATCACAGATACGATGAATGTCAAGTAGATCCGGTTTCAACGGGGCGTTGACAAGCAAAGAATGAACATTATATTATAAAACCATGAACAATGGTCCTGCTTTCCACGGGAAAATAATCAGAATAATGTTTTTCTGTAGTAGATGCCACTGTTGATACTATTATAAGAGCATTATTATAGAGAGGAGAGGTCCATATATGGCATACAGCGAGCTGATCAAGAACTTCAACCGCACCCGTGACTATATGCGGGAGTTCTATGTCTACGGCTTTAAAAGCCGGGACGAATACAACAAAAAAAGCGCTCGCTCGTATGACGATGAACGCAGGCGCCTGGAGAGCTGGCTGGGAGACTATATGCAGTTTCGCCAGACCCCGGAAGGTAAAACCGTTTTCCTTTCGATCGACAGCCGTGTTTCCCATCATAATCCCCTGTATAAAGCGTGGAAGGCGAAGAGCTTTACGGACGGCGACATCACGCTTCATTTTATTCTGTTTGACATTCTGCATTCGCCTGAGATCGCTTTGACGCTGAATGAAATCACCGATGCCATTGACGGATACCTGGTTTCTTTCAGTGAGCCGAGAGTATTCGACGCTTCCACCGTCAGGAAAAAACTCAAGGAATACATATCGGAAGGGATCATTGTTTCCGAAAAGCATGGGAAAACCATGTATTACAGACGGGCAGATCCGGTGGATTATTCCGACTCGAACGCGCTTGATTTCTTTTCCGAGGTCGCTCCCTGCGGCGTGATCGGATCTTATCTTCTGGATAAGCTGGACGCTCACGACGAACACTTTGCTTTTAAGCATCACTATATCACAGGCGCCATGGACAGTGAGATCATCTGTTCCCTGTTTATGGCGATGTCCGAAAAGAGAAGCATCACGATGGAAACGGTAAACCGGCATCAGGACAAAATCACGGAAAACCACGTGATTCCTCTTCGCATCATGATCAGCGCGCAGAGCGGCCGGCAGTATCTGATGGCCTATGCGCCCCGGTTCAACCGGATCACTTCTTTCCATACAGACAACATCGTATCGGTCGAGCCGGAAGAGGTTTCAGACCGTTTTGATGAGCTTCGTGAAACGCTGGACGGCATGCTTCCCCATATCTGGGGCGTCAGTACGCAAGGCTTTTCCGGAGAGCGGATGGAACACGTCGAATTCACCGTAACATATGCCGACGACGAAACACACATCCATAAGCGCCTCGAGCGTGAAAAACGGTGCGGGACGGTAGAGAAAATCGATGACCATACCAGCCGGTTCTCCGCGGATGTCTTTGACGCCAGTGAGTTGATCCCATGGATCAGAACATTTATCTGCCGGATCACGGAATACAGCTTCTCCAACAAGGCGCTGGAAAGCCGGTTCCAGGAGGATCTTGAAGAAA
The DNA here is from genome assembly GCA_017514685.1 of Clostridia bacterium. GTDB lineage: Bacteria > Bacillota > Clostridia > Christensenellales > CAG-138 > UBA3792. Next base: position 104,269 of record JAFWJN010000026.1, read on the forward strand.
TGTACCGCCTCTATGGGATCGGGGGAGGTGACGGCAGATGATTTTCAGTGAACTGTACAGCGCTTACTACAATGCCGTTGCCGGCGTTCTGAAAACGGCCGTAAAGCACCCGCTGAAAAAGAGTGAGATCATAGACATTGTCGAGAAAAACGCTTTCGGCGAAAGCATTCTGAACATTGAGCCGGCTCTTGCAGAAGAACGGTGGCAGCTGATCCGTTCCGACGGATCCACACCGCTTGCGCATCCTCCGTCGATGCCGTTGACGACCCTGGAAAAACGATGGCTGAAGGCGATCTATGCAGATCCACGTAACCGGTTGTTTACGGACGATGAAGACGTGCTCCCTGATATCAAGCCGCTTTTCACAGCATCGGATTATTCCGTGTTTGACAAGTATTCCGACGGAGACCCGTACGAGGATGATGCATACAAAAAGACGTTCCGGCTGATCCTGGATGCGATAGAGAATCGCTATCCGCTCAGTATCGATATCACAAATCGGAAAGGAACCATCACTCATATGGTGCTGATGCCCGAATACCTGGAGTATTCGGAAAAGGACGATAAGTTCCGGCTGATAGGTTCCGGCTGCAGATACGGCGGGACCGTGAATCTCGCCCGGATCGTCTCCTGTAAACCCTATCCAAAGCCATTTGAAATCAAACCGGGGAAAACAGCTCAACCAAAGACACGTACGGTCGAGTTTGAACTGACCGACAAACGGAACGCTCTGGAACGGATCCTGCTGCACTTTGCGCATTTTGAGAAACAGGTGGAAAGGATCGATACGGACCGTTACCGCGTTCACATATCATACGACAAGGATGACGAAACGGAAATGGTCATCCGCATTCTGTCATACGGCCCGATGATCAAGGTCACGGCACCCCAATCCTTTACAGAACTGATCAAAGAAAGACTGATTCACCAGAAAAGCTGCGGACACTGATGTGTTCGCAACTTTTTTTCCGTGATGAAAGAACCCCAAATCCGTATAATAAAGCCGTAAACAAGAGCAAATCACATTTCTCCGGTTTACAACCCGAAAGACGCAAACCGTAACGCACCCTCCTGCCGGAAGGACAGACCGCTCGGTATAAGATGTGTCTGACGGAAAACGAAAAAGACAACATTTAAAAAAAGGCACACACAGCAATTACTCGAGAATAAATCCCGGGATCCTTTCCCGGCAGTGCCTTGTATCGGAAAAATGCGGCCGGCAATGAAACAGACTTGCAATCGCTCAAGGAATGGGCACCTGCCTGATACGCAGGCTGTTGCCCGGTGCGATCCCGGACTTGCATGAAAAACGCACCTTGACAAAGGCCCCTACAGCAATCAAAGAGATCGCTAAGAGGTTATAGCAGATGACTGAAAATCATCGTTCGTGGGTCCGAATCCCACTCAAAATGGGGCCTTGTTTTTTGAATTTGTTATATGAGAAGAGGTGACTTTTTATTGATGTGCGATAAAGAAGCAATAGAAGTGTAAAAAATTTTGCCGTTCCTATCCGGCACTTGGCCATTGTGTCGGATAGGTCGGGCGTTAGGCTTCGGGCAAGTCAATCTTGCCGACAAAGCTGTAATAAATCTCAATGTCTTGCCTGCGGGTGCCGTTCTCGTCATAGCTGCACTCATGCACGACGATTTTCTCAATCATTTCCCGCAAGAGGGTGGGGGTAAGTTCCTCAAAGGCAAGGTGCTTTCGGACGATACCCATAAACTTTTCCGCGTTGACGGTGGCGGCCTGCGACTTGTCCAGTTCTGCCTGCAAAGCGGCGGCGCGGTCTTTCAGTTCCCGCTGCTCCTGCTCGTAGTCTGCCGACAGTTCCATGAAACGCTCGTCGCTGATTTTGCCGTTCACATTGTCCTCATACAGCCGCTTGATAATGCGGCTCACTTCGGAAATGCGCTCCTGCGCCTGTTCAAGCTGCTTGGTGGCTACGGCGGTCTTTCTCTTGCCGCCGATCTCGTTCTGCTGGATAAGCAGCTTCACAAAGCGGCTCTCATGCTTGGCGGCATATTCCGTTACTTGCCGGAGATTGGAGAGGACACCGGCGGTCAACAGGTCGGTGCGGATAAAGTGTGCCGTACAGTCGCGGGTGCGCTTCTTGTAGCTGCCGCAGATGTAACAGTCCTGCTTGCGGGTTTTGTTCTGATACCGCTGCTGGTACATCACATGGCCGCAGTCGGCGCAGAACAGCATACCGGAGAACAGCCCCACTTCATCATAGCGGTTCGGGCGTTTGCGCTGCTTGCGTAACTCCTGCACGCGCTCCCATGTTTCCCGGTCTATGATAGGCTCATGGTGGTTCTCAAAAACAGCCTGCTTCTCCACGGGGTTCTCTACACTGTGCTTGACCTTGTAAGAGGGCTTCTCCGTCTTGAAGTTTACCAGACAGCCGGTGTACTCCCGGTTTTCGAGGATATGAACGACGGTGTTCGTCGCCCATTTGCACTCATAGCCGGGGTGGTAGCGGCGGGTGCTGCCTGTCCTGCGGTATTCCAGCGTCCCCGGCGTGGGGATTTGCTGCTCCGACAGCATACGGGCAATCTTGGTCGGGCCGTTCCCGGCAAGGCAAAGCTGGTATATCTGCCGGACTACCGGCGCGGTTTCCTCGTCAACAATATAGTTCTCGTCCTCGTCCATGAGGTAGCCGTACACTGGCTTGCTGGTAACGGGCTTGCCGCTCATGCCTTTTGCTCTCTTAACTGCCTTGATTTTCTTGCTCGTATCTCTCACCAGCCATTCGTTGAACAGATTTCGCAGAGGGGTAAAATCGTTGTCCATGCCGCCGTTTGCGCTGTCCACATTGTCGTTGACAGCGATAAAACGCACGCCCTTTTGGGGGAACAGCATTTCCGTGTAAAATCCCACCTGCAAGTAATTTCGCCCTAACCGGCTCATGTCCTTGACAATGACCGTACCCACTTTCCCGGCTTCAATGTCTGCAAGCATGGCTTGAAAACCGGGGCGCTGGAAGTTCGCGCCGGAATAGCCGTCGTCGGTGTACCAGCGCAGGTTGGTAAAGCCATTCTGTTTTGCAAAGGTTTCGAGTATCCTTTTTTGGTTCGATATGGAATTACTCTCGCCTTGCAATTCGTCCTCATGGGACAATCTCGGATAAAGGGCGGTAATGAGGTTTTGGGTGGCTTGTCTTAACATAAAATCCTCCGTTTCCGACAGCCAGCCCCACTATTCCGTGGTTTCATTGTACCACGGAATAGCGGGGGCTGTATAGCGGCAAAAGTGTAAAATTTGCTTCTTTATGGTTTGTCAAATTGCCGGTTTTTGTGTAGCAGCGGCTTCCGCTTCCAGTACCCGCGCCATTTTGTCGGCGGCGGTGGTGGTAGTGTCTTTCTTGAAATAGCCGGACACGACAAGGACGGAATTGCCCATGCGGATTTCCGTCACGCAGTCGGGGCGGCGGGCGGTGCGGGTGTCGTGCTGCTTGTTCTCTGCCATAGGCAATACTCCTTTCAGTCAGCAATCAGTTTCTTCATGCTCTTCATTTTCCGCTGCGCGGTTTCCTGCCGGAAATTCTCGCCGGTGAAGCGCACCGGGACGCACATGGAGAGCAGCCGGTCATAAATCCGGGAATGGGCGGTGTCCTCCGGGTTTCGCAGGTCGTCCAGCGCGAGGTTGGTCGTGACGATCAGCGGCCTGCCGCTGCGGTAGCGGCTGTCAATCACATTGAAAACCTGTTCCAGCCCGTATTCCGTCCCGCGCTCCATGCCAAAATCGTCAAGGATAAGCAGCGGATAGCGGCAAAGGCGGGAAATGTACTCGTTCCTGCCCTCGAAGCTGGCGGCAAGGTCGTTAAGGATAAGGGCAAAGTTCGTCATGTGGACGGGGATTTCTTTCTCCATGAGGGCGTTTGCGATACAGCCCGCAAGGTAGCTTTTCCCGGTTCCCACGCCGCCCCAGAACAGGCAGCCGATATTGTCGGCTCGCATATCCTCCCAGTGTTCCACATACCGGCGGGCAATCCCGGCCTGCGGGTTCCTGCCGTTGTCGTTCTCAAAAGTCCAGTCCCGCATGGTGGGGTCGGTAAAGCCCCGGCGTTTCAGTTCCTCCACGGTGTCAAGGTGCCTGCGCCGCTTCTCAGCGGCCTCCCGTTCCTCGCGGGCGGCTCTCTGGCAGTCGCACTCTGCCGGGTGGCGGTCGCGCCCGAAGATAGCGGCCTTATCCGGCGCAAAATAGGCTTCTTTCGGCTTGCGGCACTTGCCGCAGTACAGTAAACCGTCCTCGCCGGTGTAGTCCTCCGGCTCAGGGGTGGTGACGGTCATATTCTCCAAAACAGCGTTGATTTCGTTCTTCATAAACTCTCGCCCTCCTTGCATGAGTAGTCGGGTATGCCCTTTTTCGGGGCGCCCTTTTTGTCGTTCCCCGCCCATATCCGCAGGGCGGCGGCATAATTCTGGTAGCTTTTCCCGCTGGCGGCAAGGTAGCGGCTCATTTCCTCGATGAACCGTTCCAGCCTGTCGGGGTACTCTGCCTGCAACTCGTCGTATTCGGTCTGTGACAGAAAAATATTCTGGTATCGGCCATAGGGCGCGGGCGGCTCCCCACTCACTCCCTTTGTTTGGTTCTCTGTAAGGTTGTTTATAGTAGTTTGGTTAGGGGACGGTTTTCCGACCATCATAAGGTCGGTTTTCTGACCATCAGTTGGTCGGTTTTCCGGCTCTATGAGGGTCGGTTTTCCGGCCATCAGTTGGTCGGAAAACTGTACCTGTGGCACACGCGGCACTTTCACATACAGTCGGTTCGGTGCGGAGAAGCCGCCCCGTTCCCGTTCCAGCAGCCCCGCCGCGTCCAGTTCATTCAGCGCCCCCTTTATGGTGGTGCTGCCTTTATCCAGTATTTCGGCTATCTCCGCGATGGGATAGATAATATAAATCCTGCCCTCGTCGTCCTGCCACTTGTTCTTTTGGGAGAGGGTGGAGCGGTCTAACAGCAGCGCATACAGCAGCTTGGCGGTCTGGGAAATCTCCATTTTCAGCAGGAAACGGGGATAAGGCAGAAAGAGAGGCAGCGGCGTGTCTGCCATGATATAATCAGCGATAGTATCACCTCCCTGTGTTCGGGTTGATTTTGGCAGTTTGTCACGCATTAGGACGGCGTTTCCGGTGGAAAAGGATAAATGTATCGCGCACCCTTTGACACCCACGAAAAAAGCCTTGATTTATGCGGGTTTGAAAGGCTCTAAAGCGTGACATTTATGCCTTTGTTTCCGCTTTCGCTCGGCGGCTTTGATTTTCTTCATGCGTCCGGCGCAGTCCGGGCAGTATTTTCCCCGGTTTGACTTGGGGACAAAGGCCGCGCCGCAGACGGCACATCGTTTCCGGCTCCCCCGATACAAGAGGGCGGCGGCCAGTTCCCCGTCAAGGGGCAGGACAGCCACACGGAACCACCGGCACATGAGAGAAAGGGAAATGCTCTGGACACACACGCAAGGCTCCCCGTCATCTAACAGCAGGCAGTTCCCCCCGTCGTAGTTACAGCACTCATGCACCAGCCGCCGCGCCCGCCGGTGCTGGCGGTAGTCCATGCGGGGCAGCTTATCGCTCATGGCTCTGCTCCTTTCTGCGGTGCGGCTCGCTCCGGCGCAAAATCTGGTCGATGTTCCGCTTGACGGTCTGCAACTCCGTGTACCGCTGCTTCTGTTCGTGGTAGGTGTTATACAGGCTGGATTTCTTGGAAACAAGCTGCTCGATCTCGTCCTGCAACACTTTCCGGGCGGGCAGCTTGGTAATGCCATGCTCCCGGAAATACCGGGCAGCTGCGTCGGCTATGATAAAATCGCTCTCATGTGCCTGCCGGTATGCTTCGCGGGCTTTGGGGGATTTCTGTGCTTTCAGCCCGTCGCGGGCGGGCTTGGTCTTAGCGTAGGCAAGTACCTGTTGCTGCAACTCCTTTTTCCCTTGCAGCTTAGTTTCCAGTGTTTTCAGTTCGCCGCTGGTCTGGCGCATTTCCTCATAGGCGGTATCAACGGCGGCTTCCAACTGCTCCGGGGAAGTAAAGCCGTATTCCTGATACACATTCAGCGTCGCGGCCATCTGTTTGAGGTTGTGCATGGTCGCCCAGCGTTCATAGCCCCGGCCTTTGCCCTCGGCTTTCTTCTGCTCAATGTCCACAAGCCGCTGCACATTCGGGGTGGTTCGGGCGACTCTGTCTGCCCGCAGTTGGTCTTGGATAGAGGGCGGGGTGCTGGATATAGCCGCGGCCTTTTCTGCGGCTCTGGCGGCGTTCTGCTCCAAAACGGCAAGGACAGCGGCGCGGTCAAAATCGTCTCCCAGCTTGCGGGCGGTAATGGGCTTTGTCCTGTCCGGCGTGAGGTAGGAAAGCCGCCCCCGGCTCTCCTTGACGGCCACGCCCTCCCGCAGCAGCAGAGAAGAAAACTCGTCAAAGCTGGCGGCAGTAGCAAGGGCTTCCCGTATGGTCTGCCGCAGCTTCTCCTTGTTCGTTTCAAACTTGGTCTGCCGGGGCGTGATACCGCCTGCAATCATGGGGGCGTTCTGCTTGTCCAGCGCAGCCTGTCCCTTTTTCTGCGCCCAATACTCCCGGTCGGTCACGCGGTTCTTGCTGCCGTTCAAGAGGTCGATTTGGTAAAGCCCCTCCCGGTGGCACATCTCCATGACTTCGGATTTGAAGTAGCGCAAGGCCGCGTCGGTACAGCGGTGCTTGCAACCGGCTTTCGTGTCGGCTGGCCTGTCCATGTAGGGCAGGAACGGCACTTCTTCTATCCGCAGGCTGTTAATGACGATATGAACATGAATGTTGCCGCTGTGGTTATGCCCGTCTGGGTGGGTGCATACAAGGGCTTGGTGGCCGGGGAAATGCTCGGCGCAAAACTTCTCGCCCAATGCCTGCGCCCGGTCTGCGGTCAAGCCATTGTCCGGCCCGTCCCGTGGGTCAAAGCTGATGATATAGTGGTGGCTTTTCACATCTTCCCGCCGCTGGTTTTTCTCATAGCGGAGATTTGCCCGCATACACGCAACGGCAAAATCCTCCCCGCCGCAGTTCAGCGTGGACAGCCGGTAATCCTCGCGGGGGATAAGCCTGCCGGTTTCATCAAGGACGGGCTTCATGGTAAACTCGTCATGCTCAAAAAGCAGGTATTGTTCGGCGGCTCCGTAGTCGGCGTTTTTAGAGTTGATATGCTTGAGTGTTGCCAACCGCATCACCTACTTTCCCCAGGACTTCATACTTGAGGGCGGCAAGGTCGGCTATGGCGGCGCGTACCTCGCCGGACAGCGCATTGTAGGGTGCGCCGTACTCGTTCAAATACCGGGCTATCTGATTGAGGTTGCCGCCGATCCTGCCGTACTCGGCGGCCAACTTCCCGACAGCGGAGAGCAGTTCGTCATTGACCGCCGACACATGGATAACGGGGCGTATGGTGGTGCGCCGTATCGCCTGCCGGAGAAATTCCGACTGGCTGATACCATAGGGCGCAAGCCGCGCTGTGAAGTCGGCGTATTCATCTTCGGACAGCCGGGTTTTCACAACGCGGCTGCGGTGGGGTGTGTTGTATTTCTTTCGCATGGTCTGTAAACCTCCCTTCACTTTACAACGGACATTTTAGGGGCAAAAAACAGGGGTCACATTAAAAATTTTGGGGTAGCCGTTGCGGAAATATTTTTGCGGCGCAAGCCGCATAGCAGGGTTTGGGGAAGGCACTCCCCAACAAGTTTCCCGCGAGGGGCAAAACCGCAGAATTGCGGATTTTGGCACCGTGGTAGAAACTTGCTCTCCGTGACTGCAAACTTTCTCTCACTTCCGTC
>JAFWJN010000006.1 GCA_017514685.1 Clostridia bacterium
ACTGAAAAAGATCAGTTCCTGAGAGACCATAAGAAACGTAGGGCCGGGCGAGCCCGAACGGAAACGCCTGTGGAGACCGTGTAAGACTTCCCTTGGGAAGCAGTGATCTATGAAGCAGGAATCCCCCATCTTCTGTAAGTGAAGGGAGAACGTCAAGAGGATAATCCGCTGCTAACCGCACCGAATTGCATCATTACCCCTCATATTTTCTGGGCGGCGAAAGAAAGCTGCGGCAGAATTATGGATATCATTTCAGATAACATCCGGTCTTTTCTTAACGGAAATCAGAAAAAGTTGTAAATCGGTAGGAGGAAACTCTCTATGAAAATTACTTTGCTCGGAACGGGAAACGCTCAGGTAACAGAATGCTATAATACATGCTTTGTATTGGAGGGAGACAGTGGATCGATTCTGGTAGATGGCGGAGGCGGAAACACGCTGCTCCGACAGCTGAAGAAGGCGGGATTCAAATGGCAGGATATGCGGGACATCATTGTTACGCATAAACACATTGATCACCTGCTCGGCATTATCTGGATGCTTCGCATGATTCTGCAGGGAATGAGCAGAAAGCAATATGAAGGAGAAGCGCGCATCTATGCGCATGATGAAGTAATCGGGCTGCTAACGCAATTAGCAGATATGCTTCTGCTGCCGAAAGAGACCGCGTTTATCGGAAAGCGGCTGCATTTCATAACGGTTGCAGACGGAGAGAAAAAGATCATCGCAGGACATGAAGTGACGTTTTTTGATATTCATTCCACCAAAGCAAAGCAATTCGGGTTCTGCCTTAGACTGTCTGACGGAAGAAAGATTACTTGCTGCGGAGATGAGCCATATTGCGAAGAGGAACGTGGATATGCGGAAGGCAGTACACTTCTGATGCATGAAGCATTCTGTCTTTATTCACAGGCGGATATCTTCGACCCATACAAGAAAAACCATTCCACGGTTAAGGACGCATGTGAATTGGCAGAGCAGCTGGGGGTTCCCAACCTGTTGCTGTATCATACAGAAGACAGGAACTATTCAAATAGGAAGGAACTGTATTTGGCGGAAGGAAAGCAGTATTATCACGGAAACCTTCTGATTCCGTACGATCTAGAGTCCGTTGAAATCTGATCTGAAACAGGAGAAAACAGCATGAACCCGTTATTTGAAGATGGCTTTATCACCGTTCCAGGAAGAACACTCCCGTTTCTTCAAGCGGCGAGATGAATTCTGGAGAAGAATCGGTTGCTGATTATAATCATTATCTCAAAACTTTTCCCTGACGGGCCAGGCTGAATATGATATCATATGGCCGTCAGAAGAGAGCCAAACTGACAGATGAAGCGGGAAAAAAAGAACCGAAAAGAGAATACGATCGATATGGCCTTCAAAGGGATCCTGTATCCGGATGAGAAACAGCGGGAGCTGATCGAAAAGACATTCGGATGTTGTCGGTATGTCTATAACCGGTTTCTGAACGAACGGATCCTTGCGTATTTGACTTGCTACTCTTCGTATACGGGACGTGTTTCTTCTGTATAAGTAAGAATGCTGGACCCGTAACAAAATTGTTTGCTCAAAAGTTCATACCGATCGCATTTGATGAGGTCGCGTTCTGACAACCACCGCCAGCCTTCTCCGGTTGGGTTCTGGGTGGTTGTATTAATTTCGGTATCCGGAAGAAGACGGCGTATTTCTTCTATCTGAGCTTTGGGGATCGTGTTCCGGGAGATCCACAGACGTTTCAGCTTTTTCAAACCGTATAGCGGGGTAATATCGCTGATGAGATTATAGGAAACGTTCAGATGCTCAAGGTTCGGACAGGATGCAAGGGGTGACAGGTCTTTGATCCTTCCGGAAAGGAACTCGCAGTATTCCAGCTTTTCATGATTTGCGATACCGGAAATATCATTCATATAGCCTACCGCAATAATAACCACTTCCAGATCCGGCATGTAGGAAAGGAAATCCATTTTCTGAATATGATTATGACCGAGATCCAGATAACGGATTTCGGTACAGTAACGAAGGACCTTTGTATCGGCGTCTGTCAAAGTTTTGGCCGGCAGGTTACTGCTGAAGCGGATCATGATTGCGTCTGTACGGCAGGAATAGGTTCCAACGGATACGCGCCAAACAATTTTCGGATGAGGGAATTCTTCTCGAAGCTTTGCCATGTCGGCATTGGAGATTCCGCAGGATTCCATATCAAGACGCTTTACGTTTCTGAGATAGGGAAGAAGGATTCTGAGATCGTCTATGTGATGTTTCAGTTGGATATTGTTAAAGCTTACGATTTCGTCCGCAAGCGAAAATGATGTTCCAAAGACCGAAATACGATAGTCGACCAAAAGATTTTGCCTGGCTTTCTGAAAAGCATCCGCCTGATCGAGCGTCCAACCGGACTCGCCTTCCAGGGGAGACAGAATGATCTTTTTCAACAACGGAAGTGCGGGGATAGCCTCCAGTATCTCATCGCAGAAGCTTGGAGAAACAGAACTCAGATCGAGGATTTCCGTATCGGAAGCAATGATCAGACTGGCGGCTTCGATGGAATACCGGAGAGACAGATCGTCGCGGACAGCGGTCAATGCCAGGGCATCGGCGGAAGACATGGGCTCGGTTACAGTCAATGAGCGGAGATTCGGAAGATAGAGAAGAGAAGAGGAATCCGATAATACAGACAGAGATACGGTTTGATCTTCATTGCCGACCATCTGATCTCCGAGCGGAACCGTATAATGAACCGAGAGGCGGGGATGCTCTTTCTGGAATGAAAGGATCTGCTCATAACAAGTGCTTCCGGAAAAATCAACAGAAGACAAAGAGGGAAAAAGATCCAGAAGAAAGAACTCATCTGCATTGATGATAAGTGCGACATCTGTTTCATTTCCGCTGAAGCGGGCTCCGCTTTGAAAGGAGATTCCCGCAGGAGCAGAGTCCGGAACGGAGGTCGGAGGGGACGTCTGAATCGCAGAGTCTTTTGCAGGCACAGAAGAAGATTCCGGCACTGCGGAATCAGACCTGCAGCCGGAGGACAGAAGTGTCAGAAGAATTATGAAAGATATGAACAGAAGAGACCGTTTACGCATGAACTGGGCTCCAGATAAGAATCAGAAAAAGAATCTGTATGCTGATTATAGCATAGGAAACAAGGAAAGAGAAGCAGACACACGAAGAAAGAATCTGTCCGGATTGATTGCAGGCAGCAGTTATCTAATCAGCGGAGCTAAAAAATTATAATAGATCAGCGCAAGGAGAAGAACCCCAATCAGAACACCCCGGAAAACCCGGCTTGCTTTTTTTTCGGTTTGGTTTTCGGACTCGAATACAGGCTGTGGTTTTGAAGCGGCGGATTTTCCGCATTGGGAAATGTGTTTGCCGTTCCAGGATATCGCATGGGCAGGGCATACACCGCGGCACTCTCCGCAATGAATGCATTCGTGATCGCCTACATGACGGACGTCCATTTTGCAATGATTGACACATGCACCGCAGTGAGTGCATTTTTGCTCATCAACTTTGAGACCGATTATGGCAAGACGGCAGAAGATACCGTAGATAGCGCCAAGCGGACATAAAAAACGGCAGAAAGATCGGAAGCAAAAGATGCATGCAAGTCCGATAATTGCCAGAATAACAAATTTGTTGGTGAAAAGTGAACCGAGAAGGGGGAACAGTCCGGAGTTGTTGCTGCTCATAAGCAAAGGACCCGCACCTTCCAGTGTCCCCGCAGGGCAAATGTACTTGCAGAAAGCCGGAAGAGGCATTTTTTTCAGACCGGCCCAAAGCGGGATCATGATGACAAAGAGGATCAGTATTACATGCTTCAGGTAAGACAGCACCCGCGTAACCCGGCTCTTCGAAATCTTTGGAACCGGTATTTTATAAAGAAGCTCCTGAAGCATTCCGAATGGGCAGAGCCATCCGCAGACGGTTCGGCCGAGTATGATGCCGAACAACATCAGAATGCCGATTACATAGGTTCCCGCGCGGGCACCTGAAGATGCAACTGCATTCTGAAGCGCACCAAGAGGACATGCGCCGACCGCTCCCGGACAGGAATAGCAATTCAGACCGGGTACGCAGACAGCTTTTGATGGTCCGCTGTAAATCGTACCATTCATAAACCCCTTGATATTGGCGTTGTAAAGGATGGCGCAGTAGAGCTGTGCCAGACGGCGTTTAGACGGACGAATCGCCGCCCACCATTTTTTGATCTTATCCAAGGCCGATACACTCCGCACAGATTCTGATTGCTTTATGGAATACATCCGTGATACTGCCGTTGAAAAATCCCGCCGCGATCAGGACAACGGCAAGGCAGATCAATCCAACCCGAATACCGGTCACGATCTTTTTGCGGTTTCCCGGCGAGGATTCAACGGAAGGATTTGACGCGTTGCATGACTTACAGTCTGTTTTTTCGGTTAGGATGCGGGATTCACGCTGAATGCTCTTTTCTCTCAATAATTCGGTAACGGTCAAAGAAGAGAAAGCGAGGATAACCCATGGAAGAACAAATAAAAGCATTCTGAATAAGGATTCTTCCGTAAAAGGATCTTTGCCGATGAGGTTTCTGCCCAGATAAATAAGGACCGGGATCACGCATACACCTGCAGAAACAAGACCAAACCAGCGATACTTTTTCTGGAGGGATTCTTCCCGTAAGGCTTCCTCGGAAAAAGAATCTGCTAAAAGCTTTAAATTATCCCGCCGGAATTCAGCATCGTTTTTCGAGGTTCCATCGATCCTGATATTCAAAGCAAGGCATAGAACCGTCATAACAGCCGCGCCGATGAAGAGAGGAAGGGTTCTGCGGAAAATGCTCCGGAAGATGTCAGCGGTATAGACGGGATCGGAGGTCTGCTCTGTATGTTCTATAAGAACACGGACGACAGAAAGGGAAAGGACGATACATAAAGCAATGCAGAGGATCGCCTGAATCCATAAAAAGAACTTCTTGTTCAAGAGACTCTGATCCTCCTTTCTGTCCCGGATTCAACGAAAAACTATTTTTAGAATAGAGGATTTGCCATCAGAAATCAAGACTTCCCAGGAAAAAGGTTTAGTCATAGAAACCCCGATGACAGAAAGATCAAAAGAGCATCCGGAGAGATTGTTTTCCTGAAGAGCAGATGATAAAATAACAATACGATTGAAACATCTATAAGGGGATAAGCGCAAGATGGAAAAGATTAAAAAACCGGTTAAAGTAACGATCATCCTTTTTCTGTCTGTGATTATGGTGCTGAGTATGATTGGATGTGCAAAAAAATATCAAGTGGATTATGACGGTGAGAAAGAACTATGGAGTGGAGCAAAAGACTCTTATCGGGCGGGAAGCACGGTCACAATCTATTATACACTGATTATTTCGGATGCGGATCTGACTTTCCGGATAGACGGAGAGAAGGTGAGTGCACTGTGGAAGGAAGGAAAAGGATACCGGCTCCGGTTTGTCATGCCGGAGCATGATGTGAAAATAACGACGGAAGTCGTTGAGTCCATGATGTATATGGGAGAATAAAAACGGCTAAGCCGGAAACAGAGAAATAAAGATGAAAATCGATGTAGCGTTTTCAGAGGTTCCGGCCATCTACGGGCCGGTACATCTGATCATTTTAGCGGTCATTGTGATAGGCGCGGTGATAAGCTTCTTTCTTCTTCGAAAGATGAGAGACAGAAGCCTTCTTGTGCTTCTTTCGGCCTTGGGATTTTTGATGATAGCGGCAGAAATCTTCAAGCAATGGTTCGTATCCCGTTATGTTTATCCCGACTTTCCTTCTGCGTGGTTTTTTCCCTGGCAGTTTTGCAGCATGGCAATGTACTGTTCGGCGGTGGTACTCTTCCTGAAAGGAAAAGCGCAGGATACCGTTCTGGTGTTTTTATCCTCCTTTTCTTTGCTGGCGGCTCTGTTTGCACTGGGATGGCCGGGGGATATGATGCGCCCCCAGATTCTGCTGTTTGTTCACAGCTTCGCATATCATGCAATTATGATCATAGAGAGCATTGCCGCAATGCTGATCCTTACCAGAAAGAAAAAAGTTCCGTTTTATCCGGCGGTGATCTTGTTCTGCTGCATGGCAGGGATAGCAGAGATTGTCAACATCATCAGTCATTACGCGATTGGAGCGAACGGACTGGAATCCAACATGTTTAATATCACTCCATTCTATCAGCCTAATATGCCGGTTTTTTCCTGGATTGCGAAGAAAGTGGGAGTCATTCCTGAAATTCTGATTTATCTTGCCATGATCGTGCTTGGAAGCTGGCTTTTGTACCTGGCAGAATATGCGCTTTTAAATAATGGAAAGGAACCTAAGAAAAATGACAGAACTGGAAGCCTTGAATAATCGTCACTCCGTGCGCAGTTACAGGAACCGGCGGATTGAACGGGAAACCCTTGACCGGCTGAAAGCTTTTCTGGAAGAATGCAATCAAAAAGGAAGCATCCGCCTGGAACTTGCGGAAGATGCCGGCGCAACTTTCAGCCGCTTTTTCCACAAGGGAAACGGTCTTTCGACTGCTCCGAGTGCAATCATTTGCATCGGACCCGACGATGAAACGCTGGAGGAAAGAATCGGCTACTATGGAGAAAAAGCAGTTCTGTTTGCACAGCAGCTTGGCCTTAATACTTGCTGGGTCGGAATGTTTCAGGCAAAGGGGGTACCTGTCGCAGTACGCAATGGGGAGCGTCTCGTACTGGTGATAGCGCTTGGATATGGAAACGATTCCGGTAGATCCCGCAAATCAAAAACCGCGGAGCAGGTCAGCTGTTCCGATACGGATGCGCCCGAATGGTTCCGTTACGGTGTGGAGCTTGCCCTGAAAGCTCCGACGGCGATGAATCAGCAGAAATTTGAATTCCGGTATCTTTCAGACGGAACTGTTTCCGCAAAAGCATTTTTCGGTCCTTTCAGTAAAGTTGATCTTGGGATTGTGAAGTATCATTTTGATTTGGGAAGAGCAGCCTTCGGACAAAAAGAATCGTTTTTCTCCTGATAAGTCTGTTGCCATTTTTTAGAACAAGCAGAAATTCAGCCCTGATGCTCCGCAAGGAGTCTCAGGGCTGTTCTGATGATATCTTTGATTATTGGGAAGAGGATTGCTGCAGATAAGGAAGCGGATTGTATGGAATCCCGTTGATAATCAATTCATAGTGAAGATGCGGATTATCGTTGTTCTCTTCCAGAGCCAGAACGGCAATAGGATCTCCCTTATAAACATGCTGCTCCAAGTCAACTGCAGGAGAAGCACAGTGCGTCAGACGGGAAACAAATCCGCCCGGATGACGGATATCGATGACAAGTCCGTAGTCCCGACGCTCTCCGATAAAGATAACGGTACCGCTTTCAGGTGCGGAGATTGTATCGCCGGGAAGCAGCGCGTAATCAATGCCGGAATGAAGGACACCGTTATGAAGTCCGAAGTAGGAACTGATCGTTCCTTTGCATGGTGCGATCAGTTTTAAATCACCTGCGGACGGACCGGTAGGACCTTCATGATCGGAATCAGGCTCCGCTTCAGTATAGACATACGAACCGTTCTCCACAGAAGCCGGAACCGGATCACTTCCCACCCGGGTCAGAGGATGCGTTTGGGAAGCAGATACAGCAATACCGCTCTTATACAGCGTTTCTGACAGACCGAACTGATGTTCCGCTTTTCCGAGAGACCGGAAGATTCGGGAACCTTTGGGAAGAGATGGCTGCGTGCCTGTAGAAGTTTCAACCGTACCGACACTGAATTCGGCACGTTCCACAGAACGGACTACAGGAATCAGCGTGCGGTTCTCCAGCAATTTTGCTTTTGCGTCTTCGTAAGAATAATACTCCACAGTACCGTCGACCGGAACGACAGAAAGATTCGCATCGATATATGCGCGGATCAGATGTTCTGCTTCGGACAGATTTTCATATGCGCAGATAGACAGGTATTCTTTCATCAACTGGTCAGCAGCATCTTTATTGGAAAGAGCCATCAGCGGCGTTCCGTTGATCAGAAGATTGACGGCGTTGACGGGATAAGCTGCGGGCGTCGGAGATGGGGTCGGAGATGCTTCAGGTGTTGGAGACGGGGAAAAAGAGACGATCAGGGAAATCGACTGAGGTTCAGGAGTAATCGGCTCTTTCGGTTGGATCAATGACATCGTAGGATGCAGAACGCCTACCGCAAGCAGTATAAAAAGACCGATGATCACAACACCGGCGACGCTTACGAGCATGATCCAGGACAGATGCTTCTGCTGCATGCCGATACTCCTTTCACTCGAAATCATAGCATAATATACCATAAACCTAACATCTGTGCAAGTGTTCGTAGAATCGAACAACTCCTTTACAAAGCAAAACCCGCCCTAAGACAGAGCGGGAAAAATGCATCGGAAAGACAGAAATCATCAGGGAAGATAAGAATCGACCAGAGCGGACCACTTTTGCAGATTGTTGGAACCGACAACAGGTTCTCCCAGAATGCGGCCGTCTTTTGAAAGAAAGTAGGTGGTCGGAATATATTGGCATTTGTCACTTAAATACGCAAGACCGCCTTTCGGATACAGAACAGGATAAGTGATTCCGGATTCTTCAACGGCTGAACGGACGGATTCCAAATCGCTGTTATCAACAGAAACACCCAAAAGCAGCAGATTCGGATACGCCTGATGGAGCTCCTCCAATTCGGGAAGTTCCATTATACAGGGACCGCACCAATACGCCCAGAAGTTCAGCATCACCAGGTCGTAATCGGCAAAGCAATCCTGATCAAACGGATTCCCGTCAATGTCAGTCGTGGAAAAAGGGAAATTGTCCTTGGCAGTCTTTTCTCCTTCAGCCTGTTCACTGGCAGGTTCCTCTGTCTCGATGACTTCTGCTTCGGGAGAAGAAGATGTGGTGCAGGCAATCAGGAAAAAGACACAAAGAATCAAAGCAAAAAAGCGTTTCATTTTGGGCAACCTGAGCAATTAATGGAATAGAAAGTGAAATGCGGAGATCATTCCGCCTCGCAGAGATTCACCGAGCCCCTGAAAGTATTCTTCGAAAATACCAAGGCTGCCGGAAGATATGGAAGTAAACAGAGCAGTGAGAAAACCGCCGAATTTGATCAGACTCCATACGACTGAGCAAGCGCTGAAAACAATTCCGATGATGCCGAGAATGCGTCCGACGGTAGCCCGCTTATCCACGATAAGTCCGTTGTTCTGGGCAAGACGCAGATAGTCATTTCCAAAGACTACTGCCAAGATCCCGAGAACGAGACCGATGATGTGATGAAGGACTACGGAAAGAATACCGAAAACAAGGGAAAACACCGCCTTTTTGGCAAAGGACGGAGGATTGCTGTTCCAATTGGATTCCATAATGAACCTCCTTGATCTGATTATGATTTACGCTGTTCGAGTTTGTGCTTGATGCGCTGGATGGCGTTGTCAATGGATTTCGGGCTGCGGTTCAGCTTCTGTGCAATCTGCTGATAAGAATAACCGTTCAGATACAGACCGATTACGGTTTTTTCCAGGGAAGAAAGATTCTCGTTCAGAAAAGTGATGATCTGCTCGTATTCTTCCTCTCCGATCAGATGTTCCTCCGGATCAACGATCCGCAGATTCTGGACCGTATCAAAAAGGGCTTCGATGCCGCCCTTTTCAAACTTCGGTTGATCCACGGATACATAGTTGTTTAACGGAGAATGTTTTTTCCGGGTCGCGCTTTTGATTGCGGTCAGCATCTGCCGGGTAATGCAAAGATCAGCAAAACCGTGAAAGGAAGAAGCTTTTTCCGGATCATATTCTTTGATTGCCTTAAACAGCCCGATCATGCCTTCCTGTTCAAGATCGTTACATTCCGCTCCGATCAAAAAATAGGAACGGGCACGCACGTTGATCAGCCGTTTATAACGCTCATACAGCTGTTCTTCCGCATCTCTGTCGCCTTCGCGAAGACTCTTGAGCAGCTGTTCATCGGTTTTTGTTGATTCCATTTCGTATCGTCCTTTCCTACCGGTCACTTACGATCCTGACGGCATTTTTCATACATCAGAATGGCCGCTGCTACGCCGGCGTTCAGGGAATCAATATGGCCTTTCATGGGAATCGATACCAAAAGGTCACAGCTTTCCCGCACCAGTTTGGAAAGGCCGTCACCTTCACTGCCGATGACCAGAGCCAAAGGACCGGAAAGATTCTGTTCCCCCATCGGAGAACCGTGCATATCGGCGCCGGCGATCCATACGCCGGCCTTTTTCAGTTCGTCGACAGCACTCCGGATATTAACGACCCGGGCGATTTTCATATATTCCGCGGCACCGGCGCTGGCTTTGACAGCGGCTGACGTGACAGACGCGCTTCTGCGCTTACCGATGACCACGCCGTGGGCACCAACGCATTCCGCACTGCGGATGATGGAACCCAGATTGTGAGGATCTTCAATACCGTCCAGCACGATGACGAACGGCTGTTCACCGCGGACTTTTGCTTCCTCCAGAATATCCTGAACAGTACAATATTCGACGCCGGCGGCATAGGCAACAATCCCCTGGTGGTTTGCAGTTTTTCCTCCGTGCCCGAACGGCATGCATAACTCATCCAGCTTTTTGCGGTCAACTTCCCGGATAATCAGTTTGGAATCCCTCGCCATGCCGAGAATCTCTTTTAGACTGCCGTCGGTTTCCGTGCTGACCAGAATTTTATCGATGCTTCTGCCTGCCCGGATCGCTTCCCGGACAGCATTGCGGCCGATCAGAAGATAAGGCAGTTCATCCGTTTCCGGCTGCACCGCGGGAATGGATTCCTGAGGAGCGGGTTTCTGATCATTGGATTTCGAGCGGAATCCAGGTTTTTCAGGTCTGCTATAAGAATCCTCGTTCTTTTTTGGACCCCGGTAAGCATTTTCTTTTTTCCTGTAAGAGTCCGGCTCTCTCTTGAAAGTGTTTTTTTCGCGAGCGCCTTCTTCCGATTTTTTGTTAAAGTCAGTCCTGTGCGGTCTGTCTGTTTTCACTCTGTACGCCATCTGACAGATTCTCCTCCACTAAAGCAATTTTCATCAGCTCACCGATTCTCTCATCCCGGCCAAGGCAGTATAAATACCCAAGCAAGGATTCAAAACCGGTCGCAGTCCGATAATCCTGCACATTCGCATTCTTTGGGACTGTGCCGCTGTGTGCATTTCTGCCACGAAGAAATGCACCGTTTTCTTCTTCCGATAAATATGGCCTGACACGAAAAAAGGCTTCTGCCTGACCCTTTGCGCAGACAAGTTTTGTGCATTTCATATGAAGAGAATGAACCGTACCGTCTGTCGTGAAAGAAAGATACGTTCTGGCATATAAGTCATAGATCGTATCGCCTAGATAAGCAAGAGTCAGGGCTGGAAGCTGTTTCGGATCTTTGCTGCCGGTGCAGCTTAAAACGTCTGCAATTTGTTTTTTGATGCTCATACATGTAAATATATATGCTTTTGAGGTTGAAAGCAAGTATTTTCGAATACTATTTCCGGAGACCGTTTTATCTAACACCAATTTGTCTAAGTTCGGTCTTTCTATTTGCAAACTGTGATAAAAATTTAATATGAATAACACAATTTATTGACATTTATATGTTAAAATATACAAAAATCGAGAATTCTGCGCATGTGTTCATAAGCAAATGATACAAAATCAGAAAACGGAGAAAACAAACGTGCAATTACAATCGTGGAGCAAGAAAAGGATCTTTATTATCTGCGCCCTGGGTCTGGTAGCGGTGGCAGGTCTTTTTCTCGTATTCGGATTGGCACAGAGCGGAAGCATAATTCCCTTGGCGGCAGCGGAATCGGCTCAGGCAGATGCGACTCCCGCCGTGGTGAAACCCGATACCTGGACGGTTTCCCTGAATTATGTGCCCAATACGATGGCACCGGAGCCGGTTATGATATTCCGTCAGGACGAAGAACATCCTTTTCCGGAAGACGGATACATTCATACACTGGGAGAGGCTTTCAACCTGAGCGGAACGATCTATTCCAACCGGAAACTAACTGCGGTTACAGTCAGCATCACCTGCGCACATAATGCGCAGCAGCCGTATCCTTATAAGAAAACTGTTCAGCTGAGTGATACCAATACAGGGTCTTACAGCCTGAATGATCCCAATACCGACAGCCACCGTTCGCTGAATGAACTTGTCCGTTTCGGAGATTTGAAAACCGGAGTTCATACGCTGAGACTATATGCCTCTTGTGAAGGAAAAAGATCGGTGGAGCTTTTCCGCTGGAAATTTTATGTAGCTTCTGAGGAATGGCTTACGATCAGCAGAGAAAATTTCCCGGATTCCTACTCGGAAGCATTGGCGTTCTTCGGGAAAGACAAAGATAAATTCCTTTACCGCTATCAGTGGGTTAACGGCAGGTATATTATGGCTGATCCGGCTTGGGAGAATCAGTATATCACCAGTATTCCCGCTTACCCCAAAGGAGAACCGTGGCTGATGCATGTGGATGCGGTAAGCTATTTTCAGGATGCATTTCACTATCTTGAAACAAGTTTCCTTAGAGTTCACGGAGCAAACGGCGATACCGGCATTCTTCGCGCCAGCAGTCTGATTACGGAATACAACGGATGCTATGTTTCCAGATTTACGTCCAGCCTGCAATCCATCAGTCATCATACGTTCGGTACGGCTGTTGATGTGAATGCTTCCATGAATCCGAATAAAAATTCTATGGAAAATAAGGCTGTAATCGATGACGATGTAAAAGGTCATCTGACCTATAACGGGCTGGTAACTGAGAACGGAATCACCTACTATGACTTCTTCTATGACGGAGAATATGAAACGGATCCCAACGGAGTCCCTCAGACTTGTGTCAATTATCTCCTGTATGAGCTCGGATTCAGCCGGGCAGGCTTCCAGTGGGCGCATTACTACAAATCTACAAGCGATGGCATGCATTTCTGC
Organism: Clostridia bacterium; assembly: GCA_017514685.1. Classification (GTDB taxonomy): domain Bacteria; phylum Bacillota; class Clostridia; order Christensenellales; family CAG-138; genus UBA3792. The sequence continues at coordinate 12,923 of JAFWJN010000006.1, forward strand.
CTGTCGGAGTTTGTAACCTATAAGCATGACGGTGTCTTTGGACTAAAGAAAGTCAAACAATACGCCGAACCGCAGGAGATTACCAGCGAGCAATTAAAGAAGTCGCAGCCGGAGCCGATTCCGTATATCACACCGTCACCCGATCCGAACGTATCAATGAACCCGGCTTCCGGTAATAACGTGACACCGTCTCCGGCATCCGATAAGAATAAGCCACCGAGAAATAAAAACAATTAATTAAAAAAAGTGAATCATATGGATAATCTTTATGATCAGCTGATCAGTCTTTCTCATCTTCCGAATGCATATGAAGAATGGACCGAATACCGTTCCGCACTGACCGCGTTTATCATTTCTTCAACGATAGGCGGAGGGACGGCACTGATTGTCGGCGCGGGAGAAAGCAATGATTTGGATCTTGCACGGCTTGCCGTGCATTTTTCTTCCATAACGCTTCTCGACTGCGATTTGCAGGCAATGGAGCGGGCGCTGATACGGTATAGAACCCAGAAAGCCCAAATCCGTTGCGTCAGAACGGATCTGCTCGGAATTTCCCCGGAAAGTTATCGGCTGACCGCGGACGTGATCCTGGATGGACTGAAAACCGGGAAAAAAGGAACAGAGCTGGAAGGGCTGTTTCTCGGACAAATCGAACATGGTTACAAGACAAGAAAACCGGATCCGCTTCCGGAGCCGTACCGATGGGATAATGTGATATGCTGCGGCGTTCATTCGCAGCTTCTGAGCATGTACATGAGAATGGCATGCGTCTACGCCCGATACGCTGCGATTGATCTGAGCAGAATCGAAAAGAAACTGCAGGAATATAACCGGGAGCTGATCCCCATTGTGAACGAGTCTTTGATCAAAGCGGCAGGGCACAGGTTTGTAATCGGCGCAGAAAACGGACGCATAGGCGAAACCGGGGGCATAGAAGGTGCGCTGCAGGCGCTTTGCGATCCTCAACTGGAACGTCTGCCGCTTCTTGACCGCATCGGGCTGGTCTGGAATCTGGATCCGGCGCAGAACAAACTTTATAAAATGGAAATCAGAGCGTATCAGACAGATTGCAAAACCCGTTGACGGGCGGTATACTACCATTATCATTCAGAAAGAAAAGTTTTAAAATGGATTATATTAGAATTCTCGGACTGATACTGGATATTGGCGAAGAAATGATTCGCAGCGGAGCGGAAACGCATCGTGTTGAGGATAGTCTGTATCGTCTCTGTGCGGCTTATCGGTTCGAAAAATGCAATATATGGGTAGTTCCAAGCAATATCCAGGCAACGGCGACGACCCCGAACGGGGATACTCATACACAGATCCGCCATATCCGTTCAGCCGGGATGGATTTTGAATGTCTGGACAGGCTGAATGCACTGTCGCGCAGAACCTGTGCGGACACGCCGGATGCGGACGCATTGGAACGCAGACTGAAAACAGTTCTGGATGAGAAGCCGTTACCCGGCTGGGTGCTTTATCTTGCGGGCTTGCTTGCGGGAACCGGATTCGGCGTCTTTTTTAATTGTGATTTTATGGACGTGCTGGTTGCAGCAGGTGCATCGCTTCTAGTGACACTGATGGTCCGGACGATCGGTAAGCTCGAACCTAATCCGCTGATTTTTAATTTTCTGACTTCGTTTGCAGCGGAGCTGTTCATTCTTCTGGCGGTGCACTTTGGAATAGGACATCATTCCGGATATATTACTATCGGAGTGATTATGCTCCTGATCAGCGGACTGGGTGCGACAAACGGAGTCCGGGATCTTGCCCACCTGGATACTTTATCCGGCGTTATGAATATTTCCGTTGCCTTAATGGGAGCCATCGGAATAGCGCTTGGAATCGCTCTGCCAATGGTGATTCTGCGTGGCTGGGACAGCGGTGAGATCATGGTGCTGAATTCCAATGTTATCATCAGCCTGATGGCATCTGCTGTGGCAGGAGTCGGTTTCGCACTCTGGTTTCGTGTACGCGGAAAGAAAATTATATTCTGTGCAATCGGTTCCCTTTTAACCTGGGCGTGCTATCTGGGAATCTTCCATCTTTATCCGGGAACATTTGTTGCAACGCTGGCGGCATCCGTTGCAGGAGCATTCTACGCTCAGATTATGGCGCGGGTTCATAAGGCGCCTGCGACCATTTTTCAGACGGTATCGGTTATCCCGCTGATTCCCGGCGCGACGCTTTATTACATGATGAGCGGATTCGTGACAGGTCGGATGGACTTTGCGCTGAATCAGGGTGGAACATTCATCATGACATGTATGGGCATTGTGCTCGGCTTTATGGCTGTTGAAGTAATCGGAAAGTACATTTTTCCGCATCCTCATCCCGCTGCGGTCATTCAACCTGACAGGAAAGAATCTGAGGATTCGGTGAAAAAGGAATAAGATAATGGATATCTATTTGGCAGATACAGACCCGTTAAAAGATCAGGACAGGTTTGAAAGATTGCTTCTGCAAATGCCGGAGAACAGAAAAAAGAAGATTCTTCGAATGGCGGATCCCGCCAACAGACGGCTGAGCCTCGGTGCCGGCATTCTGCTTTCAAAGGTTCTTTCAGCACATGGAAAAACAGAGGATCAGACAGAGACAGAACCGCAAGGAAAGCTGTACCTTCCGGGAGAAGAACACTTCTTCTTCAATCTTTCTCATTCCGGCAGCCGTGTTATGTGTGTAGCAGCGGATGTTCCCGTCGGCTGCGATGTTCAGCAGTGCTACGATATTTCGGAATATCGGAAGATAGCCAGGCGCTTTTTTTCTCAGGATGAGACCGCAGCAATGGACAATGTTCCGGAAGAGGAAGCGAAACAGCTTTTTTTCCGTTACTGGGTGCTGAAAGAGAGCTATATCAAAGCGTCGGGGAAAGGATTTTCCACTCCGCTGAACAGCTTCGGCATTCACTTTTCCGAGAACGGAGTCCCGGTGCTATGCGGCGATTCCGATGAAAAGACGGCGTTTTTGGAACTGAAACTGAATGACGGATACTTTTATGCATGCTGTCTGCTGGGAAAAACATTCATTGAGCAATTCAGGACCGAATGGATAGATTTTTTTAGGCTTTGAGCACTGTATATATAAAAATGTGGCAGGGGAGGAATCATTCCTCCTCTGCCTGTTTCATTCTATATTTAGGATGAGATGGTAAGGAATAAAATCTATCGTCTTCCTCCGAAGCCGCCTCTTCCACCGAATCCTCCCCGGTTTGAATTGCCGACTGAAGAACCTTCGGATGCGGAGGATTGCGTCCATGAAAGCACAGGGGAGCCATCTTTTGAAAGCGTATAGGAACCATTCAACCGGAACGCATCGGAAGCGATCCATACCGAAGTATACGTTGATGGGAGCGAAAACTCAAAAATCGTGTTGCCGTCGGAATCGCTTAGGATGTAAGAACCTGCAGAGAAGGAAGTTCCGCTGGAGATATAGAGATTAACGGAATTGCCGGATGGAACCGAGCAGATGCCGCCGAACGCAACGAGCGTTCCTCCCGTGACGGTAACAGAACCATCCACATCGATGGAACCGGCCATCATGCCGGAGGAATTTCCGCTGCGAACGAGAAGTGTCCCTCCTGACATCTGGAAGCTGCCGTTGGAGTCGACTGCGTCGGTATCTCCTGAAGGAGTCGTTACTTCAATGGCTCCTCCCATAATCCGAATCAGAGGTGAGGAAGAACCGGAGCATGCGTTCAGACCGTCGTCGTCGGCATACACGGAGATGGTTCCGCCGGTAAGATCCATTTGATTTGCTTCAAGTCCCTCATGCGAGTCAACCACTGAGACAGTTCCCCCGGAAATCAGAAGCTTGTTATCCGCATGGATACCGTCATCCGAAGAAGTAATTTCAAGAACCCCGCCAGAAACAGTAATATCTCCGACTCCGTAGGAACCGTTGTCAAGCGGATCTCCTGCGTTTGCGTGAATGCCGTCATCTCCGGAATAAATGCTGATTTGCCCGCCGCTGATCAGAACTTCATTTTCTGCTTTGATGCCCTTTGAAGAATAGGTCGTTTTGCCGGATCCACCGGATCCGCTGGAAAGCTGAACCCAGTCACCGGAGGCGGAAGAACCGTCAATTCCGGTAATCAGATATCCGTTCATTGTATTGTTTCTGGTATCTCCGCCTGTGCTGGCGGTATGATTGGAACCGTCAGGGATTGTACCGGCCGGAATCAGAGCAAACAGAATATTCTGATAGGAAGAAGAAGCATGATAGACAAGACCGTAATAAACGGAGTTCCGTCCGCTGTATACCATGGTTTCATAGGTGCATTTGACCCATTGTCCGGAAGTATCATCGTCATTATAGAGATATGCGTAATAGTCATAATTCTCGGAATAGAGAGAGGAAGGAATAATCAGATACTGTTCGGAAACGGAGGATGCTTCATTGGAAAAAGATGAAGTGTAGATATTGACGATACAGGAATCTTCTTCCGAGATTTCAACATTATAGGCTGCACTGATTCCGTCGCATGCAGCGTAAATGTCAACCTGACCTCCCAGGATCGAAACCGTACCACGCTGATTTCCTTTGGAAGAAACATCTGAATTGACTGTTTTGATTCCATCGGATTCTGTAGAGATCAGAAGCAGTTCTCCGGACTGGATCTCAACGGAATCATTTCCTTTCAGCGCATTTCCCGAAGCGGTGACTTTCAGGGTCACTTTTTTGATGGAAAGATCATCTTTGGACTTGATGCCATTATCATAAGTTGATGAAACAATCAAAGTTCCGTTTCCGTTGATCTTCAGATCGCACGAGGAATAGATGGCCGCATCATAATTTTCATCACTGTCTTCCAGAGCGGAGGCGTCACCGGTTCTCAGGTCGGTAACCGTATTGTAGGTGCCGGTATCAGCTTTTATGGAAACATCGGAAGCGCTCAGAATCAGGACAGGAGCTCCGAAGGAGCAGGAAATTGACACATCGCTGAAAATCAGTTTGACGTCGTCCTCCTCTCCGGCATTGACGATGATCTGTCCGTCTTCCAATGCACCCGTTATGGTATATTCGCCTGCTGTCCGGATCGTATAGACAGAACCATCCTGCTCAGCAACCGCATCATCGCTGCTGCCGGTGATGATAAAAGGGGAGGTGCTTTCTTTATCGGGATCAGCTGGATCTGACAGATTGGGAGCGTCCTCTCTGGACAGATCGGAAGAAGCGGAAACAGCGGACGCCGTTTCGCTTTTAGAGAAAGCGGAGGCGTTTTCTGCAGTGCTGACAGGAGCGCAGGCAAACAACAGAGCAGATGCCAGAACAGACGACATGAATGAATATAAAAGTTTCATTGCTAAATTCCTTTCTGCATGTTCCTTTGCCGGAACACGTCGGTCCGCAGAGAGCGGACGATCTTGATGATGCTGATTCTATCGCCTGTTCTTAAAACAAACCTTAAAGGGAAAAAATTTTTTCAGAAGTTAGGACGACAAACGACGGTTTTTGCCCGTTGCTTCAGGGACCGGATGCAGTTTCGCTGCGCCCTGTATTGGGCTGAAACACGTACGGAACTTCTTTGGGAAAGAGACAGAGGGTTATGGATACGGTAGGTGTACAGAGGCCGGGAGCAAAAGACTGCCTTTTCAGCAAGGCAGAAAGCTGCATAGTTGAATTTCATATCTTCCCCATAACTGAGTGACTCGTCGAATTGCAGCGTGCCGCGGCGAAACAGGGAAGCGGAAAAAAGACGGCCGGTGACTCCGCGCATCGCTTTCCGGTAAGGAAACAGATGACTGGCAAGAGATTGAATCGTTCCTGAAAAATCAGGGAATCTGTCACATCGGATCCGGTTTCTGAGCTGATCCCATCGGCGCTTTGCACAGACGCAGATCTCCGCGTCTTTGATTTCTGATGTTAACCGTTCTAAAAAAATGGGATCCACAAAATCATCTGCGTCAATAAAGCAAAGGAAAGGATTTTTAGCAAGCGATATTCCGAGATTGCGTGCTTTCGAGACCCCTCCGTTCGTTGTCCGGATAATGCGGATACGGCTGTCCTCCGACGCATAACGGGAGGCGATCAAACTGCTCCGGTCGGTTGATCCGTCATCGATCAGGATGATTTCAAAATACGGGTAAGACTGGAAACAGACAGAATGGAGACATTCCTCCAGATAGGATTCCGCATTAAATACAGGTATGATAATGGAAACACTTTTAGAATCATCCATACAGGAAACCTCAAATGCAAAAATCAAGCATTAACTATTTTATCCGATAGAGGGAGGAATTGCAACCGATCGGAACTTATAGCGATAGTGATTGACGAGTGTTCTTAACGAAAGTATAATACATCTAACACGCTGACGAACAGATTTGGCTGTTCGGGAAAGGAAACGAAAATGAAGGTACAGGATCAACTGTACGGGTTCACAGTCATGCGCTCTCGCCGTGTCGAAGAACTCGATGCAACCCTATGGGAACTGAAGCACGATAAAACCGGCGCGAATCTTGTGTGGCTGGATAATGCAGAAGAGAATAAACTGTTTGCAATCGCTTTCAAGACTCTGCCGAGCGATGATACCGGGGTTTTCCATATTCTGGAGCACTCTGTGCTGTGCGGATCTGAAAAATATCCGGTAAAAGAGCCGTTTCTGGATCTGATCAAAGGATCCATGAATACTTTTTTAAACGCATTCACTTCTTCAGACTGGACAGCGTATCCGGTATCCAGTAAAAACCGGAAAGATTTTCTGAATTTGACCGAAGTATATCTTGATGCTGTTTTCTGCCCGATGATTTACCGGAATCCTTTGATTTTCCGTCAGGAGGGATGGCGTTATTCGCTGCATGAAGGGGAAGAATCCCCAACCTATAACGGAGTCGTCTTCAATGAGATGAAAGGATCCTTCTCATCCGTTGACACCCAGGTAATGAATCATCTGAACCGGATGCTGTTTCCGGACAGTCCGTATGGCTTTGTATCCGGAGGTGATCCTGAAAAGATACCGGACCTGACTTACGAGCATTTTCTGGATATGCACAGGGAATTTTATCATCCGACGAATTCCAGAATCTATCTGGACGGGCAGATTCCGCTGGAAGAAACGCTCTCCCTGATCGATTCCTATCTTTCCCGTTACGAAAAGAGTGATAAACGGCATGAGATCATCCCCCAGAAACCGGTTGAGTCTCTGACCAGGGAATATCCGTATGCAATCGGAGCAGAGGAAGATCCCAAGCAGAGGACACAAATCGCAATCGGAAAGATTCTGTGTGACTGGAGTGACAGGAAAAAGCAGACTGCAGTGTCGATTCTGGCTTTTTATCTGATGGGTTCCAATGATGCGCCGCTCAAAAAAGCGATACTGGAACGCGGACTGGCACAGGATGTATCATTTGATGTAATGGATGGAATTGCCCAGCCTTATACGATTCTTCAATTCCAGAATACCGAAAAAGAAGCGCTGGAACCGCTGAAGGCGACAATCAAGGCAACGGTCTCAGAACTGCTGGAGAAGGGCATTGATAAGGATGAACTGTCTGCAGTGATCGATCACCTCGCTTTTTCCATGAAATCAGCAGAAGAGCCGCGGGGAATTTATCGGATCATGCGCATCGTAAACTCCTGGATCTATGACGGCGATCCGCTGATGTATCTGACCAGTGATGATCTGATTGCTGAATTGCGGGAAGCGTTGGAAGGAAACTATTTTGAGCTTCTGATGGAAGAATGTTTCCTGGATGATGCGCATAAAGCCGAACTGGTGATGATTCCTTCCCGGACAAAAACAGCGGAAGACAGCGTAAAAGAGGCGGAACGCCTTAAAAATGAGACAGCGGAGTGGAGTGAGGAAGACCGTAAGGCAACCATCGAGATGAATGAACGTCTGGATGCATGGCAGCAGACCCCCGATTCGGAGGAGCTGAAGGCGACGCTCCCGAAACTGGAATTATCGGATATCGACGATGAGATCTCCTGGACCGAAACGGAAGTCACAAAAGAGAAGGATGTTACCAAACTGATTCACTCTCTTCAGACTGACGGAATTGCAAATGCAGGGTTGTATTTCTCGATCTGTGATATTCCGATGGAAGATATTCCCAAGCTTTCTTTAGCCTTGTCATTCCTGGGGGATCTTCCGACCGCCAGTCATTCCGTCCGGGAACTGCAGAAAGAAATGAAGCGCAGTGTCGGAAAGAGGAGCATTACGATTCTGCCCATCCGTGATCCGGAAGGAGCCGATAAATGCAGGCTCTATATCGCAGTGACATTCAGCGCGCTGGAAGAGCGTTTCTATGACGCGGTAAAATTGATCAGAGAAATTCTGCTTGAGACGAGATTCGACGATGACGAACTGATCAAAGCGCTGCTGAAGCAGGAAGTGGAAGGCATGTACCAGTCAATCATCGGCAGGGGCAATTCCTTCGCGATGACGCGTGCAGGGCGTTACTTCTCCGCTTCCGGTGCGATTTCGGAACTGGCAAACGGATTCAGCGAGTATCGTTATATTTCGAATCTCTCCAATCAGTATGAGACAGAGAGCCGGAAGTTTATAACATTCGCAGAGAACATGAAATCGCTCTTCACTGAGAGAAGGCTTCTTTTAAGCGAAACAGGGAGTATAACGCATGATCTGCTGTCTGCCTTTGATCTACCGAAAGGGGACGACACCGAGATCAAGAGAACACTTCAGACTGAGCTGGAACCGGCAGGCGTTCCCGAGGCAATTCTGATCCCCGCGCCTGTTTCATATGCAGCAGCCTGCAGTTCTCTGAACCAGTTTGGGAAACGATATAACGGAAGGTTCAACATCCTGTCGTCGATTCTCTCATACGGATATCTTTGGAGTGAGATCCGGGTGCGCGGAGGCGCGTACGGATGTGGATTCTTTGCCTCGGAAGGCGGAAGCTTGGGGTTCTATTCATACCGGGATCCGTCCCCGCTGCGCTCCGTTGAAGTATATCGCAACACAGCACAGTTCCTGAAGGAATACGTCGAAAGTGACGAACCGGTAGACAGTTATATTATCAGCAGCGTCGGGCAGTATGAAAAACTCCGGACACCGCGTCAAAAAGGAATCGATGCCGATCTCGCGTGGATGATAGGAAAGTCCAAAGAGGATGTGGTACAGATTCGGAAAGAAATGCTGAATCTGAAAAAAGAAGACCTGCTGGAAGATTGCGAACTGTTCGGAGATGCGTTCGACCGCTATGCAATCTGCGTTGTATGCGGGGAAGAACAGCTTTCAAATCAGGAAGGATGGAAAGTCGAGCGGCTGTAATTTTCAGGACAGAAAAACTCTCCCGGGTGAACAGAATCCGGGAGAGTTTTTGATAAACAGAGGCAGGATCAGTTTTCTTCTTCTCCGACCTTGGAGAGATCGGTTCCCTTGGTTTCTTTGACCTTGAGTTTGAGAAAGAGAATACTGAACAGAATGATCGGAACAAAGAAGCAAAGCTGGAACACACCGATCTTTGCGGAGCCGATGTACGGATAAAAGATTCCGATCAGCATGGATACGATCAGATTCGAGATATATGCATACGAAATAACAGCCATTACAGTCGCACGGATGTGGGTAGGAGCTGATTCTCCCGGGAGCACCAGGAAGAGCAGATCGGATAAAGACCACAGACCTCCGTACATGATGCCGTTGGCGACAGCGAGCGCGACCGGCCCGATTCCGATTTTCGCGCCGAAAACGAAAACAGTCTGACCTAGAATAGCAAGGATGCCGAAGAGAACACCGGAATTTTTCCGCCCGAGCGCATCTGTGGCAAAACCGCTGAAGAACGCACAGACTGCATATACAAGCGGTTCAATGATGTAGAACAGGTTCATATCGCTGTCAGTCATATGACCGCCTGCTAAAAGGACTTCCGCAACATAACCGGACAGAGCGACTGCAATCGAAAAGATAAACAGAACGAGCGCAACCATCCGGAGCTGGCGGCTGTGGAAGATATACCTGACGGCTTCTTTGATACTGCCGTTTCCCTGGGATGCTCTGGCTGCCTCTTCCGCACGCTGCTCATCCGTTTTTTGCAGATAGTCAATGCGCTTTTTCAAAAATACGGGTGTTTCTTTGGTGAAGATCATCGCAATGAACGCGATAATGACAGCAATGAGGACAGGGATGAGATAGACCATGCGCCACGAAGGCAGATTGTTCGGGTCATAGAAGATGGTCCGGAAGACACCGATCAGGGAAACGGACATCAGCCCGATACCTTTTGTGATACTGCACAGTTTGGCGCGATGCTGGATGGGGGCCGTTTCCATCAGGTAAATCACCTGCATATCATTCGGCGTGAAAAAGCCGGTAATGCAGGAACCCACGATGAAAATATAAACGTTTGGAGCGAACATACTGATCAGCAAGCCGATTCCCATGCCAAGCGTGTTGATGACCAGGAAGATCTTTCTGCCGAACCGATCGGCAAGAGTCCTGTAAAGCGGATTAATAGCGGTGGTGATATAGGTCGGGATGGTTGCGACCGCCATGACGCTGATGGCAGAGCCGTATATTTCGGAAGAAGCGTCGGAATTCGGAACATGAAACAGGTCAAAAATCATATACGGTTTCATGACGGTGTTGACGTTTGAACTGATTTCATCTGCAATATAGATAATGGTCAATACAATCAGCAGAAACCAGAAGCCGTGGACTAAGGCCGGTCTGGCGGCACTTTTCTGAAGCCTTGTCAGCTCGCGGACTTCTTTCATGTGCCGCCTTGCTTCCTGTGCAGGCGTTTCTTTTCTCATGTATAATCCTCCGGTGACTTTTCTATTCCCTTTATTATAACGCTATTTTCCAAAGAATGAAGCATATTTCGAAAAAAGTATTTGTTCTGAATGTGTAATTGCTCTATTCGGAAACAAGTTTGCAAAACAGCTCAATCGCATAGGACCCCACAGGGGGACTGTGGGCATGGGCTGATGTTGCAAATTCAGCTTATTAATGGTATAATTTTAATTCAATGAAAAGAACAAAGGATTGGGCATGGTCTTTTCAAGTACGACATTCCTGTTTTTGTTTCTTCCACTGTTGTTCCTGCTGTATTTTATTCGGAAGGATATTCGCTGGCGCAACGGTGTTCTTTTAGTATTCTCTTTACTTTTTTACAGCGTGGGTGAGCCTGTCTGGGTGGTCGGAATGATCGTCGTCACGCTTGCAAACTGGGCGCTTTCCCTTGCAATTCACAGGGAACGGCAGGATTCCGTCAAAAAAATGATGCTTGCCCTCGCCGTTGTCATTTCCCTGGTCCTTCTGATCTGGTTCAAATATTCCGCTTTTCTTGTCAACACGGTTGCTGCGCTTGCCGGATCGCAATACCGGATGGCGGAGCAGCATCTGCCCATCGGAATCTCATTTTATACATTTCAGGTGTTGACCTATACGGTCGATGTATACCGCAAAAAAGCGGCTCCGCAGAAAAGTTTTTTCAGAACGCTTCTCTATATCTCCTGTTTCCCGCAGCTGATCGCGGGGCCGATCGTACAATATGCTGATATCGCGGACGCTCTGTCGGAAAGAAAGTCGACTCCTGTTGCGTTCTATAAGGGAATGAGAAGATTTGTGATCGGGCTTTCCAAAAAAGTACTTTTGGCAAACCTCTGCGGTCAGATACTGGAAACAACGCAACTGGCCGGAAGCGGTGCGGATATGAGCTTTTTCGGAGCCTGGTTTTCCGCACTCCTGTATGCGATGCAGCTGTATTTTGATTTTTCCGCCTATTCCGACATGGCAATCGGGCTGGGAAAAATCTTCGGTTTCAAATATAAAGAGAATTTCAACTATCCCTACATCTCTGCCTCCATCACGGAATTCTGGCGCAGATGGCATATGTCCCTCTCGGGGTTTTTCCGTGACTATGTTTACATTCCGCTCGGGGGAAACCGGAAAGGGACCGGGAGAACGATTCTGAATATGGCAATCGTCTGGTCTCTGACCGGCCTGTGGCACGGGGCAAGCTGGAACTTCGTTCTCTGGGGAGTCTATTATTTTATCCTCCTGGTGGTGGAAAGATTCGTGCTGGGCAAAGCGCTGGAACGAATTCCTGCTGTGATCAGACATGCTGTGACCATTCTGTTTGTTCTGATCGGATGGGTCATTTTCTATTATACTGATTTTGCCGCCTTGACAGAGCATTTCCTTGCTTTGTTCGGGATGAGCCGGCAAAATGGCCTGCATCTGATTCCCCTCTGGAATGAGAAACTGATTTTTGCTCTGAAGCAGTATACGGTTCTGCCGCTGTTAATGGCAGAAGCCTGCCTGCCTGTTCTTCCGAAACTGCAGGAATGGTTCTCAAAAAGCGAAAAGCGGGAAAGAATCGGGAATGTCCTTGCCTCTGTGGCTGCAACAGGACTTCTGATCCTTTCGGTTGTGTTCCTGCTGGGACAAACTTATAATCCGTTTATTTATTTCCGGTTCTGACGAGGAGAAACCGATGGATCGAAAGGTATCATTCATTCTCTCATATTGGTGGTGCATGCTCCTGCTTGTTCTGGGGCTTCTTCCGGTATGCCTCGGAAGCAAGGAAGGAACTGTCTCTGAAAAAGAAAACAGAACCTTGCAGGGCCGTCCGCAGTTCTCCGTTGCAGCATGGTTTGACGGTTCTTTTATGAGCGAACTGGAGTCTTTTCTGTCTGATCAGATGATCGAAAGAGACAGTATTCTGTCAGCTTCTCAGAACATTCTCGGAATATTTGATGCAACCACGGAAGAGGAAAGAATCCTGAATAACCGGATGGATGAACAACTGGACCAGATTGCGGGTGCAGACCCGGAAGGTTCAGACGTGTCTGAAGATGACCCGGAGCACGGGACCGAAGAAAAACAGGGAGGAATTTCAGTAGAGATCGTACTGGATCATCAGGAAGCAGAGACGACTGCCGCTGCTCCGACACTGCCCCCGACTCCGGAACCGAGTGCCGCACCGGAAAACACGCCGCAAACATGCGCGGTTTCACCTGCGCCTACCCCGGTCGATCCGGCAGTCAAAAATCTCTCAACCACACGCAGGTTTGAACTGAAACGTGCCGATGGATCCACTTCGCTGCTGTTTCAGTTCGGAGAAAGCGCGATGACAAAGACCATTGCATCGCTGGAAGCCTATAAAGCGGCCGTTCCGGAAACAGGGAGAATTATATTTACTTACGTTCCTTATTCCTATGACGCCAATAAATGGCTGTTTGAGCAGGGAAAATATGTCGGCTGGCAAAGCAGCGCCGAGGCTACGCTTCAGGCGAATGTCTCCGACCGGATCTATATCTATTCCACGGTCAATGAACTGGAACCGTATATGCAGGCGGGAGAGCAGTGCTTCTATAAGACCGATCATCATTGGTCGGGTCTCGGGGCGTTCTATATGCAGAGGCTTATGATGAAATCATGGGGCATTCCCTCTGTTTCATACAATGATTTCACTTATACGATCCATGAAGAGTTCCGCGGATCGATTTCTTCGGAGGTGGGTTCCAGACTGTATGACCGGCTTGAGGTACCGGATGCGCTTGCGCCCGCGCATGCGTATGAATACAAGAAACTGAATGTCCTGGTCCGGGAAGTACGGTATATGGAACCGGAACGCTCCAGCTACAGCGCGTTCCTCGGAGGAACACACGGACCGTTCTATGTTGCGGAAACGGGATTCCATACGGGGCATTCCGCGCTTGTGATCTGCGACTCGTTCGGCAACGCGTTTGTTCCGTATATTGCGCCGTACTATGACCGTGTCTGCCTTGCCGATTTGAGAGAGAATAACAACAAATTCGTAAACGGCGGAGGAGCAAAACTCCGGGAATATATCAAGCAGTACGGCATAGATGACGTGTATTTTATTGTTTCGCGCGGCACGGGAATCAATTCTTCCTATATGCAAAGCGTTGTCAGAAAGTATCTGTAAGGCGGTGTAGCGGTGAAAAAGAAAAACGGATTAACGAAAAAATTTGTCCGGCGAGCCGTCTGGATCTCCACGCTGTTGATGATTGCTTTTGTGATCGCGGGGATGATATTGTATTCCAACCGGGCATCGATTCTGAAAAACCGGGCGGAAAAAGCCGTAAAGAGCGGAGAATACCAGCAGGCGGTCAATCTTCTGGAACAGATGGAAGCCGGGGATGAACGGGACGAACTTCTGGAAGAAACCCGGTATAAGGCAGCGGAAAAACTTCTGGAAAACGGCAGATATGAAGAAGCTCTGACAGCATTCTCAAAACTGGGCGCATATGCGGACGCACAGGAAAAGATCCTTGCGTGCAAATACGGGATAGCAGATCAATTATTTGAAAAGAAAGAATATGAAAAAGCAAAAGATGCCTTTTTCTCTCTGGCCGGTTATTCCGATGCTCTTGAAAGATACAGCGAATGCAGATATGCCATAGCGCTTGATCTGGAAGCGAAAGACCCAGAGGCGGCATTTCAAGCACTGTATGAGCTGGGCTCTTTTTCAGATGCGAGAGCGCATGCGGAGCAAATAGCAGTATCCTTTACCGGAATACAGGATGCCGATGCGGCAATTTTGAGAATGCTGGGCGCAGAAGGTGCAGTCGAGGATCTTTACGGGGAGATCCGGAGCAAACTTCCGGGGCAGGTTCTTGCAGTCGGATTTTATCACACAGCAGGGCTGCGGTCGGATGGCACTGCGGTGGCATGCGGTAAAAATGATGACGGGCAGTGCAACGTGTCCGGATGGAGCGGACTCATAGCGATTGATTGCGGCGCTTACCATACGGTCGGACTGAAAAAAGATGGGACTGTAATTGCCACAGGCAGAAACGATTCGGGTCAATGCAACGTATCAGGATGGACGGATATCGTGGCGATTGCCTGTACGGATTATGACACACTTGGACTGAAAAGCAACGGTACCGTTGTTCACACCGGTTATCACGCCTATCCTGAGCTGTCCGGATGGAGTGATATCACAGTCATCGGAGGAGGCTCTTATATTGCCGCTGCAATGAACCGTGCCGGCATCTTTTATTCCAGCCACGATTCCGCACGGAGTGAGACTATGAAAGGGTCTGTCGCAATTGACGTGTCCACCGGTTACGCACTCGGACTGAGACCCGACGGGACCGTGATCAATACTGCTGTCGAAAATGAATGGAAAGATATCATAGCCATTTCAGCCGGAAGCACCGGTTTTATGGGGCTGGATGTAAACGGGCAGATCTTTGCACACTGGTTCTCTGAACGTGACACGATTGATTTTACAGATGTTTCCAAAGCCGTTGCTGTTGCAGTTGGAGGAACTCACAGCGCGGTGCTGCTCGAAGACGGAACAGTAATTGCGCGCGGAGAAAATGAAAATGGGGAGTGCAGTACTCAGGAGTGGAAACTCGGAACATGGACCATTTACGCAATGACGCAGGAAGAATAGAAGAAAGAACAGATTTCGGCAGTATGGGAATAGGATAGCAGTTGAACGGATAAGCCGTCAGCGACGAAAATGAGAAATAAAAGCCTTGAAAACAAAGCGTTTTTGAGGCTTTTTACATCAGATGACGGCTGTCGTATAAATCTTTTTTATACAATTGTATTAATTATCGCATATAGGAACTTTGGAATAAGGACTCTAATTCTGTTTTCACATATAACTATCGAAAAACAGAATCTTGGCATATAATATATTTAGCATAATTTGTGGTGCTCTAAAGAATATTACGTAATTCATCAATATGTATGGGACCATAACCGAAACAGAGTGATTCAAATGGACAGTATCAAGGCAATCAAAAAAATAACAGCGGGAATTCTTGCACATGTGGATGCGGGAAAGACCACTTTGTCTGAAGCACTTTTATATCGGGCCGGAATGCTTCGCAAACTGGGACGTGTCGATCATAGAGACACGTTCCTAGATACCCATGCTCTGGAAAGAGACAGGGGCATTACCATTTTTTCAAAGCAGGCACGCATACATACGGATGAGCTTGATCTGACATTGCTAGATACACCCGGGCATGCAGATCTTTCGGGAGAAACAGAGCGTGCGATTGCGGCGATGGATATCGCCATACTGGTAATCAGCGGAACGGATGGTGTGCAGGCACATACGGAGACTCTGTGGTCTCTGCTTTTAAGATCCAGGATACCGACCTGGATTTTTGTGACAAAGATGGATGCCGCAAAACAGACGAAAGATGAGCTTTTGGAAGACCTTCAGAACAGTTTTGGAGACGGCTGCATGGAACTTCCTGCAACAGATCCGGAATCCATTGCCATGCTGAGCGAATCTTCTTTGGAAATGTATATGGAAACAGGAACCGTATCCGACGAAGAAATCACCCGGCTGATTCGGACCAGAAAGCTGTTTCCGGTCAGTTTCGGATCCGGTCTGCGATTGGACGGGGTGGATGATTTCCTGTCTCTTTTGACAAAGTATGCGCCGGAGCCGGAGAGAACGCCGGCTTTCGGTGCAAGGATCTATAAGATCGGCAGAGACGCTCAGGCAGGACGGCTGTCCTATATGAAAATCACAGGAGGAGCATTGTCTGTCCGGGATACGTTAAGTTACCGGGGCTTCAACGGTAAAGTGCTGGAAGAAAAAGCAGCGCAGTTAAGACTGTACTCGGGGCCTAAATATGATACGGTTCAGACGGCTTTTGCCGGGGATGTGGTTGCTGTAACAGGCCTCTCCGAAACGCGTCCGGGACAGGGACTTGGCATTGAACCGGATTCTGAGACGCCGTTGCTGGTTCCTGCACTGGGGTATCGGATCGGATTACCGCAAGACACAGACCCGAGGACTGTACTTCCAAAGCTCAGACAGCTGGAAGAGGAAGAACCTCTGCTGCATATTGTATGGCAGCAGAGCCTGGGGGAAATTCAGGTTCAGCTGATGGGCCCTTTACAGACGGATGTGATCGCAGCTCTGATACGGGAACGGTTTAATCTGGAGGTGAACATCGGGACCGGACGAATCTTGTACCGGGAAACGATAGCCGCACCTGTGGAAGGCATAGGACATTTTGAACCGCTGCGGCATTATGCAGAAGTGCATTTGCTGCTGGAACCCGGTGAACCCGGGAGCGGGCTGCAGTTTGCATCCGCAGTCAGTGAGGATGATCTCAATCTGAACTGGCAGAGGCTTATCCTGACCCATCTTGCAGAGAAAGAACATGTCGGTGTACTTACCGGCTCACCGCTGACAGATGTGAAGATCACATTGATCGCAGGGCGTGCTCATTTGAAACATACAGAGGGAGGAGATTTCAGACAGGCCACATACCGCGCAGTCCGTCAAGGGCTTATGCGTGCGGAAAGTATTTTGCTGGAGCCGTATTATCATTTCCGGCTGGAAGTACCGTTTGCGGAAGTTGGACGCGCAATCAGTGACATCCAGACTATGGGCGGAATCCACGATGCACCGGAAGAGGCAGGCGGCAGGATGGTGCTGACAGGTTCTGCGCCGGTGTCCGCTATGGCAGAGTATGCGACCGAAGTAGCAGCTTATACCCGCGGTCATGGAAGACTATCCTGTTATGTGGAAGGATACCGTCCATGCAAAAATGCAGAGTCGGTCATTGCAGAGCGGCAGTATGATCCTGAGGCAGACATTGAGAACACTCCTGACAGTGTGTTCTGCGCGCACGGAGCGGGATTTATTGTAAAATGGAATCATGTAGAAGAGTATATGCATCTTGATACAGGCTTCGGAAAAGAAGAGCCTTCCGCTGCACCCCGGCTGAAACAGGGGAATCTGAATATTGATGAGAAAGAACTGGAAGCGATTATGGTACGGGAATTCGGCCCTATCCGCCGGAGCATTTATTCAGCTCCGAAGAAAATCGTTACAGCAGATCATCAGATATCTTCACCGAAAGCTCCGGAGCATATTATTGTGGACGGATACAATGTCATTTTTGCCTGGGAGGAACTCAAGGTGCTGGCAGAAAAGGATCTGGAGTCCGCGCGTTCGCAATTGATCGAAATGCTCATCAACTATCAGAGTTACACCGCATCGGAACTGGTGCTTGTATTTGATGCTTATCAGGTATCTGCAGGCACAGGGGCAAAGTACAGTGAGGGACCGATGCATATTGTGTTTACAAAAGAAAATGAGACTGCAGATATGTATATTGAGCGTTTGGTAAACGAAATAGGAAAAAACGAGACAGTCAGGGTAGTGACTTCGGATTCGCTGATCAGACTCGGAGCTCTTCGCTCAGGCGTGCTTCGTATGTCTTCTGCTGAGTTTATTGATGAGGTGAAACGAATCCTGGGGAAAATCGCGGAAATGATTCAGAGGGATAACCGATAAGATGGATGCAAATGAGTTTCTGAGACGCGTTGATGACCTTGCTGACCGCGCTGAGAGAAGAGGCATTGTTACCCGGACAGGCTTTCTGACTCCCGCGGAGCAGTATATGCTCAGGCAATACTATAAGGATGATAATCTGGTGCTTACCGGAGGGCAGCCGGATTGCGAACGGCAGGCAGCATTCTTTCTTCCGGATTTTCTGGATCCGGAACAGTTTGATCCTGCTGAGTTCCTCTGCGCCGTGAAGATCGAAGCACATTTCGGTTCGCCCGGGCATCGGGACTATCTTGGCGCGGTTCTCGGACTTGGAATTGTACGGGAGGCCGTTGGCGATATCCGGATTTTTGGCGAGACGGCATATCTGTTTTGTCTGCCCACGGTTGAGACGGTGCTGATTGAAGAATTGAAAAAAGTCGGGCATATCAGCGTGACCGCCGCTCATTACATCCTGGAGGATGTACCGGCGGCGGCCATTAAAGTCAGGAAGATTTCATTTACGGTAAAAAGTCTGCGCCTGGATGCAGTGGCAGGGCCAATGTTCGGTATGAGCCGCACGGCGGCGGCTGATCTGATCCGTATGGGTGCAGCAAGCCTGAATTATGCTCTTTGCGAGCGAACGGATGCACCGGTGAAGGAAGGGGATATCATCTCTCTTCGGGGTCACGGAAAAGGCTGCTTAAAGACTGTGGGCGGAAGGTCCAGAAAAGACCGCCTGTTTGTTGAAGCGGAAGTATATCTGTAATGGTCAGAAGCCGAAGAGTTCAGCTGCTTTGGTCATCCGGTCCGCAATTCCTACACCGAACGGACATCTTTCTTCGCAGCTTCCGCAGCCGAGACAGGCGGAAGCGGTGATATCCAGAGCTCTGTAGTGTTCGGAGACGCTTTCCGGAACTGAAGGCTGCGCTGCTGCAAGATCATAGAGCTTGTTAACCATGGCGATATCGATATTGACAAGACATGGCTTGCAGTGCCCGCAATACGTGCATTGCCCGGAATACGCATGCAGCGGTGCGGCAGCGATTACCGAGGCATAATCTTTCTCATCGTCAGAAGCACTTTCATACGCGATTGCCGCGTCCACCTGTTCTTTGGTGTCATATCCGCAGAGAATCGAAGCAACGCCCGGGCGGGTCAGAGCATAATGAATCAGCTGTGACGGAGTAAAGGCGACTCCGAACGGCGATTGTTCAGCGTTGAACAGCCTTCCGCCAAAGAATCCTTTCATAACGGTAAGACCGACATTGTTTTCTTCGCAAAGACGGTAGAATTCAGCACGGTCCGGATCAATTCCGGAAAACGAGGTGTTATCATATCCTGCGAACATGGAATCCAGATCATCCGTGGCGGGACGCATGTCAAACGCAGGATTGATGCTGAACAGAATCATTTCGATAAAGCCGGTTTTTACTGCCAGTTTTCCGATGACCGGGTTGTGAGTGCTCAGCCCGATGTGACGGATGATACCCTTCTGATGCAGCTCATGCACATATTCGATATACGGACTTTCCATAACGCTGTTCCATTCCTCGAGGGAATCGATATAGTGGATCATACCCAGATCGATATAGTCTGTACGGAGCCTGTTCAGCAGATCCTCAAAGGCCGGTTTCACATATTGTAGGTCCCTGGAGCGTACATACTGCCCATCCTGATAAGTGGAGCCGATATGCCCCTGCACATACCAGGAATCCCTGCATCCTTCCATTGCTTTTCCGATGATATCACGGGACTTCGGGTCCGGCATCCAGCAGTCCACGATATTAATTCCTTTCTCGTGGGCATATTTCAGCAAGGCGACGGATTCTTCTTCGGGATGGCGTTCCAGCCACTCACCGCCAAAGCCGATTTCACTGACTTTAAGACCGGTTTTTCCAAGGATTCTGTAAATCATATCATTTTCCTCCAGTCAATCATATTGAGCATCCAAGTGAGTCATTAATGGTCATTAATATAGTATCCTAAAAACTGCCGGCGGACAAGACGGAACGCAAAATATACTCTTCAGATCGAACGGGAAGATTCCGGGAATCTTCACACCTGAATAACGATTCAAGCGAAAGAGGCGAAAAACGTAAATCAAACAAAATTTATTGTAATACAATAAATAAATGTTGACAAACGATTTATTTATGATAGAATGTGAAACAAGGAGACTCCTTTGGCAATTCACGACTATTATTCTGATACGGACGGAGCAACATCCGCCAGGAGGAAATCAATATGGAACAACAGATGATTGAAATACAACCCGATCCGCCGATGGACTGGGATAAAACACGGATCCGGTCCCTGATCCGGGCTGTTTTTACGATTGTGACCGCATACGGGCTGATCTCAGTATTGCAGAAGATGTTCCGGGATGAGCATTTTGCGCTTCCGATGATGATCTCGGTTACCGTGCTCTTTGCGGGCACGCTCGTTTTTGCTCTCGTATGCGGAGCGAAGATCCGCTTCACATCCGCTGCTGCCTTTATCATCGGCATTTCGGCAGGGGCGTATGCCTGGCTGAATGACGAGCTGTTTTTCCAGGTGTTTATCGCAGTGCATGTGATTGTTCTGTCTTACGCATTTTTCATTCTTTCCCTGTTCGGGAACACGAACCAAAGACTCTCCGGAGGAACGTTTTTACTGGATATTATCAAAGCAACGTTCGTTTATCCGTTCCTTTCGGTCCGGTCCTTTTTTTCCTCGGTGTTCAAACGGAAAACAGCGGAAAAGAAATCAAAGCATGCGTTCCTGTTCGTTCTGATCGGCATCGCTGCGGCAATTGTTCTCGGAATCATCACCGTCTCGCTTCTTTCATTCGATTCTGATTTTGAAAAAATGTTCCGCTTTGAATGGAATTGGACATTCTTTTCCGATTTGATCGGAAAACTGATTTTCTGCATTCCGCTGACGATCCTTCTGTTCAGCATGTTTACCTCTTCCGAAAAAAGAAAACTTCCCAATATGTCCACTCCGGAGACCGCTTCCAGGATCGGGACACGCATGAAAAAAGTACCGGCAGTCGTTTTTCTGATTCCGGCGGCAGCATTGTTCGTCATATACGGACTGTTCTTTTTCACGCAAAGATCCGTTTATCTGAGCGCATTTCTGGGGATCGTGCCGGATTCTTTTACAGCGGCGGAATACGCCCGCAGCGGTTTCTTTGAACTATGTGCTGTGGCTGCGATCAACGCTGTGGTAGGGGTTCTGATGTCGTTGTTCATGAATGAATCATCTCATGCGGTTGTAATCCTCAAAAAAATCACGAATACGATCCTTGCATTTATGACGCTGATCCTGATTGCGACTGCTCTTTCCAAAATGATACTGTATATTCAGCGGTTTGATCTGACGGTATTGCGTTTGTTCTCTTCGGCAGTTCTGGTTTTGATTGCGATTGGCTTCTTCGTTTCAGTCCTGGCACAGTGGATCAAACCTGTAAAGACCGCTCCGGTTCTCATTATCATCGCGTTGTTGCTGCTGCTGGTAACACCGTTCCTGAATGTAAACGGCCTGGTCGCGAAATACAACGTTGACGCATATCTTCAGAGAGAGATGGAAAACGTTCCGGAAAACAGCATTGATACTTCATATCTGATTGATGATCTCGGTGATGCAGCAATTCCGGAAGCGATCCGGCTGCTAAAATCCGGAACTCTCCCGGAAGAAGAAACCTTATGGTTGAATCAACGGCTTAAGAACCGTTATGACGCGCTCAGTCAGCTCGATTTTTCAGAACAGACCATCACAGGATGCCGCGCGCTGCAGGCAATGGAGCAATCGCTGTTCTGATCTTGCTTGCCTGATAACTGAAAAACTGATT
The DNA here is from genome assembly GCA_017514685.1 of Clostridia bacterium. Taxonomy (GTDB): domain Bacteria; phylum Bacillota; class Clostridia; order Christensenellales; family CAG-138; genus UBA3792. Next base: position 34,955 of record JAFWJN010000006.1, read on the forward strand.
ATTTAATAAGCCCTGAAACATCCCGTTTTCAGGGCTTTGTAGTATAATGGGTTCTCGTCGCAAAAACGTCTGAACCTGCGGCAACGAAAGAAAAGGATGATTTACGAGAGACAGATTGCTGATTCTGCCGCGAGCATGAAAAAGCATCAGTTTGCTATTGCAAGCTGCGGCGCAAATCAATAAAATAATAGAAAAAGATTGTTTCGGGAGGCCGGTATGTGCGGCAGATACTATCTGGATGAGGAAATCAAGAACGAAAGGCTCATAGAGCAGATTCGGCAGGCGATGCGCGTTTCGGTCAAACTGTGCGCCAATATGAAAATTTCCGGAGAAATACGGCCGACGGACACCGTCCCGGCGCTTGCTCCAAGTGCAATCCGGCGGAACATCGGGGCTTTTCCCATGCAATGGGGATTCATGCATCCGAAGCACAAAGTGCTGGTTTTCAATACCAGAAGTGAGAGAGCCGAGGAGCAGGATATGTTCTGCGCAAGCGTGGATGACCGCAGATGCCTGATTCCGGCTTCCGGATATTATGAGTGGAAGAAAGGGGAGAACGGAAAGAAAGACCGGTACGCATTCTTTGATCCGGAAGAAGAGCCGCTGTATCTGGCGGGGCTGTATATTCGTTCATCAGAGCAGAAAGTACCCTGTTTTTCCATTCTGACGCAGGATGCGGTCCCCGGAATCAAGGAGATTCACCTGAGAATGCCTGTCCTTGTCCCGTATGACAGGGCGGAAGAATGGCTTTCCCCGGACACGGATTTCAAATCCATGATCAAATCCCTGCAGCCGGCCATAACGGCGGAGAAACGATAAGAGAAAACATCAATCGGAGAAACATGATGAAACTGATACATTTATCGGACCTGCATCTCGGAAAACGGATCAGCGACTATTCCATGATCGAGGACCAGGAGTATATCCTGAAGGAGATCATAAAGATCGTCGATACGGAAAAGCCGGACGGTATCATCCTGGCGGGAGATATCTACGATAAACCGGTTCCTTCCGCGGAAGCGGTGGAATTGTTTGACTCTTTTTTGGTCAGGCTGGCAAAAAGAAAGCTCGCTGTATTCATCATCAGCGGGAACCATGATTCGCCGGAGAGGATTGCTTTCGGCGGGCGGATTATGAAAGACAGCAGGATCTTCCTCTCCCCGGTATATGAAGGAAAGACCGAGCCGATCGAACTCATGGATGGATACGGCCCTGTCCGTTTTTACCTGCTCCCGTTTATCAAACCCGTACATGTCAGAAGATATCATCCGGAAGATGAGATCACTTCCTATACCGATGCGATCCGGACAGCGATCAAAGATATGGAGATCGATCCGGGCGTCCGGAACGTTTTAGTCACGCATCAGTTCGTGACGGGGGCGTCCCGCAGCGATTCCGAGGAGATTTCCGTAGGCGGTTCTGAAAATGTCGATGCTTCTGTGTTCGAGCCTTTTGACTATGTTGCGCTCGGGCATCTGCATGCACCGCAGAACTGCGGAAGCGAACGGATCCGATACTGCGGCACCCCGCTGAAATATTCATTTTCAGAAGTCAACGATCATAAATCTGTGACAATTGTGGAACTCGGGAAAAAGGAAAGCATCCGGATTCGGACCGTTCCGCTGAAGCCGCGCCGGGACTGGGCGGACCTTCGCGGAACATATGAGGAACTGACGCTCCGTTCTTTCTATGAATCCACAACCTACCGGGATGACTATGTCAGGATCACCCTGACGGATGAGGAAGACATCATGGACGCGATCGGAAAGCTCCGGATGATCTACCATAATCTCATAAACCTTAACTATGACAATACGCGGACCCGGATGAGCAGGGAGATCGAAAAGGCGGAGGAGATCGAGCATAAAACGCCGCTGGAGCTGTTCGGGGATTTCTATGCTCTCCAGAATAATCAGAAGATGAGTGAAGAGCAGGAACAGTACATGACGGACCTGATCGAGAAAATGACGGAGGGCGAAAGATGAGACCGATCCAACTGACAATGTCCGCTTTCGGACCATATGCCGGTACGACCGTGCTGGATCTCGATTCCCTGGGAACGGAAGGACTGTATCTGATTACCGGGGACACAGGCGCCGGAAAAACGACGATCTTCGACGGCATCGTATACGCGCTGTACGGGCGCGCAAGCAGCGAAAACCGGGACAGCGGCATGCTTCGCTCCAAATATGCCGGGGAAGAGACACCTACGGAAGTGGAACTGGTATTCTCCTGCAGGAACCAGACATATACGATCAGGCGCAATCCGGAGTACGAGAGGGCGAAGACGAGAGGAGCCGGAAAGACAAAGCAGGCGGCAGCTGTCGAGCTGAAGCTTCCGGATGGGAAGGTCCTGACAAAACGGAACGAGGTCGACGCAAAGATCCAAGAGATCATCGGAATCGACCGCAGTCAGTTTTTGCAGATCGCTATGATCGCGCAGGGGGATTTTCTGAAACTGCTCCTTGCCACGACTGATGACCGGAAAAAGATCTTCCGGCAGATATTCCGGACGGAACTGTACCAGAAACTCCAGGACAGACTGAAAGCTGAGGCTATCGTACTGAAGAACGAGTGCGACCGCGTAAACGATGCGCTTTCCAGAACGGTCAAGGATATCCGCTGCGAAGAGGATGACGTTCTGATAACCGAAGTGGAGGAAGCGCAAAACCTTAAGATACCGGTCAATGAGATTCTCTCATTGCTGGAACAGCTGACCGAAAAGGAACAGGATCGCTGTAAAACACTGGAAAAACAGGCAGAGGAACTGAACCGGAAGATCGGAACGATCAATGTCCGGCTCGGCAAGATCGAGCAGAACGAAAAAGCGAAAGCGAGCCTGAAAACTTCACAGCAGAATCTTCTGCAGGAAACAGAGAGAGCCGCAGCGCTCGAGGAAGCATATACCGCCGTACAGGCAAAGGTCCCGGAACGGGAAAGAATGGAAAAGGAATCGTTCCGGATCAAGGAGGACCGCGTCCGATATCAGCGGATCGATGATCTGGAAAAGGAGATCAGCCTCCAGGATCAGAACAAAGAAAAAGCAGAAGCAGAGATCAAAAAGGCGGAGCAGATCATTTCTCAGAAGGAAACGGAGGCAGCTGCTCTGAAAAAGGAGATCGAAGAACTGTCCCTTGCCGGCGAAAAGAAAGAGAAGCTGAAAGCCGAAAAGCGGACGATAGAGCTCCGGAACGAAAAACTGGACAGCTTGAATGAAGCGATTCGGATTCATGCAAGCGCCATACAGAACTACCGCACCCAGCAGGAACGCTATCTGAAAGCATCGGAAGAGGAAAAAAGCTGTTCCGATGAATATGACCGGAAGAACCGCGCTTTTTTGGACGAGCAGGCCGGGATCATGGCGGAAACGCTCCGTGATGGCATTCCGTGCCCTGTCTGCGGTTCCCTGGAGCATCCGCATCCGGCCGGAAAATCCGAACAGGCTCCGACGGAAGCGGAGCTGAAAGCCGCTAAAGAACGATCGGAAAGGGCAAAAAAGACGGTCAGGGAAGAAAGTGAACGCGCAAAAGAACTCGGGGCTGTCGTTTCGGAACGCAAAAACGAGATCGAAAAGCAGTGCGCTTCGGTCTTTGCATGTTCGTATTCGGAGGAGATCCCGATGCGGATCGCAGAAGAAAAGGAGACAGTTTTACGATTGGTCAATGAATTGAAAAAGCAGATTCTTGAGGAGGAGCAGAAGGCTGCGTTCAGAGAACGCAAGATCCGTCAGCAGCAGGAAACGGAAAAAGCGCTTACGGATGCCAATCAAAAACTGGCGAAGGAGAAGGAGGCATATGTCTCCGCAATCAGTGCAAATCAGGCAAACCGTTCCGCGTTGGAAGCGTCAAAAAAAGAACTTCGGTTTGCTTCATTAAAGGAAGCGGAAGCGGAGATCGAACGGCTGGATCATCGCATTCTGGAAATGAGGAAGGAAGAAGAGAAGACGCAGAAAGAAAAGGAAGCGTCTCAGAGAACCGTCACTTCTCTGGAAGCGGCGATCCGTCAGCTGAAAAGTCAGCTTTTGGGAACCGAAGAATATGATAAGACAAAGGAAGAGGAAGAAAAAAACAGCTTAGAGATGCAAAGAGCCGGGACCGAGAAGAATATCCGGGAGCTGACAACCCTGATCCGGACCAACCGCACCGTCTATGAAAAACTTCAAAGGGATTCGGGAGACTTGGCTGAAAAGGAAAAGCGGAGATCCTGGCTTGAAGCGCTTTCCAATACTGCAAACGGTCAGCTCACCGGGAAGGAAAAGATCACGCTGGAAACTTATATCCAGATGACCTATTTCGACCGGATCATCCGGAGAGCAAATCTGAGACTTCTGGAAATGACCCAGCAGCAGTACGAACTGAAGCGAAGTACCGAGGCGGAGAATCTCAGAAGCCAGAGCGGACTGGAACTGGACGTCATCGACCACTATAACGGCAGCATCCGAAGCGTTAAGACCCTTTCAGGCGGTGAATCCTTCAAGGCATCTCTGTGCCTCGCACTCGGACTTTCGGATGAGATCCAGTCGGCATCGGGCGGCGTCAAGCTGGACACGATGTTTGTGGATGAGGGTTTCGGCTCGCTGGATGAGGAATCCCTGAGCCAGGCGATCCATACGCTGAAAGGCCTGACGGAGGGAAACCGGCTGGTCGGAATCATCTCTCATGTCGGGGAACTCAAGCGGCGGATCGACCGTCAGATTCTTGTGACCAAAGAACGTGAAGGCGGAAGCAAAGCAGAGATTATACTTTCATAAATAAGAGAAGAGGAACGAACATGGAAAAACTGACACTCGAAAAAGCAAAGGAACTGAATGCGAAAACAGTGCACGAGGAGCATCTGCTGCTGCATGCGGCGAACGTTTCCGCCGCGATGGGCGCTATGGCGGATTATTTCGGAGAAGATAAAGAGCAGTGGGAGGCAGTCGGCTGGCTGCACGACTATGACTATGAACTGTATCCGGAAGAGCATCTGAAGCATACGGAGGAACCGTTAAGAGAAGAGGGCGTTCCGGAGGAGGATATCCGCGCGATCCTGTCGCACGGCTATGGAATCTGCACCGATGTGGAACCGCTGAACAATCTGGAAAAGAGTCTGTTTACGGTAGACGAGCTTACCGGAATCGTGCAGGCGGCAGCCAGAATGCGTCCGATGGGAATCACGGATATGGAGCTGAAGAGCTTTATGAAAAAATGGAAGGACAAGAAATTTGCCGCAGGGTGCAACCGTGACCTGATCCTGAAAGGCTGTGAGATGCTCGGCATGGATATTAGAGAGGTAGCGGATATTGTAATCAAAGGCATGAAGGAGCATGCCGGGGAACTGCAGCTCACGGGCGACGCTCAGTAAAATACAGGAATCAGAAAGATCCCGGAATCGAAGTTGTCATCGATGATCCGGGATCTTTTTTTGCGGTTATACAGTTTTGCGCTTTCCGTCTTCTTTGTGACGGGATTGACTGTCCAGAGAGTACGTCTTTGAGCATCCAGCTTTTTCCGGAGCTTCTTGCTCATCTTCTCCTTTGGAACGAACTTTTCCATGGTTGAGTCCTCCTTTGCTTTTTTGTTGTACGGCAGTACTTTATCACCGTTCCAGGAAGAACACTCCCGCTTCTTCAAGCGGTGAGATGAATTCCGGAGAAGGGACGGTTGTTGATTAAAATCATCATTATATCAAAACTTTTCCGTGACGGGTCAGGCTGAATGTGATATAATACGATC
>JAFWJN010000027.1 GCA_017514685.1 Clostridia bacterium
ACCGGCTGATCCGAAAAGCGGAATTCGAATCGCTTACCGTCAATGACATCGTGCGGGAAGCGGGGATTTCCCGTGCCACCTTCTACCGGCATTTCCGGGACAAGTACGACGTGATGAACTTCAACTACTTCCGCCTCCTCATGTTCTCCTACAAATGTATCTGCACCACCTCAAATGTATTTGCACCACTTACAGTCAGTATATGCAAAATGAAAGATCAGCCAACACAGCTGATCTCTTTATTTGGTCTTTTCATCATTTGAACGGATCATCATTTCTCCCTGATTCTGCTTCCTTGATCCAGTCCTTTTTGTTTTTTGAAGAAGATGGCTTCCTCGGTTTTTCTTTATTCCTCAGGCGCTCTCGAAGTCGTCGATAAGCTTCCCGTTTGCTAACGCCAATCACTGTACCATCAATGATTGCTTCATCAATCATTCGATTGAGAAATGCCGGATCATAATCCTGATCATCAAGGCAGCGTTCTGTTAAGAACGATTTCAATTCTTCGAGTTTTTGCAGATCTTCACTTGAATCTGCGAGTTCTTTCGCATTGTGAGCTTGTCGTTCTTCTGATTCGATCGTTTCCTTCATCTTTCCGTCCAGATCCGCAATCATCTTTTTGTACTTCTCATCTGCTTCCTTCGTATCTGATGCTTTGAGCAGTTTTATGATCTCAGAAAAATGCCGTTTCGTTGTCGCCTTTACATATTCAGCGTTAACTACAGGCTTTCTGTACGCTGTCACGTAATCAGTGTTCATATACATGTAAATCCGGATCAGAAGGCCGATGATTCCGTGAGAGCTTTCGATCAATTCATTCGCAATCTCAGGAGTGAGGTCTACTTTCTCATCGAACCACTGGTACTCAAAAAGTCTTAAGATCAGGGTCGAAAGGAACTGATTATTTTCGCAGTACATGTCGCTTTTGACCTCCGGCCCCACGCGGTGCGCGGTCCTTGCCGCATAACCGAACATCTTCTTCCGTGCATCTTCCGTTCCGACCATGATCAGTGCGATTCCGGTCTCATTGCATAATGTGAGAAAAGCTTCGAAGGATTTTTCGTCCTTATTGTTAAAGTTCATGCTCTGGCACTCTTCCAGAATCAGAGCTCCGATCGCAAACGTGTCGATCAGTTTTCTCAGAAGTTGTTCTTTCTGGGAAATGGTCTGTCTGTTTTTCCGGAACAGAGCCTCATAGATTTCTTCTGTATTCCCGAGCGCTCTGTCAATTTCATGCCCGATCGCACCAAACATGCCTCGCATGCTGGAATGGACCTGACATTCCACATTCAGATATACAATCTGAGTGAATCTTCCTCCGTTATCCAAAGGATGTTCTATTACCTGTGGATACCAGTCGGTCATGATCTTCAAAGCGGAGGTCTTTCCGCTTTGGGAGGAGCCCAGCAGTGAGAATCCGACAACTGCTCCATTCTTTTTCGGAGCGATCTTCCCATATTGTTTTACCATCGTGTTATTCACGGTAATGTTTCCCGACACTTCTTCTTCCGAAAGATATCTGGAACAGTAGGAGTCGGTTATCGAACGATAGAATTCCCGTTCAATTTCTCCCGCAAACGGAAGCGGGAACCTGATATTTTTCAGCTGCCATATTTCCAAAAGCTTCTCAAACTTCGGCTTATCCGGATCCCACTTATACTGCGAAAGCGGTATGGTATAGGCCGCCTGCCATTCTCTGCTTTCGATTCTGGGAAGCGGAAGTGCTTCGATCAGGCGTTTGCCTCGTTCCGTTTTAAGACTTGACGGAAGATATCTTGCCTTTACTATGGTTCCTTCTGTGTTGATATCTGAGTACTGGTTCAAACCATCTGCTGATACATATTCGTAGCTCATATGTACAGATCCTCCATTGCTTTATCCCAGTCCATATCTGTCAGGACTGTCAGCTGTTCTCTGCCTGGATGAGGAACGCTTTGATGCCTATTCGAAGCCATGGATGGAACTGACTTTGTAAGAACAGACTGCTTTTCTTTCTGTATGATCTCCTGCTTGTTATCCTCCGATACCGGAACGGAATCGCTTTTCTTTTGTTCTGCCTGTTCTATCGTTTCCTTTATTTCGCTGCGGCAGTTTCCTATAACAATGACATTCTTTCTTGCGCCGATATTGTCATTTGACAACTTCTGATCATCATAGCTTTCAAGCTGATCTCTGGTGAGTCCTCTGAACGATGCTTCATCTGTTCTGCTATTGTTCAGTTCTGCTCGATACCATTTCCCGTCATGTTCATAGAAGATATAATCTCCGCTGAGACGCGTATATCTGACTTTCACATATGATGTATCCATCGATTCGGTAAAGTCTCTCGTGAATGAACTGTCTTTCGGATCACGAACATAATGGTGCTTGCGGAACACAATCTCTCCGCGTTTTACGGAAGCTTTGGCTTCAAACATGCAGTCCAGCTGATAACGCTGAGTATCAGTAATCTGTCGCAGCGGAAAGCGTTCTTTGAAGTAGTTGAACAGATTGATCGGACTGCACTCGACATCTTCATCAAGCATTTCTCTCGTAACAGGATATTCAGGCATGTATTGCTTGTTATGAGAAATGATGAACAGAATCACTATTTTGATGATGTCATCCATATCCAGAGAAGCTTCTTCATAATGGTTCGAATCATGCCGTTTCAGAATGACACCGTGCTTCTCAAGAAGATCTTTGTTGTTCAGATAGAACTGATGGAACAACTGCTCGATCGTGCCTTTCATGGAACCCATTGCGGGCGGCTCAAGGTTACGCTCGATACCGATTCGGGAAAATAACTCCATGATCTGATTGCTTGCGAAATCCGATCCGTTGTCGACAAAACAGCTGCCCGGATAAAATCCGGAAGGCCATTCATCCTCTTTGATCTCTATTCCATATTTTCCGCACAGTTCCACCTTATCTTCACCAAGGTTATGAAGCAGCCCCTGAAGTCCGGTCACACTGTTATTGGTATAGGACACATAAAATCCCGGAATAATCCGTGTGAGAATATCGATCAGTAAATACAGATGAGGTCTTCCGACTGCCACTTGAAATCCGATCGCCTTAAGAATCACATCGATATCGACAATGTCCACTTCCATTCTGTCACCGATGCCATAGGTGTTTTTCACCGTGTCTCCAATACGTTCTCTGCAGTTATTTCGATACTCCTGTTCACTGTGTTCTGCGATGTACCGGTCTTTATCTGTAACACCGCTGTGGGTTGACAGATAGTAATAGAACTGCCGCAATGTCGGAAGGCAGACCGAATCTTCTTTTGATATTCGATATTCTCCATTCAGTTTTAATGAAGAGGAGAAATATTCATTCATGACGTCGCGAAAGAATGTAGAAAAGAATCCTGTTTTCTTTTCCAATTTCCTGTGAATAATCTCGTCAAACAGTTTTCTCAGCACATCATCCAGAACAGCAGTACTTGTTTCATCTTCTTTTTTGTTTTTTCGGCCCGGACGTTTTTCGTAGGTGTAGGGACCGTTTGCTTTTCTGATTCCGGCGGTGCGATGATCAAGAAGCGCATAACTGTCGCACCCGCTCTGAAGCCATTTTGTGATCAGACGATTCATCTTGTGCTTTGAGACCTGATACTTTTCTCTGAGTTCCACCAATGCCCGTTTCAGTTTTTTTTCGGAAAGTGAAAGAAAACTGTCCTTACCGAATAGTTCAGTAATCTCATCTGTGATCTTCTTGTTCAGATCGTACGCTGCCTGGCAGACAGAACTCATCTTCGGAATTACGCAGCTTTCCTCTTTCTTTATGATTCGCAGTCTTCCGCTCAGTATATCTGCGTCAAATTGTTTTCCTGTTTCAAACAGACGGAAAATCCTGGAACTGATCTCCATCTGTATCGTGATGATCTGGTCCCTGATGCCGAGTATTCTGTAACGGATGCCGTCGCATTCGATCATGTCATACAGCTTCAATGTATATTCCACGCTCATGATCAGACCTCCTTCAGGTAGCGGTCTGCCAATGCACGAAAATCAAGGACTGCCGATTCCATATCCACAACAATCTCTTTTCTGGATATTTTATGGGCGATCAAAGAGAATCGATCACTGACGCTTGAAGGATCATAATACCGGACACAGATTCGGATATTGTCCGCATAGATGCGGTTGATATCGGTTTTATATACAAGCGTCCACGGTACATGAAGTCTTTTCCAGTAGTGATTCTCGAGCACCTGACGTTTAGCGACACTTATCTTCTGGATATCCTCTTCACTGTTCTTGATGGAAAACGCACGCATGGACCCGTCATGGTATGTGACAAGAAAATCGGTACTGAGTTCATTGCGAGGAACGCGAAGTCCCAGTTCTTCCGCGGTCATGCGGACAAGATCGGAGTCCATGGGAACCTGTTCTCTGATATCAATCACGCTGTCATTCCAGCGAAGGCAGAAGAAAGCCAGCTTCTCTCCCTGAGAAAGGCATTCAATGATTCTTCCTGTTTTCCAGTCAATCACATTGGCACGCGTTCCTCTGCCATAGGTGTTTCTGGCTTTCAAAGCTGGCTTATTAATCATGAGTCTGACTATTATGCGCAGGCCGCGCATACTTTCTTGACTTAACTTTATAATTCTTTATAATTTTTGTCAACAGGAGGTCCTATGTTGGTCAATAAAAAAATCTCCGCCCTGCGTCAGGAAAAAGGGATGTCTATGACTGATCTTGCCCGTGCCACCGGCATAACACAGACCTCCATTTCCCGCTACGAAAGCGGAAAAATCAAAAAAATCGAAGAAGATAAGCTTGCCAGAATCGCAGATGCTTTAGGTGTTTCGCTGGAAGAACTGACAGGCAAAGATCCAGTCTATGAAAGATCAACTGTTCGGGGGCCATATACTAAACGCGGAGAAAAAATATCGGTTCAGGACGAATACGACGAAGATCTGCTTTTTACTTTTCATCAGCTTTCTGATGAGAAGAAACTCGCTACGTTAAACCTATTCCACACAATTGTCGGTTTCCCTTCATAGTTTGCTATGTTTCTTGCGAATGTAATTCCTCCGTTTGAGGATGAGCTTCTGTATTCCTATATTCTTCGCCTTGCGAAGGTAAATGGATTTGAGGGAAAGAATGATCTTTCTTTTTTTCTCAAATATTATGTCAATGATCAGAAAGGACTCCGTAATCCCAATATCAAATATTATTCAGAAGACGCATTGGATGGTCTTGTGAAATATCTGAATCCGGTCCTGAATCATGATGGGAGTGAAACTGACTTTCTTTCGTTTTATCTGGATCATACAGTGACACCTTTCTTTCAGAGCCATATTGTGAGCTGGAGTCCATTGCGTCCTCTCGAATATCAGTTTGCCCGGAACCCTATAATTAGTACCAGTTATAAATATGCCTTTCGGAATCGGCCGGCCTTATATTTCTGTCCTGAATGCATGGCGGCAGACAGAATAAGATATGGCACACATTACATTCACAGAACGCATCAATATTTTTATTCACAGATATGTCCGGTTCATCGATGCGGAATGATGATCTATAAAGGTTTTCCTGGAGAAGAACTGAATGAAGTCATACCGTTGATAAAAACACCAATTATCGAAAATGAGTATTCTGCAGACTATACGGAAATGTGTACTGCGCTTTATGACTACAATCACGATCTGGACAAAAAGTTTGATTTCGAAATGATTTATGGACCGAAAGCGAAGCTGAGTTTTAACGGAGTTTGGCGGTTCGTGAATGACCTGAAGAGGAGATGGTATATTTCAAACGATACACCCGAGAACAAAGAAAATGCATGTCTTCTGACGTCATCCAATAGTATCCTGTATCTGTTCTATTCCTATCTGAATCTTGGAAAAGATCTTTCTGTAATAATGACAGAAGACAAAGTGAGCCGAAAATATCTTCTGAATGCAATACAAAAAGCCGCGGGTGAATGAGCCTGCGGCTGTAAAACAACCAAAGTGGTGCAAATACAATTGTTACATCCATCTCATCCAATAACCCAGGGTAATCGACGAGGTGGTGCAAATACATTTGTCACTCCGTCATCATAATGGCCGATTGTGACATGAAAGCGGTGCAGATACATTTGTAGGAGAATACCTCAATGCCAGCATCGAAAACCCGAACGTCTCCACGATGGAGGATCTCTTTGTTCTTCTGCTTACCGCCGGAGCTTCGGGCTTTTATGATCTGCGCAGCCTCTTCAACACTACCGGCACCAACAGCCTCCACGAATACAT
>JAFWJN010000028.1 GCA_017514685.1 Clostridia bacterium
ATTTAAGGAGAAACAAGAATGGCAAAGCAAAAATTCGAACGTACGAAGCCGCATGTAAACATCGGCACGATCGGACACGTAGACCACGGCAAGACGACTCTGACAGCGGCGATCACGATGGCGCTTTCGCAGAGCGGACAGGCAGCGGCAATGCGTTATGATGAAATCGACAAGGCGCCGGAAGAGAAAGCACGCGGAATCACGATCAACACAGCACACGTAGAGTATGAGACAGAAAAGCGTCACTACGCACACGTAGACTGCCCGGGCCACGCGGACTATGTTAAGAACATGATCACGGGCGCAGCGCAGATGGACGGCGCGATCCTGGTAGTAAGCGCAGCGGACGGCCCGATGCCCCAGACTCGTGAGCACATCCTGCTGGCACGTCAGGTAGGCGTACCTTACATCATCGTATTCATGAACAAAGTCGACCAGGTAGACGACGAGGAGCTGCTCGAACTGGTAGAGATGGAGATCAGAGAACTGCTGAGCAGCTATGATTTCCCGGGCGACGATATCCCGATCATCCGCGGATCCGCGCTGCTGGCACTGGAAGCACTGACAAACGGCGCGATCGCGAAAGAGACCGAGTGCTGCAAGTGCATCTTCGAACTGATGGATGCAGTCGACAGCTACATTCCGACACCGGAGCGTGCATCTGACAAGCCGTTCCTGCTGCCGGTAGAAGACGTGTTCTCGATCACGGGCCGCGGCACCGTAGCAACGGGCCGTGTAGAGCGCGGAACAGTCAAGGTCTCCGATACCGTAGAGATCGTAGGACTGAAGGAAGAGAAGCGTACGACGGTCGTAACGGGCGTCGAAATGTTCCGTAAGCTGCTGGATCAGGCAATCGCAGGCGACAACATCGGACTGCTGCTGCGTGGTATTCAGCGCAACGAAATCGAGCGCGGCCAGGTTCTGGCAAAGCCGGGATCGATCCATCCGCACACGCACTTCATTTCCGAGGTATACGTACTGACGAAAGAAGAAGGCGGCCGTCACACCCCGTTCTTCTCAGGCTATCGTCCCCAGTTCTATTTCCGTACAACGGACGTAACGGGAACGATCAAGCTGCCGGAAGGCGTAGAGATGGTTATGCCTGGCGACAACATCCGCATGGAAATCACCCTGATCACTCCGATCGCAATGGAGCAGGGACTCCGCTTCGCTATCCGTGAAGGCGGCCGTACGGTTGCATCCGGTGTTGTAGCAAGCATTGTTGAGTAATCGAAACAAAAGATAAAGAAACAACGAACCCCCGAAAACGCGATATCACGTTTTCGGGGGTATTGCTTTTGGAACCCAATTCATTCTGACAGAAAGCAGAAGACGGGAAGAGCTTGCTTTTTCTTCACACACTCGGAAAAACCATCTGGAAGATACCGTTTCAACCGCTGTCCACTTATGCATTCGCCTTATGTGTTCAATCAATAACTGGCAATTCTCAGATCAGCGGATAATACCGTCAGACTTTTCGATGTTTCTTGCCTTCCCATACGCTATTATATACCCTCTGTCGCTTTTTGCCCCAGTCCATATAGCCAGGAATTAATATAAAAAAGGAACAGATTGATCCGCATTAAATCCATCATAATTAGAACAAACAAAAACTAACTCACCTGTTTCTTTTGAAAAAACAGCTATCCAGCAACATGAAAGCACAATCCATGCATCATAGTTTTGATTATCATAAATACGAAACTCGTCTGATTCATAACCGATGGGTCTGTTTGTTATAATTTTTGACAATTCATACGATGCTTGAAGTACCTGTTCAACAGGAGCAGAGGAATATGGAATTTTTTTATCTGATAGTTTCTTAATACAATATTCTGTTAATGCTCCGGATCGATTTTGAAAATTGATTAGATCTGTTAAGGAAATCCTAGAGATATCAAATTTTTGACTAATTCTTAACGCGTCTGTGGATAATTTGTTTGCTGAATGAAGTTCTAATGTTTTATCTTGATCAATATTTGTGCAAAGTATTAAATTTCCCTCCATATCAAACGCTATAAGATATGAATGATAAAGCGCAATCCACAGGTTAGAAGCTTTATTTTTCAGAACTCTCATTTCGCTTTCATTAACTGTTTCAGCATAAACCAAGGAAATGGCTTCTTTTGATGCTTTTACCGCATCTTGTAAATCAGTAATTGTTGCATCAAAAGAAACAGGGGGTACTGAACTGAACAGTCTCTGAAAAACTGGGTCTGGACTGGTATTATCTATATCGCTAACCCAGAACCATAAATCTGCAACAACTGAACAATCCCAGTTTTCTGTACGATCAACAAGGTATGGTTTCTCAACGCCGCGATATGTCGCTATACAAGCAGAACACAGTATTATACAGCAAAGAACAATAGATCGAATAGATAAAGGAAGTTGTTTTTTCATGACAAAAGCCTCATTTATAATTGATTCCCCAAATTGTCGGATCTATATAGTAGACTTGTGAATTAACATATTTGTACAAGATTTACGAATCATGGAGCGTTTTCAAAAGAAGGTGTCCATTCATGACCTTGAAGTTCATAAGAATCCCCATCAATGTAGATTGAAAAAGGTTCCTCATCTGCACCAATTGAAATTGCAACTAATTGAAGAACATCGCCTGAACCGCGATCATTATATGTGTATAGGATATATTGTTCTATATTGGAGTAACAAGCATGTGGCCGATCATCATAAAAAATAATACATATGTTCCACTGATCCTGCACAAGTCTTGCGATGAACAGATAATTTTTACTATTCGTAATACCGTAACGATGTCCTCTGCAAAACTGAAAAGTATTCTCAATCTTCCAACCACCTTTTTCTTTCACAATATAATTCTGACGCATTGGCTATAGGAGCAATTCCAAAGGAATCTGTCTGAACAAAAAGGAGCGTATCGGGTTCCGATTCTATCGCTGATTTCGCTTCTGAAAATGTGTCATATGATTTCAGAAACATTATCTCGATCCGTGCTTTGGTGTATGCTTCGAAACCATTTACCAGCCTAAGAAAAGGTCTATTATTATAAAGCGCAAGATTCCAGGCTTGAGCGAGAGCAGCGAAAAGGCATATAAAACAAAGGATTACAAGTACAGTTGTTATGATTATTCTAATATTTCGTTTCATCAGGAACACCTCATTTTTTGGTTCTTGTAATCTTTAAATACAGGTGAAGTGCGGTTAAATTATGACATCGGGTTTGGTTCACGCATATGGGTACATTCAGCCTTGAATATCAAGCATTGTGTGCAAGCCGGTATTCTACCGGACTCATATATCCCAGATAGGAATGCATACGTTTTCGGTTGTAGAAGATCTCAACGTATTCATAGATATCCCTCTTGACTTCTTCTATTGTAGCATAGTTCTTCAGATAGATACACTCTTTCTTTGCCGTGGCAAAGAAACTCTCCGAACACAAAATTTACATAACGCACTAAAACGACATAAAATATCGTCTAAACATGGAGAATCTGATCGAAAAACCGTTTGCTCTTTGGAGGGACAGAGCAGAAGAAAAAAAGAGCGCGGATTACTCCGCGCAACAAAGAAGAGAGCTCTGTTTCAAGCTCTCTTTGGGGTTCTATACTAAGGATTTAGAGAAATTATGCTTCTCCGCCTTCCCAACGCTGCTTTGCGCGTTTTTCAAGATCCAGAAGTGTCTTCTGAGGATCTTTGACTTTTGCAAGGAAGATCATAGCTGCAATAATGTACGGCTTGAATGAAGCCTGCTTGTAGAGAGGATCACGATAACGATCGAATACAGATGCTGCTACTTCACCTGCTGCGCAGGAAACATCTGTAATGTCTGCCGGCAGGCAGTGGAGATACAGAGCTTTGCCATCCTTAGTGAGCTTCATCATCTCTTCTGTGCATTCCCAATCTTTGTGCTCCGCATTCTGGGCAAGAAGACGTTTTTCAAGCGCTTTGATGCCTTCCATATCGCCCTTGCCATAGAGGTCGGTACGTTCTTCCATGGCTTTGAAAGGAGCCCAGGATTTCGGATAAACGATATCTGCATCTTTGAAAGCTTCTTTCATGTCATGCGTGATCACAAATTTTGCACCGCTCTTTTTGCAGTTTTCTTCCGCAACTTTGACGACTTCGTCCATGATTTCGTATCCCTCGGGATATGCAAGCGTAACATCCATGCCAAAGCGAGTGAACAGACCGGCAACACCCTGCGGAACAGACAGCGGTTTTCCGTAAGAGGGGCTGTATGCCCAGGTCATGGCGACTTTCTTACCTTTAAGGTTCTTGATCGCTTCATTCAGATCGTCACTTCCGCCAAGTTCATGAATGCAGTGA
This sequence comes from Clostridia bacterium, assembly GCA_017514685.1. Classification (GTDB taxonomy): domain Bacteria; phylum Bacillota; class Clostridia; order Christensenellales; family CAG-138; genus UBA3792. The sequence continues at coordinate 4,315 of JAFWJN010000028.1, forward strand.
AGCATATCAGCCATACACTGAGTCGGATGGTCGATATCGCACTGGAGGTTTACCAGAGTAGGCTTCTGCTCCAGCACGCCGGCTTTATTGCCCTCGGTAACTGCATTGACTACATTGTGCATGTAGGTATTGCCTTTGCCGATATACATGTCATCGCGAATGCCGATGACGTCTGCCATGAAGGAAACCATGTTCGCGGTTTCACGTACGGTTTCACCGTGAGCAATCTGACTTTTGCCTTCGTCAAGATCCTGGACTTCCAGACCGAGCAGGTTGCACGCGGAAGCAAAGGAGAAGCGGGTACGGGTTGAATTGTCACGGAACAGAGAAATACCGAGACCGGAATCGAAGATCTTGGTTGAAATGTTGTTTTCGCGGAGATGACGAAGAGCATCCGCAACGGTGAACACGGCAGCGATTTCATCATCGTTCTTTTCCCAGGTCAGGAAAAAGTCGCCGTTGTACATATTTTCAAAATGCAGCTGGTCCAGTTTGTCGGTGTATTTTTTGACGTTGCTCATGGGTTCCTCCTTAATCAGTCATTCGCAAATTTGGTATTCGTTTTTCCGGCACGGAATACGGTGGCATCAACGCTCTTGTCCGCTTCCAGATAGAAATGGGGAGTCAGTGCATAGACAGCGGCGCAGGTGACAAGGTCCTGCTTCCAGGTAATCTCGTTCGGCGCGTGAGCCTGAGACTCAGCTCCTGGACCAAAGCCAACGCAGGGAATTCCATAGCGGCCCTGGATGGAAACACCGTTTGTGGAGAAGGTCCACTTGTCAATCAAAGGACGATGCCTTAAGTGCATTGCCGTTGGGGAACCGATACGCTCTTTGCCGAACAGAGCTTTATGAGCGTTGGCCAGAGCCTGAACGTGCGCGGCGTTTTCCTTGTTGATCCAGGTCGGGAAATAGCACTCGGTTTCATATTTGAGACCGGTCCATGCGGGACGGTCGTAAAGGTACATGGACACCTTGACGTCATCGCCGTATTTTTTGCAGGCGGGCAGGTCTTCAATTTCCTTGATGCAGGAATCCCATGTTTCACCGGCGGTCATTCTGCGGTCAAGAGAGACAGCACAGGAATCCGCAACGGCACAACGGGACGGGGAAGTATAGAAAATCTGCGAGCAGGTGATCGTGCCGCGGCCGAGGAAACGGGCGTCTTCATAGTGATCCGGATTATATTTGGGATCAAGCATTTTGACGAGACCTTTGATTTCATCAGCATCCGTTGCGGTGTTTTCGTTCAGAGCACGGACTTCGGTCAGAATGTCTGCCATTTTGTAGATCGCGTTGTCACCGCGCTCAGGCGCTGAACCGTGACAGGAAACACCGCGGACGTCTACACGGATCTCCATTCTGCCACGATGACCGCGGTAGATTCCGCCGTCCGTCGGTTCAGTGGAAACGACGAATTCCGGTGTAATGCCGTCTTCCTTATGGATATACTGCCAGCAAAGGCCGTCGCAGTCTTCTTCCTGAACGGAAGCAACGACTAAAATCTTATATCCTTCCGGAATCAGTCCGAGATCTTTCATGATCTTGGCTCCGTAAACAGAACTAACTACGCCGCCTTCCTGATCGGAACCGCCACGTCCGTAGATGATATCGTCGGTTTCGTAACCCTCATAGGGGTCATGCTCCCAGTTTTTGATGTTTCCGATACCTACTGTGTCGATGTGTCCGTCAAAAGCGATGATCTTATCGCCGGTGCCCATCCAGCCAAGTGCGTTTCCTTCGGGATCGATTTCTGCTTTGTCAAAGCCGAGTTTTTCCATTTCGGCAATGGTGCGTTTGATAACGCCTTCTTCTTCACAGCTCTCGCTGGGAATGGCAATCAGGTCACGAAGGAATCTGGTCATGTCGGGAAGGTATGCTTTTGCAGCATCTTTGATTGCGTTTACATCCATAAGCGTATTTCCTTTCATTCTTTCTTTTCAATTTCGTCCGAGGTTTTTGCATCAATGTAGGAATAAAGAGTATATTTGCTGATGCCAAAGTATTTTGACACCTTATCGCCGCTCCGCGTGACTAAAAAGGCACCTGCATTGTTCAGGTATCGGATCGCACGGATCTTGTCGTCCTTGGTCATCAGGGCGACCGGTTTACCGATCTGAGCCGCCGACTGCTCGATCAGATCGTCCAGCAGATCGTTGACGGAAATCGGGATGCGCTCCGGAATGGTTGCTTCAACTTTATGATTTAAAATGGAATCAATTGCCCGCTCTGCCATCAACAGTTCTGTGATGTCGCAGTTGATACCGAGAACGCCGTCGATTCCGCCGTTCTCATTGCGGATGTAAATGGTGGAGCACTTTAAAATACGGCCATCGTGCGTTTTCATCAGATAACCGGCACTGTCTTCCAGTTCGGAAGGATCTTTGGCACGAAGTGCTTCCAGTACGATTCGGCTTGGGCCATCTCCGACTTTTCGGTGAGTGACATGCCCGTTTTCAATGATAACGATTGTATGGTCGTTATCTTCGCCGGTAAGATCGTGAACGACAACTTCACAGCTGCTGCCGAATTGCTGTACAAGAGAAGAAGCGAGACGTCTGTAAAAATCTAAATCCATAGTTTCACCGCCCGTTTTTTTCTAATCATATTATACAAAAAAAGTGTGTCTGAATACAAGAGGAAAACTAAAAAAAATTTATGTTCCGAAAAAATGTTTTTGCTTTTTTCATGGGGTTGCAATGACACACTCCTTGGTTTAAAATAGTATCAAACAAGGAAAGGAGAACGATCATGGAAGAATTCAGAGATCTCGTAACATTCGTGGATGAAAACGGCGATGAGTTTGATCTGGAAGTGATTGATTATTTTGAGTATGAAGGGAAGGAATACGGAGTCTTGATCGATCCGGACCTGCCCGATGATGCTGAATATTTTGAAGTATGCATCATGGAGATTGTGGTGCATGAGGAAGAGGATCTCGAAGAGTTCCTGCCGGTGGAGGACGATGCGCTTCAGGAGAAGCTTCTGCAAATTGCCCAGGAGCGCATGGCTGAATGGGATGAAGAAGAACCGGAAGAATAAAGGATTAGGCAGTATGGAAAGAGCCGGAACACATCATGTGTTTTCCGGCTCTTTTACTGCCTGCAAATTGTTTCGATTATAATTTGATGGCGCTCTGAGAATCGCGGTGGACTTCCCGGCCAAGCACATATCCGAACAGATCCGTGGAGAACTGGTCAACAGCCATCGAGCTCTTTGCAAGTTCTGTGCAGTTGGAAATATCCGAATTGCGGAGAATGACCGGAATACTGCCCGAACCTGCGATCGCCGCCAGAAGACCTCGTGAGCAAGTCAGAAAGCCCAGGACACGCAGATATAGATTGTCTCTGTCCTGCAGAATGGCATCGGACAGTTCAGCGGAGATATGTATAAGGGCTGAAATTGCGATGCGTTTGCATCGCGCCATGGTATAGCGCTTGGTTTTGATGGAATCCAGGAAAGTCTGGATATCCGGAGAAGTACGGACGGCACGCGCAATGACCTGTTCAAACCCCTCCGACACATCCGGCAGGGCAGCGATTTCATCCAGAGACATGGATCTTAAGCGGTAGAGGATCATCGGTCCGAAATCCTCCAGTGTAACGGGGAACTGGGAGTCGAAACGCATCGCCCCGCTGACAAACAGAGGCATTGCGCTCAGGACCGAATCGTTGCCTTCCTTCAGCGCCTGACGGATTGCAGTCGCGCTGGACAGTTCTCCGGTCAGCTGGGTTTCATTGTAATTGTTTCCGCGGCGCAGAATCGGAACCGGGCGTATGTGCGGAGCAAATCTGCGGATTGCTTTCAGGTATTCCACGGCAAGGATATTGTTGGGCTGCGTTAGAACAGACAGATCATTTTTCGGAAGATCCAGATCGGACAGGGCGTCAAACTGTGCTCTGGGGTAAGATTTGCCTTCTTTCAGATGATACGTGAGGTTGACTTTGAAGGCAGGAGGCTCCCTGTCAAGGATATCGGCAATCCGGTACAGCGCATCCAGGTTTTCCGTTTCCACTCCGAAGGCGATATCTGTCACAACACCTGTGGCAGCCAGGAGTTTGACCGCTCCTTCCGCATAGCGTTCCGCTGAGGAGACAGCCAGACACTGCGGAATTTCAACGATCATATCCGCTCCGGCACGAAGCGCCCATTCGGCACGTGTGTATTTATCGGCACAGGCAGGTTCTCCGCGCTGCACGAAATTTCCGGACATGGCAATGATGCAGAAGGATGCTTCTGTTTCCTTTTTCGCCTGCTCCATGTGATAAATATGACCGTTGTGCAGGGGATTATATTCCGCTATAATACCAACAACTTTCAATGTTGACACTCCTTTGTGATTTTTCTAAATCTAGTATACCATTTTTTACAGTTCTATGGTAAAATAATTTATAAACTTATTTTGGAGGCTTATGGATATGTCATTGATGGACTCGATCAAGGCGAAAGCAAAGGCGAACCGGAAGCACATTCTTCTGCCGGAAGGTGCAGAAGAGCGTACTGTTCAGGCAGCGGCTCGCATTACTGCGGAAGGAATCGCAAAGGTAACGCTGCTTGGCAAACGTGATGAAATTGAAGCGGTTGCAAAGAAATTCAATGTTTCGCTGGATGGCATCGACACGATCAACCCGACTGAGGAACCGGACTATGAGCGCTATTGCGAATGGTTCTATGAGATGCGGAAAGCAAAAGGCGTAACTCCCGAAAAGGCGCATGATATGATAGCAAATCCCTTGTTCTACGCAGCAATGCTGATCAAGGACAAGAAAGCGGATGGGTTCGTCTCCGGCGCGATCAACACAACCGGAAACACACTGCGTCCCGGTCTTCAGATCATCAAAATGAAACCGGGCATCAGCACGGTATCCAGTTTCTTTGTGATGGAAATTCCGAACAAGGCATATGGCGACAACGGTCTGATGGTATTTGCTGACTGTGCTGTCAATATCGATCCGACGGCGGAACAGCTGGCGGCAATTGCTATTTCCTCGGCAGAGAGCGCGAAGACGATCTGCGGCATGGATCCGCGAATCGCGATGCTTTCCTTCTCAACCAAAGGAAGCGCAAAGCACGAGAATGTTGACAAAGTGGTTCAGGCGACCGCGCTGGTGCACGAACTGGCTCCGGAACTGAACGTCGACGGTGAACTCCAGGCGGACGCTGCGCTGGTGGAATCTGTCGGTCAGCTGAAGAGCCCGGGTTCTCCGGTAGCCGGAAAAGCGAATGTTCTGATTTTCCCGGATCTGCAGGCAGGCAACATCGGCTACAAACTGGTTCAACGCTTAGCGGGTGCGGAAGCAATCGGTCCGATCTGCCAGGGATTCGCTGCCCCGATCAATGACCTGTCCCGCGGCTGCAGTGTGGATGACATCGTTTCCGTTGTTGCGATTACCGCAGTGCAGGCAATGGCAGAATAACAGGAGGAGCATGTACCTATGAAAACAATTCTGGTTATCAATGCTGGAAGTTCTTCTTTAAAATACCAGCTGATTGACATCGAATCGGAAGCGGTTCTGGCAAAGGGTCTTTGCGAACGCATCGGGATCGACGGCAAACTGACCTATAAACCAACGGACGGTGAAAAGTTCTCCAAAGAAGCTCCGATGCCCACGCATCAGGAGGCGATCGAGCTGGTGCTCGGCGTATTGACGGATGAGAAGATCGGCGTTATCAAGAACATGGAAGATGTCGCCGCGGTCGGTCACCGCGTCCTGCACGGCGGTCCGAATTTCACAGCGTCCGCGCTTGTTACGGATGAATGTATCGCCGCAATCGAGGAAGTCATCCCGCTCGGACCACTGCATAATCCGGCAAACCTGATGGGAATCAACGCATGCCGCAAGGCAATGCCCAACACGCCGCAGGTGGCGGTGTTTGATACCGCATGGGGCATGAGCATGGAACAGAAAACGTTCCAGTATGCGCTGCCTTATGAGGTGTATGAGAAATATTCCGTCCGCCGTTATGGCTTCCACGGAACTTCTCATATGTTCGTGACCGGAGAAGCAATCAAGCGGCTCGGACGCGAAGGGGATCCCGATGTGAAGGTCATTACCTGCCATCTCGGAAACGGATCCTCAGTCAGCTGCTCCAAGGGCGGGAAATGCGTAGATACCTCGATGGGTCTGACTCCTCTGGAAGGTCTGCCGATGGGTACACGCTGCGGAAGCATCGACCCCGCAATCGTACCATTCCTGATGGATAAGATGAATCTGAGCATCAAGGAAATGGATACCCTGATGAACAAGAAGAGCGGAATGCTCGGCATTTCCGGCGTTTCCAGCGACTTCCGTGATCTGTGGGCGGCAAAAGAAGCAGGCAATGAGCGTGCTGCTCTTGCGCTGGATATGTTCGCACAGGGCGTCAAACGTTATATCGGTTCTTATGCAGCCGAACTGAACGGCGTTGACTGCATCGTGTTCACGGCGGGTGTCGGTGAAAACGATCAGGCTATGCGCGGACTGATTATGGAAAATATGGAATATCTCGGCATCGATTTCGATTTCGAGAAAAACCTTGCCGCACCGAAAGGCGAGGAGATCGTCCTGTCCAAACCCGGCAGCAAAGTCAAAGTTATGGTTCTTCCGACCAACGAAGAACTTGCGATCGCACGCGATACTGCAGCTATCGCTCTGTAATCGAATCAAGGCATATTACAAGGACTTCCGTCAGGAAGTCCTTGTATTGGCTATTATACAGTAAGGAAATCAATCAATCCGATGAACTGGAGACCTATCAATTCCGAACCGATCGATCATGTACGGCTTGAAACACTGAAGAAAAATCTTTCTCTGTCCGAGCCTTTTTTGCGTGTTCTGATCAGGAGAGGGTTGTCTGATCCCCGGGAAATCGAGCGTTTTTTGCATCCGGAAATGGAGCCGCTTCCAAGCCCGGGACTGCTTTTCGATATAGAGAAGGCGGTGGAAAGAATTCATCGCGCTGTCCGGGAACGGGAAAAAATCTGCATCTACGGAGATTATGACGTTGACGGCGTATGCGCGACTACGATCCTGTTCCGGACGCTGTCCGAGCTGGGCGCATTTGTATCCTATGAAATACCGGAGCGGCAGACCGAAGGATACGGAATGCATGAAGGGAATGTGCAAAGGCTTGCCGATCAGGGAGTTCAGCTGATCATTACCGTGGACAACGGAATCTCAGCGCATAAAGAGATCGATCTGTGCAATTCTCTTGGGATCGATGTCGTTGTCACAGATCATCATCAATGTCATGAGACCCTCCCGAATGCGTATGCGGTTGTCTGCGCGACAAGGGAAGGACAGGACGAGCGTATCCGGCATATCTGCGGGGGAGTCGTCGCGATGCTTCTTGCGACAGCGCTCGGGCAGAGGGAAGACCGGTTTCTGGCAATCGCCGCGCTTGCGACGGTAGCGGACATCATGCCGTTGACAGGATTCAACCGGACGATTGTGGCGAAGGGAATCCCGCTGATTGATTCTGAACCGGGACTGTGCGCGCTTTTGGAAGCGGCAGGTGCAGCCGGTCAGCCGGTCAACACGCAGACGCTTTCCTTTATTCTTTCTCCGCACATCAATGCGGCCGGGCGTATGGGAGATGCCTCCAGAGCAGTGGAACTGCTCATCAGCGCGGATTATAATGTCCGGCGGCATTATGCGCAGGAACTGGAAGCTGCAAACAGTGAGCGCAAATCGGAGGAGCAAAGAATCATTCAGGAGACGGAGAAGCAGATTCCTTCCCGCGAAAAACATCTGCTCCTGATGCTTCGCGGAGAAGACTGGAATCCCGGAGTAATCGGAATCGTGGCATCCCGGATTCTGAATCAGTATCATTGCCCGGTACTGCTGTTCACCAGAGTCGGTGAGGAATTGGTCGGATCGGGAAGAAGTGTTCCGGGAGTGGATCTGTTCGGTTTGCTCAGCGATCATGCATCCTTCTTTACTCGATTCGGCGGGCATACGCAGGCGGCAGGCTGCGCGATGAAATCCTGCGATTTTGAACGGTGCCGGAAGGAACTGACCGAGGATCTTCACAGACGCTATCCACAGGGTCTGGAACCTGAGACGGAAGAATATGAAGAGCAGATTGAGATAAAGGATTGCACGGTACCGTTTGCCAGAGAACTGCAGATGCTTGCTCCGTTCGGAGAAGGGAACCCGGAACCGCAGTTTCTGATAAAAGGTACATTGGAGGAATTGAATGCAGTCGGAAAAGACGGAGCGCATCTGTCTGCTGTAATCAGTGACGATAACACAAGATTGAAACTGATCGCGTTCCGGTTCGGAGACCGGTACAAAGAATGGAAGAGACTGGAAACGGTGGAAGTCCTGTGCCGGCTGAAAGAAAACGTATTCCGAGGTTTTTCTTCCGTGAATGGTCAGGTAACGGCTCTAAGAGCCTGGATACCGGAGAATCTGAGGATAGCGGCAGAGGCTTTCTGGAAGTCGCCGGATCCGGTTTATGCAAGAAGAATAGCAGATGCTTCCGTAAAGAGACCGGATGAAGCGAGAATGAGACAACTGTTCGTACGGACAAGGGAATGCCTGAAAGCAGGGCTTCTGATCTGTGATCTGGATGAGGAACTGCTGCTGACCATGCTGGTTCTGTATGAAGCGGGCATTGTATATCCGGTTGACGAGCGGTTGTTTGAACGGAAGATCGAAGAAAAGAAACAGATTGCAAGCGGAGTCTTGTATTCTGTAATGCATCGGTAGTAAAATAGAGGCTGTTATGGAAGAACAGAGCGAACTGAAATTAAAAGAACAGCTCCTGAACGATTTTCGGAAAAAGTTCGGTATTGAGCTGGGAGAAAAAATGCGGGAAGCGGTCGAATTCGCGGAGCGCGTGCACTGCAATCAGCGGCGGGATGCCGGTGATGCTTATGTCACGCACCCGATGACAGTTTCCATCTATCTTCTGAAAATGGGAATGGACGCACCGACCGTCATAGCCGGTGTGCTTCATGATACCGTAGAAGATGGGGACGGCGTCAAGATTGAAGATATTGAAGCTCTGTTCGGGAAAGAAGTCGCGTCGCTGGTCGACGGAGTCACCAAGCTGACAAAATCCGGAAACCAGACGTATATCACGAAAAAACAGGAGCAGACGGAGAATCTTCGGAAACTGTTCTTATCCATTGCATCCGATGTCAGGGTCGTCATTATCAAGCTGGCTGACCGCCTGCACAACATGCGGACGCTTGCTTACTGTACCCCGGAAAAGCAGGCCAGAAAAGCGAAAGAGACTATGGAAGTTTACGCACCGCTGGCGGACCGTTTCGGTATGGGCGTCATCCGGTCGGAACTGGAGGATCTGTCATTTGCCTATCTGATGCCGGAAGAGTACCGGAAACTGAAAGAAGAAGTATCGGTTCAGCAGAAGGAGCGGATGGAAGCTCTCAGCACCGCAATGGAAAAAATGAAGGTGCTATTAAAGGAAGCCGACATCAAGGGAGATATTTCCGGCCGTCCGAAACATCTCTATTCCACCTACCGGAAGATGCAGCGTAATAATTATAAGCTGAACGAGCTTTACGATCTGATTGCAATCCGGATTATTGTGGAGACGGTCAACGACTGCTATGCGGCTCTGGGCGTTGTTCATGCAACCTGGAAACCGCTTCCCGGTAGATTTAAAGATTATATCGCGATGCCGAAGCCGAACATGTACCGTTCTCTTCATACGACGGTCATGAGCGAAAACAGTATTCCGTTTGAAATCCAGATCCGTACCAGAGAGATGCATGAAACCGCCGAATACGGAATCGCCGCTCACTGGATGTATAAAGACGACAAGAAGATCATGACCGAACTGGATCAGAAAACTTCTCTGATCAAACAGATCATCGAGGCGGATGAAACAACCGAGGACAGCAAGGAATTCGTTGAGAACGTACTGAAAGACTTCCTTGGAGAATATGTATTCGTACTGACGCCGCAAGGGGAGATCATTGATTTGCCGGTCGGCTCCACTCCGCTGGATTTTGCATATCGAATTCATACGAATGTCGGACACCATTGCCAGCACGCACGAGTCAACGGGAATATGGTCCGTCTGGATTACAAACTCAAGACAAACGATGTTGTTGAGATCATTACTTCGAATTCCCAGATCGGACCGAGACGTGACTGGCTGAATATCGTTAAGACACAGTCTGCCAGAAACAAAATACGGCAATGGTTCAAACGCGAAAACCGTGAGGAAAATGTCCAGCGCGGACGTGAAATGCTGGAAGAAACCGCAAAAAGACATGCGCAGAATCTCCAGATACTGCTCAAACCGGAATATATCAATGAAATCATCAAGCGCATGACGATTTCCTCCCTGGAAGATCTGTACGCGACGATCGGATACGGAGGAATTTCTGCAGGACAGGTCCTGCATAAGCTGATGGATTGCCATCGCAAGGAAATGCGCCTTGAGGAGATGAACAAGAAACTCGAGGAAGCGGGAAAAGAACCGCATAAGCCGACCGCTCATACGATTCGAAACGGAATCTATGTGCATGGTGATCCGGGAATGGCTGTTTTCTTCGCGAATTGCTGCAATCCTCTTCCCGGTGATCCGATCATCGGATATATCACAAGGGGGAGAGGAATCTCGGTTCACAGAGCCGACTGCAAGAACGCGGAGAATCTGCTCCGGGATCAGGAGCGGATCATTGAGGTTGAATGGGCGGAAGAGGAGAACAGTACGTTCTCTGCAAGCATCCGCGTAGTCGTTGTGGACAAGGCAGGCTCTCTGATGGCGGTCAGCAAGGTTTTGACCAATCTGAATGTCAATATGACCAGTTTGAGAAGCCGCATCGGAGACGAAGGTTCTGCAATATTCGAAATGTCATTCTCAGTCACCGGTACCGAACAGTTGAAAATCATTATCGCAAACCTGAAGAAACTGCCGGAAGTCATCGACGTTTATCGAACCTGAGGAGGTTGTATGCGTGCTGTGGTGCAGCGTGTATCGAGCGCTAAAGTGGAAATCGGAGGCGAATGCGCCGGTCAGATCCAGAAAGGTCTGTGTGTTCTGCTTGGGGTAGACGTGACAGATACGGAAGCGGATGCGGATTATCTGTGCGACAAACTGACCGGGCTTCGGATCTTTGACGACGAGAACGGAGTTCCCAACCGGTCCGTTATGGACATCGGGGGATCGATCCTTTTAATTTCCCAGTTTACTTTATTGGGGGATGCGCGGAAAGGCCGGAGACCAAGCTATATCGCTGCGGCAAGACCTGAGACGGCGGTCCCTCTGTATGAAAGATGCATCCGGCTGCTGAAAACTCAGGTGCCGGTAGAGACGGGCGTTTTCGGGGCGGACATGCAGGTCACGCTCTGCAATGACGGACCTTTTACGATTCTTCTGGATTCAAGGAGGACTTTCTGATGATTCTGACCTACCCGATGGGTCCGATCGATGCGAATTGTTATCTGGTGATCAACGAGATCACAAAGGAAGCGGCGGCGGTGGATCCTTCCGATGCGGATGCGGTATGCAGCATTCTGAAAGAGAAGGGGCTGACACTGACGCACATTCTGCTGACTCACCGTCATTTTGATCATCTGGCAGGCGTTGCGGCTTTAAAGCAGCGCACACAGTGCAGGGTCATGATCCATCCTCTGGACAAAGAAGGACTTCTGGATTCGGAGACGTCCAGAGCGACCATGCTGGGAGGCATTCTGACTCCCTGTGAACCGACGGATCTGGTTCAGGACGGGGATGTCATCCATGCGGCAGGTTATGAATACCGCGTTCTTTATACGCCGGGACATACAGAAGGGGGAGTCTGCTATGTCTGTGATGAAGGACAGTACGCTTTTACCGGGGACACGGTGTTTTTTGAGGGAATCGGACGGACAGATCTACCCACAGGCAACATGCGAAAACTGATGCATTCGCTCTTTGATGTCATTCTGCAGCTGCCTCCGAACTACGTACTCTATCCCGGACACGGGGAATCGACGACGGTTGCTCACGAGTGTGTCAATAATCCCATGCTACGCTATCGGGGGAATCCATGGTTCAACTGATCACAAATGTAACGCAATATGAAAATGACATTGCCGAAGAAATTCGGCTTTTTTTAGGTGCGGTTGAGATCTGCAGGGAGGATGCCGGCGCAGAGTACCGGATGCAGATCATGCTCGACCGGGAAACACGGACAGCATCCGGAACGCTGAACGGCGAATCGGCATCCTTTCCGGTCTTTCCGGACGGCGGAAATGCGCTGGAATGCAAGCGGCAGGAAAAGCGCGCTGTAAAACGAACAGCGTATGCCCTCATGCAGAAGGTTTGCCCGAAGAAGATGCCGTGGGGCAGTCTGACAGGCATCCGGCCTACTAAATTGCTGCGTGAACTGGAACAAAGGCACGGAGCCACGGAAGCGGTCAGGCAGTTCCGGGAAGTCTTCTCCGTAGAGGATGACAAACTCCGGTTAGCTGCAACCATCAATGCCGTTCAGCGTCCGTTTATTGAGTCGGTCGGACCAAGAGACCTGGATGTCTATGTGGGGATTCCGTACTGCAGAACGAGATGCCTTTACTGCTCGTTCGGGTCGGAGATCGCAAAGGGCGCATCTGTGGAAGCATATCTGATCCCGCTGTTTGATGATATCTCGCGCGGAGGACAGCTTCTGAAAGACGGTGGATGGAATCTCCGGGCGTTTTATATCGGCGGAGGCACGCCGACGGTTCTGAATGAAGAACAGATGGACCGTCTCCTGACGCATATCGAGACGGTTTATGGCGGATATGGAATGGAATGTACCGTGGAAGCAGGACGTCCGGATACGATAACGGAGGAAAAACTACGGATTCTGAAACGGCATGGAATCAGCAGGATATCTATCAATCCTCAATCCATGAACGATGAGACGTTGAAGCGAATCGGACGTGCTCATACGGCGGAGGAGATCGTCAGGACCTTTGAATTGGCAAGAAAGATCGGGTTTGATTCGATCAATATGGATTTGATTGCCGGCCTTCCCGGAGAAAACGAGGAGGATTTTCAGAGGACGCTGTCCAAAGTGGCGGAATTGAAACCGGATAATCTGACCGTACATACGCTTGCTATCAAACGGTCAAGCCGCCTGAAAGAACAACTGGACCGCTATCCGCTCCCATCTTCGGAATCGGTTGTCAGAATGATCGATATGGGCTTTATGACAGCCCGCTCGATTGGTTTATGGCCATATTATATGTACCGGCAGAAATACCAGAACGGAAATCTGGAAAATGTCGGCTACGCCGGGAAAGATAAGGTCTGCATCTACAATATTGACATGATGGAGGAAACTACATCCATCCTGGCGCACGGGGCGAACGCTATGACAAAGCGGATCTTTGACGCGGAACAGAGAGTGGAACGGATCGCGGCGCCGAAAGATGTTCCGACCTACACCAATAAGCTTCCCCTGCTTGACAGTCAGAAACGGGAACTGTTTTTGCAGCGATAGAACTTCTTCGGAAAACCTTCAGTGAAAAGCATATCGGCTTTTACGAAAAGCATACCTGCGGCTGATTGACAAAGACGTAAAAATACCCTTATAATTATTCACATATTTGAATACGGAGTTCCTCTCTTCGGAACCGACATGTGCATCGGGAAAAGGCATGGAGTGCCTGCTTTTCTGATAAACATGTTTCCCCTCATCGCTGCCGGAACCGACAATTGAACGGCAAAAAGGAGAATCACAAATGAAACATTATACGAAAGAAGACATCATACGGATCGTTAATGAAGAAGACATCGAATTTATCCGTCTGCAGTTTACGGACATTTTCGGCCAATTGAAAAACGTTGCTGTAACCAAATTCCAGATTCAGAAAGTCGTGGATAATCAGATCATGATTGATGGAAGTTCCATTGAAGGGTTTACGCGTATTCATGAATCCGATCAGTATCTGTATCCGGATCTGGATACGTTCGTGATCCTTCCCTGGATGCCGAAAACCAGAAGAACCGCCCGACTGATCTGCGACGTTTACAATCCGGACGGAACGCCGTTTGTCGGAGATCCAAGGTATGTTCTGAAAAAGACGCTGAAGAAAGCGGAAGCCATGGGCTATACGTTCAACGCCGGTCCGGAGATGGAATTTTTCCTGTTCGAAACCGATGAAAAAGGTTATCCGACGACGGATACCGCTGATGCTGCCAGCTATTTCGATATGGCGCCGATCGATCACGGCGGAGATGTCCGCAGAGAGATCTGTCTCAATCTGGAAGAAATGGGCTTTGAAATCGAGGCAAGCCATCATGAAGTGGCAGCAGGACAGCATGAGATCGACTTCAAATATGCGGAAGCCCTCCGTGCTGCGGATAATATCAGCACGTTCCGGATGGCGGTCAAGACACTGGCACAGACAAGAGGACTGCACGCGACCTTCATGCCAAAACCGGTATTCGGAATCAATGGTTCCGGTATGCATATGAATATGTCACTCTTCAAAGACGGAAAGAACATTTTCTTTGATGAGAAGGGTGATAAGAAGCTTTCCAAAGAAGCATACAGCTTTATCGCGGGTCTGCTGTATCATGTGCGCGGAATGACCGCGATCACCAATCCTTTGGTCAATTCCTACAAGCGTCTCGTCCCGGGCTATGAGGCACCCTGCTATCTGGCTTGGAGCGCTTCCAACCGTTCCGCACTGATTCGGATTCCCGCTGCGCGCGGCAACTCCACGAGAGTGGAACTTCGCTGCCCGGATCCTTCCTGCAATCCGTATCTGGCGATGGCCGTATGCCTGGCTGCCGGACTGGACGGAATCGAAAAGAACATGACGCCGCCTCCTGAAATCACCGAGAACATCTATGCGATGACGGATGACGAGCGGAAGATGCACGGAATCGATTCTTTGCCGGGTTCTCTCGAAGAAGCTGTTTCCTGCCTGGAAAAGGATCCTGTCGTGATCCATACGCTTGGAGAGCATATCTTCCACAGTTATACCGAAGGCAAAAAGCGGGAATGGGACGAATACAGAACCCGTGTAACTGACTGGGAAGTCAAAAAATACATGGTGATCTATTGAGCGGGTAATATGGAACTGCCGAATGATCCTGTATTGCTTCTGTCTGTAGTGAATATGAAGCTGAGAGATTACTATCCGTCACTGGATGCTCTGTGCGATGACATGATGGTGAATCGGGAAGAACTGGAGAAGAAACTTTCCGACATTGGATACATCTATGACAATGAACGGAATTCGTTTTGCTGATACATAGCGGGGACACAAGTCCCTGCTTTTTTAAAAATCACCGGTTAATCTCAACCGGTGATTTACTGTTCAGAAGAATCGTAGGTAAAAGGTCACTGATCCCCGCCGGAGGCGTCATCTCCGGAAGAAACCTCTGCAACTGCGGCAACTTCCGCGGCTTCAGATACTTCTGAAGTGTCTGCCGAGACTTCAGCCTCTTCTGCAAATTCCTGAGGACCAGCGGACTTGCTGTCCGATTCTTCGGGTTCTTCCGTGACGGGAACCTGCTCCGGAATCACTTCTTCCGGTACAGTCAGATCATCTTCATGGAATTCTTTCAGCGGTTCGTCTTTGGGCCATTTCCGGGAAAGCACAAAAACTATTATGCCGGCGGTCAGCGTCACGATGCTGATCCACTGGGAAGTGGCAAGCGGACCGTAGATTCCGCGGATCGCATCACCGCGGAAGAACTCGATACAGAATCTCCAGACAGAGTAGAGAATCAGATACCATGCGGTTACGGTTCCGCGATGCTTGTTGTTCTTCAGGACAAGAAGAAGCACGGCGGCCAGAATCAGAAGGAAGATCGCTTCCATCAGGGGAACGGGAAGACGGTGAATTCCGTTCCGGTAGGTGACGGAAAGAAAACCGTCATATGTGAGATGATTGTTCAGGCACGCTTCCCCTTCGGCAACACCGTAGCAGCAGCCTACGAGCAGGCATCCGATTCTTCCGCCTGAGTGCGCGATGCAGAAGCAGGGAAGGATCAGATCGGAAAACGTGAAGAAATTACGCTTGCGGCGCAGGCACAGCAACAGAAGTCCGACGATGCCTCCGAAAAGGCCGCCGTAAAAGACCATGCCTGAGGTGATCAGCGTCCAGACACCTTTCCAGGAAGGGTTCTGAATCACAGCGATAAGATCTTCCGGGGTCACGATCCAGTAAAGAATTTTCATCCCGATAAAACCGGCAAGGACCGCCCAGATCACACCGTCAAGAATTTCATCATTCCAGTCGAGGTTGGTAAACTTCCTGGCAAAATAACAGGTGACCAAAGCCAGAATCGTGCCAATCAGAATACAAAAGCCCATGGACGGGATACCGAATGAGCCGATATGAAACAAATAATCTCCTACCATAGAGGAACTCCTTTCACGACATCAGCAACGCCCATAATATGACGGAATCAAAGGATTCAGAACTGACCGTGTGACTAGTTTATCACAGAGGGATTTTCTTGTAAAGCGGTTGACAAACGGAGCATAAAAAGTTAAAGTTATTTCATATTATTGGTACTGTTTTTACTATGGAGAGGTAGGACCTATGGCAGAACGTTATGACTTTGCCGCTATTGAAAAGAAATGGCAGTCCTTCTGGGAAGAGCATCAGTGCTTTGCCGCAGAAGATGATTTCACAAAACCGAAGTTTTATGGCCTGGTGGAATTTCCGTATCCTTCGGGAGCGGGGATGCATGTCGGGCATATTAAGGCATATACCAGTCTGGAAGTGATTTCCCGCAAACGCAGAATGCAGGGATACAATGTCCTTTTCCCGATGGGCTTTGACTCGTTCGGGCTTCCTGCGGAGAATTATGCAATCAAGACCAATACCCATCCGCATGTGATCACGACAGCGAATGTGGAACATTTCAAGGATCAGATGAAGAGAGTCGGATACTCTTTTGACTGGACCCGCGAGATTTCAACCTCCCTGCCGGATTATTATCACTGGACGCAGTGGATCTTCCGCAAGATGTTTGATCACGGTCTGGTGTTCCGCGCCAAGACCCAGGTCAACTACTGCCCGCACTGCAAAGTCGTTCTGTCAAACGAGGACTCCCAGGGCGGCAAGTGTGACGTGTGCCACAGCGATGTCATTCAGTTGCCGAAAGATGTCTGGTATCTGAAAATCACGCAGTACGCCGACAGACTGCTGTCCGGACTTGACACGGTGGATTATCCGGATTCCATCAAACAGCAGGAAATCGACTGGATCGGCAAATCGGTCGGTGCATTCGTCAACTTTGAGATCAAGGAAATTCCTGAAAAACTGGAAATCTATACGACCCGCTGCGATACGCTGTTCGGCGTTACGTTTATGGTCATGGCTCCCGAACATCCGATGCTAGACCAGTACAAGGAAAAGGTCCGCAACTGGGATGAGGTGGAAGCATACCGTGCGGAATGCGCGAAGAAGACCGAGTTCGAGCGGACTCAGCTTGTAAAAGACAAGACCGGTGTGCGGCTGGACGGTCTGACGGCAGTCAACCCCGTAAACGGAAAAGAGATCCCGATCTTCCTTGCGGATTATGTCATGATGGGATACGGCACGGGAGCAATCATGGCGGTACCTGCACATGACCAGAGAGACTGGGAGTTTGCGAAGAAATACGGCGTGGATATCATTCCCGTCATTTCCGGCGGAGACATCGAAAAAGAAGCGTACACAGGAAACGGACAGATGATCAATTCCGGTTTCCTGAACGCATATGACAACAAGAAGGATTCTATCGCCGCGATGCTGGAGTATCTCGGAGAAAAAGGCATCGGACACAAAGGCGTTCAGTACAAAATGAAGGACTGGGCGTTCAACCGTCAGCGCTACTGGGGAGAACCGATTCCGCTGATTCATTGCCCCAAGTGCGGAACAGTCGGAGTTCCTTATGAAGAGCTTCCGTTAAAACTGCCGGATGTGGAGAATTTTGAACCCGGTACGGACGGACAGTCTCCTCTTGCGAGGATCGAGTCATTCGTGAACTGCACATGCCCGAACTGCAAAGGACCGGCAAAGCGTGAAACGGATACCATGCCTCAGTGGGCAGGATCTTCCTGGTACTATCTGAGATTCATCGATCCGAAGAATGATAAGGTATTCTGCGATCCGGAAAAGATGCGCTACTGGATGCCGGTCGACTGGTATAACGGAGGAATGGAGCATGTCACAAGGCACTTGCTGTATTCCAGATTCTGGCAT
The DNA here is from genome assembly GCA_017514685.1 of Clostridia bacterium. Taxonomy (GTDB): domain Bacteria; phylum Bacillota; class Clostridia; order Christensenellales; family CAG-138; genus UBA3792. The sequence goes on from JAFWJN010000028.1 coordinate 22,454, forward strand.
CAGTTCTTATATGATCTCGGCGAAGTCAATACGCCGGAACCGTATGCAAAGAGAACCTATCAGGGACTGATCCTCGGACCGGACGGGGACAAGATGAGCAAATCCAAGGGCAATGTCGTGGACCCGCTTGAGGTCATTGACCGGCTCGGCGCGGATACGCTCCGTACTTATGTTATGTTCATGGGCGACTATATGGCCGCCACTCCCTGGAACGAAGAATCCGCAAACGGATGCAAACGCTTCCTGGATCGCGTCTGGCGCCTGCAGGATATGGTGCAGGGCGAGGGAGATACAGATGCTGCGCAGCGCAGCGCAGTACATGCCTGCATTAAAAAAGTCTCGGAAGATATTGAGCGCATGAAGTTCAACACTGCAATCTCCGCTATGATGTCTTTAGTGAATGACTTTTATGCCAAGGGCAGACTGACAAAGGACGAACTGCATACCCTGCTGCTCCTCCTGTCACCGTTTGCCCCGCATCTTGCAGAGGAAATGAATGAGAGACTCGGGTATGAGCCTCTGCATCACGCACCGTGGCCTGCATATGACGAGAACGCGCTTAAAGTCGCGGAAATCGAGTACGGCGTGCAGGTAAACGGTAAGATCCGCGCACGGGTATCCCTGCCCGCGGACGCGGACAAAGCCGCTGTGGAAGCAGCAGCCAAAGCTAACTCCGATGTTCTGCCTTATCTTGAAGGAAAAACGGTCCGCAAGGTTATCGTTGTCAAGAATATCGTGAACATCGTAGTCGGATAAACCATATTCAGGAGGACTAAATCATGTTGGCAGAAGAACTGACTTGGGGCGGACAGCTTTCGCAGAGCATTGCGGAGCAGTTTGGAAACGGTGTTGCCGGCATTGCAATGAAAATCGTTGCGGCGCTTGCAATCCTGTTGATTGGCACATTACTGGTGAAAGGGCTCATGAAACTGATCTTGAAGATGCCCTGGAACAAAAACTTGGATTCTGAAGTAAAGACATTTGTCAACAGTGCGATCAAAGTGCTGTGCTACACACTGGTTGTCCTGCTCGCAGTTGCAACAGTCGGTGTTCCGATTGCATCGATCATAGCGGTCCTCGGTTCCTGCGGACTGGCAGTCGGTCTGGCACTGCAGGGCTCCCTGGCGAACCTTGCAGGTGGCATTATGCTGCTGATCTTCCGTCCGTTCAGAGTCGGAGATTATATCACTGACGGTTCCAATGAAGGAACGGTAAAAGAGATCAATCTGTTCTATACGACAATCGCAACGGCAGATAATCTGAAACTTACAGTTCCGAATGCCGGCCTTTCCAATGCATCAATCAAGAATCTCAGCGCAAATGAGACCCGCCGTCTCGACATCGATGTTACTCTGAGCCCTGCGGCGGATAAGGAAAAAGTCTGCCAGCTCATGCTTGATTGCGCAAAGAACAATGAAAATGTTCTGGATGATCCCGCTCCCGAGGCACTGGTCATTGTAACCGATGGCGGCCTTCCGACATTCCGTCTCCGCACGTGGTTCAAATCCGGAAACTACTGGGCTGTCTATTTCGCTCTGAATGAAGCTGTTCAGACAGCATTGAAAGCAAATGATGTGCCTCTTGCGCATGCGCAGGTGGATATTCATACGGATAAATAATATATGAATCCCAAGAGCTTTGCCGGCCTTCACCAGCAAAGCACTTTTTCTTAAGGAGGTTTTATGAATACATTGCTACGTTCCCAGGCAGATCTAATCGTAAAGGAAGCGATTGCCTCCGTGCAGCCGGATGCTGCTGTGCAGCGCGCGCTTTCAAAGATGATTTTCCCCGGCAGGGTACTGCTTGTCGCTGCAGGAAAAGCTGCATGGCAGATGGCTAAGGCTGCGTCTGACACATTGGGCAGCCGTATAGAAAAGGGTGTTGTTGTCACGAAATACGGACATGTGACAGGTCCGATTGCAAACTTTGATTGCTTTGAAGCCGGTCACCCGGTACCGGATGAGAATTCGTTCAAAGGCACGCAGGCGGCGCTTGATCTTGTTTCGGATCTGAGTGATCAGGATACCGTGCTGTTCCTTCTCTCCGGCGGCGGCAGCGCACTGTTTGAGAAGCCGCTTGTACCGGCGGCCGAACTTCAGGACATCACCGGACAGCTTTTGGCCTGCGGGGCAGATATTACGGAGATCAACACGATCCGGAAACGCCTGTCCGCGGTCAAAGGCGGACGTTTTGCGCAGATCTGCTGGCCTGCGAAGGTGGAAGCTGTCATTCTTTCCGACATTCTCGGCGATCCGCTCGACATGATTGCATCCGGTCCGGCCTGCCCGGATTCCTCCACTGCAGAAGACGCGCAGCGTATTGCGAAAAAGTATGCGCTGAAGATGAGCGATGCTGCTAAGGCGCTATTGGATATTGAAACGCCGAAAGTGCTGAACAACGTCCGTTCGCAGATCAACGGAAGTGTGAGAGAATTGTGCGCTGCGGCGGCAAAAACCTGTGCCGAACTCGGATATACCCCGGTTCTTCTGACAGACCAGCTCTGCTGTCAGGCGAAGGAAGCGGGCAGTTTTCTTGCATCGATTCTGAAAACGCATCTGTTTGACGGACAGTCCCTTGCATTTATTGCGGGAGGGGAGACGGTTGTCAAACTGATCGGAAAAGGAAAGGGCGGACGCAACCAGGAGCTGGCACTTGCTGCGGCAACCGGTATTGCGAATATGCCGAACGCAGCTGTCTTCTCGGTAGGCAGCGATGGAACCGATGGTCCTACGGATGCCGCAGGCGGATATGTTGACGGTGAGACAGTCGGGGAGCTGGCGTTGAACAACCTTACAGTCGATGATGTGCTGCAGAACAACGATGCGTATCATGCTCTGCAAAAAATCGGAGGGCTCATTATGACCGGTCCGACCGGAACAAATGTCAATGATGTTGCCGTTGCATTGCTAAAAGCATAACCAGATTAAAACGGTCAAGGGAGGCGCTTCGTAAAGAAGCAGCCTCTCTTTTACTTCCGCTTTCCACACGGATGGCAGAAAAAGGAACGGTTGCCGCGAAAGAATCATGGTCGATGTAATATTGCCGTATTGACAAACAAGAGAAAAGAGTTTAATATAATTATCGTTACATAACGACAATTACATTAAAGAGAAAGGAAAATGAGTATGCCGCCAAAGGCAAGGATTACAAGGGATATGATCGTTCAGGCAGCCATTGAAGTTGCCAGACAAAGTGGATATGAGAATATCAATGCGAGGACAGTCTCCAGACAACTGCACTGCTCCACTCAGCCGGTCATGTATCATTTTTCAACCATTGACGCTATGAAACGCGCTGCTTATGATCAGGTCGATCAACTGCATTCAGAGTATATGATGGCAATTCCGCCGGACCAGGATCCGATCCTTGGAATCGGTTTGAATTATATCCGATTCTCCGTAGAGGAACCGCAGCTGTTCCGCTTTCTGTTTCAATCCGGATATGCAGAGGAAAACAGCGTGCTGGAAATGATCGATTCCGAAGAACTGATCCCTGTTCTTGCCGCCATGCAGGAAGGTTCCGGACTGAGCATGGAAAAAACGAAGCAGGTGTTTCTGACCGTGGCGCTGTTCGCACACGGCTATGCCAGCATTATTGCCAATAATGGTCTGGAATATGACGAAAAACTAATCGCAAAGCATCTGGAACAGGCCTGGAACGGTGCTTTTCTAGCGGCTACTCAGGAGGAAAAGTGAAATGAAGAATCTGTATGAAAAAAAACCTGTGCTTTTTGCGGTGCTGTTCATCGTGCTGTACTGCACAGTGACCATTCCCATTCGGGGCGAATACGGCGATGGCAGCATCCAATCTTTGCTTGGGCTGTCTGCTGTTACAGTCATTATTGCAATCGTTAGCAGTGTGATTCCACTTTGGAAAAAGGTAGGAGTTGCCGCAAAACCACAGAACGTTCGTCTGTGCCTGTACTTTCTTCCCATGATTCTTCTTGCCACCGGCAACATCTGGGACGGCTTCGAACTGAACTATAGTGGCGTTAACCTTTGGTACGCGATCGGTTCTATGGCATTGGTCGGCTTTGTGGAGGAAATGATCTTCCGGGGCTTTCTGTTCCGTGCTTTGCTGAAAAAGCGCGGTCCCAAGGTCGCCATCATCGTGTCTGCCGTGACCTTTGGGATCGGTCATATCGTGAACCTTCTGGCAGGTATGGCAACCCTTGATAATTTGATGATGATCATCTTCGCCGTAGCGTGGGGTTTCATCTTCACTATGGTCTATTATAAGTCCGGCAGTCTGTTTCTCTGCATTCTGGTGCATGCCGTTGTGGATGTGCTTTCCACTGTTGCCGCGGAGACCGCATGGGGCAGCTGGCTCTATATTGGCACGACCGTTGTGATTGGCGTTGCCTACAGTCTGTATCTGGCAAAACGCGTTGAGACCCCGATGATCCATAGGACGGACATGCAAGAGAAATCTGTGAAGGGCGCTTAGAAACGGCTTGCTTCTTATGTCAAATGTCAAAAGAAGGATGGCGGAATATATTTAGAAAGATGATTAACGTTTGGTGCTTCAGTGTAGGGCATCGATACTAAAAAACAAAGAAACAGTGGAGAGAAATTAGTTTTTCTTCACTGTTTTGCTTTTCGTACGAACCTGTCATTTATAAGAGAATCAGAGCCGGGATCGGAAGAGGAAGAATAACAGAAACCGTGGACGTATTTTTTTAGTTTCGCTTTTCAATTATCATAAATTCTGCTATACTATAAAAAGCAATACTATGGAGGTAGCTCAATGGCTTACGCAGATGATGTATTTATAAAGATGTGCAGAGACATCATAGATAACGGTGTCGATACAACAGGGGAAAAGGTTCGTCCGCATTGGCCGGACGGGACACCTGCATATACTGTCAAAAAATTCGGGGTTGTCAACCGTTATGATTTGACAAAAGAGTTTCCAATTATGACGCTTCGAAGAACTGCTATTAAATCCGCTGTCGATGAAATCCTGTGGATCTGGCAGAAAAAGTCGAACAATATTCATGATCTGCATTCTCATATCTGGGATGAATGGGCAAATGAAGACGGTTCGATCGGAAAAGCGTACGGATATCAAATGTCAGTAAAGCATCAGTACAAAGAGGGTATGTTTGACATGGTCGACCGCGTACTGTTCGATCTGAAAAACAATCCTTACAGCAGGCGCATCATGACAAACATCTATACGTTTGCGGATCTGCATGAAATGAATCTGTATCCCTGCGCATACAGCATGACGTTCAACTGCACGAAGAACAAGGAAACAGGAAAACTCGTTTTGAATGCGATCCTGAATCAGAGATCCAATGACGTTCTTGCCGCCAATAACTGGAATGTCGTTCAGTATGCGGCATTAGTGCACATGATGGCTCAGGTTTCGGATATGGAGCCTGGAGAATTCGTGCATGTCATCGCAGACGCTCATATCTATGACCGCCATATTCCGCTGATTGAAGAATTGATCAAGCGTGAACCCTTCCCGGCGCCGAAGTTCATTCTGAACCCGGAAGTTAAGAATTTCTATGATTTCAAGCCGGAAGATGTTCAGCTGGAGAATTATCAGTTTGGCGAACAGATCAAAAACATCCCGATTGCAATCTGACAGGTTGGCAATCAGCATAAACAGGAGCAGATAATGATTGAAATCGTAAATGTCAGCCAGAACTGGGCAATCGGGCGAAAAGGCGGACTGATGATCCATATTCCAGCGGACATGCAGTATTTCCGCAGGATGACCAAGGGAAAGACCTGCATCATGGGGAGTACGACGCTGGAAAGCTTTCCGAATATGGCACCTTTGAAAGACAGGGTCAATATCGTTCTGATCGACGATGACAGAAAAAAACGTCCGGAATCGGTCGCAGCACAGGAGAAGGATGCTGCCGAAGGCAGATCAACGAAACTGATTTATGTGCATTCCCCTCAGGAAGCGTGCGAACTGGTGAAAGATCTTCCAAAGGACGATGTCTATGTAATCGGAGGCGCCAGCATTTATCGCCTGATGCTTCCTTACTGTGACACTTGTCTTGTTACTCATAATGATCTGTCAGAGGAAGGAGCCGATACTTATTATCCGGATCTGACAGCGACAGGAGAGTGGACAATGACGGAGGAAGGAGAACCGCAGCAGTATGAAGGAGTTACCTTCCGCTTCTGCCGCTACGAACGGAAAAACTCATGATTCCGGCTCATCTTTCCAAGCACTTCACGGTAAAGGTCATTGAGGATAAGGACACAGAAGCGGTACTTTCGCTGATGCGGTCGAATCCGCAGTATTTCCGGCATTGTCCCCCGGAACCGAGTGAAGAAACGATTGCACATGACCGGATTGCCTTACCGCCCCGAAACGTACCGGAGGATAAATATTATCTCGGATTCTGGGATGGAGAAAAACTGGCGGCAGTTTTAGACTTGATTGTAAGATGCCCGAATCATGAGACGGCGTTCATCGGCTTCTTAATGATGGATTTCGCATATCAGGGAAAGGGCATAGGTTCTTCGTTGATTGAAGAAATATTGAAGGAAATTGCGAAAGAGTACCGCTTTGTACGGCTTATGGTTGTGATAACCAATGAACAGGCAAAGCATTTCTGGAGCAAGAATCATTTTCAACCAACCGGATTGGTTCTGACACAGCCGGATTATACTGTTGAAATCCTGGAAAGATCTCTGTAACGGAGCCAATGTAATTTATTCGGGAACCCCTTTTGAGGGGTTTCTGTTTTCGATTCGTAATAATCGTGTAAGCATATGCACGATACCGTTTTCTATGATAAACTGTTAATACTTTGAACTTGAAGTGGACAGAACATGAGCAAACAACAGAACAACAGAAAAAAAGCAGGCATTTCCGAACTGATTCCCTGCACGAAGGGATATCGGGTTCCTGCTGTTATAACTCCTCTTCTTATGATTGGCGAAGTGTCGCTGGAAGTGATGATCCCACTGCTGATGGCAGCGCTTGTGGACGGAGGTCTGTACCGTAAGGAAACCTATCAGCTGCAGGACTTTATCAGCCGGCTGCCGATTCAGAACAATCTGCAGTTCGTGCTGTGGGTCGGAGGACTGATGGTAATCGCATCGCTGTTTTCCCTGACCTTCGGAGCGCTTGCAGCACGTACTTCTGCGGTAGCGAGCATGGGGTTTGCCAAGAATCTCCGGCAGAAGATCTTTCAGAAGATTCAGTCTTTTTCTTTTAAAAACACGGACCGTTTTCAGACTTCATCGCTGGTCATGCGGACAACGACCGATGTCAATAACCTCCAGAATATCTACCAGCAGCTTCTGCGGATCTTTGTCCGCACGCCGCTCATGATGATCCTGGCTGCTATCATGGCTTTTCGGATCAATGCGGAACTTGCCTTTATTTTTGTATTCGCGATTCCGGTGATTGCAATTCTGATGGTCTTCATGGTCCGCTGGGGATTTTCGCGTTTCCAGGTCATGCTGAAAAAATACGATACGATGAACGGGGCAGTGCAGGAAAATCTGATTGCTGCCCGCGTCGTTAAGTCGTTTGTCCGTGAGAAGTATGAGATTTCCAAGTTTGATGCTTCGGCAGATGATCTTCAGAAGGCGCAGATCCATGCACAGAAACTGTTCGCACTGGCAAGTCCGATCCAGCTTGGCATCATGTGGACATGCTCTTTGATTCTGCTCGCACTGGGCGGCATGAGAGTCATTGACCCCAATTCAGGACTGCATATCGGAGAGCTGACTTCTCTGATGAGTTATTCCACGCAGGTGATTTCTTCCCTGCTGATGATTTCCTTTCTCGTCATCGGATTGTCCATGACAAAAGCATCTCTTGACCGTGTCAAAGAGATATTCGATGAACAGCTGGATATTGTATCTCCGGAAAATGGAATCCGGGAAGTTGAGAATGGGGAAGTCGTATTTGAGCATGTCGATTTCAGCTATTCGAACAACGCAGAGAAATTGAATCTGAAAGATATCAACTTGCACATCGCTTCCGGACAGACGGTCGGTATCATCGGGGGAACAGGAGAAGGCAAATCCACTCTGGTTCAGTTGATCCCCCGTTTGTATGATATTATGAACGGCAGTCTCCGTGTCGGAGGTCATGATGTGCGAGAGTATGATCTTGAGACGCTTCGTGACAGCGTTTCCATGGTTCTTCAGAAGAACATGCTGTTTTCAGGGAGTATCCGGGACAACATGCGCTGGGGAAATCCGAATGCCACGGATGAACAGATACGGGAAGCATGCAAAATTGCATGCGCTGATGATTTTGTCATGAGCTTTCCGGACGGATATGATACCGATCTGGGACAGGGCGGCAGCAACGTTTCCGGAGGACAGAAACAGCGTCTGTGCATAGCAAGAGCCATTCTGAAGGAACCGAAGATCCTGATTCTGGACGACTCCACAAGCGCGGTCGATACTGCGACGGATGAACGCATCCGGCAGGGGTTCAAGACCATGCTTCCGGGAACAACGAAAATTATAATTGCCCAGAGAATTGCCTCGGTCATCGAATCCGATCAGATCATCGTCATGGATCACGGAACGATCTCCGATGTCGGGACCCATGACGAGCTGATGCAGCGGTCGACGATTTACCGCGAAGTCTATGCGTCACAGAATAAGGAGGTGGATGAGTAATGCCGAGAGAATCCTCCTTCAACAGCAAGATGGGCGGTAAGCGTGCCGAGAATCCGGCGAAAACCCTGCTCCGTCTGATGCGGTATTATAAAAACTGCAAAGTGGAAATGATCGTGGCGGTAATCGGGATCCTTGTCTATTCTGCCGCAACGACTCTGACCTATTATATGCTCGATCCGCTGGTATCGGTCCTGGAAGGCGGCATGAATGCCGACATGGCACGGTACGCGACGCTTCTGATTGCGATGGGAATCCTTTATGCGCTGGGCTGCGGAACAAACTATCTGTTCAACCGGCTGATGCTGACCTGCGCAGCCAGAATCATGTGCGCGCTCCGAAAAGAGATGTTTGCAAAGATGCAGACCCTTCCGATCTCGTTTTTCGACGGGCATACGCACGGCGAATTAATGAGTTATTACACCAACGATATTGACGCGATACGAGAGCTGGTGCAGAATTCCATCACGCAGATGCTGATTTCCGTTACTTCTCTGATCGCTTATGTCGCAATGATGATCTATCTGTCGATCCCGCTGTTTATGATTGCGATCGTAATGTGCGTGTGCATTTATTACATCATCAGGATCATCGGCGGCCGGAGCCGTAAAAACTTCCAGAAACAGCAGAAAGCGCTGTCCGGCCTTAACGGGTATATTGAGGAAATGATGGAAGGGCAGAAAGTAGTCAAGGTGTTCAACCATGAAAAACCCGGCATTGCTGCGTTTAATACCCGAAATGAAGAACTGTGCAAAGTCGCGACCGACGCCAATACGTTTGCCAACCTGATCGGACCGGTCATGAACAATCTGTCGCATATCTTCTATGCTCTGATCTGCACGGTAGGCGTACTGCTGGCAGCTCCGATTCCCGGTGAGCCTTTCATTGCCGAAGGAACATTTTTTGCGGAGCATCAGCTGCTGCTGGTTCAGGGCGCTGCGCTGATTGCATTTTTGCAGTATGTACGTCAGTTTGCAAACCGCATCTCCCAGATTTCACAGCAGTTCAATGCGATTCTTCTTGCGCTCGCAGGCGCGGAGCGTCTGTTTACATTGATGGATATGCCTGCGGAAACAGACGAAGGAACGGTGACGCTGGTGAACGCAGAAGAAAAAGACGGGGTTCTGGTTGAAACAGATCACCGTACGGGGAAATGGGTATGGAAACGCGGCGAAGAGCTGATTCCGCTCAGAGGCGAAGTGACATTCAAAGATGTTGATTTCTCATATGACGGAAAGAAACAGGTTCTGAACAATCTGACGCTTTACGCAAAGCCAGGGCAAAAGATTGCGTTTGTAGGCTCAACAGGCGCCGGAAAGACAACGATCACGAATCTGATCAACCGTTTCTACGACATTACGGACGGAACGATCACGTATGATGGAATCCCGGTCCGGGAGATCAAGAAAGACTCGCTTCGGTCTTCGCTCGGGATGGTTCTGCAGGAAACGCATCTGTTCACAGGGACTGTGATGGAAAATATCAGGTACGGAAAACTGGACGCAACAGATGAAGAATGCATCCGGGCAGCTAAAATCGCGAATGCTGATTTCTTTATCTCTCATTTGCCGGAAGGATATAACACGATGCTTGTATCGGACGGCGCGAACCTTTCCCAGGGGCAGAGACAGTTGATCTCCATTGCCCGCGCGGCTGTTTCCGATCCGCCGGTTCTGATTCTAGATGAGGCGACCAGTTCGATTGATACGCGTACGGAAAAACTGATCGAAAAAGGAATGGACTCGCTCATGAAAGGCCGTACGGTGTTCGTTATCGCCCACCGGCTGTCCACGGTTCGGAACGCGAATTGCATCATGGTTCTGGAGCATGGAGAAATCATTGAGCGCGGAGAGCATGACGACCTTCTGAAACAGAAAGGAAAGTATTATCAGCTCTACACAGGCGCGTTTGAATTGACTTAAGCTACAAAATAGAAAATCCCTTTTCCGCATGAAAGCGGGAAAGGGATTTGTCTCGTTTTGGAATGATTATTTCCGGTAGAACAGAATGCCGAGGGTGTTCGGACCGCAGTGGTTTGAAACTGTGCAGCCGGCACGGGTGTGATAGATTTTTTCGAACGGGAGAGTTTCTTTCAGCAATTTTTCAACCGACTGCCATCTTTCATCTGAAATACCGGAATCAGTTACAAAGATTCTGCGGGTGTCAACGGTATCCAGATCACCCAGCTGATCGATTACATAGCGCAGAAGTGCGCGATCCAGAGACATGCGGTATTTCTTCCCAACGACCATCTTGCCGTCTTTTACGATGATTGTGGGTTTCAGGTTCAGAAGATTGGCTCCAAGAGCGACAACCGAACTGCAGCGTCCGCCGAGAGCAAGATATTTCAAGGTGTCGATGACAAAGCTGACATCGAGCTTCTTTTTCCTCTCGTTCAGAATATCAACGATTTCCTTGGGATTTTTTCCCTCTGCAGCCATTTCTGCGGCATCCAGGACCAGATGACCGATTCCGGTGGAAAGGTTCCTGGAGTCGATGACGTAAACATTCTGGAACTCTTCCGCAGCGATGCATGCATTCTGATAGCAGGAAGACATTTCACTGCTGATTGTGAAATGAATGATCGCATCATAACCCTGCAGATGCTCTCTGAAGAAGGAGAGATAATCGGATACATTCAGAGCAGCGGTGGAGCCGACCTTCTTGGTGCGCTCAACATATTCATAAACTTTATCCGGGGTGATTTCGATGGTATCTTTATAGGATTTGCCATCCAGAACGACATAGAGCGGTGAAATTGCAATCTGGTACTGCTCGATCAGTTCCGGAGACAGATCACATGTGCTGTCTGATGTAACGCGAATTCGCATATTGACCTCCAATGTGAAATAAGTCATGTTATTCTATCATATATAGTCTGTGAAAAGCAAGTTTTTTGGCAATATTTCGAAGAATGGAGGCAAAAATACGGTCTGCTGAAAAAAAGAAGCCGTTTGAAGAAACGGCTCCTTACTTCAAAGCACTATCCGAGGAAGGGGTTCGGAAACAGTTGCTTCGAAATAAATGATATGTATCATTTACAAAGAAGTTATAACAGAGAAAACTTAAAAATAATTAAAAAAGCATCTTCAAAATAATTGAAAATGCTTTTTGAAAACAACATTTAATAATTAAAACAATTTGATGGAATCAGGGATATTGAGCGGTTCAATATGCCAGATTTCGTCTGCGTACTGCTGAATGGAACGGTCTGAACTGAATTTGCCGGCGGATGCGGTGTTCATCAGGCACTTTCTGCCGAATGTCAGACGATCCTGATAATCATAGAGCGCACGAACTTTGGTATCAATGTAGGGCAGGAGTTCCTGCAGAACAAAATAGTAGTCCGGCTTCTGCCAGCTGCTTCCGAAGAGCAGGGAGCGATGCAGATCGGCGAGAACGCCTGTGCCGTTATCGTTGAAAGTTCCGTCGACTAAAGTGTCGAGAATCCGGCGGACACGAGGTTCATAATCATAGATGACTTTCGGATTGTAACGGGGACGCAGAGCATTGAGATCCTGCACGCTGTAGCCGAAGATGTAATTGTTTTCCTTGCCGGCCTGCTCTACGATCTCGATGTTTGCACCGTCATAGGTTCCAAGCGTTACAGCACCGTTCAGCATCAGTTTCATATTGCCGGTACCGGATGCTTCCGTACCTGCCGGAGAGATCTGCTCGGAGATATCCGCCGCCGGAATGATGTGTTCCGCATAAGAGCAGTTATAGTTCTGAACAAACACAACACGCATACGGTCGTTCACATCGGGATCAGCATTGACCTTCTTGGCGATTTCATTGATGAACTTGATGACAGCTTTTGCACGGATATAACCGGGAGCTGCTTTGGCACCGAAGATAAATGCGGTCGGGGTAAAGTCTTTCAGACGTCCTTCCTTGATTCCAAAGTAAATATCCAGAATTGCGAAAGCATTCAGGATCTGACGCTTGTACTCATGCATGCGCTTGACCTGTACGTCAAATGCGAATGTTTCCGGAAGATCAACTCCTTCGCGTTCCAGAATGATTTTCCGGAGCTGGCGCTTTTTCTCGGTCTTGATGGAGATAAATTCCTTCACGTCTTCATCCGAAAGATGATCCTTGAGACCGGAAAGCAGAGAGAGGTCTTTCAGCCATCCGTCACCGACACGCTTTGTGATAAAATCGGAAAGTTCCGGGTTGCTGAGGCCGAGCCAGCGGCGCTGAGTGATGCCGTTTGTCTTGTTCTGGAAACGCTCCGGATAGAGAAGATACCAGGGACGGAGAACATCATCTTTCAGAATCTGGGTATGGATTTCAGCAACGCCGTTGACATAACTCGATCCGTAGACCGCGAGGTTTGCCATGCGGATGACATTATTCGACACGATCGCATAAGGTTCGCAATCCATACCTTTTGACATCAGCTCACCGCACAGCTTTGCGTTGATGCGGTAAACGATATCAAAGATCTCGGGAAGAAGATCGCGGAACAGATCAACATTCCATTTTTCGAGCGCTTCCACCATGACGGTATGGTTGGTATAGTTGAATGTCTTCTGAGCGGTGTCAAACGCTTCCTCGAAGGAGAGGCCTTCCTTCATCAGAAGCCTGATCAGCTCGGGAATGGAGACTGTGGGGTGAGTATCGTTCAGCTGAATCGTGACATATTTTGAAAAGTCACTGATCGGCCGGTTTTCTCTCTTGTACCGGAACATGATATCCTGCAGACTGGCGGAAGACAGGAAATACTGCTGCTTCAAGCGGAGACGCTTGCCGGCGGGGGTAGTATCGTTCGGATAGAGAACGCGGGTAATATCTTCGACTGCATTCTTCTCAAGTACTGCGGAAGAGTATTCCTGATTGTTGAAAGACTGGAAGTCAAAATCCTGTACGGCTTCGCTCTGCCAGAGACGGAGTGTACCGATGTTGTTTGTGCCGTAACCGATGATAGGCATATCATACGGAACGGCGCGGACAGTCTGATCTGAGAAAGAAACCAGAACTTCGTGAGAAGCGCGGCGGCGGCTCCATGGATCGCCAAAGCGCTGCCAGTCGTCTGCGGATTCCACTTGAAATCCATTGTTGAAACTTTGTTTGAACAGACCGTACTTATAACGGAGCCCGTATCCGTCAAGAGGAAGGTTCATCGTTGCTGCTGAGTCAAGATAGCACGCTGCAAGACGACCGAGACCGCCGTTTCCGAGGGCATCGTCTTCGATTTCTTCAAACATTCCCAGATCCAGTCCCTTTTCAGCGAACGCTTTTTTGACTTCATCCAGAATTCCAAGAGCAAAAAGATTGTTGTAAACACTGCGGCCGGTTAGATACTCGGCGCTGAAATAAAACGCGCTACGTGCCTTTTCATGGGCGTGACGGCTGGTATACCAGGAATCCGCTATACCGCCCATTACGACGGTCGCAAGCGCGTTGTGCAATTCGTGGGCTTCTGCTTCTTCTAAAGTCGTTTGATAATCACGCTTCAGTACGAGAGCGATTTTTTCCATAATGGCATCTGCCTGCATTTGTATTTCTCCTACAAAACATTATACTTCAAGAATAATTCTTATGAATAACCATGTTGATTATAACATAGAGCAGTAGAAAACGAACGCACTTTACAGCCTTTTTGCGTAAAAAATTGGTAAACGGAAAGATGTAAATTTTGCAGATAAAATCAGGTTTTTTCGCCTTCTGTCTTGTGAAATATGAAGAAAGAGAATATAATTAACCGATAGGCTGTATTTGTGAAAATATGCCTATCAGAACAGAAGAGGACAGAATCCTCTTCAGTGAAGTATTTTCTGATGAAAACAATCAGAAGGAAGGAACCGATGCAGCGAGCGGACAGGATCCCGATTCCGACATACGGGAGATCCGATAATCAGAACAAAAGCATAGATGACAGCTGCAAAAACAAGACAGCGCAGATGAAATCTGCCGGGGCAGAGAACGGAACGAAAGCAGAACGGAAACGTCCAAGTCTTGCGGCGGGAATACTCGCATGGACGATCATTGTTATTATGGGCGTTACCGGACTGGCTCTGGCGTTTTGCGGTGTGTATTATTACGGAACGAAACCCTTCTTGCGAGAAGAGTACGGTTCTCCTCTTATAGAAGCGGAATCCTTTACAGGAATCGCCGGTACGGAATATACCTCCATTCCTGAGGACATTCTGGAGAAGGGATGGCACCGGCTGATCGTCCGCTCGAATAACAGACTGAGAACTGTATTTTTGCAGATAACGGACACGAAAGCTCCAAGCGCTGACGGAACAGAAAAGACGATTTCCACGCTGGAAATACTGAAACCGGATCAGATGATCGATCATTTAGCGGATGCCGATATCGTCAAAGTCAGTTATCTTCAGGAGCCGGCATTCGGAGTAGAAGGCGACTCAAAGGTGGAGATCCTGCTGGAGGATCTGTCGGGAAACCGGAATACGGTGACATCGTCGCTTCATATCAGAGGAACCGTGGAAGGCGGGCTTACCATTGAAGCAGGAGAAGATGCTCCTGCTCCGGAAAGTTTTCTGAGAGGCGGGTATACGGTTCTAGACTGTACTCCGATCACGGAGCAGATGCTTCATACTCCGGGCAGATATGAGATCGAAATCAAAACAGCGGAGTATCAGAAACCGTTCCGGTCAGAGCTGACGGTCGTGGATTCCGTGGCACCGGAGGGAACTACGGTGGTTGTTCTGAAGCAACCGGGCGAAACAGTTCTTCCGGATGAGTTTTTCAGCAGTATTACCGATGAGACAGAAGTGACGGTATCTTTCGTAAAGGAACCGGATCCGGAGTGCAGAACCTTGCAGGAGGTTGAACTTGCTCTGGAAGACCTGGGAGGAAACCGTGTAAATGCAACGGGAGAACTCCTTTTCAGCCATGCTGCACTGTCAACCGTTGAAGCCAGGACAGAGCCTCTGACGGAAGCGGAAGTTCTTGCAGGGGCAGAGTATTCACAGGCGCAGTTTGTCAGGCATTTTACCCCGGATACCATCGGAACCTATGCAATTGCAATGGTCGTGGACGGCAGTTCTGAGATTGCTCTCGTGAAGGTGGAGGATACCATTCCTCCCGTTTTAAAAGCAAAGGATAAGACCTGGTTTGTCGGTTATCCTCTGTCAGCAGAGGATCTGTACAGTGAGCTGATTGATGTGACCAGCACCTCGGTTGCTCTGGGTACGGACATTGACTGGTCAAAGGAAGGTGTCCAGACTGTTTTGTTGACAGCAAAAGATGCCGCGGGAAATCAATCGAGCGCCTCGTTGAATCTGACACTTAAAAAAGATACGACCCCGCCGGTCCTGTACGGAGTTCATGACAGGAACTGTTATGTCGGCGAGCCTGTGACATATTTTGCAGAAGTTTTTGCCGAAGATAATGCAGATCCCAATGTGGTGATAACGGTTGATAAAAGCAAGGTGAATCCGGATCGTGCCGGAATCTATGCGGTAACTTATATCGCTACAGATGCAGACGGCAACACCACAAGAAAATCGTGTCGGTTTACTTTTGTAAAGGCATCGGTCACGGAGGAGCAACTGAAGAAGACCGCGGCAGGCGTCATGGAGAAGATCACGACTCCGGATATGACCCGCACGGAGAAACTGGTTGCCGTCTATGACTATGTCAGAGGACATATCACATATAACGGAAGATCGGATAAATCCGACTGGCGGAAGGAAGCCATGAACGGATTCAGGACCGGAAAAGGAGATTGCTTTACCTATTATGCAACGCTGCGTGCCCTGCTGGATCAGACGGATATTCCGTATATGAGCGTTACACGCAAAGGAGGAGCCACCAGACATTTCTGGCTGATTGTCAATGTCGGAACCGGCTGGTATCATCTCGATGCCAACCACAGCCGGGCGGTCTCTTACCGGTGCTTCATGTGGACCAATCAGCAGTGCAAGATACTGCCTCCATTCTGGAGATTTGAAGAGTCCATCTATCCGGAAATTGCAACCGAACTGTTTAATACGGAAGAGGTTATTCAGAAAGAACTGAACGGGGAACTGTAGAGGAAAAGGACTTGGACGGAGAACAGCAGGAACTGAATAAAACAACCACCGGAGGTCTTGTTAGAAAGATCATCGGCGCTTTGATTCTGCTGATCGGGGCGGCGGTATCTTTTACGCTGGTGTTTTTTGCCGTCCATTATTATGGCGTAAAGCCTGTTGTTGCCTGGGAATACGGAGAGGGAATCCCGGAAATCGATGCGTTCGTTCCGCAAAGGATCGGCAGCTATGTAACGACCCTGCCCGGTAAACCTGAGAAAGGCTTGAACCGGCTGACGATAGAGACCGGCGGAAAAGAAAAGACGGTATGGCTTTTTGTCAGGGACACCAAAGCTCCTCAGGCGGAGCCGGTCAGCTGCACAATCTCGACGAAAACCGTTATGGCACCGAATGAGCTGGTGTCGGGACTCAAGGATGCGGATCGTGTCAAACTGATGTTCGAGGAAGAGCCTCCGTTCGGACAAGTAGGAGATTATGAGATCCGGATCCTCATGGAGGATGTATCCGGAAACAGCAGCAGTGTCGTGTCCCAAGTTAAGATCCGGGTTGTTTCCGATCTGGGGGTAACGGTGGAATCGGGCAGTGAAGCCCCTGCAGCGGAAGCGTTTTTAGTGGACGATTATCAAGTCGAATCCATGACAGAGATCACGGAAGCCATGCTTCATTCGCCGGGAGAATACCCCATTACACTGACCGTTAACGGAACCGGATACGTTTCCAGACTGACCGTCATCGACACAGTGGCTCCGGCAGTGACCAGCAAGACCGTTTTCTGCGAACCGGAGGCGGACATTTTTCCGGAGATGTTTATTGAGTCGGTTGAAGATGAAAGCGAGACCCACGCGGAATTTATCACTCCTCCGGATCCCGACAACAGAGATTTTCAGACAGTAGAGATTGCTGTGACCGATGCGGGCGGCAATGTTACAAACTTTCAGGCAGGGCTTTTATTAACGCATTCCGTTCCGTTTGTTGTAGAAGCGAGGAATACCAAACTTACCGTTGAAGAATGCCTCAAAGACACGGAATATGAGTACGCTCTGTTCATCAAAGATTTTATTCCGAATACGGTCGGGTTCTATGCGGTTTATCTTCAGGTGGACGGAAAGCCGGAGATGGCGCTTGTGGAAGTCATCGACACAACCGCACCGGTCATCAAGACAGCGAATTTCAAAGGCTTTACCGATCATCCGAAGGAAGCATCTGCACTTTGCACAGTCTCGGATGTCACCGCAACAACCGTCAGTTATGAGACGGAAGTGGACTGGTCACTGGAGGGAACACAGACTGCCGTTGTCCGAGCGGTGGATGCTGCAGGTAATTCTGCTACGCTGTCCGTGACGCTGACACTGGCGGTCGATACGCAGCCTCCCGTTCTGTATGGAATCAAACAGCGCTTTTTCTATCTGGATGAGCCGATCTCCTACCTCTCCGGCATCGCTGCAGTGGATAATGCGGACGGAGAGGTCGAGATCAAGGTGGACACCAGCCAGATCGATACGACAAAGGTGGGTTCCTATTATGTCACCTATTCGGCAACAGATACTGCAGGCAATACGGTTTCGAAGCGGTCGGTCATTACGATTAAGATGACGACGGCAAAAAATGCGGACAAACTGGATCGCTATGTGGAACAGATACTGGCGGACATTCTGAAAGAAGACATGACGCCGGGACAGAAGGCGGTCGCTATCTATAATTATGTTTATAACCATGTGCGCTATAAAGCTTCGTCCGATAAGTCGGATTGGAGAAAGGAAGCAATAAGAGGAATCCAGAGAGGAAGAGGAGACTGCTTCACTTCCAATTCTGTTGCAAGAGCTCTTCTGGAAGAATGCGGAATCAGCGTGCTGCCGATCACAAGGCTCAGCAAGAATACGCATCATTACTGGCTTTTAGTCAATGCCGGAACCGGATGGTATCACTTTGACGCGACCAACTCCCGCGAGCACGGATTCAAATGCTGTATGTGGACAGATGCGCAGTGTTCGGTCATGGGCTCTTTCTGGAGATATGAAAAGAATATTTACCCCGCTGTGTCAAAGGAGCGGTTTGATCCTGCAAAAACAGCATAGTAAAAGGACGGAAGAAAAGCAGTGAAAACGATTCTCGAATATCTGGACAGACAGGCGGAACAGCGGCCGGATAAAGCCGCTTTCTGTGATGTGCAGGAACAGTTCACCTTTTCGGAGATTAAAAAGATTACGGATATCGTCGGATCGGTGCTGCTAAGGCACGGAGCAGCCAGAGAACCGGTGGCGGTTTTGCTGCCGCGTTCCGCGAAGATGCTGGCAGCGCTGCTGGGCGTCATGCGGGCTGGGTGCATCTATGTCCCGCTCGATCTAGAAATGGGAGAGCTCAGACTGAGTTCTGTTTTCCGTCAGGTTGAGCCCAGGTTTCTGATCTCTGACCGTGAGGGAATCAAAGCGGCGGATACCTTTGGATTCAGCGGCGAAGCGCTTGAAATCGATCTGGTGCTTTCGGAAGAACCCGAGAGAGAGAAAATCCGCGCTGCAGAGGAAAAGGTCCTGGATACGGATGCGGCCTATATCGTGTTTACGAGCGGTTCGACCGGGGCGCCGAAAGGCGTCATCGGAAAGCACAGCGCCATGCTGGATTATGCAGAACAGCTGACCGCTGTTTTAAAGGTTCAGGAGTCTGATGTGTTCGGAATGCAAGCCCCGCTGTATGTTGACGCATGTCTGAAGGAACTGCTCTCCGTTCTGAAATGCGGAGCATCGCTCTGGATCGTTCCCAGACAGTTGTTTTCTTCCCCGGTGCCGCTGGTAACGTTTCTGAAGGAACATGAGGTGACAACCGTTTGCTGGGTGGTTCCGGCCCTGATGCTGATCTCAGCCCTGCATACGTTTGATGAAATCATTCCGGACACGCTGAAAACGGTCGCGTTCGGAAGTGAAGTGTTCCCGGGAAAACAGCTGAAACTCTGGATGGATCATGTACCGGCCAGGTATATCAATCTTTACGGGCCGACGGAATGTACCGGGATGTCCTGCTGGTACGAAGTGCCGGCGACCTTCTCACAGGAGGACAGCATTCCGATCGGAAGACCTTTCGATAATACGGAAATTCTTCTGATCGATGAAAGCGGAGCTTTAGCGGAAGAAGGGGAAATCTGCATCCGCGGAACCGCTGTATGCCATGGATATTGGAAGGATCCGGTCAGAACAGAGGCTGCGTTTGTACAGAATCCTCTTCAGAGCGCTTATCCGGAACGAATCTACCGGACGGGAGACCGTGGAAGATGGAACAGCCGGGGAGAACTGGAATTTCTGGGTAGAATCGATAACCAGATCAAGCACATGGGACACAGGATCGAACTGGGAGAACTGGAAGCCGCTGCGATGAAGATTGACGGTGTCACAGCCGCATGCGCCGCTTTCGATCCGCAGAGAAAACGCCTTGCGCTGGCATATACCGGCAATCTTACCAAAGAGGATCTGACAGCCGGACTGAGAACGATCATACCGGACTGGATGCTTCCATCCAAAACAATCCGGCTGGAGAAGATGCCGCTGACGGCAAATGGGAAAACCGACCGCAGGCAAGTCTTTGCGCTTTGCTTTCAGAAAACAAAATAATGGAATCTGCGGAAACAGATTGGAAAAAGGGATCATATAAGGAGCTATCATGGAAACACTGCTGGACATTTTATCGGAACTGCATCCCGATGTTGATTTTTCAAAAGAGCAGAATCTCGTCGAACGGGGAATTCTGGGTTCTTTTGATATCGTGATGCTGGTCACGCGTATCGAGGAAGAATTCGATACCGTGATTCCGGCAAGACTGATTACGCCGGATACGTTCCGGTCTGCGGAAGCACTTTACTCGGTAATACAATCTTTGGAAGATAACGACTGATGCTGTTTACATCCTGGGACTTTGCACTTTTCATTGCTGTGCTGGTGCCCGTCTACTATCTGGTACCGAAACGCCTGCAACAGCCCGTGCTGCTGCTCGCAAATGTGGTTTTCTACGCATTTGCGGGTCTGTTTGCGTTTGTTCTGCTGTTTGCAACCGGGCTGAGCGTATATCTGTTCGCAATCGGAATCGGAAAAACGTGGACCACGCAGGAATCCGTTCTTCTGGAGCATAAAGGAGAGTGGGACAAGGCAAAGCGAAAAACTTTCCGGGAATCGATGGAAAAAAAGCGCCGTATTCTTACAGCGGTCTGTCTGATCCTTCACTTCGGCATTCTGGCGGCGATGAAATACGGAAGCGGATTGATCGGGATCACAAACACCCTGTTTGGAACAGGCTTTTCGGGAGCGGGACTTGTTCTTACCATGGGAGCGTCGTTCTATACGTTTTCCGCTATGGGCTATGTGATCGATGTTCAGAGGGGAAAGTACCCGGCTGAGAAGAATCCTTTGCGGGTTCTGCTGTATACTTCGTTCTTCCCGATACTGGTGCAGGGACCGATCAGCCGTTTTGACCGGCTGGGAGAGACTCTGTTCAAAACCCATTCCTTTCAGTGGGATCATCTGGAAGCTGGGCTGATCCGAGTGCTCTGGGGATACGCAAAGAAACTTCTGGTCGCGGACAGGCTTTTAGTCGCAGTCAAACAACTGATCCGTTATCCGGAAACCTATAACGGGGCTTTCGTCCTGGTCGGCATGCTGCTGTATGCGGCAACGCTGTATGCGGATTTCACCGGCGGCATTGACATTACGATCGGAATCGGGAAAATGCTGGGGATTACGATAGACGAAAATTTCAACCGTCCGTATTTCTCCAAGAATATCGCGGAATACTGGAGACGCTGGCATATGACGCTGGGCGCCTGGTTCAAGGAATATGTCTATTATCCGGTTTCCGTCAGCAAACTGCTCCGCAGGCTGACAAAAGCTGCGAGGCGGTTCGGGGACGGATTTGCCAGAAGGATTCCGGTTTACATCGCTACGATGGCAGTATGGGCTGTTACGGGCATGTGGCACGGAAATTCCTGGAATTTTCTGGTTTGGGGACTGATGAACGGCGCGATCCTGCTGATCAGTGAAGAACTGTCTCCGCTATATAAAAAGTTTCACGCCCGGTTTCCGGGACTTTCCAGGAACTGGTTCTACCGTGCGTTCACGGTGATCCGGACCGTTCTGCTGATGTCAAGTCTCCGCATGTTTGACTGCTATGCGACCGTGCCGGAAACATTCCGCTCGTTCGGCTCCATGTTCACGACCTGGAATCTGCCTCTTCTCTGGAGGGGAGGAATTGCATCATTAGGGCTTTCCGCTGCGGATTATGCGGTGGCGGGAGCGGGAATCATAACCATGTTCGTTGTCTCGCTGATCCAGAGAAAAGGGGCTCTCACCCCGAGATTGTTGGGCAAAAAGCTCGGCATACGGCTCCTGATTTATGGAACGTTGCTTGCTGTGATTCTGGTTTTCGGGTATTACGGATTCGGCTTTGACGCCGGTCAGTTCATCTACAATCGGTTTTGATCGAGTATGAAGAAACAGTCCTTAAAAACGATCCTTTGCTGCCTTGCTGCGCTGCTGGTCTTCTGTGCCGGGTTCTGCCTGGTGCAGCGGCTTGTTATGCCGAAATATCAGGAGCGGACACCGGAAGGAAGTCTGACTGCGGAGTATTACAGAGAGAAACTGAACCATGATGTTCTTCTGATCGGGGATTGCGAAGTCTTTTCCAATGTATCGCCGGTGACTCTGTATAACGAATACGGAATTGCTTCCTACATCCGCGGATCGGCACAGCAACTGGTTTGGCACTCCTATTACCTGCTGGAGGACGCTCTGAGAACAGAGAAGCCGAAAGTCGTGATCTACAATGTTCTGGCATTGAAATACGGAGAACCGCAGTCTGAGGCATATAACCGGATGACAATCGACGGAATGCGCTGGGGCAAAGCCAAAGCAGGAGCCATCAAAGCAAGCATTCTTCCGGAGGAAGACGTTGTTTCCTATGTTTTTCCGCTTTTCCGGTTCCATTCCAGATGGAGCGAACTGACGGAAGAGGACTGGAAGTATTTCTTCCGGGAAGGAACGGTTTCCCACAACGGATACCTGATGAGGACGGACATACGGCCGGCAACTAAAACGCCGACGCCGGCGCCGCTTCTCGATCCGCATCTGCCTGCTTCCAGCATGGAATGGCTGGAAAGGATGTATGAACTCTGTGAAAAGAACGATGTCCGGCTGATTCTTCTCAAGTCTCCGTCCATCGAACCTTACTGGTATGAAGAGTGGGACAAAGATGTCCGGGCGTTTGCGGATGCGCATGGAATCCTTTACTGGAACACTTTGCAGGTGAATGATGAGATCGGAATCGATTATTCCACCGACACCTGCGACATGGGACAGCATCTCAATGTGTACGGAGCGGAAAAACTGTCTCTGTGGCTTGGAAAAAAGCTTCAGGAAACGAATGAGATCCCTGACCGGAGAACCGATGAAACGTATGTTTCGGTCTGGGCGGAAAAAACGGAACGATATGAACGGGAAAAAGCATCGTCCGATGCGGAAAGAGAATCATAACATGAAAAAAACAGGAATCATCATTGCTGCAGCAATCATACTGGTCCTTTTTGCGGCCTGTGCAAAAACAGGAACCGCGGGAGTGGAGGAATCCGCTGTTTTCGTAGACCCGAACGCGGTCAAAGAAGGCGCATACGGCAATCTGTACTTTGAAGCGGAAGGATTCCGCTTCGGTATTTACGATCCGATGGAGACCGTGCTGGAGCATGTTCCCTCCAATACCACCTTTACCGGGGAAAGCTGCGCATTTGAAGGCGAGGACCTTTTTTACTTCTTCAATGGATTTGAGGTCATGGCCAATCAGATCGACGGGAAGGAACGCGTTACCGGGATCACGGTCACCGACGATACGGTAAAAACACCGGACGGTATTTATATCGGAATGCCGGAGGATCAGCTTCGGGAGATCATCGGAAAAGAGCCGGAGATCGGCGGGATCTATGTAACGATTGACGGAACCGCACAGCGCAATGTAACGGTCCAGGACGGAACGGTTGCTGCAATCGGATACGCTGCAGCTGACTGAGAGAGCGTAAAGAAAATACAAATATATGAAACAGGGACAGCCCATCATACATCAGACTTCTCATGCGAAAGACATGAATCTTCTGGAAGGACCTCTTCTTGGAAAGGTCTTTCTGTTTTCGCTTCCTTTGATGGCAACGAACCTGCTTCAGGTCTTCTACAATGCCGCGGATATGATCATAGCGGGAATGTCCGGTGTTGACGGCGCGATCGGATCCATCGGAACCACCGCCGCCATGATCAACCTGATCCTGAATGTCTTCATGGGATTCGCAATCGGGACGAACGTCGTCGTGGCAAGGTATATCGGAAGAGGCGACAGGGAAAAGGTCGAAAAAGCGGTTCACACATCACTGGTCATGGCGGCTATTTTCGGAACTCTGACAGCAATCCTCGGACAGGCGATCTGCCGGCCGGCACTCCGGCTGCTGGGAGATCAGGGGCACATCCTCGACCTGGCGACACTGTATACCAGAATTTATTTTGCCGGTGCGCCGTTCATGGCTGTCGCAAACTATCAGATTGCGATCTTCCGTGCAAAGGGCGATACCAGAACTCCGCTGTTTGTTCTGACGGGAACCGGCTTGCTGAATGTGCTGATGAACCTTTTCTTTGTGCTGGTCATGAAGATGTCGGTCGATGGTGTAGCGCTTGCGACGGTTTTGTCAAATGCTGTTTCAATGATCATTTTAGGAATTGTCCTGATGCGTGACAAGGGCATGTGCAAGCTCTCGCTGAAAAAACTCACAATGGACCGTTTCAGCTTTCGGGAGATTTTCAAGAACGGACTTCCGGCAGGTATTCAGGGAGGACTGTTCTCCCTGTCGAATATGATCATTCAGTCTGCGATCATCGGGATCAACAATACCGTATGCCCCGGAGGGTCGGATATCATCGACGGAAACGCCGCTGGAAGCAGTCTGGAATCCTTTGCCTATACGGCGACCAATTCCGTCTATCAGGCGGCAGTTACATTTACGAGTCAGCATTACGGCGCCGGAAAAATCAAGAGGATCGGTTCCGTTATGAGAAACTGCTATCTGGTCACAACGATTATAGCAGTGGTGGTTTCAGCGATTCTGATCGGGTTCCGGTATCCGCTGATCAGCATGTATGTCAGCGGAGAGCAGGCCGTATCTACGGCAACTACTCGTCTCTATGTAATGTGCAGCATGTATTTTCTGCTTGCATGGATGGAAGTCGGATCCGGAGTGCTGCGCGGATTGGGAAGGTCGTTTACTTCAACGATCATCACGCTGGCAGGCACCTGTGTTTTCAGAATTCTGTGGATCTGGCTGTTCGTTCCCCTGTTTCCGAACCTGGTTACGATCTATCTGTCCTATCCGATCTCATGGGGGATGACCGGGGCCATGCATCTGATCTTTTCCCTGAAAATCTGCAAAGACGAATTGCGAAAGCAGGTTGCAAAGCAGGATACAGAGGTATATAATTAATCAGGAATATTAAATGGAGGTATTCATATGGAACAGATTCAGAATTCCCCTGAACAGCAGGGACAGGCAAAAGGCGCAATGATCATGAGCATCGTAGGACTGGCATTGTCATCGACCGGTATCCCGGGTCTGATCGTATCTCTGATTGCACGTAAAAAATGCAAGGCCGCGGAAGCAGCGGGAGCAGCCGGCGGACAGATGAAAGCCGCAAACATCCTTTCCAAGATCGGTGTTCCGGTATCCATCGTATGCACCGTGCTGTATGTGATCTCTTTTATTGCAGGTATCGCATCCCAGTTGAACTGATTGAAACTTTTTCAAACGGCACTCCTTCGGGAGTGCTTTTTTTGTAAAAAACGATCCCCGAGAACGGGGATCGGTTGGAAACGGTAAGATTTTAGATTTCGCTATTCAGGAGGATGACCGGCTCCCCTTCCGACAGGATGGAACCCGATTCAATGGCTACAGGTTCCGATCCCAGCAGATTCCGGTAAGCACCGTCCTCCAATGGAACCGAAACAGAGGATACTTTGCCTTTCAGATTGAAAATCCCGATGGCAATTCGATCTCCCAGCTGCCAGGAAGCAGTCAGGATGTCCTCTTCATGAGGCTCGATTGTATAGAACCCGTCTGAAAAGAGCGGGTCTTTTTTCATCTGAACCAGTTTCTTGATAAATCCACTGAGTTCCGGCGTTCCGGAAAAATCGACCGGATCACTGTCAAACAGCGTTGGGGTGTGGGTGGGTGCCCATTCCTGCCCGCTGTACAGAAGAGGGATTCCCTTCTGGAAAAAGCACCACGCAAGCCAGTTCCGGCGGATCACCGGATCCGGGAACAGAGCTGCTGCTCTTGTCCGGTCATGGTTTTCCAGAAAACGCAGTTTGATATAGTCCACGGGATAAATCGCTTCCTGCCGCAGAAGAGCCTCCGTATATGCGGAAAGGGGAGCACGGTCCTGAACATACGCAAGAAAATCGTCATAGACATCATAATCATAGCAGATATCAAATGCCCGGTACAATTCACTGTCTGACAAAGCAGTCATACCGCGGAGGCGGTTATACCGGACAAATCCGAAATCCACGGATTCGGCAAGCCAGATGCAATCGGGACGGACTTTGGAAACTTCCTCCCTTGCTTTGAGCCAGAACCCGAGCGGAACCAGGGGCGCGACATCACAGCGGAATCCGTCCACAACGGCAGCCCACTGTTTCAGCGTTTCGATCTGATAATCCCACAGATCCTTTTTGCTGTAGTCAAGGTCGATGATGTCTGTCCAGTCTCCGATCCGGTTGCCAAAGGAACCGTCCGGCTTGTGATAGAACCACTCCGGATGGGTTTTCGCCAGTACGGAATCGGGGGAGGTATGATTGTATACCACATCGACCAGCAGCTTCATCCCGTTCTGATGAACGACATCCGCAAGATACAGGAAGTCATCCATCGTTCCGTACTCGGGATTGACGGCACGGTAGTCGGAAATGGCATACGGGGAACCGAGAGAACCCTTTCTCTTTTCCTTCCCAATCGGATAGATGGGAAGAAGCCAGACCGCATCGACGCCAAGCTCGCGGATACGGGGAATATCGCGGGCGACCGCACGGAACGTGCCGCCGTGATTGCGGACAAAAATGGAATATAATGTACAGTTTCTGAGACCCATGACAAGCTCCTTAGATGTATTGGTCATTCCTGGATTCCTTCTTAATTAATAAGAAGGAAAGGACAAACATGATGGCAATGAAGATGAGGAAATACCATCCGCTGCGGACGGAGTCCATTGAAGCAATAAAATCATAGGCACCGTGCAGAAGCGCGGGGATGACAATGGAAAGAACGGTGAAGAGCGTTGCAAGAGCGCTGTCTCCCTGGTTGGATGCTTTTTTCGCGCGTCCGTAGAAGACACCCATGAAGATTCCGAAGCAGGCGTGTCCCGGGATTGCGGTGAACGCCCGGATCAGTGCCGTGGAAAAACCATACTGCAGGACATAACTGATGTTTTCCCAGAGCGCGAACCCCAGGGAAACGAACAGCGCATAAAGGACGCCGTCATACTGACAATTGAATTCCGGGTGATTCCAGGTCCTTCTGCGGAGCATGAAGTATTTGGCACCTTCCTCGCTGAACGCCACGATTACAAAGTACAGGATCACATTGTAAGTCGTTTCATCGGAAGGATTGACGGCATCCAGAATCACATAGCCGATCTTTTCAAGAACGAGCGCAATCAGGGAAGAAAGAACGCCTGCAATGATCACACGCCACAGAAGCGCGGGGCTTTCCGGTTCCAGACGGTCTGACCGGTAGGCTTTGAGCATCAGGAAGACCGCGGGAACAACGGCTGCAATGACCAGAATATAATTATAGGTAAGAAGAGGGGACAGCAGATAGTAGAACATCGATACAATTCCTTTCCGTTTTGAGAATCATGATTTATGAGTGTCCGTAACCGGAAACCGTCAGAGCGAGTCCGTCTTTTCCGAGCTTTTTCGCTTCCACTAAAATCAGGCGGACCTTTTGTCCGGTCAGAATCAGTTCCATCCGTTTCGGCATAAGCCGGTTTTGGTCCAGAGCGCGCGTCAGTACCGTCAGTTTTTCAGCCGGATAACACAGAGAGAAAGTCCCACCGTTGTTTAAAAGCAGAAAAGCAGCGGCGCACCAGTCATAAAGAAGCGCTTCATCTGTATGACGCGCAAGGGAGCGTGCTCCTAATGCGCCGGTCGTGAAATACGGTGGATTCGCTATGATCCGGTCAAATGTTCCGTGACCGAAATAGGAAGGCGCGTCCGAAACGGAGAGCGGGATAAAAGCAATGTCCTGACCGTTTCTTCCGGCGCTTTCCTTCGCAAGCCCGATGGCGTCCGGATCGATATCGATTCCGGTATAAAAGCCTCCGTGCTCAGCCTCGGACAGAATAGACAGAATCCCGTTTCCGGTGCCGAAGTCAAGGACCCGGTCTTTTTTCTGAACATGCAAAAAGGAAACCAGACGGAGAGAATCTTCGTTGATCGGATACTGTTCTGTTCGATAGATGCCGATTCTTTCGGTCAGAGGTTCCCAGATTTTACTCATGCTTCCGGTGTAGCGGCGGGGGAATCGGAGGGGAGAGCGTGGTTCAGATCCCCTTCAATCGTGACGCCGGTATAATAGTGTTTCAGAATTTCCTGGTAGGTGCTTCCATGTTTGGCCATGCCGTTTGCGCCGTTCTGGCTCATGCCGACACCGTGCCCGTAGCCTTTGACATGGAAGATAAATCCTGTGTCTGTCGTTTCCACGGTAAACATCGCACTTTGAAGATCGAATACAGGCCGCAGCTTTTTGCCGACGATTTCGATCTCTCCGAGCCGGACCGTTTTGACCCGGCCTGACGGAAATATTTCCGGCAGCGAGATGGCAGAACGGATATTGTCCATGCTCACTTTCGCGTCAGGATAGGCGGTGTTGATTTTCTCGACGGCTTCTTCGAAAGAAACTTCCACGTCCTGGGTGCGCATAGGATCCTCATACGGACTTTCCACACCGCGCAGATAGGGAAGCGCGTTCGCGTATACATTCTCGGAGTTTTCTGTACGGCCTCCTGAACATGCATGAAACATTGCGTCGACGATCTCACCGTGATAGACCAGAACTTCTCCGACGGTAGACATGACCGCTTCCGCAATGGTATTATAATTCATCCCGGCAGCGTCTTTCCAGCGTTCCTCCATACGGGAATCGCTGATAAAGGCCTGGCAGCAGGAACTGTTGGTGCATACTGCCGCTTCCGGATAAGTCTGGCAGCCTCCCCGCAGAATTTTCCGCAGCGCATAGGTCCGGGCGGCGACAGCCTGCGCCTTCAGCGCTTCCGGCGCGTATCCGACAGGCATCTCGGCGCCTACAACCCCGATGATATACGTCTCGAAATCCATAACGATCAGGCGGCCTTCTCTGTGATCATAGACCGGGATCTGCTGTGTTTCAATAAAATGATAATACTCCGCAAGATTGACCCGGGTCGGTGCTGGGGTAAAAGTCGGAGTCGGTTCTGCTTCGAGTACAGGTATCTGCATAGTACCGGAAAGAACGGACCAGATCATGAACAAGAGGATCAGGAGAAGCACAAGAAGAACCGCCATCAGCGGCAGAAGAAAACGATTGCGGTTGTCAGCACTGTGTTCTCGATCCATAGCATTATTATATGCGAACAAAAAGGAAAAAACCAGTAGATTTTGCAGGACGGTTCTTCCAATCTTGAAAAGAAAGAAGAGGCATGATATAATCCCCGTATGATTGTACGTTTTTCGCCCGAAGCGGCAAGACGGGAAATGACACCCATTGATAATTTGTTTTTCACCGTGTATATGCCGGAAGCAGACGGCATGTTTGTTAAGGTATACCTTTACGGCCTGATGCAGTGCTATCACAATTCCCTGGCGGAAGACTCAATTTCGGAAATTCTGGGCATTTCGGACACGCAGGTCAGATGTGCCTTTGTCTATTGGCAGGCAAAAGGGCTGGTGCGGATCACGTCGGATGATCCGCTGACGGTGGAGTATCTGTTGACAGAACAGCCTGCCCTGACAACCGGGACATCGATCAAATACCGGCCTTTTGTAAACGCTCTGAATGCCCTGCTGGCTCCGAGAACGCTGGATCTCCGTGAAATGAAAGCGATGTATGACTGCATCGAAGTATACGGGCTGGAAGAAGCAACGGTGCTGGAACTTGCCGCGTACTGTATCGAGCAAAAAGGAAAGAGAGTTTCTACCAATTATATATTAGCCGCTGCACAGACCTGGAACGAGCAGGGTATCATCAGCCCTGCACAGGCAAAAGAGTATCTGGAAGCATACCGTGCGAAAAAGCATGGAGCAGCGGAAGTGCTTGCCCGCTGGAGCAAACGCAGAAAGCCCACGCAGGATGAAATGGATCTGTATGACAAATGGGTCACGGAATGGGGCTTTGACGGAGAGGCCATTTTGGCCGTCTGTCCACAGCTGGTGGAAGTCGGAACGCCGACATTCGCGATTCTCAACGACAGGCTGGAGCAATTGAAAGATCAGAACCGGACAACGGTGGAAGAGATCGGAGAAAAAGCGAACAGTGAACTGGATGACAGGGAATTCTGCAAGCTGGTGTTTGCACGGCTCGGAAAAATGGAAACGCCGTCTCGTACCGATGTTGCGCAGATTTCGATGTTCCTGAAAGAGAAGGGGATTTCAAAAGAAGCCATTCTGTTTGCGGCAGATGAAAGCAGAAGCGCGGAACGTCCGTTCGGAATGCTGAAAAAAGTACTGATCGACTGGGCTGCGAGAAATGTTACCACTCTCCAGGATGCGGAAAAAGCATACGAGGAGCGGAGAAAGCAACCGGCACAGAGAACCGGAAGGCGGGGGAAGAACCGTGTGGTGGAAGGGTACAGCCAGGCACCGATCCGGGATGAAGATGTTGAAGGCATGATAGTCGATTTGGATAAGGATCTATGAAAAGCAGTTTGCAGCAATACTACAGTTCCATACGGGAGAAAAACGCGCGTCTTTCAGAACAGCGTAAGCAGGAATGTGAGAAGAAAGAACCGCGCCTTGCTTCGCTTCGGACAGAAAGGGGTCAGGTCGTGATAAGCCTTGCTGCCGGAAAGATGACGGAAGCACAGGCTCAGTCGAGAATCGCAGCCATTTCCGCTGAGCGGAAAACGCTCCTGATCGGAATGGGTTATCCGGCGGACTATCTGGATCCGATCTACACCTGTTCCAAATGCCGGGATACCGGGGAAGTCGGAGAGCTTCTGAAGAAACCATGTTCCTGTCAGCTGAAACTCCAGCAGAAGGAACTTGCGGACGGGGCAAGGCTGAATTGGAAAGAGACATTCGCTTCCTTCCGTCCGGAGATCTATCCGACTGACGCGCAGAGAAGTTTCGGAGTACGCTGCAAAAAGTACTGCGAGAAATATGTGGCTTCACTTCCTTCTCCTGAAAAACCGAACCTGCTGTTTCTGGGACAGTCAGGACTGGGTAAGAGCTATTTTGCAAACGCAATCGGGGCTGCTGCTGTGGAGCACGGGATCGAAACGAGAAAGGTTACGGCATATCGCTTCGTGCAGGATGCGCTGAGCGGAATCGGAAACAATTCAGAACCTCTTGCGGTTTATACGAATGTAACGCTTCTGATTCTGGATGATCTCGGCACAGAACCGATGATTCCGAATGTCACAGCGGAATCTCTTTTCCGGATATTGAATGAGCGCGCCGCAATGAACCTTCCGACCATCGTGGTTTCCAACCTGAATAAAGATGAACTGGTATCTGAATACGGAGAGCGCATCGCATCCAGACTGTTTGACGGGGCAAGGACTGCCATTGTACGTTTTACAGGCGATAATCTCAGAACGAGGCAAAGCTGATGCTTTATTTGGTCGCTACCCCGATCGGCAATCTCGGGGACATCACATTTCGGGCGGCACAGATTCTGAAGGACTGTGACGCAGTATACTGTGAGGACACCAGAAGGACCTCACAGCTTTTATCCCATCTCGGAATTGAAAAACCTTTGTACAGCTGTCACACGCATAATGAGAGAATGCGGAGTGAGCAGGTGGTAGCCGCGCTGAAAGAAGGAAAGGAGATCGTCTATGCTTCCGACGCCGGAATGCCCGGCATCTCCGATCCCGGCGCGATTCTTGTTTCTGCCTGTATCGAGAACGGCCTGGACGTTACGGTGGTGCCCGGTGCTTCAGCGGTACTGACTTCCGCAGTGCTGTCGGGACTTCCACCTCAGCCGTTTACTTTTTTCGGCTTTCTTCCGCGCGAAACAAAGCCGCGCAGGGAAATGATGGACGCAATCGCAAAGACCGGTCATCTGTGTATCCTGTATGAGAGCCCTCACAGAGTGCAGGGAACCTTGCAGGATCTGAAAGAGCGGCTCGGCAACTGCAGGGCGGCCGTGCTGCGGGAACTGACGAAGAAGTTCGAGACGGTCTACAGAGGAACTCTGTCTGAACTGATCGAAGAGTTTGAAACGGAACCGAAAGGGGAATGCGTCATCACTGTCCTTCCGGAAGAAGAAAGTGCCGAACCTAATGCAGATCCTGCCGGGCTGATGGACGATCTGCTGAAAAGCATGTCCGTGAAAGATGCTGCATCCTGTGCGGCAGAGAAACTGCATATCTCAAAAAAGGCGGCATATGCGCTTGCGCTTGAGCGGAAATCCAACTCCTGAGAAGACAGAAGGAAAAACAGATGCAGTTACCTGCTTCTGCAGGCAGCTGCTTTTTTTGCCCCTTCGGCAAAGGAAAATAGCAGAGAAAAGAGTTTTTTTCAGAAAAAAAACGAAGCCGTACATAAAAAGTATGTAAAATTTAAATTAATTATTGACATTTCTGTGGGTTTCTAGTAATATATCACCGTTCGCGCCATAGGTATGTCTATGCCTAGACGCAAGGGCGATCCGCGGAGGTTGCCGGCAGCCATTCCGGGTAATTTCGCGGGAGTCCGACGCCCGAATCCTTCGGGCGGGGCAAAAATAGCGGACACCCCGTGCCGTCCCATGCGCAGCCGAAAGGCTGTGCGAAAAAAATAAAAGGGAAACACACGGCTCTGTGTACTGCCCAACAACATCAAATTTCTAGAGAGAGGAACAACAAGTATGGCAAACCAAAGAATTCGCATCAAACTCAAGGCTTATGAACACAGTCTGATCGACCAGAGCGCCGAGAAGATCGTTGACACCGCCAAGAGAACCGGAGCACAGGTTTCCGGCCCCATCCCGCTGCCCACTGAAAAGGAAATCGTTACGATCCTGCGCGCAACGCACAAGTATAAGGATTCCCGTGAGCAGTTCGAGATCCGCACCCACAAGCGTCTGATCGACATCATTCAGCCGTCCACCAAAACAGTTGAAGCACTGATGAAACTCGATCTCCCGGCGGGCGTCGACATCGAAATCAAACTGTAAAAATAATAACGGAGGTAAGACCAAATGAAGAAAGCCATTTTGGGCAAGAAGATCGGTATGACGCAGTTCTTCCGGACTGACGGTACCATGATTCCCGTCACTGTTATCGAAGCCGGTCCTTGCCCCGTCATCCAGAAGAAGACTGTCGGTAACGACGGTTACGAAGCGATTCAGGTGGGCTTCTGCGAAGTTCGCGAGAATCTGTCAAACAAGCCGATTAAGGGCCATTGCGCCAAGGCGGGCGTTAAGACCATGCGTTACTTCAAAGAGTTCAAACTCGACGACGCTGCTTCCTATGAAGTAGGACAGCTCATCAAAGCGGATGTCTTTGCAGAAGGCGACAAGGTTGACGTTTCCGGCAAGAGCAAGGGCAAGGGCTTCGAAGGCAACATCAAGCGTTGGAATCAGGCTCGCGGCCGCAAGACTCACGGTTCTCATTCCTATCGTGTTGCCGGTTCCATGGGCGCCTGCACCTACCCCGGCGAAGTTTTCAAGACCAAGCGTCTTCCCGGACATATGGGCAGTGAGAATGTCACAGTCCAGAACCTGGAAGTCGTCAAGACCGATGCTGAGCGCAACCTGATCCTGATCAAGGGCGCGATCCCCGGAGCAAAGGGAACGCTGGTTGCGGTCAAGAGCACCGTGAAGTAAGGAGGAAAGAACATGCCGAACGTAGCATTGTATGATATCAAGGGCAACACCGTTGGCGAGATCGAACTTTCTGAGAATGTTTTCGGCCATGAGGTCAACGAGAGCGTTCTGCACGATGTCGTCGTTGCACACCTTGCAAACTGCCGTCAGGGCACACAGAGCGCTCTGACCCGCGCAGAAGTTTCCGGCGGCGGCAAAAAGCCGTGGCGCCAGAAGGGCACAGGCCGTGCTCGCCAGGGTTCTACCCGTTCTCCGCAGTGGAGACATGGCGGCGTCGTTTTTGCCCCCAAACCCCGTGACTACGCGATTCGCCTGAACAAGAAAGTCAAGCGCCTCGCAATGTGGTCCGCACTGTCCTCCAAGGTCAACGAGAATGAGCTGATCGTGTTCGATGCACTGAACATTGAAGCTCCGAAGACCAAGGAAATGGTCAAGGTTTTAAAAGCGGTCAATACCGAAAAGGCTCTGATCGTTCTTGCCGATAAGGATGACACCGTGGAGCGTGCCACTGCCAACATCCCGAACGTCAAGACAACACAGGTCGGAACGCTGAGCGCTTACGAGATCTTGAAGTATGAGAAGCTGATCCTCACAAAGGCATCAGCGGAAAAGATCGAGGAGGTTTACGCATAATGAAGAACGCATATGATGTCGTAAAAGCTCCGATCCTCACGGAAAAGAGTTATGATTATATCGCGCATCGCATCTACACTTTCGAAGTTGCGAAGACCGCGAACAAGATCGAGATCGCTCAGGCGGTCGAAGAGATCTTCGGCGTTAAAGTTGCGAGCGTTCACACTGTGAACAAGATTGGCAAAGTAAAGCGCCAGGGCCGTACGCAGGGCAGAACCGCTGCCAAAAAGAAAGCGTATGTCAAACTGACAGCCGATTCCAAGGGCATTGAGCTCTTTGACGGTATCGCACAGTAAGGAGGCAAAACATGGCTATTCGTAAACTGAACCCCATTACGCCGGGTACAAGGCACATGTCCGTCTCCACTTATGAGGAGATCACCAAGAAGACCCCTGAAAAGGCACTGGTCGAAGACCTCAACAGCAAAGCGGGCCGCAATTTCACCGGTAAGATCACCGTTCGTCATCAGGGCGGCGGCGCAAAGCGCAAGTATCGCGTGATCGACTTCAAGCGCAACAAGGACGGCATCCCCGCAACGGTCAATGCCATCGAGTACGATCCGAACCGTTCCGCGAATATCGCTCTTCTGTTCTATGCAGACGGCGAAAAGCGCTACATCATCGCTCCTTACGGCCTGAATGTTGGTGACACCGTTATTTCCGGCGAAAGCGCCGACATCAAGATCGGCAATGCACTGGAGCTCCAGTACATCCCCGTCGGCACGATGATCCACTGCATCGAGCTGAAGCCCGGCAAGGGCGCCCAGCTGGTCCGTTCCGCAGGCAATGCGGCGCAGCTGATGGCAAAGGAAGGCAAGTACGCTCAGGTACGTCTTCCCAGCGGCGAAGTCCGTCTGATCCCGATGAACGCGAAAGCGACGATCGGCCAGGTCGGCAATCTGGATTATCAGAACGTTCAGCTTGGTAAAGCAGGGCGCAAGCGTCACATGGGTATCCGCCCGACCGTCCGTGGTTCTGTCATGAACCCGAACGACCATCCACATGGTGGTGGCGAGGGCAAATCCCCGATCGGCCGTCCGGGCCCTGTCACTCCTTGGGGCAAGCCCGCGCTCGGTTACAAGACGCGTAAGAAGAAGAACAAGAGCAACAAGTACATCGTTCGCCGCAGAACGAGTGGTAAGTAATTAGGAGGATAAACAATGAGCAGATCGGTCAAAAAAGGTCCGTTTGTAGAAGAACGCTTGTACTCTCGCATTCAGTCCATGAATGAGAGCGGCAAGAAGACCGTTGTTAAGACATGGTCCCGTGCCTCCACGATCTTCCCCGATTTCGTCGGCCACACGATCGCGGTACATGACGGCAAAAAGCATGTTCCGGTGTACGTTACGGAAGAGATGGTCGGACACAAGCTGGGCGAGTTCGCACCCACCCGCACGTTCCGCGGTCACAGGGGCTCCGAGAAATCCTCGGGAGCAAAATAAGGAGGAACGATCATGGCAACCAGAACGAGAGAAAAGACGGCTCGCCGTCATGAAACAGCTGATAAGCGCCCCCGCGCTATCGCTCGTTATATTCGCATTTCGAACCGCAAGGTCAAGACGGTCATCGACTTGATCCGCGGCAAGAGCGTTAAAGAAGCCGCTGCGATTTTGGCTTACACGCCCAAATCCGCCAGCGAACCGGTGCTGAAGCTCCTGAACTCTGCAATCGCAAATGCAGAGAACAACCTCGACATGAACCGCGACGATCTGTATGTTGCGGAGGTCTATGCCAATCAGGGACCGACACTGCAGCGTTATCGCGCAAGAGCGCGTGGCTCTGCTTCCCCGATTCGCAAGCGCACCAGCCACATCACGATCATCCTGGATCAGGTCAAGTAAGGAGGACAGTATGGGTCAGAAAGTTAATCCGAACGGATTCCGCGTAGGCGTGATCAGAGATTGGAACACGCATTGGTATGCAACGAAGAAGGACTTCTCGGACTGCCTCGTTGAGGACCGCAAGATCCGTGATTTCGTTAAGAAAAAGTACTATCAGGCAAGCATTTCCCGCATTGTGATTGACCGTGCAACCGGCAAGATCAGCGTTGGTATCTACACCGCGCGTCCCGGTATGCTGATCGGCAAGGGCGGCGCAGGCATCGAAGAGATCAAAGCGTCCGTCGCAGCAGAGATCGGCAAGCCCGTCGCAATCAACATCATGGAAGTACGTGATGCGGATGCGGATGCACAGCTTGTTGCAGAAAACATCGCAGCGCAGATCGAGAAGCGTATCAGCTTCCGCCGCGCGATGAAGCAGGCAATGCAGCGCGCAATGCAGCGCCCCGGCGTCAAGGGAATCAAACTCACCTGCGCGGGACGTCTCGGCGGTGCCGAGATTGCGAGAGCAGAGGGATACCATGACGGTTCCATCCCGCTGCAGACCATGCGCGCGGACATTCACTATGGCTTTGCCGAGGCAAACACCCAGTACGGCCGCATCGGCTGCAAAGTATGGATTTACAAGGGTGAAGTCCTCAAGCGTGCAAAGCGCTCGGAAGGAGGCAAATAATCCATGTTAATGCCGAAGAGAGTTAAGCGCCGCAGAGTTTTCCGCGGACGCATGAAGGGTGCCGCACATCGCGGTAACACCATCACTTACGGTGAATATGGTCTCGTCGCGCTGGAGCCCTCCTGGGTCACCAGCAACCAGATTGAAGCTGCCCGTGTCGCGATGACTCGTTACATCAAGCGTGGCGGTAAGGTCTGGACGAAGATCTTCCCCGATAAGCCTGTTACTGAAAAGCCTGCTGAAACCCGAATGGGTTCCGGTAAAGGTTCCCCCGAATACTGGGTTGCAGTTGTGAAGCCCGGCAGAGTCATGTTCGAGATCGCAGAAGTAGATGAAGCGACCGCTCGTGAAGCTCTCCGTCTTGCAATGCACAAGCTGCCGCTCAAGTGCAAGATCGTGAAAAAAGCTGAAGAGAAAGGAGAAGAATGATCATGAAGGCAGATAAACTGAAAGCCATGAGCAAAGATGAACTGCTCAAGCAGGAAAAAGAGCTGAAAGCCGAATTGTTCAATCTTCGCTTCCAGTCTGTAACTGGACAGATCAGCAATCCCGCGCGCATCAGCGAATGCAGGAAAGACATCGCACGAATCAAGACCGTTCTCCGCGCTCGTGAGCTCGGTCAGGATGCCGAATAAGGAGGAAATGGCACATGGAAGAACAGAGAGGTTATCGTAAGACCCGCGTTGGTATCGTTACCAGCGATAAGATGGACAAGACGATCGTTGTTTCCATCAAAACCAAGGTTCGCCATCCCCTGTACGGCAAGATGGTCAATCGTACCCGCAAATTCAAGGCGCACGATGAAGAGAACCAGTGCGGTATCGGTGATACCGTGCGTATCATGGAGACCCGCCCGATTTCCAAGGACAAGAGATGGCGCCTTGTAGAAATCATCGAAAAGGCGAAGTAATGGGGAGGAAAATAGTATGATTCAGCCTCAAACCAGATTGAAAGTCGCGGACAACAGCGGCGCCAAGGAAGTTCAGTGCATTCACATCCTGGGCGGCTCCAAAGTGAAGTTCGCAGGCGTCGGCGATGTCATCGTGTGCGCAGTTAAGTCTGCAGCACCGGGCGGCGCCGTAAAGAAGAAGGATGTCGTTCGCGCGGTTATCGTCCGCACGACTTCCCAGACATCCCGTCCCGATGGCAGCCACATCCGTTTCGACGATAATGCGTGCGTCATCATTAATGATCAGAAGCAGCCGCGCGGCACCCGTATCTTTGGGCCGGTCGCACGTGAGCTTCGTGAGAAAGACTATATGAAGATCGTCTCTCTCGCACCCGAAGTTCTGTAAGGAGGAAAGCAACATGGCAAAACTGAATGTGAAAAAAGGCGATACCGTCGTTGTGATCTCCGGCCAGGATAAAGGCAAGCAGGGCAAGATCCTGACTTCGGACCCCCAGAAGGGCCGCGTTTCGGTCCAGGGTGCCAACATGATCACCAAGCACGTCAAACCCCGTCGTCAGGGCGAGGCAGGCGGCCGGATCGAGAC
The DNA here is from genome assembly GCA_017514685.1 of Clostridia bacterium. Taxonomy (GTDB): domain Bacteria; phylum Bacillota; class Clostridia; order Christensenellales; family CAG-138; genus UBA3792. The sequence goes on from JAFWJN010000028.1 coordinate 60,773, forward strand.
AGAAGGCACGATCGATGCTTCCAACGTTATGCTGGTTTGCCCCAAGTGCGGCAAAGCGACCCGCGTCGCACACCAGATCGTTGATGGTAAGAAAGTCCGCGTTTGCAAAAAGTGCGGCAAGGTCATGGACTGAGACGGAAGGAGATAAACAATGGCAAAGAAAGAAACTGCACAGGCTGCACCCAAAAAGAAGGCTGCAGTACAGGCAAAGCCTTTCAGCGGTGCACCCCGTCTGAAGACCAAGTATAATGAAGAAGTTGTTCCGGCTCTGCAGGAAAAGTTCAAATATGAGAACGTCATGCAGATCCCGAAGCTCGACAAGATCATCCTGAACATGGGTCTCGGCTCTGAGAAGGATAATCCCAAGGGCATTGAAAAGGCTGTTGAAGAGCTTTCCAACATTGCCGGTCAGAAAGCAGTCATCACCAAGGCGAAGAAGTCTGTTGCGAACTTCAAAGTTCGTGAAGGCATGAACATCGGTGCGAAGGTTACTCTCCGCGGCGACCGTATGTATTACTTCGCTGACAAGCTGATGAACATCGTTCTCCCGCGCGTCCGCGACTTCCGCGGCGTTTCCGACAAGTCGTTTGACGGCAGAGGAAACTACGCAATGGGCGTCAGAGAACAGCTGATCTTCCCGGAGATCAACTATGACGATGTTGATAAGACCCGTGGTATGAACATCGTGTTCGTCACGAGCGCACAGACTGACGAAGAAGCCAAAGAGCTTCTGGCACTGCTCGGCATGCCGTTCGTCCAGGACTAATGAAGGAGGAACCATTATGGCAAAGACATCTTTGAAGCTGAAGCAGCAGAGAGAGCCCAAGTACTCGACCCGCGCTTACACCCGTTGCCGTATCTGCGGTCGTCCGCACTCGGTTCTCCGCAAGTATGGCATCTGCCGTATCTGCTTCCGTGAAGAAGCTTATAACGGCAACATCCCCGGCGTGCGTAAAGCCAGCTGGTAATCAGGAGGATTCAGATCATGACAGATACAATTGCAGATATGCTCACCAGAATCCGCAACGCACTGGTTGCAAAGCATGAAACGGTAGACGTTCCTGCTTCAGCCATCAAGAAGGCGATTGTGGAGATCCTCTTGGAGGAAGGCTACATCAAAGGCTTTGAGATCATCGAAGAAGGCATCGAAAAAACGATCCGCATCAAACTGAAGTATGGTCCCAACAAGCAGCGCGTCATCGTTGGCATCAAGCGTATTTCCCGTCCGGGTCTGCGCGTTTATGCCCGTAAGGATGAGATCCCCAAAGTCCTCGGCGGCATGGGTATCGCTATCCTGTCCACATCCCGCGGCGTTATGACCGACCGGGAAGCAAGAAAACTCGGCGTTGGCGGCGAAGTGCTCGCATACGTCTGGTAATTTAAACGGAGGATAATAAAATGTCTCGAATCGGAAAACTTCCGGTCGCAATTCCGGCCGGAGTGACAATCACGGTCGACAATCATAATTGCGTGACCGTGAAAGGCCCCAAGGGCGAACTGAAGCAAACGGTCTCGCCTGAAATGAAACTTGAACAGGAAAATGGTCATCTGACCGTTTCCCGTCCGAGTGACGACAAACAGCACCGTGCTCTGCACGGTCTGACCCGCTCTCTGATCAATAACATGGTTCTCGGCGTAACCGCAGGTTTCGAGAAGAAACTTGAGATCGTCGGTACCGGTTACAGAGCACAGATGGATGGAAAAGACCTCGTTCTGAACCTTGGTTATTCTCATCCGGTGCGTTTCGCAAAGATGGATGGCATCGAGTTCGAAACGCCCGCCCCGACGAAGATCACGATCAAGGGCATCGACAAGCAGAAGGTCGGCCAGGTTGCGGCTGATGTTCGCGCAAGCCGTCCGCCGGAACCCTACAAGGGCAAAGGCATCCGCTATGAAGGCGAAACAGTCCTCCGCAAGGAAGGCAAGACCGGTAAGTAAGGTAGAAAGGAGTAACATAGAATGTTTTCTAAGATTGATAAGAACTCTGTTCGCAAGGTTCGTCATCATCGTCAGCGCAGAGATCTCAACGGAACATGTGATCGCCCGAGACTGAATGTCTATCGCAGCACCAATCACATCTACGCTCAGATCATTGACGATACCACTGGTAACACTCTGGCTGCTGCTTCTACTCTGGATGCACAGATCAAAGGAGAACTCAATGACAAGACCAAGACCGAAGCCAGCAAGCTCGTCGGAAAACTCATCGGACAGCGTGCTCTCGAAAAGGGCGTCACGAAAGTCGTTTTCGATCGCGGCGGTTACCTCTACACAGGCCGTGTAGCGGCAGTTGCTGAAGGCGCTAGAGAAGCAGGCTTGGACTTCTAAGGAGGAAACGAAATGAGAAACGACAGAGAAAGAAAATTCGAGCGCGAAGTTCCCGAATTCAAAGAAAAGCTCGTTGCAATCAACCGCGTTGCGAAGGTTGTTAAGGGCGGTAAGAATTTCCGCTTCACCGCGCTGATGGTTGTCGGCAATGAGAACGGCAAAGTCGGCGTAGGTCTCGGCAAAGCAGTTGAAATTCCCGATGCGGTCCGCAAGGGTGTTGAGGATGCAAAACGCCACATGATCGAAGTACCGGTCGTCGGAACAACGATTCCGCACGAAGTAGAAGGTAAGTTCGGCAAGGGCCATGTCCGCATGCTCCCCGCTCAGGAAGGTACCGGCGTTATCGCTGGCGGTCCTGCCCGTGCTGTCCTCGAGATGGCAGGCATCAAGGATATCCGGACCAAGTCGTTCGGTTCCAACAACCCGTCCAACTGCGTCAAAGCAACGCTGAACGGACTGTCACAGCTCCGTACTGCAGAACAGATCGCTGCGCTCCGCGGCAAATCTGTTGATGAGATTCTGTAAGGAGGACCCGATCATGTTGAAAATCACATTGATTAAGAGCCCGATCAGCAGTCTCAAAGATCAGCAGGACACCGTTAAGGCGCTTGGACTCCGCAAGGTCAATCAGACTGTTGAGAAGCCCGACAATGCGTGCGTTCGCGGCCAGATCTTCAAGGTAAAACACCTTGTTAAGGTCGAAGAAGAGTAAGGAGGGTCAACAATATGAAGATCCATGAATTAAGACCGACCGAAGGTGCAACTCATGCGCCGAAGCGCGTTGGACGCGGCACCGGTTCCGGTATCGGTAAAACTTCCGCAAAGGGTCACAAGGGCCAGAAAGCCCGCAGTGGCAGCAAGAAGAACGGTTTCGAAGGCGGTCAGATGCCTCTGACCCGTCGCCTCCCGAAGCGCGGCTTCTACAATCACTTTGCAAAAGAGTATACCATCATCAACATTTCCGACCTGAATGGGTTGGAGGACAATACCACGGTCACTGCTGAGCTGCTGAAAGAATACGGCATTATCAGCAAGATCGAAAAGGACGGCCTGAAGGTTCTGGGTGGCGGCGAGCTCACAAAAGCACTCACCGTCAAGGCTGCCAAGTTCTCGAAATCCGCAGAGGAAGCCATCCGGAATGCAGGCGGAAACGTTGAGGTGCTCTAATGCTTAGCACATTCATCAACGCTTTTAAAATCAAGGACATCCGTAAGAAGATCCTGTATACGCTTCTTCTGATCGTTGTCTACCGCCTCGGAAGTGCGATTCCGATTCCGGGTGTCAACCTGGAAGCATGGAAAGCAGCCACTTCTCAGCTGTCGGCGATGTCTGACTTCATGAGCTTGATGTCAGGTTCTGCGTTCTCGCAGTTCACGATCTTCGCAATGGGTATTTCCCCGTACATCACCGCATCCATTATCCTGCAGCTTCTCACGATGGCGATTCCCGCCCTTGAGAAGATGAGCAAAGAAGATGACGGACGCGAGAAGATTGAGCGGATCACCCGTTACGCAGGAGTCGGACTTGCTGTTGTTCAGTCGACCGGTATCGTTATTTCCTACAATAACGTGATCAAGAACTCCTACGGTTCTCCGATCGTAAACGGCACAGGCTGGGCATTTGCAGGAAACATCGCAGTTGTTGCGATCTGCGCAGCTGCAGGTACCGCGTTCCTGATGTGGCTCGGTGAGCGGATCACGGAAAAGGGAATCGGAAACGGTATTTCGCTTCTGATCTTCGCTTCCATCGTATCCCGTGTTGACGAGTTCATTATCGAGCGCGTCCAGGCGATCGCAGCAGACCCGGCTTCCGTCGGAACATGGGTCGTTGCGGTTCTGACGATTGTCACGATCCTTGCCCTGATCACATTCGTCGTGTTCATCGACAAGGCAGTCCGTAAGGTTCCTGTTCAGTATGCGAAGCGCGTTGTCGGCCGTAAGATGTATGGCGGTCAGTCCACCTACATCCCGATGAAGGCGAATGCAAACGGCGTTCTGCCGTTGATCTTCGCAATGACACTGATGCAGTTCCCTGAGATGATCATGCAGTTCTTCAACCAGAGCAGCGGTTTTGCTCAGTTCTGGTATCGCTGGATGGTCTCTTCGCCCAAGGTGTATGTTGACGGAACGGGCTATGTTGCCACGAGCGTTTTCAAGACCCCGGGCATTGAGTATTACGGAGCACAGTATGCGCCTTACGTATACTACATCATCTACTTCGTTCTGATCATTGCGTTCGGTTATTTCTACACTTCGATCACATTCAATCCGGTCGAGATGTCGAAGAACCTGCAGCAGAACGGCGGCTTTATCCCGGGTATCCGTCCGGGCAAGCCCACAGGAGACTATCTTGGAAAGATTTCCAACCGTCTCACTCTGTTCGGCTCGCTGTTCCTTGCAATCATCGCAATCGTTCCGACGATTATTCTGAACATCATGGGTGTTACGAATATGTTCGGTGCTACGAGCGTCCTGATCATGGTCAGTGTTGCGCTTGAGACTGCAGACGCTCTTGACAACCAGATGCTCATGCGTCACTACAAGGGATTCCTGAACTAAAAGGATACAGAACATGAAACTGATTTTCTTAGGCCCGCCAGGTGCGGGAAAAGGCACGCAGGCAGAACGCATTGCGGAACGGTATCAGATCGCGCATATCTCCACCGGGGATATGCTGCGGTCGGAGATCCGCAATGCCACTCTCCTGGGCGCACAGGCGAAGTCCTTCATCGACCGCGGAGAACTCGTTCCCGATTCCGTGATCATCGGAATGGTTGAGAACAGGATTCAGGAAGATGACTGCAAAAACGGTTTTCTGCTGGATGGTTTCCCGAGAACGACCGCTCAGGCGGATGCGCTCGGAGAACTGACAGAAATCGATTATGTGGTGGATATCGAAGTTCCGTCTGAGCGTCTTGTGGCACGTATCTCCGGCAGGAGAATGTGTCCGGATTGCGGAGCAGCCTACCATGTGACGACACATGCGGCAGACACATGCGATAAATGCGGCGCGAAGCTGTATCAGCGTGACGATGACCGCGAGGAGACAGTTCATAACAGACTCGTTGTTTACGAGAAAAAGACAGCACCCCTGATCGCTTATTATCAAGAGCGCGGGAAGTTGCTCACTGTCGACGGAGATCAGGCGATCGACTCCGTGACGGATAGCATTGTGAAGGGACTTGCCAAATGATCACCATCAAGTCGGTGCATGACATTGAGTGCATGAAAGCGGCAGGCAAGATCGTGGAAGACACGCTGCTGCTTTTGGAACGCAGTGTCCGAATCGGGATTACGACAGGAGAACTGAACGCGATTGCCGAAGATTATATCCGGAGCCAGGGTGCATATCCGACCTGCCTCAACTACAACGGATTTCCAAAGGCCATCTGCATCTCAGTGAATGAAGTAGTCGTGCACGGCATTCCCGGACCCCGGAAAATCAAAGACGGAGACATCGTATCATGCGATGTGTGCGCCACATTGAACGGGTTCGTGGGCGATGCGGCAAGAACTTTCTGTGTCGGCAATGTTGCCGAGGAAACAAGGAGACTTGTCCAGGTAACAAAAGAATGCTTCTTTGAAGGCATTCGGTATGCAAGACCCGGTTATCGTGTATGCGATATTTCCAAAGCGATTCAGGAATATGCCGAATCGCACGGATACGGAGTCGTACGCGAACTGACCGGACACGGAGTCGGCAGGCAGCTGCATGAAGACCCCGAAGTTCCCAACTTTTATTCTCCGCGGGCTCGTCAGAGACTGCAGGCGGGAATGACGATCGCGGTGGAACCGATGATCACACAGGGAAAGAAGGAAGTCTGGCAGCTGGATGACGGCTGGACGATCACAACGCGTGACGGAAAGCCGGCTGCTCATTATGAGAACAGTATTGCCATTACGGACGGAAAGCCGATTCTTCTGACCTGTTCGGAGGAGTACTGATGAAAGGTCCATGGAAGAAAGGCGACGTAGTCCGCTCCGTAGCGGGACACGACAGCGGCAGGCGGTTTGTGATCCTGGAAGTAATCGATGAACAGTATGTTCTGATTGCAGACGGGAAGACACGGACCGTGGAAAAGCCGAAGAAAAAGAAGAACAAGCATCTGAGAGCCGTACCCGGATATCAGATGGAGATCGATCCCAATACGAAGTTGCAGAACAGTGAACTTCATAAGTTCCTGAAGGCATGTGACGAAAATCTTGCATAAGGAGGATTACAGGTGTCCAAACAAGATGTTATCGAAGTCGAAGGCGTAGTTACCGAAGCTTATCCGAACGCTATGTTCGAAGTCAAACTGCCGAATGATCACAAGATCCTCGCAACGATCTCGGGAAAACTGAGAATGAATTACATTCGCATCCTTCCCGGTGACAAGGTAACTGTAGAACTGTCGATGTATGATCTGACGCGCGGCCGTATCACATGGCGTGCTAAGAATTGAGAAAATCAGAAGATTTTGATAAGGAGATATTACAATGAAAGTAAGACCGTCTGTCAAACCCATTTGCGAAAAGTGCAAAGTGATTAAGCGCAAGGGCCGCGTGATGATTATCTGCGAGAACCCGAAGCACAAGCAGAAGCAGGGCTAATTTTCCCTGAAGGAAAAAACTTGCGGGGCGGCTGGTACTATGTACTTACCCGCGAGCGTATATAGATTCATTCAAATTTTTACGGAGGTATTAAACCATATGGCACGTATTGCTGGCGTAGACCTTCCGAGAGACAAGAGAGTCGAAATCGGCTTGACCTACATCTACGGAATCGGTCGCACTACCGCTTCCAAGATCCTCGCAGAAACCGGCATCAATCCTGATACCCGCGTTCGTGATCTTGATGAAAGCGATGTCACCAAACTCAGAGAGTATATCGACCACAATATCAAAGTTGAGGGCGATCTCAGACGTGAAACCTCGATGAATATCAAGCGGCTGATCGAAGTCGGCTGCTATCGTGGTGTGCGTCACCGCAAAGGCCTGCCCGTTCGCGGACAGTCCACGAAGCAGAACGCTCGTACCCGTAAGGGTCCGAAACGTACGCAGGGCGGCAAGAAGAAGTAAGGAGGAAACGAATCATGGCTAAAGCGAAAATGAAAAAAGCGGTTTCCCGCAAACGTCGTGAAAAAAAGAACATTGAGCGTGGTGCAGCGCACATTCGTTCCTCTTTCAACAACACCCTGGTTCTGATCACAGATACACAGGGCAACGCGATCTCCTGGTCGAGCGCAGGTTCGCTCGGTTACCGCGGTTCGCGTAAATCCACTCCGTTCGCAGCTCAGATGGCTTCCGAAGCGGCAGCCAAAGCAGCAATGGAGCATGGCTTAAAGACAGTTGAAGTTTATGTCAAGGGACCCGGTTCCGGCCGTGAGTCCGCGATTCGCGCACTTGCATCCGTTGGTCTGCAGATCGTCTCCATCAAAGATGTGACCCCGATCGCACACAATGGCTGCCGTCCGCCGAAACGCAGAAGAGTGTAAGGAGGTATTTGAACTATGGCAAGAAATATGCAGCCGATCCTCAAGCGCTGCCGCGCTTTGGGTATTTCCCCTGGAGATATGGGTTATTCCAAGGAATCCACCCGTAATCCCGGTTCGCAGAGACGTGCAAAGAAGTCCGAATACGCCCTCCAGCTCAAAGAAAAGCAGAAGGTCAAGTTCGTTTATGGCATTCTGGAGAAGCAGTTCCATAAGTATTATGAGAAGGCTGCCAACCAGAAGGGCAACACCGGTGAAAACATGCTGGTTCTGATCGAGCGTCGTCTTGACAACGTTGCTTACCGCCTGAACTTCGGCAAGACCCGTCCCATGGCACGTCAGATGGTCACTCATGGCCACCTGCTCGTAAACGGCAAGAAGGTTGACATCGCTTCCTATGAAATCAAAGCCGGCGATGTGATCTCCGTCCGTGAAAAATCCCGTGACATTCCGTTCTTCAAGCAGCTGCGCGAAGAGGGAATCGAACGTACAGTTCCGGCATGGCTGGATCTCGACGTCGAAACTCTGACCGGCCGTGTTGTTACGCTTCCGACTCGTGCGGATATCGATATGCCGATTGAAGAGCATAACATCATTGAGTACTACTCAAGATAATCCATATCAGCAAATTGAAACAACATCACCGAAGGAGGGTATCGTATGATAGAAATTGAAAAGCCCAAACTCGAATGCGTAGAGAGCTCGAACAACTACGGCAAGTTCGTGGTGGAGCCGCTTGAGCGCGGATTTGGCACCACGTTGGGCAACTCGATGCGTCGCGTTCTTTTGAGCAGCCTTCCCGGCGTTGCAGCAACATCCATCAGGATCGACGGAGTTCTGCATGAATTCTCCACAATCGAGGGCGTCAAGGAAGATGTGACCGAAATCGTCCTGAATCTGAAGGAACTGATCGTCAAACTGCACAGCAATGAACCGAAGAAAGTCGTTATCGACGCAGTCGGTCCCTGTGAAGTAAAAGCTGGCGACATTCTGCCGGATGCGGAAGTTGAGATCATCAATCCTGACCTCCATATTGCAACTGTGGATGAAAACGGCAGACTTCATATTGAGATCAATCTCGATCATGGCAGAGGATATGTGGTATCCGACCGGAACAAGCGTCCGGACATGCCGATCGGAGAGATCGCTGTTGACTCCATCTTCACGCCGATCACCAAGGTCAACTTCACGGTTGAGAATACCCGTGTCGGACAAATCACCGACTTCGATAAGCTCACTCTTGAAATCTGGACCGACGGAAGCATTCAGCCTGAAGAAGCTGCATCTCTCGCAGCAAAGATTCTGACAGAGCATCTGATGCTCTTCATCAATCTGACGGAGCACGTGCAGGACGTCGACATCCTCGTGGAGAAGGACGATAAGAAGAAGGAGAAGATCCTTGAGATGAATATCGAGGAACTCGATCTTTCGGTTCGTTCCTACAACTGCCTCAAGCGTGCCGGTATCAACACCGTTGAAGAACTGGTGCAGCGTGATGAGGATGAGATGATGAAAGTCCGTAACCTCGGACGGAAGTCTCTCGAAGAAGTACAGCTTAAATTAGCGCAGCTGGGCCTCGCCCTGCGCACAAACGAAGATTAAGGAGGAAGCAACAATGGCAAACCGGAAATTCTCAAAGACCACCGATCAGCGTGTTGCAATGCTCAGAAACCTCACGACCGCACTGATTTGGAACGGCAAGATCGTTACGACCGAAGCCCGCGCCAAGGAAGTTCGCAGTATTGCTGAAAAACTCATCACGCTTGCCGTGAACGAGTACCAGAACTACGATATGGTTGAAAAGGAAGTCCGCAATGAAAAGGACCAGATCAGCAAGGTGGAAAAGCCCCAGGACCGTCCGTCCAAGCTGCATGCCCGCCGTCAGATCATGGCATATCTCTATGATATTCCCGAACCCAAGAAAGCGGATGAATCCAAGAGCGAGTACAAGGAGCGTACAAAGGACAATGCTCATCCCGTTGTGGAGAAGCTGTTCCGTGAATATGCACCGAAGTACGATGCACGTGCTAAGGAAGGCAAGAAGGGCGGATATACCCGTATGTACAAACTGGGCGCACGCAGAGGCGATGCAGCTCCCGTGGTTGTACTGGAGCTTGTCTGATCTTTGAAGCAATAAAAGAGCAAGGATATAAAATTCTTTGCTCTTTTTCCTTTTTTGGGCTCAATGTCAATAGTTGGGGTTGAGCTTGTAGAAACAGTCAAAGAGTAATTCTGAACCCACTGCCCGAGGGCAGTGGGTTCACTGCGTCTCAGGGTCAGGCTGTACGGTTTGTCATCAGGATCCGTTGCCGGAAATTG
>JAFWJN010000007.1 GCA_017514685.1 Clostridia bacterium
CGCTGGTAATGCCTGTATGCAAAGTGAATATCTATGTTGCGCATTAATTTGACTGAGTTTTGTGGTGAGCCGGATGCGTTAATAGTGCATGTCCGGTTCAAACGGGGACTTTACGTGGTGACGCGTAATTTTACCTAAGAACTTCAGCTTCATCGGCAAAACATTGATTTTATAAACTTTATAATGGTTTCAAGAAGTGTTCGACAAATCGGGACTTGTGGAGACCTTTGGCATGGGAAAAGATTTATCTGAAATGACATTGGAAGAGTTCGCCAATTTATTTAAGATGGAATCATGAAGAGTGAAATGTAATGTGAATGACTTTGGCGGAGAAGAATTAGCAGAGGTAATTATGGAAAATGAGAGAAAAACTGAACGGGAGAAAATGACAGCTGGCGAACCGTTTTTTACAAATGATTCACAACTTATGGAAGATAAGAAACATGCGCGAATCCTCTGTGCTCAGTTCAACAATTCTCCTGAGGATGAGGCAGTGAGAATCTCATTGTTGAAAACACTGTTCGGGCAGTGCGGTGAACGAATCGCTGTTAAGCCTCCATTTCACTGTGATTATGGCTATAACATCTTTTTGGGTGAAGATTTCTTTATGAATTTTGACTGTGTATTTCTGGATGCCGCTCCGATCAGAATTGGCGCACATTGTATGATCGGACCAAAAACGTGTATCTATGCGATTGGTCATTCGCTGGATGCAGAATCAAGAAGGGAGAAGATCGGTATTCCTAAGCCGGTCACGATAGGTGACAATGTATGGATCGGCGGTGGAGTTACAATTCTTCCAGGCGTAACGATTGGGAATAATACGGTTATTGCGGCCGCATCGGTAGTGACCAAATCATTTCCTGATCATGTCGTAATTGCCGGAAACCCGGCACGAATCATAAAACGGATCGAAGAATAAGTTTCGGCTGTTGGAGGTGAATAGTGGACCTTATAAATTACGATGGGAAATATGTTTGCATTAAAGATATATATGGAAATACTTTTTCGGGCCGTGCAAGGTATGGCAATGCAGACTTTCTGGAGTGTGAATGGGGACAGGGGGAGGATGGAATCTTTGTTGAGGATGTCCTCGTCTGCAATTCTCAGATTAAATCAATTGAGGAAATAGTTCCGCATGGGACAGCTGAATTATGGACAGAACATCTTATCCTTCGAAGATATCGTCCGGATGATGCTGAGCAGCTGTATGAGTATTTTCGCTCAAATCCAGAAATGTATCAGTACTCCGGATGGAACCCATATGCGACACCGGAAATGGCCCGGGAAACAGTGCGGCGTTTTATTGACAGTTATAAGGAAGAACATACATATTCGTGGGTAATGGATGCCAATGGTGATGATGTTGTTGCAGGGACAATTGGTGCCTATGACTATCAGGACAATCAGATAGAAGTTGGATTCAGTGTAGCCCAAAGCTGGCAGGGGAGAGGTTTTGCGACCGAAGCGTTAAAAGCAGTACTTGAATATCTGACGGAAAATGAAGGGATCGCCTGTGTGACCGCCTGGTGCGCTGCAAAGAATATCAGTTCCCGCAAAGTGCTGGAAAAGTCTGGAATGAGGCTGGTTGATACAGAGAAGAATTGTCTTACGGTAGATGGCGTGGTATATGACAAATTGAGATTCGAATATCGGATCGGAGAACAGTGACAGCAGAATCATCGGTCTTCTTGGAGTGGGTTATATTCTGTTTGCGATTTTGCTCATCATCGCAGGAACTGAATAATGCAGATGTTTGGATTTTTGGAGGTGATTTCATTGTGAAACTGGTAGAGCCAACAGCAGAATATTCCCGGCAGATTCAGGAGTACAGAAGCGAATTTATTGAATGCGGCGATTCCATGGACGGAACGGGAGATCTCAAACAGTTTGACGATCCTGAGGCCTGGATCGACTATCTGAATAAGCATAAGAATCCTCTGACGGTACCCGAAGGGCGAGTTCCTTCTACACAGTTTATCTTTCTTCGAGAGGAAGATCATAAAATCATCGGAATGATTGATATCCGTCATTCTCTGAATGAATATCTGAAAAAGTACGGAGGCCATATCGGCTATTCGGTTATGCCGAGTGAACGCCGCAAGGGTTATGCATCTCAGATGCTGAAAACTGCATTGCTTAAATGCAAGGAACTTAACATTGATAAGGTGCTGATCACGTGTGCTGATGATAATACGGGCAGCCGGAAAGCGATTCTTGCGAACGGAGGAATCTATGAATCGACCGTTTATGAACCGGAAGAAAAGGTATTTTTAGAACGTTATTGGATCGTTCTCCCTGAGTAACAAGTTCATTTTCAAAAACCGTATCTGGTTCTCTACACATACAACACAGAAGAGTTTATATATGCGTGCTATTTTATTGAACATTATGCCATCTGCAATATGGATGATTGCGTTCTTCGAGTCAGTGATCACAATCTTGTTTTTGATTAGATGGCACAGAAAGAAACAGCCGATTGATCTTCTTGCATTTCTGATATCGGTTGGGCTGATTCTTGACGCAGTCATCATTGGACTGGGGTCCTGGTTACAGCCGGAGGTTCTTAAGTCAATCACTCCAGTCCGATTTATCGCACATGGTGTGTTAATCCCACTTCTGATTCCGATTTGCGGATATGCGATGAATTATTAATAAGACAGCTATGCATGTACTTTGGATTATTACCACACTGCTAATGGCAGCAGGCTTAGCACAATCACTGTGTACCGTACTGGAACAACAGAAAATCTCCGATGTGATCCGATATGTTGCATCTCCAGATACACCAAAATGGGCTAATGTGGTCAGCAACTTGCTTTCGTTTGGGACGATCATTCCGCTGATGATCACTGGTATAGTTGTGTGGTTTAGGCAGAACACACCTAATCTGTTTTTGTCCGCATTCTTCATGTTTTTCTTTACAGTAATTGGACCTGCGACTGGAAACACTGATCTGCTCTTTTTATCAGTATGATTGGTGAAGCGTTTATGGTGTTCTTCCTGTATCTGTATGCTAAGGAACGGCGTTCATAGAACACGCAGATGGTATGATCAATAATAACTCGCAAAGAGCATAATAATTTTTTTCAAACAATAAAAAAGAGATTGGAATTTGTGAAGGTAAACGAAATGAAAGACGGAATAGTTCCAAATCCGAATAACGTACATCCGATTGCAGGATATGATAAAGAAATATACGTCAAACCAACGATTAAGAATCCGAATATCATCGTCGGAAATTTTACCTACATTGCAGATTCAGAATTTGAAAGCCATGTGACAAACTATTATCCCTGGAGCAGGGATAAGCTGATCATCGGCAAGTTCTGTCAGATTGCGGCAGGCGTCGAGTTCGTGATGAATGATGCCAATCATCAGATGAACGCTGTGACGACATTCCCGTTTTATACGCTCGAAGGATGGGAAATGAACACGCCGGATCCATCTGAAATGCCGTTCAAAGGAGATACTGTGATCGGCAACGATGTATGGATCGGACAGAACGCGGTGATACTTCCCGGCGTTCATATCGGTGACGGCGCAATCATTGGCGCAAACAGTATCGTCGGCAGTGATGTTGATCCTTATACAATCGTTGTTGGAAATCCTGCAAAGCCAATAAGAAAACGTTTCGATGAGGAGCTGATCGAGCTCATGCAGCGTTTTAAGTGGTGGAACAAGAGTATTGATGAGATTGACGAATTAATCCCTCTTCTGACCTGCAGCGACTTGGATAAAGTAAAAAAGGAAATAAAGAAACGGTTAGGGTAATAAAAATCAAGTTTGTCGAGATCACGATAATCGTGATTTATAAGAAAGAATTGTAAGACATGAATCTTCAGTTAATGGAAAGAACAACACTATCCGTGATTGAGAAATGAGAAAACAACTGGTTTATGCGATTTCTTTCTGAAATAGGAAGTAGTTAATAACAGGAAGGTATTCATATGGATAAATCTCTTTTGAAAATCATAATCCGAGCGGCAGTCGTAATTTGTGCTGCTGTGCTTCTGCTGTTTTTTGTTTCGAAGTGCCAGAGGCAATTGCCGGATGCGATAGTTACGGATTCTCCATATACCGATGTAGTATTTCTTTCAACGACGGATATGCATGGCAAATGCTGGGAAACTAATCTTGTGACAGATACCCCGGAAACGCATAACATGCTGAGGGTATCCACTGCGGTAAATACAATGCGGGATGAGTATGGCAAAGAGAATGTCATTGTGATTGATAATGGTGATATCTTCGAGGGCGAAGCTATTTCAGAATTACAGATGTTCAACTATGCAAAAGGATCCTCCGATCTGACTCCGGTCATGGCAGTCTGCCTTGCCAGGATCGGATATGATGCGTTTATCGTCGGAAATCATGAATTTGATTTTAGCTGGGACACAATGAAGCGGATCTATACGTATCTCGAAGAGTACGGAGTATCCGTTCTTTCTGCCAATACGGTCTATGACGGAACTGATGGAATTCACAAAGAAGGGGAGAACGTATTCACTCCCTACATCACCAGAACCGTTACAGTAAACGGAAAAGAACATATAATCGGAATTCTTGGCCTGGAGAATGTTGATATTCCCCGGTGGGAAACAGAAGATAAATACCCTGGTATGCAGTTTGTTCATCCAGGGAATGAAAGCTTTTCGATTGCAGAAGAAACCAAACGCTATATTGCAGAGATGCGTGAAAAGGGATGCGAGTTTATTACCGTCTGTTATCATGGCGGACTTGGGAATCACGAAGGGGAACTGATATACGGTGAGAATACCAATCACCAGGGTTTGCGTCTGGTTGAAGGAACAGAGGGTATTGATCTGTTGATCATCGGTCATGATCATAACAACCAGTATTCCAATTCGTATTATCGAAACAGCAAGGATGAAGATATCCTGCTGGTCAATGGGGGAGGTCAGGATCTTACCCAGAGCATTATTCGTTTTCAGGAAGGTGCCGACGGTAAATTGAAATGGGAAATTCTGGAAAGTGAAAACCTGAAGCTGGACTATTTTGCGGCGGATGAGGAACTGCAGGAAGTTATTCGCCCGTATGCTGAAGAAACCACAATAGCGGTCAATGAGCCAATCGGAACATTGAAGGGAAACTGGGATGGAAACCAGAATCTCTACATCGAACAGACAGATACCATTGACCTTGTGCTCAAGGCAATGATCGAGACTGGCAGTAAGGCACTGGCAAACCAGGCTTTTGGAAATGAACAAGCATTCTATGACCGAAGTCAGACAGATCATACTGATGTTGATATTTCCATCGGGAATGTTTCGGTTCGGGACGGTTATGTCGCTGAACCCGGAGAGATCAGTCGGAAGGGCACCTATCGGATCTTTCGCCATGCCAACCTGTTAAACGTATTGCCAATGAAGGGAAGCGAAATCCGTGCACTTATGGAAGAGAATGCCAGTAATCGTCTGAAGGCACGCGTATTGAACGGGAAACCTTATATTTATTCATTTGACGACCCCTATACCAATCTGATCTTCGGGGGAATCAATTTCACTTATGATTTCTCAAAGGAATTCGGACAGCGGGTGAATATTACCGGATTGGCGAACGGCAGAGAGTTCCGTGATGAAGCAGTTTATCTCGTTGCGGTAAGCGATTATCTGATTGGAAATGAACAGTGCGGGCTTCGGGATTTTACGGAAGAAGACAGTGTTCTGGATAAGGAAATCCGTATTGTGGACGGTCTCACCGATTATATCAGGGATACTAGTACACAATTTGGCGGTGTTACACCTGATGCCTTTGACTGGCACTGGGAGGCAACTTACAGCTTGGCCACGGAGAACGAAAAACCGTACGAAGGAAGTGTATATGCAACTTTGACAGAGAAGCCGGAAGATGGCAGAACATATGTACTGTATAACGAAGCCGGCGGAAGAGTGGTAGTGGATGATAATGGAAGACCGGGAGCAGTGCCACTGAATGCAGTCAAAAATTACCTTGTGGATCCGCTGCCTGAAAATATACTTCTGTTTACCGTTCAGTATGTGGATGAGGGCTGCATCACCTTGCGCAATGCAGAAGGAAAGTATCTTACATGCGATAAGCTCAGCTGGGTAAATACACCGGAAGAAAATGTGACGGTATGGAGACTGAAAGTTTTTAATGGCGGATGGCAGCTGATCAGTACGGAAGAATCTGCAACAGGCCGCCGGAAGGCCATGCAACTTTATAAGGCGCAGCTTTCAACCTATGATCTAGGTCCAAATACTGGATTCTGTTTCAACTTTTATGAACCGAAGAATTCGTCATCCAGATGAACAGATAAAGAGAACAGTTTTCTTGTCATAGTAAACGTAGCGTTGTGTCAGGAGCAGTCAGTACGAACTCTATATTGTTTTGGAGAGATGAAATAGATTAGAATATCCAAAATTGGTTATAGTCAAGGACCCGCTCCACAATAAGTACAACCAAATAAAGGAGAACAACATGGCAATAACAGAAACATTTCACAACATGGGATTCCGTCTGACATATCCCGATGTGTTTAATCACCCCAAAGGAATAGTATCACCGATGTCAATCGGAGACACAGGGGACGGCATATATTTCATGATGTACAACTATATTGCTGTTACGGAAGAAGATGTGAAAGCAATGCGCAGCAAATCCGAAACCGGTGAACTGAGTAACGAAGACAGTTTGAAATTGGCGGATGCCATGAGCAGTCTTCTGCAGGTTGCCGGCATCGGCGGTGGACAGGGATCGAAAGAAATTGCAGAAAAACTGAAGATAGAAAAAGGATCCGGAGACAGTTTCACGGAAATCGGAAGATACAAGGATATCACGTATTATGCCATCACCAACCGGAATAGCGATGAAAAATATATGAAGACAATCGAGCCCGTGTTTGCAGAAGAATTCCGTATCCTTCAGACATCGCTGATCGATGCGCTGAAGAATGCGGAATATATTGGACCGCAGATTCCCGGAGCGGAACTTGTTGGCAAAACGATTCGTTTTGAAACCAGAGACATCGATGGA
>JAFWJN010000029.1 GCA_017514685.1 Clostridia bacterium
GGCGCAGCAATCCGTATTCTGAACTCCGCTACGCTCCGTTCATTCTACGGATTGTAAAGAAAAGCACCTCGCTCACGTGGAACAAGGTGCAGTATACAAGGTTTTAATTATTTCCTATGTCTACTTGACAAGGGCGGAACAAAGTTGCATGCAAGCCTTCTTTTTTTTGAAATAAAAAACAGACCGCCATGGGCGGTCTGCATGATATCTGATCTTGATTAGTTCAGAGCATCCTTTAAAGCTTTTCCTGCTTTGAAAGAAGGCGCTTTGGAAGCTGCGATCTCGATCACTTCGCCAGTCGCGGGATTGTGGCCTTTGCGAGCTGCATGCTCTTTTGCTTCAAAGGTGCCGAAGCCAACGAGAGAAACCTTCTCAGAAGCCTTCAGTGCTTCTTCGATGGTGGCGAGTGCGGCGTTGATAGCTTTTTCAGCGTCTTTCTTTGTAAGATTGCTCTTCTCTGCAACAGCAGCGATCAATTCAGTTTTATTCATTTTGATTCCTCCATAAAGTAATTAAATATTGAAACTATAGCTTCGTAATAAAAGACTTGTTTTAAAACGAACCTTGTACATTTTAACAACCATCCATGCTTTCGTCAAGCCTAAAAGTCCGATTTTACAAGAAAAATCAGCATTTTTTCGATTTCTCCCAATAGGCATCCTGCTCTGAGAGCGGCAACTCCGATAAATGCTTCCCGTCTTCTCTTGCCAGCTGTTCCATCCTGCCATATCGAGCTATGAACTTATCAGTCGCCTCATGCAGTACTTGCTCAGAATCAAGTCCCAGCAGTCTTATGACGTTCACAACGGCAAACAGCAAGTCCCCTGCTTCCTCTTCGAGATTTCCCTGATTATTCATGGCAAGAAGCAATTCTTCTGTTTCCTCCGGAATCTTATGAAACGCCTGATTTGCATCCTCCCAGTCAAACCCGGCTTTTCTTGCTTTTTTCTGTACTTTGTGTGCTCTCATAAGCGCAGGAAACCGCTTAGGAACCGAGCAGAGTATTTCTGTTTGTGTTGTCTGATGACGATCCTTTGCTTTGAGCGCATCCCAGTTCTTCAGCACCTCTCCGGATGTTTCCGCTTTCACATTTCCGAACACATGCGGATGCCGATAAATCAGTTTTTTAACTATCCCGTCAGAAACATCATCCTGATCGAATCTTCCTTGTTCCTTTGCAATCGTAGCATGAAACACAACCTGCATCAGAACATCACCCAATTCTTCAATCAGATGATCATCATTTCCTTCATCGATTGCATCGCAGAGTTCATAACACTCTTCAATCAGATCCCCCTTAATGCTCTCATGTGTCTGCTCTTTGTCCCAGGGGCATCCGTTCGGAGCCCGAAGCATTTCCATAATTCTGCACAAATCTGGATAAAGATATTTGCTTTTTTCAAAAAACGGGATCTTGGGGACCAGCAAAACGGTTCCGGCAAAGAAATCTTTTCTCCGGTCAAGAGTGTACAGAGGAATTTCTTCGATTTTGTAACTGCCGTCTTCCTGCATGACGGCAAGTTTCACAGGAAATTCATCCGGATAAAAACGCTGCAGATACAGTTTTACTTCTCCGGCAGCAATTATGGTATCAATTTCCTGGATACAAAGGAGCTCATTTAGGTCAGGAGAATCAGGCAGTTCATTTGCTGTGCACAGCACAGCATTCTGAAGAGAAGGAAACGCGGCTTTTGCATAGGAAACTCCCGGCAGCACCTTCAGGGTGAATCCGTGCTGTTCACATGCCTGTCCGATAGCATCCATCTGTGCAAAGCAACCGTCACCGGGCACTGCATAGACACAGCTGCCTGATGAGGTAAGCCGTTTGGCAATCAGATTGTTCAAATCATCAAAATCTTCTGCCTGCTCATACAGATCATCCATAGAAACGTATTTCAGACCTGCTTGTTTCACTGTATTTGCGGAAGGATGACGGTCTGTCTGAAGATAAAGGTTTTCCGCCTCCTGGATTGCTTTCCATGCGTTCTGCGTCAGTGTATATGGTGTTGATAACGGAGCAATTACAATTTGCTTCGCCGCAGTTTCATTAATGTTTTGCATATCGAATCAGTCTTTTTCCTCCTGGAATTCTCGTCAGTTCGTCTTTTGTAAAGACCCGCAGTCTCAGAACAAGCACCAGATAGAAAACAATGGCAACGATAATCGCAAGAATACATGCCGCTGTCGAGAACAGATAACGTCTCATATCAAGCACCATTCCAAGCAAACGATATACGCCCCATGCAGCTCCGCCCATTAAGGCAGAGGCAAGAGCGGGCTTTAAAAATGTGTCCAGAAACGGAAGTTTTCCCTTTGTCACTACAACCAGCGCAATCGTGTCCAGAATTGCCGCAACACCGTAGCAAGCCAGATTGCTGAATACAGCACCGTAAATTCCGATTCTGGGATTGCTTACATACACAATATTGACAATGACCTTTGTCAATCCACCCAGTGCAAGGAAGTAAACAGGAAGCCGGTGTCTTCCTACTCCCTGCAGGGCTCCTGTCACTGTCTGTGACAGGGAAATGAAGACAACTGTGAATGCCGCGATATGCATCAAGGAGGATGCAAGATCCAGCGACTCCGGCTGTATATGCCGGTACAGAAGGAAAATCGCAGGCCTGGCCAGTACAGACAAGCCTACTGCGCATGGCAGTCCAATCGCCATCGCGAGCTTAACACTCATCGCCGAAAGTTTCTTTGTATCCTCTGTCTCCCTTCTTGCAACGGAAGCAGAAATCGCCGGAACAACCGCCATGGACAAGGAAGTTGAAATACCTGCCGGCAGGTTGATGATGGAACGCACATAAGAACAAAGCACCACATACATCCAGTCAGCTTCCGGTTCCGGATATCCGCTTTGGATCAGCAGACGTGTGATCATAGCGGAGTCAAGCACGTTTGCAATCGGAAGAATTGATGCTCCAAGCGTTATCGGAATTGCAATTGCAAGAAGACCCTTCAATATATGTTTTTCTTCTTCCGCCGGATTGCTTGGATCAAAACCGGTCAGCATTACACTTCTTTCTTTGCGGAAAATCGGATAAATAACTGCCAGAGCAAGCGCTTCTGAAATCGTAACACCCAAGAGAACGCCGACACTGCCCGCCGCTGCAGCAAAAGGCGTATTCGAATACCTTCTGAACAGATACCACGCGAGAGAAAGTCCAAACAGCATTTTAAAAATCTGTTCGGCAAGCTGAGACAGACTCGTCCCTTCCATTCGCTGAAGTCCCTGCAGGTATCCGCGGTATGCGCATAAGAGAGATGTGAAGAACAGAGCCGGTGCCAATGCGCACAGCGCCCAGCGCATGCCTTCATCATGGGAATCCAATACATAGACAGCGATTGGCTGCGACAGTACGATCATGAAAGCAGTCGTAGCCACACCCAGAGCAAACAGCATCCAGAAAGCCTTCTTGAAAAGTTTGTCTGCCTCTTCGTACATTCCCCGGGCGACTCTGGCAGCAACCATTCTGGAAATAGCAATCGGGATACCGGACGAGGAAATGATCAAAAGCCATGAGTAAATCGGATAGACTTTCTCATAGTAGAACATTCCGTCTTCTCCCATGATGCGAATCGCATAGACACGGAAAAGAACACCGAGTACCTTGCAGACAAGATTTGCCGCTGCAAGCATCGCTGCTCCTGTGATAAAGTTGGTTTTTTCCGTATGTTTCATCGTGTGCACAGTATAACAGATTATTCAAGTCTTTTCAAGTTGTTACGACCTTGCAATATTCAAACAGTTAATGAACTTTCTATTTCTTTATATTTTTAATCATGTACCATTCCGCTGAAAAACAGTTGTCAACGAAGTCAAAAGATGATAATATGTAACGGCAAATGGAGGTAGTAGAATGAACATTGTTGTCTTAGCAGGAGGACTTTCTCCTGAACGCGATGTTTCCTTTTCCAGCGGTACAATGGCCTGTAACGCGCTTTTACAAATGGGACATCATGCAGTCATGATCGACCTGTTTTTCGGAATTCCGGATTGGGATGGCACTGATTCCATTTTTCTTCAGGCAAAACCTCTTAAGCCGTTTCAGATAACGGAATCCGAACCGGACCTTTCCGCAATCCGAGCATCACGAACCAGCGGTTACAATGATTATATCGGAACAAATGTTATCGAGCTCTGCTCAAAAGCAGACATCGTATATATGGCGCTTCACGGAGACTGTGGAGAGAACGGGAAGCTTCAGGCTTTATTTGATTCATTCGGAATTCGCTACACGGGTTCCGGATCAAAGGCGTGTGAGCTTGCTATGGATAAATGGGTTTCCAAGGATATATTCCAGAAAGCAGGGATCCTCTGCCCGTATGGAATCCGCCTTACTCAAGCAGATCCTGTCCCATATGATTCCATTCCTTATCCCTGTGTTGTCAAGCCTCTTTGCGGAGGATCGTCTATCGGCGTCTCTATTGTAACACGTCCTGATCTTTTGAAAGACGCTTTGGATGCAGCTTTTGCAGTGGAGCCGGTTATTCTGATCGAACAGTATATAAAAGGAAGAGAACTCTCCAGCGGAATCTTAGGAGATCTTGCTCTTCCATTAATTGAAATCATTCCAAAGGAAGGGTTTTACGACTATAAGAACAAATATCAGGCAGGTTCCACGATTGAAATTACTCCTGCGGAACTGGATCCCGCTACTACCGTAAAAATACAGAATCTGTCACTTGCGGGTTTTCATGCTCTCGGTCTTCAAGTTTACGGACGTCTTGATTTTCTTCTGACAGAAAACGGAGACGCATATTGTCTTGAAGCCAATACGCTTCCCGGACTCACGCCTACTTCTCTTCTCCCACAGGAAGCAGCCGCAGTCGGAATCGACTATCCAACTCTTTGCAAAACAATCATCAAACTTTCCCTGGAGAAAACAAATGGCTGAGTTTACAGTGAAAGAACTTCTGACTGCTACAGGAGGCACTCTTCATGCTTCCCTTGATGAGCAATATCTGATTACCGGGGCTACTATAGATACGCGTACATTAAAGCCGGGCGATCTTTATGTTCCAATCCGCGGGGAAGTATTTGACGGACACCGGTTTATTGATCAGGCGATTCAGCTGGGCTCTCCCCTTGTGCTGTCCGAAATCGAAACAAACGCTCCGCATATCCGGGTAGACAATTGTGTCCTGGCTTATCAGAATATCGCGAAACTGCACAGGGAACGTTTTGATATCCCTGTTGTGTGCATTACTGGCAGTGTTGGGAAAACGACCACAAAGGACATGGTAAGATCCGTTTTATCCGCACGTTTTCAGGTTCATGCCACAGTCGGAAATCTCAACAATCAGACCGGGGTTCCGACCACGGTTCTCCAGTTGAATCCTTCCCATGAAGTATCCGTTATGGAACTCGGCACCAACCATTTCGGTGAGATCAGCGCAATCGCACGTGTAACACAGCCTACCATCTGTCTTTTCACCAACATCGGAGAAGCACATATTGAGTTCTTCGGTTCCAGAGAAGGTATCTTCCGCGGCAAGACAGAGATGCTGCAATATGCGCGTCCCGGAGCGAGTATTCTTGTAAACGGTGATGATGATTATCTCCGTCAGATCCATGGTGCTATCCGCTTTGGTCTTTCTCCTGAATGCGAGGTCCGGGCGGAAAATATCGTTTCGGATGGTTTAGAGCACACTTCTTTTACCGCACACTTTTTCGGGCAAGCCATGAAAGTCGACTTATCCGTTTCCGGAGACTATATGGTCCGCAACGCGCTTGCGGCAATTGCTGCCGGTTCGCTGCTTGGCATGACTCAGGAAGAGTTATTGCAGGGGCTCAGTTTATTCCATCCTGCCTCCGGGCGCGCTGATATCATTCATACCCCCCTCTATACTCTGATAGACGGCACATACAACGCTAATCCGACTTCCATGGAAGCAGCCTTAAAGCTTCTGTCGTCTGCAAAAAAACGCCGGGTATGTATTTTCGGAGACATGCTTGAGCTCGGGGAAAATGCACCTTCTTACCACGAACGGATCGGAAAGATTGCTTCCGATCTTGGCATTGAGCTCATGATTTGTGTTGGAACACTAGCAAAATATGCTGCCTTCGGAGAACATTCCGTATGGTATCCGGATCAGGATCAGCTGATGAAAGATCTTCCCGGATTATTGAAAGAAGGCGACACGGTTCTCGTCAAGGCTTCGCAAGGGATGCATCTTGTGAAAACGCTGAATTATTTGAAATCCATCCAATGATCATTTTTGCGCATGAAAAAGGGCTGTCGATGACAGCCCTTTGTTTGTATGATTTCGTTTATTTTTTCTCACCCTTTTTGCTCCACAAACGGTCAGTCCATTTGAAAATCATGGGGTAAATGCCGATAACCACAAAAATGACTGCGGCATACCGAAGTGACCGAATCAGATGTGCAGCGAAGTTCCCCGCATCAAGCAATTCCTTTGGAAAAGGCATTTTCAGGATCTCATTCAATCCGAAGTAGATCAGTCCGCCGCCCAACGTACGGAGGATGCAGC
Source organism: Clostridia bacterium (assembly GCA_017514685.1). Classification (GTDB taxonomy): domain Bacteria; phylum Bacillota; class Clostridia; order Christensenellales; family CAG-138; genus UBA3792. The sequence continues at coordinate 6,502 of JAFWJN010000029.1, forward strand.
GAAAAATGTTGGAGGTGTTTTTAAAATTCACAAATTTCTCTTCAAAGGGCTCCGCAATAATGAAGCCGAGAAGCATCCCAAAGGAAGTGTAATAATCGTTGCTTGTGCAGTAGAAAAATCCAGGCAGCGCAGTCAGAAGCAGCACCGCATAGAACACCCAGCGATTCTTGATCGTCTTTCTGAGCCATGGGACCAGAATAACCGTTACTGCACCAAGAATCCATCCGCACAGAACATCCGTCGGAAAATGCGCTCCGACAAAGACGCGGGAAAAGCCAACCAGCAAAGGCAGCACGAACGCAATTACCCATAACAGTTTTCTCTTCTTCTCATGTACCGCCAAAGAGGAATAAACCGTAACCGCGCTGGAGGAATGTCCGCTCGGGAAAGAAAAGCCCTGTGCAGCCACGTCCATCGGATCCGCACCCTCATCTATCAGACGAAGCAGTTTAACATTATATCCCGGAACAAAGTACGGTCGTAAACGCAGGACAATGTTTTTGATCAAAGGATTCCAAACATTGACCATCAGAACATTGACGCCTACGTATTTCCCGAACTCTTTATTCAGTCCCCAGTACAAAAAGCCCATGATGACAACCAGCAGAAGCTGCTCGCCGAAGGCGGACAGATTGGATAGCAGCCAAAACACGACACCCTCGCTGCCGATATGGGCCTGAAGCCATTCCATCAGCTGCATTTCCCAATCAAAATAAAGTATATTTCCAATAGCCTCTGTCACTTTTCAGGAAGCCTCCTGTTCGATAATGTCAACTTATGTTCAAAAAACATTCCTGATGATCAGATCCACAAGCCGGCTGAATTCTTTGGATGCCTTATTAGCGGTTTCTGTCACTTCCTCATGAGACAACGGCTGGTCCAGAACCCCTGCCGCCATATTTGTTATCAATGAGATTCCAACGGTTTTGATTCCGCAGTGCGCGGCAGCGATCACTTCCGGAACGGTAGACATTCCGACAGCATCCGCTCCAATTGCCCTGGCCATACGTATTTCCGCAGGCGTCTCATAGCAGGGTCCCGACATCATCAGATAGACGCCTTCCTCCAGTGTGATGCCTTCCCTTGACGCAACCTCTTTCAGAACCATTCTTAAATGCTTGTCGTATGCATTGGACAAATCCGGGAAACGAGGTCCGAACTGATCGAGATTTTTCCCGATCAGCGGGTTTGTTCCCGACAGATTGATATGGTCGGAGATCAGCATCAGTGATCCCGCATGATACGATTTGTTCACTCCACCCGCAGCGTTGGTCACAAGCAGTTTCTCCACGCCTAAAAGTTTCATTGTTCTGACGCCTAAGGTCAGAAGCGATTGCGGATAACCTTCATAAAAGTGGAACCGTCCCTGCATCGCAATTACGGTTTTTCCTTCCTTCTCACCTACCACAAAGCGGGATTTATGGCCTACGACGCCGGAAACAGGAAATCCTTCGATCTCTTCATAAGGGATATACCGTTTGTTTTCAAGAGATTCCGCATAGTCACCAAGACCGCTTCCCAGGATCAGTCCGATCCTTGCCTTGTCCGCACCTGCTTCTTTCAGCTTTGCTGCAGCATTTTCCAGTATTTTCAGTTCGTTCATATTCAATCCTCCCAGATTTCTTTCAGGAAAGATGTACCTTCCCTCCATTGTTCGCCTGTAAGATACTCATATACCGTCGCTCCAATATCATTGAAAGCAGGCCGGATATGCAGATTCACACCCTGCTTCACATGTTTTCCCACAATCAGCAGTGGAATATATTCACGTGTATGGTCCGTTCCCGGATAGGTCGGATCACATCCGTGATCCGCGGTGATCATCAGGATATCCCCTTCCTCCATACGTTCTTCCAGTTCCGGAAGTTTCCGGTCGAAATACTCAAGTGCAGCTCCGTAGCCTTCCACATCGTTCCGATGGCCGTAGAGCATATCTGTATCGACCAGATTTGTAAAAATGAAATCTCCCTTTTTCTCTTCCAGAAACCGCTTGGTTGACTCAATTCCCGTAGGATTGTTTTTTGTGTGATCAACCGTGCTGATTCCTCTATGGCAGAAAATGTCTTCTATTTTCCCGATCGCAACGACTTCTTTTCCTTTTTCCGTCAATCCATCCAGAATCGTCGGCTGAAAAGGTTCCAGGGCATAATCTTTTCTGTTTTCCGTCCTGGTGTAGCTGCCGCTTTTCCCGGTAAACGGACGGGCGATCACACGTCCGACCAGGAATTCCCCGACAAGCATTTCTCTTGCGATCTCACAGATCCGATAGAGTTCAGGCAGCGGTATTACATCCTCATGCGCGGCAATCTGAAACACGCTGTCCGCACTTGTATATACGATCGGACTGCCCGTTCTGACATGTTCGTCTCCGAGTTCCTGTATAATCTGCGTACCGCTTGCTACAGTGTTCCCCAATGTTTTTCTTCCGATCCGTTCTTCGAAAGCGTCCAAGAAACTTCTCGGGAAACCGTCCGGGTAAGTCAAAAAAGGCTTGTCCAGTGAGTAACCGGCAATCTCCCAATGTCCGCAGGTAGTATCTTTTGCATGTGTTTTTTCCGCGCATTTCCCATATGCACCTTTAATCTCACCCGCATATTTGGGCAAAGTACATCCATCGATATTCGCAAGTCCAAGCCGGTACATATTGGGAACATCAAGTTTACCCCGCTTATGATAGATATTGCATATCGTATTAGCGCCGACATCGCCAAATTCTTCCGCATCCGGCAAATAACCGATCCCGGCACTGTCCAGGACGATCAACGTAACTCTTTTTTTCATACATGAACTCCTTCTTTCCTTACGGTTGTATTATTTTATCATGTTTTTACATAACACGTCAACAACGGGACTGACGATGTGTTCAGCAAGAAGACGTCAGTTGCAGCATAACCTTTAATCTGATATCGTATATCCCAAATTCTGCCGAGTTGCATTGACAATCTCGAAGGAAAATATATAATATTCTATCATCAATGATATCATTCCCTTCATGAATGGAAAGGAGCTCATCATGAAACTCGCTATTTTCGGCTACGGAAATCTTGGCCGTGGTGTAGAATGTGCTGCAAAGCAAAATCCCGATATGGAGCTGATCGCTGTTTTTACGCGCCGTGATCCTTCTTCGGTCCATACCCTGACCGGCGTTCCGGTATATTCCGCATCTGATATTAAATCCTTCAAAGATCAGATTGATGTTCTGATCATCTGCGGCGGAAGTGCAACGGACCTGCCTGCTCTTACTCCGGTTCTTGCCGAGGATTTCCATGTGATCGACAGCTTCGACACTCATGCGAATATCCCCACCCATTTTTCCAACGTTGACAAATCTGCAAAGGAAAGCGGTCATCTGGCTCTTATTTCCGCCGGATGGGATCCCGGTCTGTTCTCGTTAAACCGCCTGTATGCATCTTCAGTTCTTCCTCATGGTGCCGATTATACCTTCTGGGGCCGCGGTGTCAGCCAGGGACATTCCGATGCGATTCGCAGGATCAAAGGCGTAAAAGACGCACGTCAGTATACTGTTCCGATCCAGGAAGCTCTTGACAAAGTCAGATCCGGTCAGCAGCCGATGCTGAGCACACGTCAAAAGCACTTAAGAGAGTGCTATGTTGTTGCGGAAGAAGGCGCAGATCTGGATCGTATCGAGAATGAGATCAAAACGATGCCGAACTATTTCTCCGATTACGACACAACTGTCACCTTTATTTCGGAGGAAGAACTGCTCCGGGATCACAAAGAACTGCCGCACGGAGGCTTTGTTATTCGTACCGGTAAAACAGGGGTCCGTGAAGAGCATACCGAGCGTATCGAATACTCCCTGAAACTGGATTCCAATCCTGAATTTACCGGCAGCGTTCTTGTGGCATGCGCGCGTGCCATTCTGAAAATGGCAAATCGCGGTGAAACAGGCTGCAGAACGGTATTCGATATCGCGCCGGCAGATCTTTCACCCCTCAGCAGGGATGAACTTCTTCATTCCATGCTGTAATGGGATCATCCCAATTTGAAAAACAGGCTCATTCGAGCCTGTTTTTTGCATATTCGGTTACGGACTCCATAAATCTTTGTAAAAGGAGTCTGCTCGGTTCATCCGTTCTGTAAATTCTCTCAGGATGCCATTGCACCGCCCAAAGAAACGGATAATCCTCCTTTTCAAAGGCTTCACACAATCCATCTTCTGACTCTGCCGAACAAATCAGCCCTTTCGCCAGATCTTTTATCGCCTGATGATGGTAGCTGTTGACTGTAACCGTTTCTTCTCCTAACAGCCGGTAAAGCCCGCTTTCCTTCCTTACCTTTACCGAATGGGTTGGCCTTGGATCGGAACGGCTCTGCATATGCTGAACCGGAGAAGGTTTCTGGATGCTGATATCCTGATAAAGAGTTCCGCCCAGAGCGACATTGAGGGATTGAATTCCTCTGCAGATTCCAAAAATAGGCATCTTGAGAGCCATCGCTTCTTTCAAAAACATCATCTCAGAAAGGTCGCGCTCATCACAGCAGTTTGAAAGTCCTCTGTCATTGTTTTCTCCATACAAAGCAGGATTTACATCCTCTCCGCCGGAAAAAACCAATCCGTCGCATAGTTTCAGCGACGTCCGGATGTTGCCCGTATCCGTTTCCGGGAACAGAACCACAGGAAGACCCCCTGCATCTCTTATAGAGGTCATGTAATCTTTTAAAAGAAAGATTCTGTCCCGCTCTATTCCGATAGATGGTATAATTCCAACCACTGGCTTCATTTTCCAGATCCCTTTTCAGTCCTTGATTACAGTCCTTGTATGCTTTTTCTTTTTCGTGCGTAACAGGTCATTGACAACATCAAATGTCAGAACCAATGCCGCACTGATCAGCAGCCCACCTATGATATCTGTGAACCAATGAACCCCCGATAGAAGCCTTCCGACGACTGTCAGGGCAATCAACCCGATACAGACTGCTTTTGCGATCAGATATGCTTTTTCGTCTTTCAGATATCTCTTCAGCGCAATCGCTGCACTCCCCAATATCACGCAGATCAGCATCGTGTGCGTGGACGGGAACGAAGCTTCCGGTTCTGTCTCCCCTGACATAATAACAGGCCGGTAATTGACGATTACCTTCTCAAACAGAACATACAGAATGATCACTATGATATAAAGTCCTCCAAGCGCAAGTATCGTCTTGTCGACTTTTAAAACGTTCTTCCGCTTAACAAGCTGGTATACACCAAGCGCAGCAAATGCTGCCGCCAGTAATATCGCAATGACGCCGATCACTTCCGTCAGATAATACCAGAACATATGCGTGCCGACAGCATCCCTCACGCTCCCGTTCAGTTTTGAAAAGCCGATGCTTGTTCCGTTCGGGCCGATCGCCTCAACGTTCACGGTTCTCAGCATGATAATCAAGAGCAGAAACAGCAATCCGAACAGCATTGCCAGCAGCGTTTTTGCTTGAGTCTTCATAACCCCTCCTATTGAATCACTAATCCCGAAAGATAGTCTTTTTGCTCAGTTGTGATGCGGTAACTTTCCTTTGCCTTGCGGATCGTTTTGTTATGCGTCCACTTAGGCAGAATTCTCTTTTCCAGATAAGGTATCACAGAATCCCATTGTTTTGCAAGGGCTGTTGCCATATACCACGCCTGCTCCATGCGGATATAATAATCGTCTGACCCGACAGCACAGACCCTGTCCGTATATTCAGTCTGATAGTCTGCATCCAGATAGTGTCTCATCAGCATCCCGATTGCGAAACGCACCGTATACGTATGATCGGAATCCAGCCATCGGTCTATGGCCGGGAGCAATTCCTGTTTGTGTTTTGAAAACACCTTGGGAGCAGTCTGATCGCAGGTCGCCCAGTTATCGATATACGGCAGAAAACGCTCCGTCTGAATCAGACATTCCTCAAAGTTCTTTATTTCAGAAATCATAAATCCATGAATCTGATTTTCTTCGAAACAGGAATGCGGCAATTCATTCAGAAACGCTTTCCCCATCTCAGTTCCGAATAACTCTTTCGCGATTTTTCTTAGTTTCGGAGTCCGGACACCCAAAATAGCAGACGGATCCACGGTAGGGATCAGACTGCTCTGAAACTTTTGGTATGACTCTTCCCGAAGAAGCGTCAATCGGCTGATGATGTTATCCATTGTTTCCCGACGAATGTTTTGCTCCTTATTCTGAAACTTTTTTCCTCATTAAGACTCGATTTTCCGAAATTCCAGCAAATCTCCCGGCTGGCAATCCAAGATAAGGCATAGCTTTTTCAGCGTAGAAATTTTGATTGCTTTGGCCTTTCCTGTTTTCAGGATTGACATGTTCGTGATGGTAATCCCCACCTTGTCCGCCAATTCCGTCACGCTCATTTTGCGTTTGGCCAGCATAACATCGATATTGAAAATGATTTCGCCGTCCATGTTTCCTCCTATATCGTCAGGTCACTCTGCTCTTGCAGCAAAGCCGCCTTCCGGACAAGATGCGACAACGCTCCTGCTGCGACAGCAATCGCAATGCCGATGAACACCACCAGAAGCGAGAACAGTATGATTCCCGGATGATTCATGTTGATAAACATCAGCAGGATATTACCCGCAAAGAAGTATCCTGCATCTGCCGCAGCAAGCCATGCGATCCATTTCAAATACTTCGCATTTTCATACGAAAAGGATTTGTCAGCGCCGATATTGGATGCTATTTTCCATCCGAACACAAATGCGATATAACAAGGAATGGCGGTCGACCAGATAAAAATCAGCCATGGCCAATAACAGCTCGCATATTCCGGATAGTGTCTGGCAATTGCATCCCCGAATTCCGGTATGATCAGAAAATAGACCACAAGTCCGCAAACAGCGATCCCTGCCAATATTCCCTTAAGCCATCTTGATAAACCTTTCTGCTCCATAAGTTCTCCTTACACTCTGTAGAAGTTTTATGATCACATTATACTAAGCAGTTATCCCTTTGTCAACAGAAATTTATCGTATTTCAACAATTTTTCATTATTAATCAACTATTTTCTTTTCAGGTGCAGCCTTTCGAATTCCCTAGAATTTAAGTGCGGGAGCTACAATGCCTTCTTGGGGCAGATTTTAACGCATTCCATGCAAAGGATGCACTCAGTCCCGTTCTGCCGTTTTCTGGAATTATCCAGCACATCAACATTCATTGGGCAAACGCGAAGGCATTTCCCGCAGGAAACACATTTGCTTTTATCGCAGGTGATCCTGACCAGGGAAAAATAGCTCATGGGTTTCATAAAGACCGTAACAGGACAGATATATTTGCAAAAGGCACGGTTATCCTTCCATAGAATAGCCAGTGCAATTCCAACGGCATAATAGAGCACATTACCCGCTATAAACGCCCAGAACATGATCCGTTCCAAATTAGCCGCATGTGTTAAGAAGAGGATTGCCACAAACGCTAAAGATGCAGCAAATGTCAGATACCTGATCCAGCCGATCTTCTTTCTGGGGCCTGAAGGTATTTTATACGGTAAAAAATCCAATACCATTGCGGTCCAGCAGGCATAGCCACACCATCCGCGCCCAAACAGCAGCGGTCCGAAAATCTTGGCTACCGCATAATGGATCGTCGCCGCTTCAAATACTCCGGTAAACAGATAATACCAGAACCCTTCAATCTGCATATTTTCGCCTGAGATCAGTCCCAGGTAGACAAGCATATAAAGACCTACCAGAAGCTGTACGACTCTTCTCGCCTGCGGGTGTTTACGGATCAGAAGGAAAAGGCCTAATGCGATTGAACAGCCAATATAACTGAAATTGAATAAATAGAACAGATTATCCTTTGTCAGCCAGAGCGTTATCCCTACCGCTTCAAAAACGACCAGCATGATAACCGGCATCCAGTACTTTTTCATTTCAAATTGCCTCTTTTTTCATTCTTCTCAATCACGGATTCAGTTCTCTCATGACTCTTTCGAGAGCTTCCGAAAACTTTCCGATATGAATTCCATCAATGAATCTATGATTTACTTCCAGAGAAACGTGGAGAACCTTCCTGCCGTTTTCTTCCGTATACTTTCCCCACGCAATGCGCGGAATACTGTCATTGAGCGATTCCTCGTCTGAAAGATTCCGTTCGTTCGTCAATGCTGTCAGCTCTATCCATGGCAGACACGAATAATAAATCAAGGCATCCGTCTCTCTGGATAAATCGATAAACTCCGTCTGTGCTCTGCTTTGTTTGATCGCTTCTCTGCAGAAATCATCGATCACATCCATGTGATCCATTGTGACGATATGAAACTGCTCCTCTCCCGGATTCAGATCCGTAAAGCTTGGGTCCCTGCGGTCATACCGGATCAGCCTGCCGTTTTTGACTGCCATCAGAAAAGCTTCCGTCTGATTAAAAGCCTGAGTACATGCCCAGATCATACCGGCATAAAAAGACAGTCCGTGCGCTTTTGTATAGCGATATAAATTGGTAACGTCTTCCCGGAATGTCACCATATAGAAAGGATTTGACATGGATGAGAAAAACTCATAAATGTCTTTTCTCTTCCACTCATCATAATTCAGTTCCATTTTCAATTCTCCAATCTGCTACTCTGAACCCATTCATCCAGAAAGCGCATTTGTTCTTCCGTATGAAACCAGTGTTCCCCGTCTTCCATCACAGTCAGTTCAGCGGAATGCATTTTAGAAAACGCAACCATCTGTTCATACGAGGTCAGAGAATCTTTGCTTCCATAAAGAACTTTGGTCGGAGCATTCCAGATAATCGGATTAGTTCTCGTATAATTCAGATAATCCCAGGAGAGTTCTTCACCGGAAGCGGTCCGGATCGTTTTCTTCTCTTTCAGTTCTGTTTCCGTAATGCCTTCCTGCTTCATCAAACTTTCGATCAGATTTTCCATATCCACAACCGGGGAGATGAAAAAAGCTTCCTGAATCAGAAGGTCGATTCCCGAACACATGCAGTAGTAAGCCCCTATGCTGTTTGCTATGATTGTGATTGTTTCTCCCTCTTCCTTCAAGCGAATCACCTCTTCATGGATTTCTTTTCCGGTTTCCCACGGAAAACGTGCCTGATATTCAAGTCCGATCACTCTGCAATCCGGAAAAAGAGGTTTATAGTGCTCGCTTTCAGCAGGTGTACCGTATTTTCCATGAACATACAATACAATTTTTTTCATGGCTCTGATTGTTTCCTATTCATCAAACAGCTGCCCCGGTAATTTTAGTTTCTCTTTCGGGGGAAACTGACTGTCAAACTCCTCAACCTCATCATTCTTCACATAATACCCCGCGGGAGTCTGATAAACTCCGGTTATACCGTTCAAGTATCCCGGTATCAATTCTCTGCAGAGAAAGAACGAAGCGTCCGCATCTTCGGGAAGATCATGATAGCGGATCCCGAAATTGCTGGAATAAGTAAAACCGCTTTTTCCGTAGAAACCGATATTGCCTTCGAACAGCACTGCGCCAAAGCCCATTTCTGTTGCTTTCATCAAAGAATAGTCAAGCAGCTTTTTGCCGTAGCCTTTCCGTTTAAGTTCCGGTGTAATGCAGATCGGTCCCATCGTCAGCACCGGTATCACTTCACCATTGTCTGCTTCGATCACCGTTTTCATAAACATATTCTGCCCGATCAACGTTCCGTCCTTTTCCATGACAAAGTTCAGTTCCTTCACAAACGCAGGATCATTTCGAAGAACGTGAATGACATAATGCTCACTGCATCCAGGACGATAAACATTCCAAAAAGATTCCCGGATCAGGTTTTCCACTTCACGCTGCTCATCAGCTCTTTCCAATCGTATCAAATAGTCTGTGTCCATTTTCTTCCTCTCTATCATTTTTGTGTTGTATATTCTTTTAAGATATCCGGAAAAACGCCTTTCAGAAAATGCCGGTATTCCGGATGATTGTCTGCTGCCTCATATTCTTTCCTGATGATCTTTATCAGCCAGTCTCTCATTTTATCGGGCATCTGTTCGTAGCGGACGATTTCAATCAATCCTTCCTTTTCTGCTGAAAGAATCGCTTCAAAAGCATCCGAAACATACTCTGCACCAGTGACCTCAACGGGGAGTTCACTGACCGCAGCTTCCGGGATTTTTAGCTCATAATCCGTCTCCGTGATGCTTTCTGCACTGTAAATATATCCCGATACTCCCTTATATGTTCTTTCAAGAGCATCCCTGTAGTATTCCTCCAAACGGATTTTACCATCCGGATTAAATCCGTACGGTCCCCATTTCTGCCAGATACCATGATACTCAAATCCGGTTTCATTGCAATACTTCTCGACTGCGTTCGACAGATACACCAGTACGTTTTCTCTCTTTTTGGAAAAATAGACCAAAGACACTCCTTGATTTGAAATTCTTGGTTCCAGTGTTTGGATGCCGGCAACCGGCGATGCATGATAGTACATAGATCCTCCGGTGATGAATTCAGCGGTTGAGCACCATTCGTATTTCTGAAGCCGGTCTTCCAAGCCGGATTTCTTTTTCCATACCGTCCCTGAAAAAACCGTTTTTCTCATAGAAGCGGATTGCCCGGGTATTGTCCTTCAACACCCATAACGCAATTTTCGGATAAATAAGATGTTTTAATCCCTCTTCCATCAGCATCCTGTCAATGCCCTTTCCATAATAATCTTTCAGTACATAGATTGAAATGATTTCTCCGGTGTCAGGTAAATCTTCCCCGCGATAAGTACCGTAGGCAATGAAGCCTACCACCTTTTCTCCATCCTTTGCTATCAGATTATTCTCAGGCCACTGAAAAGCGATCCTTTCACATTTTTCCAATGTCAATGCATTCAGATACTCCTGATCCAAAAGTCCGGAATAAGCCTCCTGCCATGATTGGTAATGAACAAATGCCCTGCCTCTGATTTCCGCTTCGGTCTCCATTTTTTTGATGATCAGCACATTCTGTCACCCCACTTTATAAATCGTTATTTCTGGACCGCAGAAATCAGCGCGCACTTATTCATCCAGATAGCTGAAAACTCTGTCATAGAAATCATCCGCTTCTTCATATGTCGCATGGCCTAGCCCTTCATAGATGTACAACGTGCTTTTTCCGATAAGGTCATGCATCAAATATGACGCTTCAACTCCTACGATCTGATCGTCCGAGCCTCCGATAATCAGCGTAGGGCAAATGATTTGATTGATTTCATCCTTTGCATTAAAGGCAAGAATCGCTTCCGCATTAACAAGAAATCTCTCAAAACTTTTAGGCTTTCCGAAGATTCCGAGAATCGGCAGAATCGCGCGGTTTTTATGCAGATAAGATTCAGAATAGCTCTTTTCAGCAGTATCGGCCATCAATTGTTTGTAATCATTCTCTTTTACGAGTTCTATCCAGTGACTGACCCGTTCTCTGACAATCACATTGGCTTCCGGCGCTGAAACTGCTAAAATCATTTTTTCTACCAGTTCGGGATGATCGATTGCAAGATACTGCGCAATCATACCCCCTTCAGATACCCCCAGCACAGAAACTTTGGAAAGATTCAATTTGCGGATGGCTTCCGCCTGATCTTCTGCCATCTGACGAATGGAATATCCCGCATGCATTTGATTCTTTCGGCTGAACAAGTACACGGTGTACCGCTCAAAGAACCTGCGGTACGGTGCCGCCAGGAGCAAAGCTTTTCCCTGAACCGTTGCCAATCCATCGGAAAGTCCCGGAAGTACGACAAGGATTCTTTTGCCATGTCCGATTGCCGCATAGTACATTTCCGTCTCTTTCAGTGATACATGTCCGTTTCTTGCATTTCTGGTCATAGTTTATTCTCCCTTTGCCCGTTATGACATTCGTCCCGATTATCAGACGGTAGTGACCCCATCAAAATCCGGATACCCATTGATCCGCTTCCGATCGCGTCTGAAAGATAATTTTTTGCTTTGCCGGATACTTTTCCATCAGCAATAACAGAACCGGACGGTCAGCGGTTCGATAATTCTGAACCATCTGCACCAATTCCGGATCCAGCGTTTTCTCCGTCCATGGAATATCTTCCCGCTTTGTGCCGACTCTGTCAATGATCCCTTTCATGCAGGTCTCCTCGCTGAAATCCAGGAAAATAATGGTATCACATGCCTGAATTCTCATCTCATAGGTTCTGCTGTAATTGCCATCTATAATCCATTTGGGTTCAGACAGAATGGTCCTCAGCTTATCATCAAATTCATCTCTGGAGATATGCGTTCTGTCCGCTTTCCACCAGATATTATCCAAATGAATCAGGGGAAGCCCCGTTTTCTTCTGCAGTTTTCGGGAAAAGACGCTTTTTCCGCTTCCCGAGCAGCCAAGTACTATGATTTTATTTCCAACAGACATCAAAGATCATCCTTTTTATGCAAGCATTTACCGTTTTCGGCAGATTTCCGGCTGGCAGGATTTTCCAGGATTTTTCTGATCACCCAGAACCTTATTGTTACCGGTAAGCAGTCGAACAGGATCAAGAGCGGATTTCTGTTAATTGAATAAGCGAAAGCCGGGATTCGTGAGCATGTGATTTTGTATACCTTTTCGGCGATTCTGTCCGGTGATATTTTTCTTGCTTCCACTTTATCTACAATATTCCTGAACCGTTTCGCATTATATTGATACTGTTTGGTCTTTTCACAGAACGAATCAAGCTGATCGGTGGACTGCCCCAGCATACCGGTATCGACAGCACCGGCCCGAAGCACAGACACATAGATATCTGAGAGCTGAAGTTCCATTTTCAAGGAATACGCGTATCGGTCCAAAGCAGCTTTGGTGATCGCATATACCCCTGTGAAGGGAAGCGGATCCCGCACTGCCAGTTCACTGGTTATCATCATAATACGGGCACCTTTCGTCAAAAACGGCCGGAACAATCTGTTCACAAGGAATGCTCCGCCAAGGTTGACTCTGAAAATTTTCTCCATCTCGGACGGAGTTATCTCGATTAGCGAATTCAGCAGATAAATTCCCGCAAGATGAAGGATCGCATAAAGTTCCTTGGTTAAACAGCCAACCCGATTCACCGCATCAATCAAACTCTTCTCATCTGTCACATCAGCCTGAATGGGTACGATATTCTCACCTTCTGCAGGCAAATCTCTGTCCAGCGCAAATACGCGATAACCGTTTTTTGCAAATAATCCGGTTACCGCTTTTCCCATTCCTCCGTTTGCGCCTGTTACTAAAATTGATTTCATGATTGCTTTTTCCGGTGCTCCCGCATCCCGGACATCTCCTGATATTTTTCTACTTTTTTATCGCCGTTTTCAGTGGTGAAACCGTAAACAGCCCATGGCGGTTGCAGTATGCATAAATCTGTTTCACCCGGTTCATTTTAAATCTTGCATCGGCATTTCCTTCCGGATACAGTTTCACGAACTGCATCCCCTGGTCTGACACCGCTGTGAGAAATGAGATGTAATGATCTTTCGTCATCGGATGATCGACCGATACGTAGTACTCATCTTCTGCAACGCTGATACAGATGAGGTGATCCTGATCCGCTGTTTCTGCTTCTATCGACGGGAGAATGATTCCGCAGCAACTGATCACAGCTTCTCCTGTTGCGCGGATCACATTCCCACAAACCGGACAGACATAAATCTTTCCCTTCATCATGTTGAATGCCCGGTTCTGATTCTTTACATCTTCACCGGAAAGCAATTCTATCACTGAGATATCCAGCACTTTTGCCAGCGGTTCCAGTAAACTGATATCGGGGAATCCCTGTCCTGTCTCCCACTTGCTGACTGCTTTGCTGCTGACAAATATCTTCTCTGCCAGCTCTTCCTGCGTCATTTTCTTACTCTCCCGAAGCTTGCGGATCACTGCTCCTGTCACATATCTATCCATATTTTATGTACCTCCTTTTTCTTCATCCTATCATTCCTGTGCTTTGGAGACTACCTACGGATAGTAGAGTGAAAAAGTTCGCAGCCGCCCTTTACCGGGTTTTAAGCAACCACTTCTGATTCTTATCGGTTTCTAATCTTTTACAGACCGAGTCGCCACATAGGATGGAATGCCAAGTTCGTACAATCTTCCCGCATTATTTGTGTCCTCGTAGATATCCAGTAATCTGAAGCCGGCTTCCAGCTGACCGCCGATCTGTTCCTCCAGAGTATGAGAGAACTGAATCCCTGCGTCAACCTCCATCAGCTGTTTTCTTTGTTCCGGATTCTTCAGGGGATTGAACGGTAAAGAGTTGACGATCATCTTCTCATCATTGTCAACAATGTAATCGATAAAAAGGCTGGCGCCGGAGATCAGATAACCTCCCTTTTTCAGCACCCTGAAACATTCTCTGAAAATCGGTTTGACCTCTTCCACGTAACAATTGGACACCGGGTGAAAAATGATATCAAATTCTTCGTTCTCGAAGGGAAGCGGCTTTGTCATATCCCCCCGGATGATTCTTATCTGATATCCTTCCCGTTCGGCGACTATCTTCTCATTTTCGAGCTGTTTTTCAGAATAATCGAGCACGGTGCAGTCAGCGCCAAGCGCAGCAAACACCGGCATCTGCTGTCCGCCTCCGCTTGCAAGGCCCAGGAGCTTCTTTCCGTACAAATTTCCAAGCCATTCATGAGGTACCGGTTTGACAGGTGTAAGAAGCACATTCCATTCCCCGCTTAAAACTTTGACGAATGTATCATGGGAAACAGGTTTTCCCCACTCCCATCCTGCGCTTACCCATGCGTCGATTGTCTTTGCATTGATTTCCTGATAATCCATTTCTTTTCTCTCAGCTTTCAGCATCATCTGTACTTGGAGTTGATAGGTGTATCTTATCTTTTCTTCTGTAACGGCAGCTCGGCATACATGGCTTCGAACAGATCTTTCAGAAAAGTTCTGTTTTCCACATTGTCAACGAGTATCATCTCTTTTGCGCCCTCATACGGTGATTCCCTGTCTGCATCCGGCATCAGAGCCAGAGCAGATTCCGTCTGCTTCACAAGAAACCGATCATCATAGATCCCACCGACTATTTTTCCCCGGTAGTAAATGATGTACTCTCCCATCATAGGACGATACGAGATCTCATCCAAATCAGAAAGCTGTTCCATTATATAATGCAAATACTCTTTGCCGGACGCCATAAATTGTTCCCCTTTTTCCGTCATTTCAACTCTGCTGTTGTTCTTTCTGGAGATTCAGTTCTGAAACCTTATTACCTGTTTTTCCGTGTCCACAGTAGCCTGAACTCCGAACGGAATGATGCAGCGCGGTTTCGCATGACCAATATTTATATTATAAACAATCGGAAGTCCAGAGTTACCGACCTCTTCCAGCAGTATCTGCTTATATTCCTGCATATATACTTCATCCATCGGTTTTCCGACGAGCATCCCTGAAATCACATCAAAAATACCGGTGTCCTTTAATGTTTTCACTGCTATCCTATATTTTGAGGGCGGCATTTTCTCTTCGCTTGATTCCAGCAAAAGAATCTTTCCATTCCAGTCTTCTTTTTCCGGAAAAAGGCCGTATTTTTTGCAAAGAACAGGCATGTCCGCATATCTGTCTCCATGGAAGAAATCAAAAAGAGAATCAATGCAGCCGCCAAGTATTTTACCTGAAAAGACAGGGCTGCCCTGAAGCAGTTCAAAGCCGCTGTTCCGATGTGAAGTTACCGGTTTCCCGATCTGATCCACTCCGAAATGCTCTCTTTCTTCATACCAGACATCACTTGGCCTGACTTCCCGGATGTTTCCGTTTCTGATCAGCTCTGAAAAATACCTCTCCGTATAGGGAAGCATCTGCCGATCCAGTTCACAGATATCCGCAAGGAATGACTGACCGTAAAACGAATTGATTCCTACTTTATGCAGCATGAAATGATTGATGGTTGTATCGGAAAAACCAAGAAAAACTTTATCCGATACAGCATTCTGAAGCTCATTCCGATCAAATAGATAAGGTAGCAAGCGGTAAGTATCGTCTCCGCCAATTGCACAGAGGATCATGTCGATTTCCGGATCACTGAAAGCCTGCAGCAAATCGGCTGCTCTTTGATCCGGATGGTTTTTTACGTATTCCATTCCTTTCAGTGCATGCGGCATAAAACGTACGTTCAGTCCGTAGTCTTTCAACCGGTTTATTCCGATTTCAACCTCATGCCTGACAAAATCTTCACCTATCACTCCGCTTGATAAGCTCACAATAGCAATATTTTTAATCTTCATCTGCTTTTTCCCCAGCAACCAGCTTATGTAGTTGATATCCTCCAAATTCAGGAAACAATAAGAAATTGGAAAACGCTCCTGCGCTTCAGGTATCAGCCTCTCCGTTCTGCGCTTAGCGGCTCGTCCCAAAGAACACAAGCTCCGTTTTTGCTGCAAACGGCATCAATTGTTTCCTGCAGGTGTTCCAGAAAAGCTTCCTCTTTTTTCTTTGATCTTCTGCCTTTTCCACTGTACAACTCCTCTTCGAAATATGCATCATAGGAAACTGCAAAATCCTCTTCGTTCACATGCGGGAAGAAAGACACCGCGGCTGTATATCTGATGAAACCCGCTTCCGAATCACTTGTCAGGACAACCAGTGCACCATTACGCTGAACTCCTGAGAAAACAGCGTTTGCCTTATAGTAACGTTCGTAAACATTAATTACCATAACAACCTCCAGGTAATGATTTTCACATCTCAATATTGACAGTAGCTTCAGCAGCCGGAACTCTCTTGCTGATTTTTCGAATCTTATTTGCTATAACCAGTTTATCAAAAAAGCTCTTTCCGTTCAACAATCAGTTTCTAACAGATAACGGAAAGGAATGACCCCCCTCCGGGTAATCGTTGGGCAGGCGATTGTTCGAAATGGCAGAGATCAACTGTGGCAGCTGGTTAATCGGAGTAAATTATCATCTTACGCTTATAAGCCGTTCCAATCGGTCACATCATTTATTTGCGTTTTATCATGCTTGCAAGCAAAGACGCCAACAAAAAAAGCGAACCGATATAATTACGATTCGCTACTCACCGCAAGGAACATTTAAAAGAAGCGTAGTACAGTTTACCAGAAGCCGCAAATCAAAAATCAAAGATGCTCATCTGTGAAACCTTCTCTGGAAATTCAAACATATAACGGAAACAGTCTTCCGGGCTTGACAAGATACCATTCGCCTTACATATTCTTTGAAATAACTCCATTAATTTCCCGGCATTCGGGCTTGCTAATTCATATGAATTTCCATATCGTTTGATATATTCTTTTTTCAATCCGGGAAAATAATTGTCAAGTGCCGCGTAAAAGTATTCCCTGTCTCCATCTCTCAACGTCAATCCCATGCCAAAATCAATAACCCCCTTTACTCCGACACGAACACATTCGTTCAATATGGTTCTGATATTATCCTCTGTATCATTGATATAAGGAAGAATCGGTGTCAACCATACAATCGTCGGAATTCCTCTTTTCTGCATTTCTTCAAGCACTTCTATACGACGCTTTGTATTGCAAACATTTGGCTCCAATATACGGCATAGGTTGTCATCATAGGTCGTAAGTGTTATTTCTACGACACATTTTGCGGAATGGTTGATCTCATCCAAAAGATCAATATCCTGAAGAATTCTGTCAGATTTTGTCTGTATCGCAATGCCAAAGCCATTCTGCAGAATAACTTTCAAGCACTTTCTCGTTAATCGCAGCTTTTCTTCACAGTGCATATACGGGTCTGACATTGATCCGGTTCCGATCATACATTTTTTTCTTTTTGATTTCAGTGCTCTGTCCAGCAATTCCGGTGCATTCTGCTTCACTTCTATATCTTCAAAAGGATGGGTAAACTGGTAGCATGTACTTCTGCTGTCGCAATAAATACAGCCGTGGCTGCATCCACGGTAAATATTCATTCCATAGTGTCCGCTGCTGCCGGTCAATATTCCTTTCGTTTCAACAAAATGCATCTTATCACTGTCCTTTTTCTTGCAGTTTTAAATTGACCGGTACCATATCGGAACAGGTTCTGTCATGTCATGATACCAGACCAGTACTTCTTCCGCTTGGTTCATCATCGTATTCACTTCAGCCTCTCCGTAAGGAATCGCCCAATACACCGATGAAAGTGTGTTGCTCGATATATATAAAGCAAGAAGCTTCCAGAAATCAAATGGAACATTGCCATCGAAATAGCCGTCCACCATTCCAGACGCAAAAAGGGATGATTTCTGGGCACACCAGACTATTCTGTTGAACTCTTCCCATGGATCTCCGAAATCGTTGCGATTAAAATCGATGATATAAAGCTTTCCGCTATGGTCGATCATCATGTTCCCGATATGATAGTCCCCGTGCTGATAAACCTGAGGTCTACCATCCAGCAAATAGCGATTCTCGTTAATATAGTCGATGAAAGCCTGCCCCTTTGGATATTTGATTGGACAATCATTATATCTCCTGATTTTAGTATCCATTTTTCGATTGAATCTGACCGCCCAGTCTTCCTGTGATTCTGAAGCCGGGATGGAATGGATTCTGCTTAGAATCTTCCCTGCCTCAAGTCCATAGCTGTATTGTTCTCTATCCGACAGCAGCGGTATCAGAGTTTCCGCTGCTTCTCCGTCGATCCAACTCTGGATAGAGTAAACGCCTTCCTCGCAAATACCGAGTTCGATTGGCAGGCACATGGGTGTTCCAAGAGAAGCAACACGCTGCATCATCCTAAATTCAGAATGTTTAGCAGCATACTGTGAAATGTCGGAAATGCGTAAAAGAAACCGGGTGCCTGTTTCATCCGTTATACAATATTTTTTATCCTCAGACCATCCTTTAAGAATTGGCTCTTTGCTTATGATGTTCAATGCATCCTCCGAAAAATACCCGCTTATCAGTTTGCTTCTTTTTCACACTAGCGCAGCCACCATCTCAGTTAATGTGACCATAAGATTCACCCATCTGAAATTTAATAACCGCTTCAGCCCAACTTTATATTTGTATTATGTGATTCTTGCTCCTGATGGTGCAATTGCCAAATAGTCCTCATATGCCCGGGATCAGCCATGTAGATATTATTCGTTCACCAACTGCAAGTTGTCAAAGAAAAGCATGTTCCCCAAGAGCAGATATCTGTGTAATCATACCATCTTTCACTTTATACGCTTCTCCACGAAGTTCCTCTTTGTCTGTATTGATAAACAGATAGCTTCCGTCCGGAATAGCATAGAATGTCCTGCCTATACTGTCCGGATAGGCAATATCTTCAAAAACTCTCAATCCATCCAAAACATCATTTTTGACTTCCTGATAATGCGGCAGAAGATTTGTTTTCGTCAGGTTCAGCCCTGTCAGGAATCTTTGATAAGCAGGGTCAGCAGCCTCTCCCTCTTCTTCGGGTTGCGCGTACACGACATCCGCACTGTTCATGCTCCCGGCGCTTATTCCAATGATAACGCCGTCAAATCCTTGCAACAGATTGCGAAGGCCGATTTTATGAAAAAACTGATTCTGCGTCGGCACATGTCCGCCCGCAAGGATCAATAGATTCGAATCCTGCACAAGCTCTTTCGCCTGATTATCGTTTCTTCCGTCCAGAGTGCGGAATCGTTCAAAAGAGAAACCCGCGTCTTCGAGCATTTTCTTTGTAAGAGAAGCATAATAGTCCATTGCATCCCAGTCATCCGGATTGGAACAAACATCCAATGCCCTGCATGGAGTTGGAAAGTGCAATCGCAGTTCATCTATAAAATGATTGGACGGATCCAGCTTTGAGGTATTTGGATCGTCTATTCTGCTAGTCAAAAAGCAAATCATATATTACCTCTTTTGATCTCTGTAGGATTATGTTCCAATCACTCCGAAGCCCTTTCGGGCTCCTTTTTCAGTTGGAAGCTGCTTCCATATGAAAGCCCATAGCCACGCTCCAGGAAGTTTTGATCCGTGCCGATCTGGTCGACACTGCTGTACCAAGGTGATGGCAGCTTTCCGGTAAAATCCGCGCATCCGCATAATACATCGGAAATTCCCTTTCCTTCCGAACCTGGAAGATAGCACATCACAACGCTGTCCCATTCATCAAAGTTATCAGAATTAATGATAACGTTTCTGCCTGCTATAATGCAGACAACGGTGGGCTTCCCCAAATTCTTTGCCTCTTCAATAGCCTTTCTGTTTTCAGGAAGGCCAAGGGCACCGCAAAGCTCCATATCCACGGTGTCGCCGTTCCATTCCGCATAAGCCTGTTCACCTAGACAGAGCAGCACAACATCGGCATCTTTGGCTTTTTTCTTATTGGTAATGATTTCAATGCCGTAATCTTTGGCATATCGAATAAAAGCATCCTTTATGGTTGTTACGCCCGGGATATCCTTATTCGAAGAACCGTTCCATTCTATCGTCCAGCCGCCGCACTGCACTGATGCATCATCTGCCGCCGGTCCCGTTATGTAGACTTTTGTGCCTTCTCTAATCGGAAGAATATCTGAATCGTTTTTCAGAAGAACAAGGCTCTTTTCGACCAGTTTCTCTGCGATTTTTCTGTATTCCAGAGAACCGGTTTCTTTCTGCTTTATCTCCGTCTTTTCCAGGAAAGGATCTTCAAACAGTCCCGCTCCTTTTTTGACTTTGATAATTCTCGTTACTGCATCATCTACGCGGTCTTCGCTGATTTCACCATTTTTTACTGCATCCACGATGATCTGCTTTGTCTCATCAAATCTTTCGACCTCCATAAGCATATCGATCCCAGCATTAATACTTGTAATGACCTGTTCTCTGTAGGACGAACCCGAAATATGCTGTACCGATTCCCAGTCACTTACAATAAAGCCCTCAAATCCCATTTCATCCTTCAGTTTCATTATGTACTCTTTGTTTTCGTGCATTTTCACGCCATTTAAGGATGAATGACTGATCATGACGGTCTGTACGCCGGCATCGATTTGGGCCTGATAAACTTTTAAAAGTTCCTTAATCTCATTGTCGGTAAGTCCGGCATCTCCCCGATCGATGAGCATTTCAATATCTCCTTTTTCGCCCGTATTATATTCCGCATTTCCATCTGCAAAATAATGCTTTGCACAGGCAACCAGTCCTCCGGCAATTAGACCCTTTGTGTAAGCAGTACTAAGCTTTGTGATTGTTTCCAGATCCGACCCGTAGGATTCATAAGTTCTTCCCCAGCGGGGATCTACGGATTGCGCAATGCATGGAGAATAATTCCACAGCATATGGCAGAGTTTTGCTTCGTCTGCTGTGATCAATCCGACCTGGTACGCAAGCTCCTCATCATTGGCTGCGCCCTGTCCGATATTATGAGGGAAGTAAACGGCATTTACGCAGTAATTCACCCCGTGAACATCGTCCTGCCCATAGATAAACGGTATCCCTGCATCTGATAAAAGTGCGGCATTCTGATTTTTGTCCACCAGACTGCGCCAGGATGGCGCATCAATGCTGCCTACCGTGGAAAGAACACTGCCGTAATCGTTTTCTTTCATCTTATCCGGGCTGATATTATAAATAGCAGGCATTACCATCTGTGCCGCTTTCTGTTCAAGCGACAGGCTTGCAACAATTTCTTCGGGGCTCATTGATGCATATTCGATACATTTGTACTCAAATTCTGTGACTGAGTACTTTTCATCTTTCCCGGCTCTCGGAGAATTAGCATGTGAAAAACAGCCGATTGTCGATATCAGCATCGTCAGTAAAAGAAAAAATGATATCGCTTTTTTCTTCATAATTCTTAAATCCTAATTAACACAACAGATCTACAAATCTTTTCTAAAGCATATGATCCGATTGGCTTCCTCAAAGCCCGATGCCATGTGAAATCTCAAACTATCCATATTGCCGACTTCACAATCGCTGGCGAATTCAGAACAGCCCTTTTCTTTTGCCCAGTTTTCACATTCTGACAATAGTTCTGTCGCATATCCGTTCCGACGATATTGAACAGATACGAATATACCTTCGAGATACCCCACAGGAGTACTATCAGTTCCTTCCACATAATCGTGCCGAAGCTGAACCTGAGCGAAAGCAACCGGTTTTTCATCGACACATTTGATAAAACATGCAGATTCTTCTGAATCTATCAATTCACGGAATGCATTTACCAGATCATGCAGATCATGTTCGTTCCACATCTGTAAGGCTAATCCGGCAATGTTTTCTGCGTCCTGCATCTGAGCTTTTCTAATCATTTCTACCTCTGAACAAATATTGTCAGCATGTCAGCCATTTTTTCGAATATCATCCGGATAATTTGCCGTACGGGGTTCCTCCATAATCTACACGAAATCCATGCGAATATGCATTAGCCAATTGTACACAACTTGCCACGAAGAACATATCCTATCTTCTCATAACAAGCATTTGATGCCACATAATCTGCATCGGTGTACAGCATCGGCATATATCCTTCTTCTTTCACTTTCTTCGTAACCTGATAAACAAGATTTTCTGCATAATGTTTTCTGCGAAACTCTGGTCTCGTGAATACAAGACCTATAGATGCAATATTTCCGTTCGGAGCATACTTACAGCTTGCTACGCTGCGCTCCTGATCATCTTTCCAGAAAAACATATTTCCTGAACAAATAAATGCTTCTGCATCTTCCCTGTATCCTTGATTATCTTTCTGATCAATGCCAATTTCCTCGTGAAACATCTCCAGAAAGTCAACCACTTCATCTAAGTCTTTCATCTCACAACGATAAATATTCCCTTTTGCTTCTATTTCCGGTCTGACAAGGTTAAGACAATCATATGCATACATATTTATAGTGATTTTCAGTTCAAAACCATCTTCCGCTGCGCGTCTTATGAAATACTTCGCAAGAGAATACTTGGTATTAAAATGATGCTTTCCGACGAGTAGTTCCTTCTCTTTGGCCAGTAGATATGCCTTCTCCATTTCCTCTTCTGATGCATCATCTGCTGTCCAGATCCAAACGGGGAACGGATGGCCTGTAAAGCAGAGGATCAGCCTCTCATGGTCAGACAGCAACAGTTTACATTCTCCTCCCATGATTTTCTCAAGAACGAAGAATGTGTATTTGTCAGTTTCTAAAAGTTTATAGTCTCTTTCATCAACATACGTATCCATCATTATCTAAAAGCACTTTCCTTCTGAAGTTACGTTTGCAATTCGATTACATTATTTCTATAGTCACAAACCGGCTCGAGTGATCAAAGCGACTGTCTCAGTTGGATGCAGTCGTCGAAACAAATCAACATCTAAACGAGTTTCAGTACCTTCTGCTTCCAGACTGCCTTTCATCAGTAACATCGTAAATATCCAATTTGTGCTCCGCCAGGAACAGTCTGCGGTAATGGTAGTATAAGTCTCTTATTCTATAAAGCCTTTTTCCTTCATGGTTTCCATATTGTTCAGCCAGTTCTTCAAAAGCTGGAAAAGCCATGTAATACGCCGCATCCAGCGATTCAATTTCTTCTACTACCGACAAGGCGTCTCTCATTTCATAACTGTCAATATTATCTGCTCTTAAAGAAATGATGATCATTCTGTTCGATTCCTGAACAGGGACTGGCGAACTGAGCCAGTCGGATTCTGTCCTGTATATATTTCTGTTGAGCAGGCTTAACGATTCAGGAGAAAGTACTGAAAGATCTTGCAGCTCCAAGCGAATCGGATTCAGGGTCTTCCCTCGACCTTCTTCATGTGGGAGGAAAAGGGTTACTTTGTCATTTCCTGCATTTTTTAAGATGCTTACCAGTTCATCAGTCTTCTTTATATTTTCTTTTGTGATTGGAATACCTGCGCTGAATGGTATTCCAGTCTCACAGGCCGCATCCATCATTGTAAGAAGCAGATCGAAATCCCCCTTTCTTCCTGCAAAATGGTCATGGTAATCTTTCATTCCATAAATTGTAAAATTGAGATTCTTGATTCCTGCTTCTTTCAGTGCCTTCATAAGTTCCCTGCATTGTTTTTCATCGCGCATGGCCATTCCGTCGCATTGGAGAAACTCAGACATTGGACTTCCAAGTTTTCTAAGTGTTTGAATTGCAGTGATTAAATCTGGATGCTCCATCGAATAACCATAAGAGAAAGAAACATTTACATTAGGCAGTGCTTCTTTTATTTCGTTTATATATCGTTCAGCAAGCCTGACACCTCGTGTCCATTCTGTTCCAACTACTTTTCCTCCCCAGGATAACAGGCAATACCTACAGCAGTTGCAACATGGCACGCAAAGGTTCTGGATCATTATGGATTTTGTTTGTATTGATTTCATGATCTTTCAATCTCGCAGATACATCATAATTTCATTTTATTGTTTCCAGATTGTCCGCAGCTTTCGGCTCATACGGAACCGAGATGAAATCCTTCTTTTGGTGGTACAAGCAACATACCGTCTCGTCGGTCAGATGCTCTTCCATATAATCGATTGCTGTACGAATACTGGTAAGCCACTCCATCGGCGGATCCTCCGTTCCTTGATGGAATCATTGTATCTCTCAAAACGAAAATTGTCCTGTCATTTCCTGCCCGGATCTGTCCTGCCGCTATCCCTTTCGGATCGGGTGCCGAATCACAGTTTTCAGCTTTTCCAGCGCCACTTTTCTTGCGTCGCTCAGGTAGATCTCATGGTGCATTCTCTGCCTTGTTATGTCCAGAACACATCCCTGGCTCTCCATGTACTCATGCATCCGGGCAATCGTAGCGGGTTCATCATCATAGGCACCTACATGCAGACATTGAACGCACAGCCCCTCATCATAGGTCAGGAACTCTGCCTTCGAGAAGTCTGTCTTCTTTTTTCTTGTCGCTTCCTCGACGGCCCACGCAAAATCATCTGCGGTCACGAAATCGGGCAGACGAATCACGGAGATCCACTGAAAGGCGTCTTTATGCGCATAGTCAATGCCCTGAACACCGTCCTGCCACCAGAAGCCTTCCAGCGGAGGAACGACGTAATCGAAATAGCCCTCGATGCGATGATCTCCCATCTTGCTCATTTTGATGGTAAATGCGATGCCGTACAGCAGAGCGATGGACCGCTTGTACTCGCCATCCTCCTGATTGGGGTCGCCCTGTCCCCGGACGGCGATATAATTCATGGACGGCACGGTTACGATGCCGGGTTTATTCTTCGGCATGTAGAATTCTTTGTATTCCTTTTTGAAATCAAAAGCCATTGCTTCGCCCCCCAAAGTTTATTCTTTCCTTTTACATGGCATGGATTCCATTTACAGAATCCCAAAAGGAAGACCGGACCGAGCCCTTTATGCCTTCCGGTAAAACGAGTAATGCTGCGTCTTTTCAAAGCCGAGCTTTTCATAAAACGGGAGATCGGAGATCACGTAGGCTTGCTTTGCGCCTAAAGCTTTTGCGCGTGAAAAAGCTTCCGAAAGGAGCGCGGCGGCAATGCCTTTCCCGCGATAGTCAGGGATCGTACAGACCGGCTCCACATAGACGTAGTCCGTATCCGGATGAAACCAGAGGGAGCAGTGCGATACCGGCTCTCCGGAAAAATCCGTGGCGGAAAGGCATAGGGTTTTGTTGAAATGCCTTCGGACATGCGGAACATGATCCAGCGAGCGTTCAAACGCTTCCCAGTCATCCCCGTGATCAAATCCCTGCCAGAACAGCCACTCAAGAGCATCCCGATCCGCGATCTGATCCATTTCCCGAAGCTGCAGTCCCTCGGGAAGCTTTGATGAGAAATCTCTGTCAAAGGAGAGCTCCATGATCGTTTCTTTCTGATCGATCCGCTCGAATCCGGCCAGCTCAGCGGCTCTTATTTCTGCGGTGTTTTCTGTATTGATCGCGACAGCCAGTCCGGAATCGTCCTTCAGCTCCCGGCAGGCGTAGTCCAGAATTTCCGGGTACAGCGCCTCATACTCCGGCAGAGCGCCGCAGAAGGCTTCTCCGAAATACATATCATAGATCGCAGCGCCGACGACTATGCCATCCGACCACCAGAGCCCGATGGAGGAGCTGGCGCTTTTGTCAAACTCCGGGTGCTCCATCATCCACTCAAAGCGGGCCCAGTTCCAGTTGATATGCGTTCTGTCCTTCCGATTCAATTCGATGAGGAAATTGCAAACCGCCTCATAATCCTCGTCCCTGTAGCTGCGGAGGCTCACCTTGAGCTGCCAATACTGAATGCCCCAGTACTCAAAGTCCCACTGCTCGCTGTAGTCGTTGCACTCATAATCCACGTACCAGAGCAGTCCGTCCTGCACAACAAAATTGGTGGGATAATAGTCAACGTTGATCCCGGCGGCCATAGCCTTTGCCGCCATATCCCGCACCTGGGGCAGATACGGCTCGACCGATACGCCGGAGCGTACCAGTTCCATCACGGTCGGCCCCTCGATATAGTCCTTGACGATTCGCTCGGCGTCCCTGTCAACGGCATGCATCCTGGGAATGCGGATGCCGGCGTTTTGCAGCCGCTCATAGTCCCGCAGCTCGGCCTCGATCTTGTTGCCGAAGGCATAATAATCG
The DNA here is from genome assembly GCA_017514685.1 of Clostridia bacterium. Classification (GTDB taxonomy): domain Bacteria; phylum Bacillota; class Clostridia; order Christensenellales; family CAG-138; genus UBA3792. The sequence goes on from JAFWJN010000029.1 coordinate 32,896, forward strand.
CAGGGCTCGTGATGGATCTGCTTGATCACCGCTTGCTGTCCATCCCGTTCTGCGAGATAAGAATATCCGCCCTTGCCTTTTCCCAGCATGCGAACAATCCGGTATGCTGTTTCGTTGACCGTAAGACTTCCGTTCATAATCATATCCTTCATTTTGCCCGTCTGCCGCATCGATCGGGCAGTCCAGCGTAAAGCGCGACCCTTCCTCTCCGAAGGTCCCGATGGGGCGAAAGCCACATTTTTCGAGGACTATCTGAGACGCGGCGTTTCCGGCGTCCGTTTCCGCTTCCAGTGACCTTACATCCGGGTGCAGAAAAGCCCATCGGCAGGCCGCCTCATATAATTATGATAATATTATACCATACAAGGTGGAATAAGACAACCTTTCGGAGCAATTCCTCCCCCGCCTATAGAGGCGGGAGAATCCTTGCTGGCTTTTAGTTGAATTTCTCACTCCACTGGAAAAAACAATTTGTTCTGCCCGGTTGCCGGTTCTGTAAAATCACATACCGCACCTGCAAGCTTCATCCCAAGTTCTGGTATAAGGCTCTTAATCACGTAATCAAATATCTTGCCATAGTTTTCCGGCTGAACCTCTGTCACAAGATATTTTCTGGCTGGCCTAACCCACTTTACCCATCCATCCGGAATCGGCGCATCCTCATATACTTCAACGCCTGCCAAATACAAGCCCCTGGAGAAACCGTCCGTCCACGGCATAAAAGACAGCGTTTCATCGCTCATGGCTCCCCAAAAACCAACAAAAGAACCATCAGCGTTTTTCATTCCAAGATCCTCAATATCACTGAAATTGGAATTGGCTTGATGCCACAAATCATGCACTACATTCTTTTCTTTCGTGCATAAGCCTTCCTTGCCAATAATAGCTATTATTGGCAAGTCAATAATCTCGTATTTCACCTTTTCTCCTCCTGCATAATTCAGTTCTTGTCCCCACAAATGGGAATTTATCGTACAAATGACATGTCACTGATTCGCTTTATTATTCTTTTCCCATCATCCCGCACAATCATCTGGGATACCCCGCCGGCAAAGCCAAACATTTCATATGCGTTCAGTGACTCGACTTCAAGGCCAAGGAACATTGAATTGAAAACGCTCAGCAGATCGCCATGGGAAACGATA
>JAFWJN010000030.1 GCA_017514685.1 Clostridia bacterium
CCTAAAAACCGGTATGAGAAAATCGAAAAATTCATTAATATGGCCATTAATACACCGGCAAGAGTGAAATATCGTGATGTATTCCACAAGAAACGCGTTAAATAGGCCATTTGTCAACACCTGAGTGCACCTGACGACTTTTTTCAAATTTCATTATGGTTTCCTCCATGAAACGATGTTTCTGAATATACTGTACCTGTCCGCCCCGCATCCCTTCAATGCATGCATGGTGTATATATTTTGGTTTACTGTCCTTTTCGCATCAGTCTGATGCAAGAGTAATGCATGGAGAATCGCGTAAGTGAACCGGGCGAATGATCTCTTTCCGGAAAAACTCTTCTCCATTCATTACAAGTGCCGCCGGATAATATCCCGAATGATCAAAGGCAGAACTGCTCCGAACGCACACCGGCAGTTCTGAAGTATGAAACAACCCGCACATTTCAAAGAACAGATTTGAAAACCCCATTCGCAAACCAGTTCCGTATGAGGCAGCGCATTGTTTGCCTGAACTGGGTTTTATCAGCAGATATAAAGTGCGGAAGTTCCTGTCAGCTATTCCGCAATCTGTCCAAGGAACAGCGGTTCCGGTGTTTCGCTATCGGTAAAGAGAATGAACCTGAAAGGATGATCTGCCCTGAACTCTTTGATAACCGGTTCTTCCTCGATCGGCATAGCTCCTTCCGTCATCAGAACAACTGTAGCGGCTGCCGCCTCAATACCGCCTTCGTCGGTTTTGATTCTTGCCTTCTGAATGATATCGGTAATATACAGTTTCATCTCTTCACTCATACCGGAGAAATCCGCTTCGGGCAAAAAAGCCAGCTCAGCACCGCGGGCTTTGCAGAAACGGATCAGTTCATCCCCGGAAAGGGAGGTCTCTGTTTCAAATTTTGGCAGGGTAACATCAACGGTTTCAACGCTTGCCGAACGAAGCTTTTCCATCGCATTCTCCGGATCGCCCAGTATAAACAATGCATTGATACCGCCCTGCATGGGAAGACAGACCAGTGTTGTTTCATCATCTTCATAGAATGCGAATTCACCTCTCTGATACATGAACTCCTTCTTTACCGTCCTTCCGTCACAGGCAGTAAAGGCTCCTTCCTCTGTCAGATATTCATCGAATTCTGTCATCCATGCTGTGCGCAGATAAATCGTATTTGCCAGAACCAGATCGGAAGCGGAGAGATCATTGCTTATCTTTGAAATGAGACCATTGGTATTCTCATTGATCCAGCTGTTCACCGCATCGGTGATCCTGTCCTCTGAGACATTCTCTGCCACGGCATTGTAGTGTTCTTTTACATATGCTTTATACGCTTCAGAGAGTTCACCGGAGGATTTTGTATTGCGCCAGACGGAGTTCTCAAGACTGAACGCTCCGTCCGGTGCTTTCGCAGAGTCACCATAGTATTCCCTGTTTTCTTCAAACGCATCAATCGCATTCTTCAGCCAAAGATTGAAACGGTCTTCCGATGCGGTTATGGAAGAATACCATCGGTTCATTTCCTCCATATCCGAAAATCCCATTGCGGAAAGAAGTTCTTCTTTTGTATCACTGTCTGCGCCTGCAGCCGCAAGCGCCAGTGCCGCCCGGAAGGATGCCGGAGAAATGATGTAGTTCTGATTCTCATAGCCGCAGGCTTCAATAAAGCGGACAAGAGAAGAAGTAAAGTCATCCATCACATCCACGTTCAATGGCAAGACTGCATCAGGCTTTTTAGTTTCCTGCACAGCAGTCGGTTCGGATGTCTGATGTGACTCCTGTGATGATGTCTTTGCAGTGCCGCAGCCACTCAGTAATGCGGCGAACAAAGATAATAACGTTACGGAAGAAAACAGTTTCTTTTTCATGATGCTCTCCTCTTGAAATCTGCCTGTTCTGAAGGATCAATATCTCATCCTCCGGTTCATCCAGGACAATGGCTGTGCATTGCTTTCCAGACATGTTTTTATGTCAGGATTATGATCAGTTCGCTTCAATTATAATCCTATCGCGCTGTCACCAATACTGCGCCACTCACTTTACCCCAGCGCGGCACATGACGGCCTCTTTGATCAATTGATATCGCTCTTCCGTGGAAACATACGATTCATTTCCATAACAGAAGACGATCGTAAATTCCGATCGCAGAAAAATCAAGCCGGCGCTGTTTTTCGGCATCGCTCAGCTGAATGGACGATTACTTTTCTGTTCGTATATTGAGTAAGATGGAAGAAATCATATCTTAGAAGATCGGCAGACAGCAGGTAACAAAAACTGTCGTTATTCTGAAACTTCAGAATTCACTTCTGTCAGAAGAGAGGAGAAATCACTCATGGATGAAAAGAAAAACAAAGCAAAGAAAGAAAGACTGACAACTGGCAATGACACAGTTTTAGAAGAAGTTGATCTTCAGAATGTGTCCGGCGGAAACGCATCTTACGTGTCCAAAAAGTGGTACCGCTGTCCGAAATGCGGCGGTTTCTGCTATCCCACAGGAACAGGAGTCAATATCGGAAGCTCCAGTTATTATCCGGTAGGCCTTCATTGGCATTATGAATGCTCACATTGCGGGGAGCTTTACCTGGAATGTGAACTCGACGGAACTGTTGAGCCCCGGATTTAAAAAACTACTGAAGTTAAGTCAGAAACTGATCAGGACATGCAATGTTCTGCTGTTTCCCATTCAATTCCCGATCCCTCACATGTTACTGATCTGGCGTTTTGTCCCTAAACTGCTCTGACAATTTGTCCCTGATCTGCTCGATGAGTTTGGAGGAATTGCTATGAACGTCATATTGTGTTCTGTTTCATCGAAGAATTATAACGATCATGTCATCAACGGGTTTGTGCATTACGCACTTTCTTCTTATATTGATTATGCGATTCCTTTTTTACGCGTTCTATCACATTGAGGAAAACCAGATTGTGCTTAGGAAAGGCGAGGAACAGATCGACACAATAAGGCCAGCCAGAAGAATAGAGAAACTGCCTAAATATTCACCCAGGCTCGGCTGCGTCTGCAGTTTGCTTGATCGCATGTCAGAAAATGATTGGTTGGATATAGTTTCTCTTTCGGATCTTGGAGAAACCGCAGAGGAAGCCGAACATGCATATCATTGGATTCTGGATAAAGGAATCAGATTATCTTTTTTTGATGCCAGCTATCTGAATCCGGACATCCTGGTGATAGGTTCCAATCCGTCTGAGTATCAGAAACTGTTGATTCATAATCTGATTACGAACTACTACTTGTTGAAAGATAAGGGACAAGTCATACCGAAAGAAAAGATTTCAAGGCTCACAGCCTTGGAATCGGCCAAAAAAAGTGATCCAAAATGTCATAAATGACGCAAACATGGCAGTACCGATAATCCACTATACGAAAACTATGATCGGCGCTTTCGCCAGAGAAACCCTGACGTCAAAAAGTGCATTTTACAAAAACAGATAAAGCAAGGGAAAGATATACGGAATGAACCGTATTTCTGAACATCAATCCTGATCATCCGTTCATAAATGAATATCCATCATACAAGCTTGCGGAAAATTCGGATTTTGCTTGCGGTTTTTTCGGAGTGGCCTAGCGGAAAAGTCGGATTCGACATCAGTATTGTTTCCATGGAGGAATGCAAAACCAAATCCTACACGGACGTCATAAACGAATACAAACCTTACAAGAAAAAGGAGCTCTGGAAAAGATTAGAATCCAACGTATGCGAATACTGTGGCACTAAATCCGAAAACCCCTGCAGAATTTTCACGATCAGACGCCTCAAGGAGTTGAGGGACGAACCATGGGCAGAGCCCATGAGAGCCATGAGAAGAAAAACACTCGTCGTCTGTCCAACCTGTTACAATCTCATTCTTTACTCACGCTCAATCAAGCGTAACGATTGATGGAAAGCCGGATGCGCCGAGAGGTGCCTGTCCGGTTTGGGGAAAGGCGTGGAGAAACCTGCATTGACTGATTATCATTGTAAGGCGCCCCACGCCTATTCCATAAGTCATTGAAGTAATCAAACAGTAACTAGATGTACCAAACTGGAATTTGAAGTACATTCTTTCGCAACAATCCTGGCTGAGGGCAGTTACAGATGATTGCTCCCATTCCTCGTTTCTTTTCATCCACTTTATCAAGAACCAGGAACGCCGATGTCTCATCGGCTGTTACGGAAGTGCCCTGCTTAATTTCAATTGGATAAAGGATTCCATTCTCCTCAATAATCAGATCTATTTCACTTTCCACTTCGATGACTTTCCCGTCCTTTTTTACCTTTTTCTTATCTTTTCCCCTGTAATAAGAAACACAGTATCTGTAATCAATTCCTCTGTTCGAATACGATTTCAATATTTCTGTGATGACAAATGTTTCAAAGAATGCTCCGCTCATTGCACCGTTCGCAAGCGTTTCTGGTGTAAGCCAGCGTGTAAGATACGCCGCAAGACCAGTATCACGAAAATACAATTTTGGGGTTTTGATTGCCCTCTTCAGAACGCTCGGAGTGTACGGTTCAAGTAAGTAAATAATACCTGATGCTTCAAGAATCGACATCCATGCTTTCACCGTTGTCTGATCTTTTCCAATTTCATCCGCGATATTGGAGTAGTTAACCATCTGCCCTGTTCTTGCAGCAACAGCAACCATAAATCTTCTGAAATCATTTAGATTCTGGACTGCGGAAAGTTTTCGGACATCACTTTCAAGATATGTTTTTACATAACTAGAAAAATAGATTCCCCAGTCAACATCCGGGTCCTGAAGCTCAGGATATCCGCCACGATGTATTCTCTCCCATATATTTTTAGGAATTTTTACTGTATCATTTCTCGCCTTTATATAATCCATAGTCGGAAGAAAAGGCGCATTAAAACTGTCCTTATTGATTTCGCGTTGGGACAACGGAGCCATTTCAATAATGCCGATTCTCCCGGAAAGTGATTCGGATGCCTTTTCCATTAGTTCTAATGGCTGGGAGCCGGACAAGCAGAACAACCCCTTCTCCTGTGTCTCATCACAAGCTATCTTTATATAACGAAACAGGCCCGGCGCGCGTTGAACCTCATCATAAATAACAGGCGGTTGATTCAGCATCATAAACATATTGGGATTTTCATTTGCCTGTTCTTCCACGAAGGGATCATCAATTAGAACATATTTCTTTTCAGGGAAAAGGGTTTTGATCATGCTTGTCTTCCCGGTTTGCCGAGCTCCAGTAATAAGAATGCCCTTAAATGTTTTATCCAACTGTAGTACTACATCTTCAATAGCCCTCATAATGTATTTCATATAGCCTCCACTGACGACTAATCTGGGATTAGTTCCTAGATTAGTCATACTTTAATGGCCAGATAATTTCCCACCCAGTCCTTATTACGCATGAAAATCCTGTCAAATATCAATTCATCCACGCCTGATCCTGTTGGTCAGACTGTAACGCAGTCAGACGTGGTGTTCTTGGAAAGTCAATAAGTCACTTTGTTCCAGACTGAACAGAAGGATTGCGTAAGATCGGAATTTCAGTACAATGAAGCAGACAGGGAATAAGAGTCCTGTATTCGTATATATCATTGCAATATAAAGGACATATTGCCTGACAACAGGAGGAAAGAAAACCATGATGAAGAAAGTAATGGCGGCAGCCATGAGCGTACTTCTGCTTGCCGGATGCGGCGCAAAGAACAATGCCCCGGCAAATCAGCCTGCGGAAACAGCACAGGCATCCAATGCGTCTGTGGATGTCACATCCTTCAAGACGATCGGTGATATCTTTGCGGCAAACCCGGATGAGCGGGAGCGCGGCAATACCGAGGATACGTATTTTATTGTCTTTGATCTGAACGGTACGTTATACCGTGCCTATGCGGATCTTACCAAAGATGTATCTGATCAGCTGATGGCACTGGAATTTGACGATCCGAAGTATGAAGAAAAGCACCGTGCCATTGCGAGTGCGCTTGAAATCCGTCAGCTGGACAACCTGACCGAGATGATTCCTTCCCAGGATGAACTGGACAAACTCATCGGCAAAACAGGACAGGAACTGATTGATGACGGATGGACGGAAGGCTTCGGCTATAACCTTGCGGATATGGATGTCTATATGAACCATGGCCCGTTCAGCTATATTGTCCGCTTTGAGAAGGACAAGGACTATCAGAATACCGATGACTTCGATATCATTGCGACCATTGCGCCGCTCAAGGTCGTATCCGTTACCTATGACGGCATCGGAAACGGTTCGGAAATCAACTGAGAAACAACAGATA
>JAFWJN010000031.1 GCA_017514685.1 Clostridia bacterium
AGGCGAGGGTGAGGTCGAGATTCGTGAGATCCTGCTCGCCAAGGCTGACGGTCAGACTGCCCTGAGAGTCAGCGTCGATCAGCAGAACCTTCTTGCCTCTGCGGGCAAGACCGATACCGTAGTTCACAGCGGTCGTTGTCTTGCCAACGCCGCCCTTCTGGTTGATGATTGAAATAACTTTTGCGTTTTTCATGTTTATAATTTCCTTTCGTGGTTTGATTGATTTTTGGTAATAGTGTCCCTTTGGTTTTTTCATCCTCTATCCGGGACTTGGTAGAGGATCGGTTTGGTTTGCACTTGATTTGTTCTCAACGCCCCCGTAGCTCAGGGAAGCAATCAGACGCCTGTCAGCGTTCAGGCTCATGGGAATCTCACCCCCGCTGGGTTCTCCACCGGCTCCTTAGAGAAGTATCATTATCCCGCTGTAACGGTCATCGCCTGCCGGTAGCTGCCCGGGTTACTGTCGTATAGATGTTGTCGCTCGCTTCCTTTCGGGAGGTCTTGGCGCATCTACGGCTTCGGCTCGTATTACAGGGAACGTATCTGATTGCCTGTGTATTCGGTTTTCAAGGTTCCGGAGAGGCTTCTGGAGAAGTCCCTCCATATATCAACCCCCCCACGCAAGTGCTCAAACCGACAAAAAAGTGCAAAAATATTTATTTCAAGGTCGAAATAGCGAAATTCCGAAAAGAAAAAAGCCGAAATTATCCAGGATGGCATAGTTTCGGCTTAATTCAAAAAAGCAAATGTACGATTGTTTTGGTGGGAACGAATTAGAAAAGGAATGTCAAATGTGCGATTTTAGTTGGAAAAGATGCAGTTTTGCAAGATTGGTGTACGACTGGTGTAAATTGGTGTATTTTGGACGAAAATGGGAGGGAATCTGATAGACAGAAATGTCTGAAAAGTACATAAAAAAACACCTCGGATTTCTCCGAGGTGTTTGAGGTTCTATGCGATTAGTACAGCTTCGCGCCGGCAGGGATGTGCGGGTCAACCATCAAAAGGTTCAGCCGTTCCTCGCCGTCCTTCTTGTGGACAGCGGAAAGCAGCATGCCGCAGGATTCGATGCCCATCATGGGACGAGGCGGCAGATTGGTGATCGCCACGCAGGTCTTGCCAATGAGCTGTTCTGGCTCGTAATAGGCGTGAATGCCCGATAAAATCGTGCGTTCCGTGCCCGTGCCGTCGTCCAGCGTGAACTTGAGGAGCTTTTTGCTCTTCGGTACGGCTTCGCAGGCAAGGACCTTGACTGCGCGGAAATCGGACTTACTGAAGGTCTCGAAGTCTACGAAGTCCTTGAACAGCGGCTCGATCTCGACACCGGTGAAGTCGATCGGTTCGGGCGTGGCGGGCGCTTCGACGGCGGGGGCAGCGGCTTCTGCGACGGCTTCCGAAATGTCGTTTTTGTCCTGCTTGGCTTCGCCCGGCTTCTTGTCTTTCGGCTTCATTGTCGGGAACAGAATGATATCACGGATTGTAGGTGCATTTGTCAAAAGCATGCACATACGGTCAATTCCAATTCCTATACCGCCTGTCGGAGGCATACCGTATTCCATAGCCAGCATGAAATCCTCGTCAATCGGCATGGCCTCATCGTCACCCTTGGCACGTTCCTGTGCCTGCTGGATAAAGCGGTTGCGCTGATCGATTGGATCGTTCAACTCAGTGTAGGCGTTGCCATACTCATGGCCACAGATAAACACTTCGAAACGGTCAACGATATCTTTGCTGCCCGGTTTGAGCTTGGTCAGAGGAGAATTTTCAATCGGATAATCCGTGATGAAAGTCGGCTGGATTAGTTTGTCTTCAACAAAAGCATCAAATGCCTCCGCAAGAACCTTTCCTTTGGTTGCGGTTTTATCCGCAATTTCGAGACCGAGCTCCTTCGCCAGTTCACGGGCTTCTTCATCAGACTGGCAAGCATAGATGTCTTTGCCGGTATACTCTTTTACGGCGTCATTCATGGTAAGGCGCCGGAAAGGAGGCTTCAGATCAATTTCCTGCCCCTGGTAAACAATCTTTGTTGTCCCGTTGACCAGCATGGAGCAACGTGCAAACAGATTTTCACAGAGCTCCATCATACCACGCAGATCTGTGTATGCCTGATAGATTTCAATTGATGTGAATTCCGGGTTGTGAGTGGCGTCCATGCCCTCGTTACGGAACAGACGGCCGATTTCGTATACACGTTCCAGACCGCCGACAATGCACATTTTCAGATGCAGCTCTGTAGCGATGCGCATGTACATGTCGATATCAAGCGTGTTGTGATGCGTGATGAACGGGCGGGCGGAAGCACCGGAAGCAACGGTGTTGAGCACCGGGGTCTCAATCTCCATAAATCCTTCGCTGTCCAGATAGCGGCGGATTTCCGAAATAATCGCACTGCGTTTCTGGAAAGTGGCGCGAACTTCGGGATTCATGAAAAGATCTACATACCGCTGACGATAGCGAAGCTCAGGATCCTTCAGACCGTGGAACTTCTCAGGAAGAGGACGAAGAGATTTGGACAAAAGCGTCAGGCTCGTTGCGTGAATGGATACTTCGCCTGTGCGGGTTTTAAATACAAAGCCGCGTACACCGAGAATGTCCCCGATATCATAGGATTTGAATGCAGCATACGCTTCTTCGCCGACATCATCGCGCTTGACATAGAACTGAATATCACCCTGCCCGTCAAGAAGGTGCGCAAAACTGGCCTTGCCCATGATGCGCTTGGACATCATGCGCCCGGCAACGGATACTTCTTTCCCTTCCAGTGCATCATAGTCTGCAAGAATCTGCGCACTGTGATGGGTCTGATCGTAAACGATCTCCGCGAAGGGATCGTGTCCCGCATCGCGGAGAGCTGTCAGTTTATCACGTCGAATTTGCAGAAGTTCCGAAAGCTGTTCTCCGGTAAGCTCCTGTTCTTCGGGATTATGCTTTTCTTCCATTATATATACTCCGTTATTCGCCGATGGAGAGAACTTCGAGATGAAGGAGACCGCCGGGTGTAGTGACAGGGACTACATCTCCTACGGAGTGACCAATCAAAGCACCACCGATTGGGGACTCATTGGAAACTTTTCCATGAAGAGGATCTGCAGCGGCAGAGCCGACGATTTCAAAAGATGCTTCCGCACCTGTTTCTTTATAACGAACAACCGTATGAGCACCGACATTGATGACAGAGTTGTCCAGATGAGCGTGATCAATGATCTTAGCAATCTGCAGCTCATTTTCCAGAGTGGCAATATCATACTCGTTTTTCTGCTGTTCTGCTTTAGCAGCATCATATTCAGCGTTCTCGGAAAGATCACCGAAGCCGCGGGCGATTTTCAGCATCTCAGCGATTTCCAAGGTACGGGTGGATTTTAAATAATCAAGATGTTCTTTGCGCTTGTCAAATTCTTCCTGTGTCAACCAGATTTCAGCCATTGTTATTCTCCTTATATAATCCGTTCGGAATTAATTCATTATATGTTTTTACTATTCACCTGTCAAGCAATAAATGACTCAGTTCTTCTACCGTTTGGATGCTGTTGATTCTCTGACGAAGCTCCTTCGCTTTATGAGTTCCGCGAACATAATATGGGATGTGTTTTCTGAGTTCGATTATCCCGTGGCTTCCCTTCGTTTCAGTGATCCGTTCCGCATGACGAATCGCAGTTTCAAACCGTTCTGTTTCTGATGGAGGGGTATAGGGCTTTCCAGATAAGGCAGATTTGATTTCGTCAAAGATCCAGGGATTTCCGATTGCAGCCCGGCCGACCATGACCCCATCACACCCTGTTTCTTCCAGCATTCGGAGAGCATCGGTACCGGATGCTACATCGCCGTTTCCAATAACGGGAATGGATACTGCCTCCTTGACTGCATGAATAACAGACCAATCGGCTTTTCCACTGTATTGCTGTGCCCTTGTGCGAGGGTGAACGGTGATGGCGTTTGCACCACTTTCTTCTATTATATATGCAGTACGTACAGCGACATTTTCATCTGCGTTCCATCCCTTTCGAATTTTGACCGTGACGGGAACAGAACTGGCTTTTACCACAGCCGCAACAAGTTTGCCGATCAGTTCAGGAGAATTCAAAAGAGCGCTTCCGTCACCACTTCCGGTTACCTTCGGAGCGGGACATCCCATATTAAGGTCAATACAGCGAAGCCTATCATCCATGTTCTCACACACGCGCTGTGCCGCCATAGCCAGAATGTCGGGCTCATGACCGAATAGCTGCACTGCAATATCCGGCTCGCCCGGCCCTAGATTGAGATATTCACAGGTGCGTGCATTTCCATACAGAAGTCCTTTGGCACTGATCATTTCAGTGAAGGTAAGATCACACCCGTGCAGTCTGCACAGTTCTCGGAAGGCAATATCCGTATAGCCTGCCATGGGAGCAAGCATAATCGGATGGTCAATTGAATAGGGCTTCATGGGACTTCAAAAACGATGGCTGTCGGTTCAGGCGTGGGGGTAGCCATTGGGATAGGAGACCGGTTTGAATCAGGTGTGTTGATGGCAGGAAGCTCCGGATTCACTTCCAGTAGTTCGATTGAATTGATATACCACCGGCTGTCAAGATTGATCAAATAAAGACGGTACCGGATCGGAGTCCATTCGGGAACACCCGAAACAGATGATTCTGCGTTAGCAGAAGCCTTGATTGAAGTAATGTTTTCTATGGCATCCAGGTAAATGCTTGATTGCCAGGGCATGACGTGAAACCGGTCTACCGACAGGTCATAATTATAATTGTTGACAGTATATCCGGAAAAACGAAGGATACCCTGAGCTCTTAAGGATGCATCCTGCTCCAGACATTCCGGAGTAAAGTATATGGCAAGGTCCGGATCATCCAGTCCGTGCACAATAGAAGAAGCACGTAAAGCCATTCCTTCATTTATTAATATATAGCTGTTGCTGATGCGTGCAGCGGATATAAAGGCAACAAGGCAAACCAGCACAATGATCAGAATCAAGATAATTGTGCGGACAAAGAACAGGATGGACCGCCGTGAAGCCCGTAAAGTGTTTGCAGTAGACTGTGCAGCAGCAATTTCAGATTTTGTCATTTGTTGTTCCATAAAAACCTCTTTGCAGTATTATAGCAAATCACCGACATGATTGCAATCTGAAAGAAGAAAGCTTGTTTTGCACCGTGCAGGTTGAATGGGGATGATCGCAAAACAAATAATATATTTTAGGAATGCTGAAAAAAAGTATTGCAATTTCAAAAATAAAGTGATATATTACACAAGCTGCCTTGAGACGGACCCGAAACGGAATGCATACGGATAGAAAATATGCAGACTGAGGAAGGCCTCGGAACAGAGCAGCCGGACAGATCTCTGAAAGGATTCCCGAGTCAGATTGGGTATAAAAACCCGGCCTGCTACCACATGTAGTAGCGGAAAAGAGCCCCAAAAATTTTTTTAAAAAAAAGAAAAAAAGGGTATTGACAAAGGGAACGGAAAGAGATATAGTAATGGGGCTGTCGCAAGACAGGGCACCTTGAAAACTATATAGTGCATAAAAAATACAACAAACAAGCCAGTCAATTCTTTACTGAAAAGTAAGAAAGACAACAA
>JAFWJN010000032.1 GCA_017514685.1 Clostridia bacterium
CATCAATGCTGCGAAGAACATATTAAACGAAGGACTGAAAAAGATCAGTTCCTGAGAGACCATAGGAAACGTAGGGCCGGGCGAGCCCGAACGGAAACGCCTGTGGAGACCGTGTAAGACTTCCCTATGGAAGCAGTGATCGATGAAGCAGGAATCCCCCATCTTCTAAAGTGGTGGGAGAACGTCAAGTGACTTTCCGATGTGCTTTTTTCGGAAAAGAGTTGACAAATCAGCAGAATAACCGTGTAATAATATTGCAGGATGACAAGCATGGAAAACGCCAAAGCGGAGGCGCAGGGAGGAGAACAATGAGAATTCTGAAAGTCACCGGAAAAGGGCAGATCAAGGTAAAGCCGGATGTGACCCGGATCGTTATGACCCTGACGGGGATCCACCCCGAATACGAAAAAACGTTGGAAGCTTCTTCCTCCGAGAAAAAGCAGCTCAAAAGTGTGCTTCTGCCCTTCGGCTTTGAAAGTGCGGATATAAAAACGCTCAGCTTCAACGTAAACACGGAATATGAGAGCTATCAGGAACGGGGACACTATAAGCAGAAATTTGTAGGGTACCGGTACGAGCATGTTCTGAAGATCGAGTTCGATTCCGACAACAAACGGCTTGGAAAAGTGCTGTACGCGCTCGCGCACGCTCCTGTTCAGACCGAGTTTGTGATCAGCTATACCGTAAAGGACAGGGAATCTGCAAAGAACACCCTTTTAGGAAAAGCGGTGGAAGACGCTTTCGCAAAAGCCGGCGTGCTCGCAGAGGCTTCGGGCGTTTCCCTCAAGGAAATCCAGAGCATTGACTACTCCTGGGGCGAGATCCAGTTCGAAGCGCATCCGATGAGAAGCCTCGCCAAAGCCTCGGATGCCATGTACGAGGAAGCGTCCTACGATATGAACATCGAACCGGACGACATCGAGGTGTCGGATACGGTGACGGTCGTCTGGGAGATCGGCTGATTTGGCTCCCGTTGGAAAAAGACAGAGACACCGGCGGATTCCATGGTCAGCCGGGCAACGGAGCAGCCGGCAGGTTTGTTGACCGGAACAGGGCACCATCAAAATCAGAAAGAATATCAGGCAAAAGGAGAAAGCATATGAAAGAATACGATATCATCGGCCGTATGCAAGAGGTTCTTTCCAAACTGAGAGGAAAGAGAAACACGGAAGTATACGAATATCTGGACGACTTTATTTCGGATAATCTGTTTATGCCGGATGACGATCCATATGATATTGCCAATGAAATTCTGGAATGCGACGAGCCGAAGCCGTTTCCCAAAGTGATCCGGGACTTTATCGAGGAACTGTATACCGTCTCGTTTGAGAACGGCAATCCGGACGCCATGAACGCGATCGGCGCGCTCTACTATGAAGGAGCCCGTGGGTTCGATCAGGATTTCACCAAAGCGGTCAACTGCTACAGGATTGCGGCGGAGAACGGATCCCGGCAGGCACAGGAGAATCTCGGATACTGCTATTACTACGGCAGAAATATGCCGGTCGACTATGAGAAAGCCTTCCACTATTTCGCGCTCGGCGCGTTTGACGGGCATCTGATCTCCCTTTACAAGATCGGGGATATGTATAAGAACGGGTATTATGTGGAGAAAAACCTCAAAGAGGCCTTTTTGATCTATTCCAGATGCCTTGACACGATGACGGATGAGACGGCGCCGTATGCTGCAGGACCGGTTTTCCTTCGCCTGGGAAACGCGCATTTAAACGGAGAGGGCACGGAAAAGGATCCCAAACGTGCGCTGTTCTGTTTCCAGAAGGCGGAGCTCTTCCTCTATGACATGATCCAGAACGGAAGTTATATGTATAAGAAGAGCCTGGAGGCGGCTGTTGAGGGTCAGCAAAAAGCCAGGGAGAAACTGGGCAAAGAACTGCCCGGCAGGGAATGGACGTTTGATGATTGATTTTTTCTGCCAAAAAGCAGGAAAGAGACCTGATCCAAAGGCGCAGAGGAATCCGCTCTGCGCTTATTTCCAAAATCTTATTATGACTTAAAAATTTTGACTTAAAAGGGAGCAGAAAATGGCACTGAAACCGGCAAAATGTCCGAGCTGCGGCGCGAACCTTACCATAGAGGAAGAGCGCAAAAAAGCATTCTGCACGTACTGCGGAACGCCGTTTGTCGTGGAAGACGCGATCCAGAATTATTACATTCAGAATACCGTTCATGTCGATCGTGTGGAAACGTTGAACCTGAATACGGATATGACGGCGAACGCGAGAATCGAAGCCGGCGAGGCATTTTTGAAACTGGAAAAATTCCCGAATGCTCTGGATGCATTTGAGGAGGCGCTGAAAATTCGTCCACAGGAACCTCGGGGGTACTGGGGAAAGATGCGAGCCCTGTCCTATGAATTTGACGCGGGCGAGATGGAAGGACTTACGGATGCCGAAGTGATCCATCATGTCTGCGAGATGGAGAACACGTATCATGAGATGCTCATTTTTCTTCCGGAGGATCAGAAGAGCGGATACAGAACTCAGTTTATCAGGTATCTGGAGGACATCGATACAGTCGTTGATTCTTCGATAAACAAGATCAAAGAGAGTATATCGGGCGTCAAAAAGGAACTGTCTGATTTCGAGTCCGGCCGGAGAAATGCGTTAAAACTAAGGAAAAGATTCAGTATTTTCTTTGGAATTGGGTTCGTTCCGTTGTTAGTGATCATCTGTTGGATCGCAAAAATGATCGCATCCGGGGAACACAACGGAATAGGATGGGGTCTGCTGCTGCTAAACCTTACAGCACTCGCATTTCTTTACTTTTTTATGGAGCGGAAAGACAGCGATGCCGGCAAAGCTCTGGCAGGAATTAAGAAATCAACGGAAAAGATACAAGAACTCGACCGGCAATTGAGGGAAAAGCAGAATGCAAGCGGGATCATCCGATCAATTGTTTCAACGGACAGGAATTTCTGAGAAATAAATAAACGGATTGACAACGGCTATTACGAAAATATCGGAAGCACTGTTAACAGGATCAAGATAGAATCAATTTATCCCGGAGGATTAAGATTTTTACTCAACAATCCTCCGGGATCAGTTTGTATATGAAAAGAATAAGAAGGCTGTTTTGGCTCAGCCTTCTTATTTGGGAGGAAAAAAGCAGAACGAAGTTTTGCTTTTTATTCAGCCGCCATATGTAAAAATCTTGCCTTCTTCTGCTTGCACGGTTGAAAAAGGAAAAAGTATATGGCAGCTTGTAAATCGATTTTCCTGCTGTCGGTTCGACAGACTGGGAAATAGTTTCTTATTGTTTTCCGTAGATTCGGTCAAGAATAGGCCTTAAGTGACGGATGGATTCTGAAGCGGCGGTTTCCTGATCAGGCTCCTGAAAGATTTCCGTACAGAATGCGTCATTGTAACCGACTTCATGGAACACCGTCAGAAGTTTATGGAAATCGGTGCCGCAGTTTCCGGGATATCGCCGGTTATTGTCTGCGAGATGGACATGAATGTTGTAGGACGCATACTTCCGGATCGTTTCCTCAACGTTCTTTTCTTCAATGTTCATATGGAAGACGTCCATCATCAGGCGGAATCTTCTGCATCCGACATCATCCACCATTTTGGCGCATTCCGCTACAGTGTTAAGGAAGTTTGTCTGCATGATGCATACCGGTTCAACCGCGATATCAACGCCGACTTCATCACCGTAGGCAGCGATGCTGCGGAACGCCTGAACTGCCCAGTCATAGGTTCGTTCCCGTTCGATTCCGTGCATGTACTGCCCGCGGACACGGCCGATATTGACTTTTGCACCTAAGTATCCCGCAAATTCCATCAGCCGTTTTACTTCACGGATCGCGTCGCTTCTGACATGCTCATCCGGATCGGTAAAGGAGATCTTTTTTTGCGCATAGACTTCGCCTGTGCAGACCAGGGCAACGGAAAGACCGTTATCTTCGGCAGTCTTTTTCACGTGCTTCCAGTCGAGCAGATCCGGGGAGATCGTCATAAGTTCGACTCCGTCGTACCCAAGACGGCCAAGATCAGAAAAGCTTTTTTCAATCGATCCCTGATAGGCGGTCACGGCAGGGGATACCGCGACGTCCGGCGTCGCGACCTGATAGCAAAGCCTCATTTTCCGTTTTTCTCCTTTTTATCCAGTACGCGACGGATCTTGTTTGCAACTGCGGAGGCATCGAACCCGTATTTAGCCTGCAGTTCCTTATACGGACCGCATTCTCCGTGGGTATCGTTGATTCCGACAAATTCCATCGGGACGGGGAATCCTTCCTGGGCCAGCACTTCGCTGACAGCGCTTGAAAGACCGCCGATCACGGAATGTTCTTCTGCGGTCACAATGGCTTTTGTTTCGGCTGCGCAGCGAAAGATCAGATCCCGGTCGATCGGTTTGATGGAGAACATATCCGCAACGCGGACAGAGATTCCTTCTTTTTCCAGCAGTTCCGCGGCTGTAAGGGCATGCCCGACCATGAGCCCGCAGGCGAATACAGTCACGTCCGTACCTTCTTTTACGACTTTTCCTTTTCCGATTTCAAAAGATTCATCCAGAGGATAAATGTTCGGGAAGACATCGCGGGACATCCGGAGATAGATGGGTTTTTCCGTTTCCACACAGTGACGGACTGCCCAGTCGGTGGAGGCGGCGTCACAGGGGACGATCACCTCAAAGTTCGGCTGCGCCCGCATGATCGCAATATCGTCCAGCGCATGGTGACTCGGTCCGTCAAAGGCATCCGACATTCCGCTGTAGGTGCCGACCAGTTTGATCGGGAGTTTGGAGTAGGAACCGAAGGTCCGTGCGGCAAGCAGTCCGCAGGAGGTAACAAACGCTGCGAATGTATTCACAAAGGGGATCATGCCGACGGAAGCAAGACCTGCTGCCATGCCGGTCATGTTTGCTTCGGCAATGCCGACATTGAGATGCCGGTCGGGGAATGCGTCCCGGAACAGGGCGGACCGGGTGGATCCGCTGACATCCGCATCCAGCACGATGATCTTGTCATTTTCTTTTCCGTAACGGACCAGTGCTTCGCCGTAGTATTCACGTAAAGTCTTTGCCATCAGTCCGTCCCTCCCAGTTCACTTATCGCGATTTCATAATGCGCGTCATCGATTGCTTTTCCGTGCCAGGCATTCTGTCCTTCCATGAATGAAACGCCTTTTCCCTTGACCGTTTTTGCGATGATGACAACCGGTTTGCTGGTGATTGTTTTTGCTTTCTGAAGGGAATCATACAGATCGGCAACAATGTGTCCGTCACAGGTCAGAACCTGCCAGCCAAAGGCTTCGAACTTTGCTTTCAGATCACCTTCCGGCATGATGACGGAAGTCGGTCCGTCCAGCTGTACGCCATTGTAGTCGACGATTGTCGTAAGGTTTTCCGGGTGGAACTTGGATGCTGACATCACTGCTTCCCAGACGGTTCCTTCATTCAGTTCTCCGTCACCCAATACGACATAGACTCTGCTTGAGAGTCCCTGCTTCTGCAATCCGATTGCAGCGCCGAGTCCGACAGAGAGACCGAGCCCCAAAGGACCGGAAGTCATGTCCACGCCGGGTGTATCCAGAAGACAGGGATGCCCCTGAAGCCGGGAGTTGAGTTTTCTTAATGTATGTAATTCCTCAACAGGGAAGAATCCACGCTCCGCCAGAACCCGGTACAGCATAGGAGCGGCATGCCCTTTGCTCAGGATCAGCCGGTCACGGTCGACCCGGTCGGGATGGTCGGGATCTACCCGCATCTCTTCGAACAGAAGAACCGTCAGGATTTCGCACACAGAAAGAGAACCTCCCGGGTGTCCGGTCTGGCGTTCATGCAAAACCTCGATCAGATCTTTCCGGAACTGTCTGCAAAGATGATTCAGACGGTCTGTTTCCGCTTGATTCATCATAGGCGGTTACCGATTGACCACATTGATGGGAGAACCGTTCAGATAGGCTTTCACGTTATCGATTGCGCAGTCCATGATACGCTGACGGCTTTCTTTCGGAGCCCATGAAATGTGCGGGGTGATGATGCAGTTCTTGGCGGACAGCAGAGGATTGTCGGAGCTGATCGGTTCCGAGGAAACAACGTCGAGGCCTGCTGCCGCGACTTTGCCGGAGTTCAGCGCGTCGGCAAGATCCTGTTCGTCGACAAGCGGTCCGCGGGAGTTGTTCAGAAGGATCACGCCATCTTTCATCTTGGCGATGGTATCTTTATTGATGATCCGCTCGGTCGCCGGGAACAGCGGGCAATGCAGCGCAATGACATCCGATTCCGCCAGAAGCGTATCGAGGTCCGTATAGGTGCCGATCGCTTTCCCGCTTTCGGACTGGTAGGTATCGTAGGCCAACACTCTCATGCCAAGCGCGGAAGCGATCTTTCCTGTTGTCTGTCCGATTCTTCCGAAGCCGATAATGCCGATTGTTTTGCCGGCGAGCTCGATCAGAGGATAATCCCAGAAACAGAAATCCGGGCAGGAAGCCCAGCGTCCTTCATGCACCGCCTTGTCATGGTGCGCGATGTGATGGCAGATCTCCAGCAGAAGCGCGATGGCAAACTGGCCGACCGATGCCGTTCCGTACGCCGGAACGTTGGTGACCGGAATGCCTTTTTCCTTGGCGGCGGCGGTGTCTACGATGTTATATCCGGTCGCCAGAACGCTGATGAACTTTACGGAAGGGCAGGCGTCCAGAATCTCGCGGGTCAGAGGCGTTTTGTTGGTGAAAACGACTTCCGCATCTCCGATCCTGCGGATGATCTCCGCGGTGTCTTTGAGCGGAGTGCGGTCATATACGGTCAGCTCGCCGAGAGCGGCCAGTCCGTCCCAGCTGAGGTCTCCGGGGTTTTCGGTATATCCGTCCAGAACAACGATCTTCATATTCTTTCTCCTTTAATCTTCCAGTAATGCCCATGCGCGGTTCAATACACGCTTGGTGTTGGCCAGAACAATCTGCTCGTCCTCGCCCGGACGCAGAGTGACTTCCATAGAGAGGACATAGGGATTCTCTGCGTTGAAGAAGCCTTCTTCCTTCAAAACGCGCAGGTAGTCCAACAGTTCCGGGGTATCGTTTGCGCTGTGCGGATAGCCGAAGCGCGGATGCAGGTCGCCGTATCCGTCGAATCCCTTTTCCACCACCGCGTTTCCGAAATGGAAATGCGTGATGTACGGACGGAGCGTCCGGATCACAAACTGGGATGTTTCATAGGTAGTGGGGAAATGAGACAGGTCGACCAGCAGACCGAAATTGCTGTGAGTCGTCCGCATGTCCGCTGCAAACTTTGCGGCAAGCGGCGCGGGACCGATCAGAGCGGCCTTGTCCATGTCGTAATCGAACACTTCCAGCTCGACATTCATTCCTTTGGTCTTCGCGTAATCGCATACGCTGCGGGTGGTCTTCAGAAGCTGGGCGTACGCCTGCTCCTTGGTTTCCTTCTCCCATTTGCCTGCCAGGAACGCGATGCCCTTTGCGCCGAGATATTCCGCTTCATCCAATGCTTCCAACAGGGTGGCTTCCGCTTTCAGACGATCTGCTTCATCGATCGCATTCGGGTTCAGTTTCGGTCCGAGGAGTCTCGGCTGTGCGCCGTAGCAGACTTTCAGATGGCTCTGATCCAGGATCGCCTTTGCTTTTTCGTTGTCAGCGCCGTAGCCTTTCAGTTCGATCGCGTCAAAATAATCGTCGCGCGCGATTGCGAGCAGGCTGTCCATGGGCGCGCTTTTCGGATAGCTCATCCACTGGATGGTTCCGACCTGAAAATACTTATGAATCGATTCTTTCATGCTTAAATTCCTCCTGTCATGATTCTTTGTTTAAAATGAGAGGCGACAGTTTTGATCCATCGCCCTTTGGTTTGCTTATTTTTCAATGTCGGCATCGATGATGACGCAGCCGTATGGATCGATGCTGGAAACGTAGGGAACGAACCTGGAAATGTTTTCCGACGCGCACATGGCAACGTCTTCCGTGCTGATATGCGCAGCGCATTTGATCGCCGTTGAAGATGCCTTGTAGGCTTCAAACGTGTTCTCAAAACCGTTCAGAAGATGCAGACAGATCTTGACCGGATCCATCAGCTCGTACGGACAGTTCTTTTCCTTGAGCATCTCGATAATGCGGCTGGCCAGTTTCGCCGTACAGTATGCGTCGTCCAGCGTGGCGATCCGGCAGTCATACCGTCCGGAATCCACGATGCAGATCGGGCGCTCTTCCTTGATCGCCCTGGTGACAACTCTCTTGACGACAGCATCCATATTCAAAACTGTTCCGACATAGATGTCATGGATCCCCTTGTTATAGAGCTGCAGAATTCCGCGGGTGCCGTTTGTCGTGTGGAACAGGATCATCCGGTCTTTGAGCATGTTCATGGCTCTTACCCCGATGACGGAGGGGCTGCAGTCCGCCATGGGAGCACGGTCGCCCGGTACGTCCTCCGCACAGATCAGGTATCTGTCGCGATCGATCGTGGCATCTTCCGCCAGAATCTTTTCTTCGTCCTCACAGAGACGGAGCTGCTTTACGCCCATGTCAAAGAAGGATACGACGGTCGCACTCGCACGGATTGCGTCAATATAAATACAGATCGGATTGTTCTCTGCGATAATCTCCGACGGTGTTAAAGCTGCCTGCAGCAAAACGAACGGTTTGTTGCTCATATAAATTCATGCTTCTCCCTTTTTTATCTTTTCTACCTATATTAAAACAGGTACGAATATGTGCTGACGCACAAATTGCAAAACAAATCTTGTTACATAGGCCAAAGAAATCCATATTATAATTTGTTGTGTAAAAAGAGAGAAAAGGAGGAAAAATCTGTGGCAAACGTTTATCTCCTCTACAGCAAACTGGAGGCAGGACGCCCTGCCCGTGCGGACACTGTTGCCTATCTGATGCGTGTTTCGGCAAAGGCAGGAGAAACGCTGACACCGGTTTTTGATCAGAGCGGAATTGAAAAGGAAAGAACGGCAGTCGTTTTTGCGGTGACCGGCGGGACTGCGGAGGGCTTGAAGAATCTGTATGATCAAGCCCCGGACGTGAAAAGATGGCTGATCCTGAATGAAGGAAAGGGAAATGCTTTTTCAGCCTCCATGCAGATGGTGACTTTCTTAAGGGAACAGAATGCATCGGCCCGGATTTTGTCCGGAGATGCGGACCGTGTCGGAGCTTCCCTGAAGGAAGAACTGCATCTTTCCAAAGTGCTGGAACGCTTTTCCCGTCTTCATGTCGGACAGATCGGAGCTCCTTCCGACTGGCTGATCTCAAAGGGCACCGATCGCGCTTTCTTTGAACGGCTTGGGATGAAGTTTTCCGATATTCCCATCAGCGAAGTGGAAGCGGAATATGAAAAAGGCGGATATCCGGAAAACATCTATACGTTCGCGCTGAACACAAAAGGATATGACGCCGAGGAGATGAAAAAAGCGCTGGATCTTTACGGAGCGATCCGGCGCGTCTGCAAAGCCCATGATCTGGATTCCTTTACGATCCGCTGCTTTGATCTTCTCTTTTCGGTGCATTGCGCAGGCTGCGCGGCGGTTTCCGTGCTGAGCGCGGAAGGGATCTACGCGGGATGCGAAGGAGACATGCCGTCGCTGCTGTCCATGATCCTCTTAAGCCTCGCCGCGGAACGTCCCGCCTTCATGTGCAATCCGAGCGCCATGGACATTGAAAAGAACGAGATGATCTTTGCGCACTGCACCCTTCCGCTGAATATGCCGGACCGGTTCAGCCTGACGACCCATTTTGAGTCGGATTCCAGCGTCGGGATCCGCGGGGAATTTGATCCCTGTCCCATTACGGTGTTCAAACTGTCCGCGGACGGAAAGCGCTGGTTCGTGAGCGATGGGGAACTGCTGGAGAATCCTTCGTTCCCGGACTACTGCAGAACGCAGGTGAGAGTGCGGCTTGACAAACCCGTCGGAACGTTTCTGACGGAGCCGATCGGGAATCATTATCTGATCTGTCGCGGACATTTTGCGGACCTTATGAACCGGGTCTGCGCCCTGCTGCAGGAATAATCGCCAAAGGAGAAAGAACATATGAAAAAAAGGAGAAAGAACATATGAAAAAAACTGAGCTGAAAAGCGTTTTCGGGACTTCAAAACCCATTCTCGGAATGATCCATCTGCCGCCGCTTCCGGGCTCGCCCAATTACTGCGGCAGCATGACGAAGGTACTGGATCATGCGCTGTTCGATGCGGACGTGCTGGTAAGGTGCGGCATCGACGCGGTGATCGTTGAAAACCTCGGCGATTATCCCTACTATCCCATGACGACCGAACCGGAGACGGTCGCGGCCATGACAAGAGCGGCGCTTGAGATCAAGCGGCATTATAATGTCCCCATGGGAATCAACATCTTAAGAAATTCGTGGAAGTCCGCACTTGCGGTCGCGAGCCTTGCCGACGCGCAGTTTATCCGCCTCAATGTCTTGACGGACGGCTATGTCACCGATCAGGGACCGATCAACGGGGAAGCGTATCTTGCGATGCGCTACCGCAAAGCGATCGGCGCGGAGCATGTTAAGGTGTTTGCCGACATCTACGCAAAACACGGCGGACCGGTTGTAAGACGGGATATGGCCACCGTCGCGCGGGAAATGATCCACCGTGGCATGGCGGATGCGCTGATCGTATCCGGCGAGGAATCCGCATTCCCGCCTGAGAAAGATCAGATCGATCTGGTCAAGAGCGCGGCGGGGGAGACTCCCGTGTTCCTTGGCAGCGGAATCGGCCTGAATACCTTTGACTGCATTCTGCATGCAGACGGGTCGGTATTCGGCTACGGCACCAAGCCGAGCGGAGACATGAGCGATCCCGTCGATGAACCTACGGTAAAAGCATTTATGGATAGGGTACGCGCTATCCGATAACAATCATAAATTTCAATTATCAGGAGGAACGAAACTATGCAAGGATTCTTTTCCATGCCGGAATCAAAGGAAATCATTGAGCAGATCATCCCGAAGATCGATTATACGAGCGCACTGGATCCGTTTTCCACATCCAAGGACGTGATCGCCGCGTGCGAAGTCGTGAAACGGTACGGCTTTGCGACCGTCTGCGTCTATCCGACCTGGGTGAAACTGGCCAAAGAACACATGGAAGACTGCAAGTCCGGAATTCTGGTTACCGTAGGATTCCCGCACGGCTCCACGACAACGGAAGCAAAATGTGCAGAGACTCTGCAGTGCTTGAAAGACGGTGCGACCGAGATCGATATGGTCATCAACATCGCCAGATTCTTCGACGGGGATTACGAGTACGTGAAAAATGACATCGCGGCGGTCGTAAACGTCTGCAAGGAATACGGCGTCGGGGTCAAAGCGATCCTGGAAGTCGGCTATCTTTCCGACGAACAGATCGTAAAGGCAGCGGAGCTCGCGGTGGAAGCGGGCGTGGAGTTTGTCAAAACCTCGACCGGTTTCGGTCCCGGAAGAGCAACGATGCACAATGTCGCACTGCTCAAGCAGACGGTCGGGGACCGCTGCAAGGTCAAGGCAAGCGGCGGTGTCGCAAGCCTGGAGGACCAGTGGGTGTTCATCCAGGAAGGCGCTTCACGGGTCGCGGGACGCGGCGTGATCCTGGATCAGCTGAACCGCATCGGATACATCAAATAACGGAGGTTCCTTTATGAAACCGGGAAACATTACCCATCACATTGAATGCAGTCCGGAAGATTTCGCAAAAACCGTCTTAATGCCGGGTGATCCGCTCCGGGCCAAGATGATCGCGACCAACTTTCTGACGGATATCGATCAGATCAACTCGATCCGCGGTATGCTCGGCTATACCGGATATTACAAAGGAAAGCGCGTTTCGGTTCTGGCCAGCGGCATGGGTCTTACCTCCATGGGGACAATGTCGTATGAGCTTTACAACATGTTCGGCGTGGAAACGATCATCCGCGTCGGAACCGCGGGCGGGATCGATCCCGCGCTGAAAGTATTTGATGTGGTCATTGCGCAGGGCGCGTGCACCGATTCGAATTACGAGGAAACGTTCGAACTTCCGGGCAGGACCGCTCCGATCGCAACGTATGAACTGCTGGAGCGTGCGGCAAAGTACTGCCGGGAGAACGACATTCACGCATATATCGGAAATGTTCTTTCCGCTCAGGCATTCTACATTGAAGGCGGGATCCCGCGCCAGCTGGAATGGAGAAAGATCGGCCTGCTGGCGGTGGAACAGGAAACCGCCGCGCTGTATCTCAATGCCATGCGAGCGCACAAGCGGGCGCTGAGCATTCTGACCATCTCCGATCTGCTGGAGACCCACGAGGTCACTTCCGCATGGGAGAGACAGGAGTCGGTCAAGGAAATGGTAAAGATTGCGCTGGAAGTTGCGGATTATTGACCAGACTGCCGCCGGCTGTCCGGCTTGGCTGAAAAAAGATTATAAGGTAAAAAAATGAAACCGGGAAACATTACACATCACATTGAATGCAGTCCGGAGGATTTTGCGAAAACCGTGCTCATGCCGGGCGATCCGCTCCGGGCAAAAATGATCGCGGCGAACTTTCTGACGGACGTCGATCAGATCAACTCGATCCGCGGCATGCTCGGATACACCGGATTCTATAAGGGAAAGCGCATTTCCGTTCTGGCGAGCGGAATGGGGCTTACCTCCATGGGGACGATGTCGTACGAGCTTTACAACATGTTCGACGTGGAAACGATCATCCGCGTCGGTACCGCAGGCGGGATCGATCCGTCCCTGAAAGTGCTCGATCTGGTGATCGCGGAAGGAGCCTGCACGGATTCGAATTATGAAGAAACGTTCGAGCTTCCGGGAAGAACCGCTCCAATCGCGACCTACGAACTGTTGGAACGGGCGGCAGGCTACTGCAGGACAAACGGGATACAAGCCCGGATCGGCAATCTGCTTTCTGCGCAGGCGTTCTATGTGGAAGGCGGAATCCCGAGGCAACTGACATGGAGAAAGGTCGGCGTTCTGGCGGTCGAAAACGAAACGGCGGCGCTGTACCTCAACGCGATGCGGGCGCATAAGCGGGCGCTGAGCATCTGCACGATCACCGATCTGCTGGAAAAGCATGTGGCCATCAGCGCACTGGAAAGGCAGGAGTCGGTCAAGGAAATGATCCGCATTGCGCTGGAGATCGCCGATTACTGAGAAAAAGCAATATTCTGAAGTTCTCCTTCTAAAAAGAGACCTCTGCGAGCGGAGTTGTGCACCGCCTGCAGAGGTCTCGTTTTATCTTATGGTTCAGTTATCTTTGATGTTCGTAATCGAGTTCTTTGCCTTCCTCAATCTCCTGCAGAAGACTTAGACTGATCGCATGCCGTCCGCCGATATATTCGTTGGAAAGCCATGCGTCCAGGATGTCGATCGCCTGAAATTCCCCGATGACTCTGCCGCCGAGGCATAGCACATTGGAATCATTGTGCTGCCGGGTCATGGCTGCGGAGTAGTGATCCGAAACAGCGCTGGCACGGATGCCTGCAAACCGATTTGCCACGATCGACATGCCGATTCCGGTGGAGCAGATCAGGATCCCGCGCTTGAATTCTCCGCTCTGGATGCTCTTTGCAACCTTTGCGGCGTAGTAGGGATAACGGACGATCTCCTCCGAGGAGCAGCCGATATCCGTATACGGAATGCCAAGTTCATTCAGATGTTCCAGCAGATACTGCTTCAGCCGGTATCCGCCGTGGTCGCATGCGATAATGATCGGATCTTTTGTATAGTCCATATCGAGCTCCTTTTAGTCGTCGAAGTGTTTACCCATTCCGGCAGGTCCGCGCGCGATCTTATGATTGACCAGAGCCATGATCAGCGTGAAGGCGTAGGGGATGATCATCCAGAACTGGGACGGAGTGTCCGCGCTCTGGAACAGGGACTGGAGACAGTCAAAGAATCCGAACAGGATACTGATCGCGGCGGCGATCAGCGGGTTACCGCCTCCGATATCACCGATAACCATCGAGACATAGCCGCGTCCGCCGGACATGTCCAGGATGAAGCGGTTCATTCTGGCGAGGGAAAGATATGCTCCCGCAAGGCCTGCAAGCGCGCCGCAGAGCAGAACGCCGACGTACTTCATCCGGGTCGTATTGATGCCGACCGAGTTGGCTGCGACCGGGTTTTCACCGACCATGCGGAGCCTCAGACCGAACGGCGTCTTGTAGAGGACGATGTAGCTGACGATCACGATGGCGATCGCGATATAGAACAGGATGTTCTGATCCGCAAGAACCGGTCCGACCAAAGGGATCTTCGCGAGGAAGGTGTTGGAAAGCTTGGTGAAGGAACGGTATTCCGGGGAGAAACCCGCGGATTTCCAGACGATCTTCAGAACCAGCGCGCTCGCGGCAGTTCCCAGCAGGTTGATGCTGACGCCGGAAAGCGTTCCGTTGACCTTATGGGTGACATGTAAAAACGCGTGCAGAAGGGAAATCAGCGCACCTCCCAGAACCGCGAACAGCAAGCCAAGCCACAGATTGTTCGTGTAGTAGACGGCAAGCGCTCCGCAGAACGCGCCGGTTGCCATCATGCCTTCGCAGCCGAAGGAGACGACGCCGACACGGGAAGAATAGATACACGCCATGGAGCCGAGAATAATTGGAACAGACATCCGGATGGTCGCGGCAATGACTACCTGAATAATATTCATAAACGCGATCCTCCCTTACTGATTCTGGTCCGGTGCCGGAGCGGGACTGTCCGGCAGGTGTTTCGGCTTTGCGGTCTTTCTCTTTTTAAACCATTTTTTCACGGAGAAAATGATCTGAGGCGCAGAGACGAATACGACGACCATGACCTGAATGACGTCAACAAATTCATACGGGATGTTGGTCGTCCGGTTGACCGTGTAGGAACCGGCGCGCAGCACGCCGTACAGGAACGAGGAGAAGATGACGCCAAGCGGGTTGTACGCGCCGAGCGCCGCAACGGAAATGCCCTGGAAGCCGTATCCGGCGACCGCTCCGTCCGAGAAGCGGGTGATCGGCCCCTGCGTCATGATGCTTCCGCCAAGCGCCGCGACAAAGCCGCTGATCATGAAGGCGATATAGTAGAGCTTGGTCGCCTTGATGCCGTAGGTCTCGCCCGCGATGCGGTTGTTGCCCGCGATGCGGATCTTATAGCCGAGGACCGTCTGGTCGAGGATAAAGGCCAGGACTATGGCAATGAAAAGACCGATCAGATAGCCTGTCGTCAGCTGACTTTTTGGAACCAGCTTGGATAACAGAGCAGTCTCCTGAATGATCTCCGTCTGCGCGACGCCGGTCACTTTGGCACGAAGCGGACCGTTCGCAAGATAACTTCCGATATAGGTAAAGATGCTGTTGAGCATCATGGAGATGATGACTTCATTTGCCCCGAGCTTGACTTTCAGAAAACCGATGAACAGCGCGATCACCATACCGGTCAGGCCGGCGATCAGCATCGTGAAGAACACATGCGGGATATGGGGCAGGAAAGTGACGAAATGACCGACGATCGCGCCGACCAGGGCGCCCATCATCATCTGGCCTTCGATTCCAACGTTGACCAGGCGGACGCGGAATGCGATCGCAAAGGCAAGACCGGTAAAGAGCAGAGGCGTTGCTTCGCTGAACACAAGAGCTATGCTGGTCTGGGAGCGGAAGGCACCTTTTACCATGCTGACATAGGTCTCGATCGGAGAATATCCGGAGATCCAGATAACAATTCCGACGATGACGATCGACGCAATGAAGGAAACGGCAGAGACCATCACCTTGTTCAGCGCCCGTTTCCACTGCTCACGACTGATATGGAAAAACTTCTTCTTGTTCATAATCAATCATCAGCCTCCTTCGCAAAGGGAATGGATTCTTTTTTTCTGGCACCCAGCATGAATTCGCCGAGTTCCTCTTTGGTATAGTCCTGAGGTTTGCACTCCAGGACGATCTCCCCGTTGAAGAGAACCAGGAGCCGGTCGCTCATCTGATAGACTTCATCGAGGTCCGCGGAAACCAGGAACACGCATTTGCCCTTGTCGCGGTACTGGAAAATCTGTTCGTGGATGTACTCGGAAGCGCTGACGTCGATACCGCGCGTCGGCTGCGCGACGACCAGCACTTCGGATTCTTCGGACAGCGCCCTGGCCATGATCAGCTTCTGCTGATTGCCTCCGGAGAGCGCTCTGGCCAGCACGTCGCTGTTCGGGGTTTTGACATTGAATTCACGGATGCATTTTTCGGTAAACGCCGCAATGTTCTCTTTCTGAACCAGGCCGTGCTTTGCGGCAAAAGGCTTGTCATGGTGCCCCAGGATCGCGTTGTCCTTCAGGGACAGATCCGGAACGAGTCCCATGCTGAGACGGTCCTCCGGAACATGAACGACTCCGCGGTGCAGGAAAGAATATGCATCGCCCGTTAACGGCTCTCCGTTCAGCATAACTGTCATGGAATCCGGACTGGCAAGACCGGTGATCGCTTCTAACAGCTGCGTCTGACCGTTGCCTTCCACGCCGGCAACACCCACGATTTCGCCTTTATGAATCTTGAAATTGATATTGTTCAGTTTTTGCACTCCGTTCTCGGTGATGCTGAGATCGCGGACCTCAAAACCGACCTCACCGACGTGCTCTGCTTCCCGGTGCAGGTCCAGGTTGATCGAGTGACCGACCATCAGGTGCGCCAGTTCCTCGATATTGGTGTCTTCGGGTTTGATGTCATCCCGGATCAGGACGCCGTTTCTTAAAACCATGATACGGTCTGCGACCGCCAGGGTTTCTCTCAGTTTGTGCGTGATAATGATAATGCTGGTCCCGCTGCGGCGGAGGTTTCGCATCATCTCAAGAAGATCATCGACCTCGCCCGGGGTAAGGACCGCGGTCGGTTCGTCCAGGATCAGAACTTTGGCATCCCGGTAGAGCGCTTTTAGGATCTCGACGCGCTGCTGCTCGCCGACCGACAGCTCCGATACTTTGACATTGGGATCCAGATTGAAATGGAATTTATCAATCAGACCCTTGACGCGGTCGTAAGCTTTTTTGCGATCGATCAAAGGTCCGAATTTCGGCTCCGCCCCGGCGATGATGTTGTCTAAAATGCTGAACGCGGGAACAAGCATGAAATGCTGGTGCACCATGCAGATGCCGAGGTGAATGGCATCCATGGGCTTTCGGATATCGACCTGCTTTTCACGGAAAAAAATCTCTCCCTCGTCCGGGTGATGGATTCCGTACAGGATATTCATCAGCGTGGATTTGCCGGCTCCGTTTTCGCCGAGGAGGGAGAGAATCTCTCCCTCCCCGAGTGAAAGGTTGACAGAATCCAGAGCTTTTGTTCCGGGAAAGATTTTCGTGATATTATGCATTGAGACAATTTGCATATTGTTTTCCTTTCGACGGTACAACTTTAGCTGCTGCCGGGACAAGCCCTTTTGTGATCAGGTGATTATTTTCCCATCTTCACGCCGAACTGCGTGGCATCCAGATGATTCGCAGCAACCCAGGAATCGATCTGAGTCAGATCGTCGGGCGTAACGAGTTTGCCGTCCTTGATGGACTGACGGACAGCCTCGAGGCAGTCGAGGATCTCCTGCGGATACTGCAGCGCGATGCCGTCAAGGCCGATCTCGCAGTAGCCGCTCGCGATACCGTTGCGGTGGGTACCTGCTTCGAACTTGTTTTCAACCGCTGCCTGAACAGCCAGACGGACGCCGACGTTCGTCAGTTTCAGAGAGGTGCAGAGGCTGAAGTCATAGTCGGTCGTGCTCGGAGAAGTGGAGATGAAGTAAGCTCCGTTCTCTTTGCAGGCTTCCAGAATGCCCAGAGCGCCTGCGCCGCAGTTGCCGGTGCAGATGTCCGCGCCGAGCGCGATGTTGTTGGAGGTAACTTCCTTCGCGGTAACAGGATCCGCAAATCCGCCGATAACGGTGTAACGGATCTCAACATCCGGGTTGACGTACTTGACGCCCGCCATATAACCGGAAGCGCCTGCTCTCTGGTCCGGGTTGTCCATACCGATGCAGTAGCTGATCAGCGGAGTGTCGTTGGACATCTTGACAACGTCGGTATAGCCGCCCGCGGTGATGATGCCGGAGAGAACGCCGGAGAGGAATGCCTGCTCTGCACTGATCGCGCCGATGCACATGATGTTCGGAGCGTCGCAGTAGCTGTCGATGAGGATGAACTTCTGATCTGGATAGTCCTTTGCGACTGCCATGGTCGGAGTGTCGATACCGGTTCCGACGGAGATGATCGCGTCATAGACGCCATCTTCCGCGTATCCGCGGATCAAAGCTTCGGTTGCAACAGGGTCGGTGTTGTCGACTTCGGCACTGACATACTCAAAATCGTACATCTCTTTTGCTTCCATCAGGCCCTGCCATGCTTCGTCGTTGTAACCGTTATCGCCCTTTTTGCCAGACGTGTAAGCGATCTTGACAGTTTTCTTTCCTTCGGGTTCGTTGGAAGCCGGAGTGTTGTTGGCTGCCGGTGTGGAACATGCAAATACGCCAAGCGTCAGCATGAGTGCCAGAACGATCATAACTAGTTTCTTCATTTCTTCTTACTCCTTCATTTTATTTGTTTTCTATTACCTTGGATCTGAGATCCATTGGAACCTTTTTTGTGGTTTTATAAAGAAGGATACCAGTATTTTTTGCCTGTTGCTGCGAGTTTTTCATCCCATCCGGCAATGATCTGCACAGCGCGGTTTGCAATCTGAATGCTTCTTTCGATTCCGCCGTACTGGAAAACGTCCTTTTTCCGGTTTGCAACGGCGGTGCACACGCTTCCTGCGCGGAACTTGTAGAGTCCGGCAATCGTAAGCAGAGCGGAGGTTTCCATCTCAAAATTCTTGACGCCGGCTTTTGACATATCGTCCACGATCGTATCGATGAAGGACTGGCTGTAGCCGTTGTATCCGGGTCTGCCCTGACCGCAGTACCAGGAACCGGTCGAGCAGGAGATCCCGACATGATAGGGAATCTGCAGTTCTTCGGCTGCCTGCACCAGAGCCGCGGTCACCATGTAATCCGCAACCGCGGGATAAGTCGGATCCACATACAGATTGCTGGTACCGTCATGACGGACTGCTCCGGTGTGGATGATGACGTCGCCGCAGTTGATCTCTTCCTGAATCGCTCCGCAGGTGCCGACGCGGATCATCGTGTCACAGCCGAGACGGACCAGTTCTTCCACGGCGCTCGAAAGGGAACCGCCGCCCGCGCCTGTTGAACAGGCTGAAATTTTGACGCCGCCGACGGAACCGGAATAGGTTCTGTGCTCGCGGTAGTTCGCCACAAAGCGGCTTTCGTCCCAGTCCTCCGCAATCAGAGGAACGCGTTCCGGGTCACCGGGCAGCAGGCAGTAACGCTCGATATCGCCCTGCTTGCAGCGGATATGGTATTGTGCATTTTCTTCCATGACGGGTTCATTCGCTTTTGACTGCCATCTTTTGATTTCTTTCATGTTCTTCTCCCTTTTCTTACGATTTGCTCATAATATGCGGTTTCGAACCGTTTTTTCTCCGGCAGGACTCTTTCTTTTGCCTGCCGGGCTGATTCATATAGATAAGGCGTTCTTTCTCTGACGGCCTGTTTCAGAGCCTCTTCATCCATGCAGAGAAGCTTCCGGTCGCGCATCACGGGCTTGCCTTCGATCCAGACATCCGTGACATCGAGGTGGTCCGCCAGAAGAATGCTCTGAACGAGCGGTTCATAGCACGGCCGGTAAGCTGGACCGGAGAGGTCTGCGAGGACCAGATCAGCATTCATTCCCGGTCTGATCGCGCCGTTGCTGATGCCAGCCGCTTTCGCGCCGTTTTCGGTCGCCATCTTCCATGCTTCCAGCGGATTCATCCATTTCTGATAATCCGGCTCTGTCAGCCTTGCAAGAAGGACAGCCGAGCGTAAGATTTCCAGAAGATTCTGTCCGGTTGCGCAGTTGGATCCATCCGATCCGACTGCCACAGGGATTCCATGCTCCCGGTAAGACGTGATATCCGCCCGTCCGCTTCCCAGAAACAGGTTGCCGGTCGGAATATGAATGACCGTGCTGCCTGCATCTGCGATCTGACGGATCTGGACCTCGTTCAGAAAAACACAGTGGGCAAGGCCGGTCCGGCCGGTCAGAAGCCCGAATGCTTTCAGCAGTTCCACAGGATCCCGTCCTGACAGTTCTGAACTGGTTGACTGCCAGAGCGTTTCCAGCAGATGCGTATGGACTCCGAGATCATATTGTTCCTGGATGTCCGCTGCAACTTTCAGCGCCTGTTCGCTGGACCGCTGCGGTGCGTTCAGCGCACAGAGAACGGTTAATGTTCCGTCAGGATCGTGCCAGCGTCTGACCCATCCATCATACCGCTCCGCCATGCGCTGCGGGGAAGGAGGCGTCCGGGTTGTGTCCGAAACTATTCCGTACAGAGCACGGTCATCGCTGATGTCAGAGATCATGGGGGCAACGGCAGCCCGGAAACCGGTTTTCCGATAAGCTCCGCAGATGGAGTCGACCCGGTCCGCATGCGGAATGTGGTCGATGCATGAGGTCACGCCACAGTGCAGCATCTCCGCGATCCCCAGATAAGCAGAAAGCACCGCTTCTTCGTTGCCCATAAGGCCGCCCAGACCAATGGTGTCGGACGACCAGACTTCGAGGGGCTCTCCCCAAGCAGTGCCTTTCCATAGATTACTGTAAGAATGGTAATGCGCATTCACCATACCGGGCAGCAGAAGCTTTCCGTCCGCGTCGAACGTTTCCTCGTCCGGACGGGGAACCAGCATCTCGGCAACCTCAGCAATCTTTCCTTGTTCAACACGGACATCTCGTTGACTGCAATGACATGTATGGGCGTTGTCAGGTGTCAGACATTGTTGGATCAGCATAATCTACCTCTTATTTCATATATATTTTAACTTTTCAGAGGTTGTTCCATAGACCAAACATTCTTTGAAAAACCGTTCCGCATACCATGCTGCCTTTCGTGTATAGTATTATTGGTGAAAAATTGGTGAAAGAACGGTGAAAACCCACATTTCGGAAACAAAAAGGGATAAGATAGGACAAAGGAAAACGGCAAATTATATATAATCTATTACTATGAAACATTTTACTTCCAATTCCATAGAAACAATGGTTTCTCTTCTGTCAGAGATCAGTGACCTGCAGGTCGATGCCCTCGATGACAATGCTGTTTATTTATCGGCCTCCGATCCTTCCAAAGTCGGGGAGACCGATCCTGTCGCAGCGCAGATGCTTTCCGAAAATCTGAACGAACGGTATTCTTTTTTGCCGGGAGATCAGGGACAGGCTGCCTACTACATTGTCATGTGGCACAACAATCAGAAAATCGGAGCTTTCCGTCTGACCGGTCCCCTGGAGAAGATCGATGCCTGCAAGAAAGTGGTCCATACGGTTTCATCCCTTCTGATCGAGGATCACTTCTATAATGAACGCGAGAGGCTGAAAGCAAGTTCGATCGCGATCATCGTGGATGAGTGGTTCCACCTGACACCGGATTCCGACTGTTCGGAATTCTATGAGCGCGCGAAGATCACCGGAATCGATCTGACCCTTCCGAGAGTCGTTGTGCAGATGCATATTCATAACCTGCAAAGGCTGACGCAGGATCCCGGCAAAACGCCGCAGAACAATCTGGGGCGGCTTGCGGATGTTCTGTTTAACCTTGTTCTGAATCATATCGACCGGGAACGGAATGATTATTGTGTCAGCGCCGGAAACGATTTTGTCCTGCTGCTTGCCATTTCGGATCTGAAAGAAGCAAAGAAACTAGTCGAACAGCTGAAATATTCCATTGAACGCCGGTACGCGGTCTCCGTTTTTTCAGGATTCAGTCCGGTCATGACGGATTTCCGAATGGTTGGGGCAGGGTATCGGTTTGCGCAGCTTGCGACGCGTGTCGCCCGCAGTCAGAATAAGCCGTATGCCTGCTATGACGACCTTTCGATGGAACTGCTTCTGTCTAACATTCCGCCCGCTGTGAAACAGGATTATGTCAATAAAGTCTATCAGGGCTGTACGCCGGCGGAGATCCGGGAATGGACTAATCTGCTTGCGGTCTATTTTAAATGCAATGGCTCTCTGAACGAGACTGCCAAGCAGTTGTATCTACACAAGAACACGCTGCAATACAAGCTTTCAAAAATTCAGGAACGTACTGGGTTTGATCCGCGCAACCGCATTGACTGCGTAACGCTGTATTTGGCTAACTATATCGTTCTGGAATACGATCCGGGCGTGTCATAAAGCGGGTTATTCAATAAATAAATGAAGCAGGAGCATATCGGATTGTGCTCCTGCTTTTCCTTTGGAAAACTCTTTCATTCAGATGTCTCATTTTTTTCAGATGATTAGGCCGTCATACGCAACGGTAACATTCCTTCTTGTATTCTGATGAAAAAATGCCTGATAAGCATCGTGATCCCATTCATGCTTATGGTTGATATGGGTACAATAGATTTTTGTATCTTCCCGGATGATGTCATATTTTGCAAAGATCTCCAGCTGTTCGATAAACGCAGGACCGTTCAGATGCGAGGTTGGATCCTTTCCTGTTTCCGAGCCCCAGGTGCCTTCGAGTATGAGATAATCAAGTTTACTGCCTTTCAGCAGTTCCAGTGATTCGGGAATATAGTAGCCGGTATCACAGGCGTACAATAATGATTTTCCGTCTTTGGCAAAGCAGTAATTGAGTGCAGTTTCCGTAGCGGATGCTTTATGTGTGGTGTTTACAGCAAGAACTTCGAACCCTCCTGCTGAAAAAGGAACGCCGACCGGAACTGGATGCAATATGACGGCTCCTTTGTCCAGCGCTTCAATGCTGTCAGCGGCGGGAAATTCCCTTGACAGCAAAGCGTATTTTCGCATAACGGATTCATATGCCATTTCCGATAAATAGAGAGTGACAGGGGTTTCTTTATGCGTTCGGGACATGGTGAGAAGACCGGCGTTTGACGGACAGAAATGATCCTCGTGCGTATGCGTTAAAAAGATGTTTTTCAGGTCTGCGGCATTGACACCATGGCGCATAAAAGCGGCTGCCAGATCAGGTCCGCAATCGATCAGGTTCTCAGAATCCAGCAGAAACATGGACCTGAGGCGTCCGGACGTTGGATGAAGTCTCGCCTGCCGGCAGAGCGGGCAGTTGCACAGAGGATTCGGCAGGACATCGGCTGCGGCTGTTCCTAAAAACTGCATCTTGGTTCCTCCATTTTATCGATATTCATATTATATCCTTTTTCCGGTTGAATAGAAATGAAGTTTTTTGCGGGATGGTATATACAGATTTGCCTTGCCATCGTTGGCTCTTTTGCTGTGATTTCAGCAAAATGAGATAAATAAGTGTCAAATTAAGCCATTCAATCCTGTTTTCCGGAAGAATATACTGCTATGAGGAAGAGCATTGTTTTTTAGGCGTCTTTTTTTTATAATATAACATATAGAGAATTCTGCTGTATACCTTAATGACCGATCGCTCTTCCAGTTCCTTATGCCTAAGCGGCATTTTGATATCCTGTTCGTTTGGATAAAGAGGCATTTATGTATTCTCTCGTTTTAATTGATGATGAATTATGGGCATTGAATGATCTAAGAGAACTCATTGACTGGGAGTCATTGGGCTTTACCGACATTAAATGCTTTGATGACCCGTCTGCAGCATTTGAGTCCATCAGGAACGATCCTCCGGATGCTGTTTTCACGGATATCCGGATGCCGGTGCTTTCCGGATTGGACTTAATCGATCGCTGCAGGGAAAAAGAACTCAAGACGCTGTTTGTCATCGTTTCGGCGTATGCCGACTTCTCATATGCCAAACGCGCAATTGAGAATAATGCGTTTGCATATATTCTGAAGCCTCTGGATCCGGCAGAACTGCGGGAGGTTGCGGAAAAAGTCAGGGACCGGCTGCAGAACGATTTCAATCTGCTGCTGAACCGGACGGTCCGGACATTAACGCTGCAGGCATTGACCAGTCAGAACAACAACTTTGAAAACATTCCCTCTGAAATCAAGGCGCATTTCAATGCGGAATATCGGATCCTGGTTTCCGGCTCGGTTCCGGAACAGTTTCCCGGAATCTGGACTTCGGTCTATGATGACCTTTCCGTAGGAATCTGTCCTGCGGCAGTCGATCTTCCGGAGACAGAGCAGAAGTTCGGCATCAGCACCGGTTCGGATCAGATTCTTGAGATGCCGGGAAAAATCAGAGAAGCCCTGATGGCATATTACACACTGCTCTTTTACGGCCTTCCCGATTCGGTTTCCTATCATACGGGCAGAATCGACCTAAGGGAGATTCAGATGCTCCGGGAACTGATCAGTGAACAAAAATACACCCAGGCCAAACTTCAGCTGAACGCCGTCCTTTCTCAGGCAAAGGCCAATGTGATCATGCTGGATGAAATCACCTTTTTCTACAACAGTCTGCTGCTGCAGATCCTTTCGGTCAAGAACGATCTCATACAGGATATCCGTCCGTTTTCCGATTGCTTCCGGCTGTTCGGCATTATGAGAAACGATGCCAATGTATATGGCAGCCTGGTCGCAATGATCGACAACCTGCTCCCGAACAAGGCGGAGCGGCCGGAAAGCACGCAGGATACCATTCGAAAAATCGTCCGTTATGTGGATGAAAATTACAATCAGGACATCACTTTAGAATCCCTTGCGCAGAAGTACTATATCAGCGTTTCCTATCTCAGCCGGAAATTCAAGGAGATCATGGACGATACTTTTTCGGATTATCTCAGCAGGAAACGCATTGAAAAAGCATGCCAGCTTCTGGATGCTTCCGAACTTTCGATCTCGGAGATCGGAATGGTCTGCGGGTATCCAAACTGCTTCTATTTTAGTCGTACATTTAAAAAACTGATCGGTGTTTCACCTTCCAGATACAGAGACAGGGGAGATATGGATGAAGAGTAAACGTTCCTATTCTCTTACAAAACTGATCTCCGGGGCATTTCTGACCCTGTTTATTGTTATGGTCATCCTTGCCTGCTTCTACGCGGCTTTCTTTTTCCGATCGACTTATCAGAGAACGATCTCCATTTATCAGAAAACGGAAGAGGATGACGCGTCCACCATTGCGGAACGGCTTCAGTCGGCGGAACGCCAGCTGGAATGGATCGTTTCGGAGTTGAAAAACTCTTCCATTGAATCGGAAACGGATTCGTATGACCGGCTGATCCGGTACGGATCGTTATCCGATTCGGTCAACAGTGCGCTGAGAGTATCGGAGATCATGGATTCCATTCTGATCCTGCCGAAGAATACCGATCTTCTGATTGAAGCGCATTCCATGCCGGAAGCCCGGTTTCTCTCATTTGTCGATTCCTACTCAGGCAGAACGGGATCCTCTTCCGCCTACCCCGATTTTCTGACGGATCAGGAAACGGGGGAGATTACGCATCTGGTCCTGTATTCCCAGGTAAAGAAACTGAATACGAACGCACTGTCGTCTCTGCCGGTCGCGACCGTCTATATGACGATTCCCGCGGAGAATCTGATTTCGATGTCCTCTTCCAATAATCCACACATCCTTTGCTATGCACAGGGACACTCATTGTCTCCAATCATCTCGGAAGGGTTTGAAGAAGATTTTGACCTAAAGTCCTTCGACCTGTCCAATCCGGACAGCACCTTTGTGAGACTCGGGTCCAAGACCTACTTTCTGATTCTGACTCCCATTCCGGAGACCGGCTTCCGGCTCATTACGCTGATTCCTTTCTCCGACCTGTTCGGCCGGATTTGGTATGTGATCATTTTCATTGCTGCCTTTATCATCGCACTTTTGCTGCTGACGGTATTTGGCATCCGTTTTATTCTGGAGCGGATGCATGTCCCTATGAACAATCTGGTCAAAGACATTCAGACGGTCGGTTCCGGAAATGAGCATTACCGTCTTCCGGACAGTCCGGCACAGGAGGTGACGGAGATCTCCAAGAGCGTGAATCAGATGCTGGACGAGCTGCAGAAACGGAACGCCCTGATCCAGGAAAC
Source organism: Clostridia bacterium (assembly GCA_017514685.1). Taxonomy (GTDB): domain Bacteria; phylum Bacillota; class Clostridia; order Christensenellales; family CAG-138; genus UBA3792. The sequence goes on from JAFWJN010000032.1 coordinate 25,929, forward strand.
CCGTGAGAATATCCGGGAGCTGCAGCTTCTGCATAAGGAAAGCCAGATGCAGGCGCTTCAGTCGCAGATCAATCCCCATTTTCTCTACAACACGCTCGGGTGCGTGCGCAGCCTGGCCATGAAGAATCAGACAGAGCAGATCTCCGATATAGTGAATTCCATCATCATGATCTACCGGTACAGCGCGTCCAGATCAAGCACCAGCACGATCCGTGAGGAATTCTCCTGCTGCGAACATTACGCGAACATCATGCGGTACCGGTTCGGAAACCGTTACACGTTCCGGATGCAGATGCAGCCCGGCCTGGAATCCGTCCTGGTACCGAGGATGATCCTGCAGCCGCTGATTGAAAACGCTGTCAATCATGGATACAGCGAGGCCGGCGGAAACGGGATCGTTGAAGTGCAGGCAGATACCACATCGGACGGGATCACCCTGTCTGTGAAAGACTACGGCAGAGGCATTGCGCCGGATCAGCTGGCAGCGCTTCTGGAGCACATCAGAAGCGAACAGATTCCGGATGATGTAGTGGAACATATCGGACTCCGGAATGTCCACCAACGTATCCGCAGAACCTTCGGGGATCCGTACGGAATGAGGATTGACAGCGAGCAGGGTGAGTATACCAGAGTGCAGATTATCATCCCGGCTTCTGTCAGAAGGAGGCAGGAATGAACAAAAAAGTCTTTTACCGTTTCGGTGTTCTGTGCCTGATCCTTTTCCTTCTGGGCTGTAACGAAGACCATCTGAAAGAGGAGACGACGATTCCGGAGGTATCGATTACGGTCGTTAGAGAAAAGAATGAGTATGCGCCATGCAGTCTTCTTCTGGACCCGGACTATTGCAGACAGCTGGAAGAGAAACTTTCGATCCGTCTTCAGATTATAGAGGTATCCTATACGGAACCGTTCCGGGAGGATGTCGAGATCACTTTTACAGGAGGACTTGTCACTTCAAACTGCCTCTGGATGATCCCCAAAAGTTCGGGGTATCAGCTGGAAAAAATGAACAAGTCCGTCGGAATGAAGGAACCGCAGTACGGGCGTCTCGGGACAATCCAGTACAGTTATGTGTTTTCCGACCCGTATGCGAACCTGGACAATCCTGTCCTGGTGGCAAATCTGGATATCCTCGATGCGGCGGGAGTCACTTCCGTTGATTATTCACCGGAAGCGTTTTATCAGGTCCTGACCGGGATCTCTTCCTCCTGCGAAGTCCCCCTGACGGTGTACGGAAGACCGTCAGAGGAAGGGTTTGAGGTGCTTTTGGGGCTGTACGGACTGGCTCCGACCGGAGGACGTGAGTTCAATCTGGTCAAGGATTCCTTCCAGTTTGATAAGATCTCCGAACAGGCGGAGGATTATCTGACCTATATCCGGAAACTGTATGAGGAGAGTCTGATCCCGGAAGACTGTATCATTCTAAATGAGTACGCAGCGAGAAAGCTTTTCCTTGCGCGCAGAACCGCGTTTGCCATGTTTCCGGGCTATGCCAATGCGGAAGACGTCATCCGGCTTGCGGAACAATCCGGCATCCGTGCAGCGGTGATACCGGTTCCGGTCCCGGAGGGAAAGCTGGACAGCGGGGTCTACAACCGTCCGATCGGACTGATCTCGTTCAATTATCCGTGCGCAGATCAGCTTGTATCCGTGTATGAGGAACTGGAGAAGGCGTGTCTGGAGATCGGCAAGGATCCATCCAGTCCAGATATTCCCAAAGTGCATCTTTTTGCAGAGGGAGCAGACGACAGTTACGTGGATCCACTGAAAAACCTGATTCCGGAAGTCGGAACCCTCTACAACAAACACCTGATGGATCAGCTGGTCATTTCTCCTTATTATACGAAATTTCTGACCGGAGCTCTTCCCATTGACAGCTTTCCGGAGATGAGGGCAAAATGGCTGAATACGTATGTGCAGGTCTCCGACAATCCAGATCCGGAACTGTCGGGAAACAGCCTTCTGCAGATCATGAACGGCTGGTATTACAAATCTTTGCGGGATAAATAAATGTGAAAAATATGTAAAATCCAGGAGCAAGAAAAGGCATGGTATCACGGCAGAGCCTGTTTTACAATGATGATACAGCGAAGTGCTGAAATAACAGGAGGAGTTTATAGGAATGAAGAAACATTTATTGCCAATTATTATTCTATTGATCCTCGCGCTTACCGTATCTGTTTTTATGGGATGCGCTCCCAAGACACCGGCGGCACCGTCAGGCGGCGGCACTCAGCAGAGTTCCGGAGGAACACAGCAGAGTTCAGGAGGATCAGCCAGCAGCGGCGGTACCCAGCAGAGTTCCGGAGAAACACAGGCGGCGCCGGAAGGAAAACACTATGTTTTCCGTGTAGGGGCAACATCGGAAGCCTGGCGTCCGGAAGCAGTTATTGAAGCGGCAAAACGTCTGAACAAGCAGCTTGCGGCGGAAGGGAACCCGGATACCGTAGAAGTGGAGTATGAAGTTGTCGAAGACTGGAACAGTTCCTTTACGCTCTGGTCGCAGGAGAATACTCTTCCGGAAATTGTCTGCGTCAAGCTCGGCATGGCGTTCAAACAGGGAATGGCCGGAAACGTTGTGGAATGCGACTATGTTGTCAATGACGATGTCTATTCTGCCAAAGTTCCTCAGAACCTGAGAGAGATGGGCATGGTGGAAGGCAAATACTGGGGCATCATCCTTGATACGGAAACCCGTTTTGTCGTTGTGAATAAACTTGCACTGATAGAGCTTGGCTGGACCGAGGAACAGATCGAAGCCTGGAAACAGGAAGCCCGTGCGGGCAAGATCACGACAAAAGACCTGCAGAATCTGGCGAAGCAGGTCGTGGATGCCGGCATCTGCCAATACGGCATCACGCACCGTCCGAATTCCGGATCTGACTGGCAGCAGACCTATGTTACCTGGAACCACGGCGTTGTTCCGATGAATGAAAAAGGCCAGCACATTGTAAACCGTCAGAACCTGATCGACTTCATGACCTTCTGGCGTGAATGCGTCCAGATGGGCATTACACCGTACAATCATCTGACCGACTTCAACTGGGATATGCTTGAAGGCGACATCTGGCCGAACGGCAAGGCCTTCTGCTGGTATGCGCAGATCGCCACGAAGTCCGACTGCACAAATACCGGCCTGACCGGCGAAGAGTTTGAGAAAAACTTCTTCTCGATCCCGAACCCGGTCACCAGACTCGGCGACAAACCGTACGCGGGCTGCAGCCCCTATATGTTCGCTCTGACCACTGCGTCCCAGAAGGATGAGAAGACTGCCGAATATGTACGCAGAATTTTGGACAATGTTCTGGATCCGGATATCCAGCTGACCATTTCACTTGATCATTCCCATATTGCGATCACGGATGAATGCGTCGCAACGCCGGAATATTCGTCTGACGCGTGGATGCAGGATCAGGCCTATATTACCCCGTACATGGGAAGATACAGCCCGTCGTCTCTGAAAGCGGATCTGCAGGATATGCTTGCCGACAGCAAAGACTTCTTCGCGGCATTGCAGGAAGCGGAAGTAACCGCCAACGATCCGAACGCCAGACCGATCGAAACAATTGTTGATGAGATGATCCAGAAGTGCATCTTCAACATGGGTGAAGGAAACTACGTGTTAGAGTAATTCATCACAACTGTTTTGCTAGAGTGATTACCGTGCCCGCGGCAGAGGAACCCTTCCGCGGGCTCTCTTTTCAAAGACAATCAAAGAGGAGAGATCGATTCCGATGAAACATTCTTCAAAAGGCATTGACAAGTCTGTCATGAGTGACAGAAGGGCGCTGCTGCGCAAGCAGGCGTTTCCCTATGCCATGATGGCGCCTTTTCTGATCCTGACATTTATATTCGTCGTTATTCCGATCGGCATGATGATCTATTATTCGTTTACCGATATGGACTTCATGATGAAGCCGAAATTTGTCGGACTTGCCAACTATAAAAGAATCTTTGCGTATCCGGCCATCGGAAAGATCCTGCAGCAGACCCTGATCTATGTGGGCGTGAACGTTGTCTTTTCGGTGCTCGGCTCCATCTTCATTGTCATTATCACCACCTATTATCTGGATATCGTCTATCAGCGGAAGAATCTGGGACTACTGTTTCGAATCATCTGGCTGATCCCGGATCTTACCCCGACGATCGTTTTCATGTTCATCTGGAGATTTGTGTTCGGACCGTCTGAATACGGGCTGATCAATAAATTCCTGATCTTCCTGCATCTGGAACCGATCGACTTTTTCACAAGGAACTCGATGGCGCTTCTGCTGCTTTCCACCTGTCTGCGCTCTGCGTCGGGATCCATTATCCTGTTCAGCTCAGCGGTCAGCCAGGCGCCGGAACATGTCATTCAGGCGGCAAAAGTGGACGGCGCTTCGCCGCTTAAGATCTGTTTCAAGATCGTTCTGCCGTATCTGAAATGGCCGATCACGCAGAAAACGCTGTGGACGATCCTCGGAAGCTTCTGCGCGTACGAATCGATCAAGCTGCTGACAGAAGGCGGTCCGATGGGATCCACGACGACCTACGCCTATTACATCTACGAAAACGCGTTCAAATACCAGAACTACGGATACGGTTCCGCCCTGTCGGTATTTCTTGTCGCCATGTCCATTACCCTGGGTCTGATCATGCTCAGAGTGTTCCAGGTGGATAAGCAGATGAGAAAACCGAGAATGGATATCTGATGAGAGGAGGGCATGCGAAATGAAAAAAGTCGCTCTGATGCATGCGGATGACAGGCCGTACGGGGCCTGGAAGTATGTCCTGCTCCTTCTTCTTATCTCATCGGTCGTGCTGATTCCGTACGGATGGCTGGTGCTGCAGTCCTTTACCAATCCGGAAGGTTTTTTTACCCTGGAAAACTGGACCTTTATGACCCAGGAAACGATGATCCGTCACGGGGTATCGCTTCCGGTCGCGACCAAGCCGATGCTGAACAGCCTGAAGTTCGCGACTCTCATGGCGCTCTGCGTCGTACCCGTGACCGTCTGCGCGGCATATCCTCTGTCCCGGACGGACTTTATCGGACGGAAACTGCTCGCAAGGCTTCTGATTATCATGGACGCGTTTCCCCAGGTCGCCCTATTAACCAGTTTTATCATCCTTCTTTCCAAAATGCATCTGACCAACAAGCTGATCGGGGTCATCTTCCTGAAGGTGGCGATGTATCTGCCCGGATCGATCTGGCTGATGAAAGGATTCTTTGACCATATCAACTGGGACATCGAATGGGCGGCGATCGTGGACGGAGCCTCCCGGTTCAAGACTTTTTTACGGGTCATTGTCCCTGCGGCAAAGCCCGGAATCGCGGTCATTTTGGTCAATTCCTTCCTCAGTGGCTGGGGAGAGTACATTCTGATCAGCATTTTCATGCGCGGGAATGCGACGACCATGTCGAACTTTATCAGCTCCATGCTGGACGCGGAGGACGGAAAATACCTGGTCCCTGCCGGCATTCTGGCGGCTGCGTGTATCGCGTATATCGTTCCTGTCATTATCATCTTTATCTTTGCACAGAAAACACTGCTTGAAGTAAGGCAAGGGGGATCAAAGCAATGAGCGAGCCAATGATTCGTCTGGAAAATGTCGGAAAATCATATGACGGCGGAAAGACATTCGCCGTAAGGAATATCAATCTTGAGATCGAAAAAGGCGATTTTGTTGCATTGCTCGGTCCTTCCGGATGCGGGAAATCCACGACACTGATGATGCTCTGCGGACTGTACCGTCCGACGGAGGGGAGCATCTATTTCAACGGCAGATACGTCAACAACGTCATGCCCAAGGACCGGAAGATCGGAATGGTCTTCCAGAGCTACGCGCTGTATCCGAACATGTCGATCTTTGAGAACATCGCGTTTCCCCTTCGGCAGATGCACATGAAAAAAGCGGAGATCATCGAAAAGGTCCAGCATGTCGCGGAGATCGTCAAGATCACGGAGTATCTGAAGCGCATGCCCGCGCAGCTGTCCGGCGGACAGCAGCAGCGTGTCGCGATGTGCAGGGCGCTGGTCAAGGACCCCGATATCCTCCTGCTGGATGAGCCGATGTCCAACTTGGATGCAAGGCTGAAACTGGAGATCCGTGACGAGATCAAAAAGCTGCAGGAACGGATCGGCGTCACGTCGATCATCGTGACGCACGACCAGGAGGAAGCGATGGCGATCTCCTCGCACATCGCGGTCATCGACCAGGGCGTGTTGCAGCAGTACGCGCCCCCGGATGAACTGTACCGGCATCCGAAAAACCTGTTCGTCGCTTCCTTTATCGGCAATCCCCCGATGAACTTCATCGACGGAACGCTCAGCTGCAGCGGCGGCGTCTATGAGTGTGTCACCGAAGGCGGCGTGCTGAAGATCCCGGGAGAGAAGGTCGACAGCAGCCTTTTGACGGGAAACCATGTGGTCCTCGGCATCCGTCCTCACAACTTTGATCTGGTCGGCGGACCGGAGGACGCGCTGACGCTGCATACGGATTACATCGAGCATCTCGGAAAAGAGAACCTGTACCGGTGCTATATGGGGGACGCGAAGCTGAGAGTCATTACGCCGATCAGCGTGGACCATCCCGTCAGCGAAGCGCTGTACGTCTGCCCGGATTACGATTTCGTCAGCGTCTTCGACAAGGAAACGGGAAATATCATTACAAAATAGGAACTGCGAAAACAATACGATCAGATCAGGGGGAAGCAATGGACGCATCTTTTTCAAATCTGGTTCAGATCACATCCTGCCGGGAACTCGGGAAACTGAGCAGCCTCCTCACCTTTGGGGACGGAACGCCTGTTGAGACGCCGGAAGACTGGCGGAAAAAACGGGAGGAACTGTATCATTCCGTGATTGAGATGCAGTACGGAACGCAGCCTCCAAAACCGGAGGTTCTGGAAGTGGAACCTCTTTCTTTCAGCGAGAAGACGAAGGTCTACCGGATCAAGGCAGGTCCTGCCTCCCGTCCCGTTACTTTCCGGATGATCGTCTTTTTTGTGGAGGGAGCGGCATCCGTTCCGGCCGTAATCGACGGGGACGCGTGCTGGCATTATCCGTACAATCAGGAGTTTTTCCACGCATTTACGGATCGCGGAATCGCGTTTGCCCTGTTTGACAGAACGGAGATCATCAGCGATTTCCAAGACCCGGAAAAGAAAAGCCCCCTGTACCGGGCGTATCCCAATCTGGAATTCGGAGCATTGATGGGATGGGCATGGGGGTACCAGCGCTGTGTGGACGCCCTTTTAAAACTAGGGTATATCGATTCGAATCTGATCGCGATTACCGGACATTCCAGAGGCGGAAAAGCGGCGCTGCTTGCCGGCGCGCTGGACGAGAGGGTCCGGATCGTCAATACGAACGATTCCGGATGCGGAGGAGCGGGATGCTACCGGATCGAAGCGGAAGGGATCACGGAAGACGGAGACCCTGGAAGAAATGAAACGCTGGAAGATATCCTCAACCAGTTCGACTACTGGTTTTCCGAAAAGATGGCGGGATACTACGGCCATGCGGGAGCGCTTCCGTTCGATCAGCATGAGCTGAAGGCGATGGTCGCGCCGAGGATTCTTCTGGAAGGAAACGCGGCAAGCGATCTGTGGGCGAATCCGTTCGGATCCTACCGGACGGCTGCTGCGGCACAGGCCGTGTATGACTTTCTGGGAGTACCGGAAAATCATTACTGGTATTACCGGAAAGGATATCATTTCCATAAGATATCGGACGTGGTCTGTCTTGCCAGGCTGATCGCTTCCCTGCGGGACAAAAAAGCGCCCGAAGGAGAGTTTTTCAAACTGCCTTTTACGATCCCGGACAGCTGCAGAAGCTGATCTTCAGCCGGATCGATTGTTGTGTTTAGGAGGAACTGTATGCATAAAACTGATGTTGTGATTATCGGGGCCGGAGCAGTTGGCTGCGCCATTGCGCGAGAGCTTTCCAGATATGATATCGATGTCACCGTGGTGGAGAAGAATGAGGACGTCGGCGGCGACGCGTCCAAGTCCAACAGCGCGATCATTCATACCGGATATGACGCCTCCCCGGATACTTTGGAGTCCCAGCTGGTGGTTGCGGCAAATCCGATGTACGACACGATCGCCAAAGACCTGGACGTTCCGTTCAAACGGATCGGCGGGATCCTTCCGGCGATGTCGGAGGAGCAGTTTGAAAAATTGCCGGCTATTTTAGAAAAATCGTTCCGAAACCGGGTCTATGACGTGGAATTCAAAAGCGGAGAAGAACTGCTCAAAATGGAGCCGAATCTGAATCCGAAGGTTCTGGGCGGACTGTATATTCCACGCGAGAGCATTATTGATCCTTTTATCCTGGTGCAGGCATACGCGGAAAACGCGAATGAAAACGGGGTATCGTTCCTGCTCGGAACGAAAGTGACCGGAATCAAAACGGAAGAGAAGCGGGTCGTCGGAGTCGAGACAACCGCAGGATATATTGAAACGAAATATGTGATCAACGCGGCGGGGCAATACTGCGACGAAATTGCGGAAATGGTCGGAAAGGCGGAATACCATGTGGTACCGCGCAAAGGCCAGTTCTATATTCTGGACAAGAACACGTCCTGCAAGGTGAATCATATCGTGCTCCCGATCCCGACAAAAGTGACCAAGGGCAAACTGATGTGCCCGACGATCCACGGAAACATGCTCGTGGGACCCACCGCGGAAGACCAGCCGTCCAAGACGGACAAATCCACAACGAGCGAAGGCCTTGCCAGTATCGAGCGGGATGTGAAGAACCTGATCCCGAACGTACAGATCAGAGACTCTATCACGCAGTACTGCGGTTTGCGTCCGAACCGGATTCCGGAAGGTCTGCATTTTGACATGTATGACGATCTGGAGGGATATATCAATCTGTCCGGCGTCCGTTCGACCGGCCTGACCCTGTCGGCTGCCATGGGCAAGTATGTCGTGATGCAGATGATTTACCACGGAGCCGATCTGAAACTGAAAGACAACTATATCAACCGTCGCAAAGGAATCGTTCGGTTCCGGGAACTTGACAGAGAGCAGCAGGCAAAACTGGTGAAAGAGGACCCGAGATACGGAAATATCGTCTGCCGGTGCGAGATCGTGACGGAGGCGGAGATCCTGGACGCGATCCATCGTCCCCTCGGTGCGAGGAGCATGGACGCCGTTAAACGTCGCGTCCGTGCGGGAATGGGACGCTGCCAGGCGGGATTCTGCGGTCCGAGAGTGCTGGAGATCCTGTCAAGAGAGCTTGGATGCGATCCTTCCGAAGTGATGAAAAACAACCCCGGTTCCTATATGGTTGCCGGAAAGAACCGCGGCTGAAGCAGGAGGTGGGTAAGGTATGAATATCATGTATCATGATGTAGCCGTCATCGGCGGCGGTCCTGCCGGACTGGCGGCAGCGGTTGCAGCGAAAAAGAACGGAGCGGATGTCGTCCTGATTGAGCGCGACAGCGCGCTTGGCGGCATTCTGCAGCAGTGCATCCATCCCGGATTCGGGCTCATCCGTTTTCAAGAAGAATTGACCGGACCGGAATACTATACCCGGTTTACCGACCAGGTCAGCGCGCTGGGAATTGAGACGCTCTTAAATACCACCGTTCTGGAAATGGACGCTGAAAAAGGAAGCGTTCTGTGCGTCAGCAAGGAGAACGGCATGTTCACCGTGCAGGCGAAAAGCATCGTCCTTGCCATGGGATGCAGAGAGCGTACCCGTGCGCAGATTGCGGTTCCGGGATCCCGGCCGTCCGGAATCTTTACAGCGGGCGCAGCGCAGAGGCTGATCAACCGTCAGAATATCATGGTCGGCAAAAAGATCGTCATTGTCGGTTCCGGGGATATCGGCATGATCATGGCGCGAAGACTGACCCTGGAAGGGGCGGAAGTCGTTATGGTCGTTGAGCTGATGCCGTATCTTGCAGGTCTGACCCGAAACCGGGTCCAGTGCCTGGATGATTTCAGCATTCCTCTGAAACTGGCGCATACGATCACCAGGATCGAGGGAGAATCGCGTGTCACAGGCGTTTATGTCGCCCCGGTATCCGAGGATAGAAAGCCAATCATTGATCAGGAATTCTACGTCCCCTGCGATACGGTCCTGTTCTCAGTCGGGCTGATTCCCGAAAACGAGCTGACACGGCAGGCACAGATCGAAATCTGCCCTAGAAGCAACGGGGCAAAGGTGAACCAGTATATGCAGACGTCAGCGTCGAAGGTATTCGCCTGCGGGAACGTTGTGCATGTCAATGACCTGGTCGACAATGTCAGTGCGGAAAGCGAGCGGGCAGGCAGAAACGCGGCGTTGTACGCAAAGGGAGAATGGACCGAACCAAAGGAGTTTGTCTATTCCAGAGCAAAGGATAATGTTCGCTACATCTGCCCTCAGATGACAGCGCTTCCTTCCAAAGATCCTTCTGTGACGCTGTTCTTCCGTGTGCTTGAGCCTGCGACAGATGTTACGCTGCAGCTGGTCAACAATGACAAAGTCATCAGGACCCAGAAAGCCATCCGTGTCAATCCGGGCGAGATGAACAGCATCACCGTTCCGGCGGATTTGCTCAGTCCCGGGGAACTGACCGTCAAAGTGGTAAAGGAGGCATAATCGTATGCGTAAAGAGATTACATGCACTGTCTGTCCGCGCGGATGCCTGATTAGCGTGGAAGGGAACGAGACGGCAGTGGAATCCATCTTCGGAGAGGGATGCATGCGGGGAAGACGCTATGCGGAAGCGGAATTTCTGAATCCGGTAAGGATCCTGACATCGACGGTTCGCCGTACCGATACGGATCTCGATGTCCTTCCGGTCCGAACAGCGGGACCGATTCCAAAGTCATTGCTTTTTGAAGCGATGCAAACGATCAAAGCGGTGTCGGTAACGCCGCCGGTTGCGATCCATGAAGTCGTTGTTGAGAATTTTTTGGGAACCGGAGTCGACCTGATTGCTGAAAAGTCGATTTGATCCAATCGTTCATTCATGCGGGCCTGTTTTTCAGGTCTCTTCCTCCTTGGCGAAAGCCAAAGCAATCCGCCGTTTTTGAGCTGAAACGGCGGATCACTTTATATCTTCCAAATGTTTTTCAGCGCGGAAGATCAGTCATTCTGCTTCCATCTGGATCTCAGGAACCACGCGGCAAGCTTCGGCTTGCGCTCACGGGTGAAGACACCCTTTTTATTCCCCTGCACGCGCTTGACGGATTCCGCGGTCGCAAAGTCGGCGAAGTTCCACACGTGTTCTCCGCAGATATACATTTTCTGGTCGAGAACAGAGCAGTATGCCTCGATCAGATCGCGCTGATATTCCTCCGAGAACATCTGCGGCGTGCTGTCATGCAGCCCTGCCACCGCGTCCGCCCCGAACTCTCCGAGCATGATTGGTTTGTCGGGATAGCGCTGATGATACCGGTCCAGCTCGTCTGAAAGGAGTGCTTTTGCTGCAGTCAGATCTCCTTCTTCGCTGTACCAGCCGTAATACCGGTTCAGAACCAGAACATCGCAGAGCGGAGCGACTTCACAGGTTTCGACCGTTGCCTCCCCGTGCGTGACAAAGGTGACCGGACGGCGCTGGGAATCGGTTTCTCTGACAAGACGGAACAGCGGCTCAAAATAATCGTATGCGCCTTTTTCCTCACTGGCAGGTTCGTTCGCGACGCTCCACATGATAACGCAAGGATGGTTCTGATCCCGGGCGATCATGCTTTTCAGAACATCCTTGTGATGCTCCTGTGTTTTCAGCGTATCCCAGGTCGCGTCTTTGACATCGATACGCATGCCGGTTGCCGTGAATGTCGTATGCATTCCGACGGCGGGGGCTTCATCGATGACGAGGATCCCCATTCTGTCACAGAGCCGGAGCATTTCCTCGCTGTAGGGATAATGGCTGGTCCGGAAGGAATTGGCGCCCATCCATTTCATAAGGGCAAGGTCCTTGACGTTGTACGCTTCCGACAGAGCGCGCCCGAGAACCGGGGTATCTTCATGCTTGCCGAAGCCTTTCAGATACAGCTTTTCTCCATTGAGACAGAGACTGCCGTCACGGATTTCGATGCTCCGGAAACCGAATGGTTCGGTGCAGATATCCCGGCTGCCGTCTGCACCCGAGAGCGTGACGCGAAGATCGTATAAAGCAGGATGTTCGGGACTCCAGGGGAGGATTCCATCTATCCAACCGTTTCCTGCTGCTCCGGTACCCTTCCACAGAACATGATCTTTCTCTTTGATCTCAACTTCACATTCGCATTCTTCGGTGGTTTTAATCTCATACCGGAAAGAACCGTCCTGAGTTCCGGAAACAGAAATCGTTTCGATACGGGTTTTAGGGAGGTCGAGAAGCTTTACCGGACGGAGGATTCCGCTGTAATTGAAAAAATCAAAATTCGGGAGATTGACGCGCTTTGGAGCAAGCCCCGGATAAGAGCGGTTCTGAACGGTTCCGCAGGGAAGCGTTGTGTGATCGACGATATTATCTGCGATGACAGTGATGCGGTTTGTTCCGGGCATGATCAATCCTGTCACGTCCCATTCGAACGGCAGAAATCCTCCTTTGTGGGAACCGAGCAACTTTCCGTTCCACCAGACGCTGGCGGAATGCGCAACGCTTCCAAAGTGCAGGATAAGACAGCGTCCGGGTTCGGGCGCCGGAAGATCAATGGTACGCTCGTAGACGACGCTTCCGACATGATTCCGGAACTCGCGTCCTTCATAGATATCATTGTAGGCAGAGGGGACAGGCATGGGCAGTCCGTTTTTCAGCGGAAGGGAAGGATCATATGAATCTGCGATTTCCAGAAGGGAAAAGTCCCAGATTCCGTCAAGCGATGTACAACGGCGGGTTTCGGTTGAAATCGGAAACAGCATTGCAAACTCCTTTACGACTTTACGGGACACAATTTCTCATCTTCAGTTTATATAAAACGAAAGCCTCTTTCAATAGGGAGATTTGTCTGAACCCTTATCTTTTTTTGTCTGCACAAACGGGAAGGACCTGATTGAATACACAAAAACTCATCTTCCGATCCTTCTTGGAACACAGGTCACTGTCTTCCGATCGAAGATTCCGCGTCCGGTCCACCGGATTCATTGAACAGCAAAACGCTCCCGGACCGGGAGCGTTTTGATTATTACTCTGAGTCATTGTTCTTTGTTGGGCGGCATCTTGTTTAGAATCTTTTACCGCCATAAGCAAGCCGTCTTTTCCTTTGCTTAGGAGCTTTCATGGTTTATCTCTTCTGGTTCCAGCACCGCACAAAAACCGACAATAAAAGGTCGCTTCGATGTTTTTATAATTCCCATTGGCAAATATATTTGCTTTGGAATAAAATTATAGTTATGGATTTTGAGCGATGGCATATTGATTGCGCCAGACTTGTCCGCGGATTCAATCAGTATCGGTTCAATTACTCTTATTTTTATTCGCTCTTTATATCCAGACATTATTCGATGACAGTTTGTTTGTTTTGCTATTCCATTATAGACAGCGTCAACATTAAAATATAACGTGATCAATTCGTTATCATACACCGGTTCTAATATGAAATGAATCTGGTAATAATCCTCTATGCATTTCATTTTATTCATTTCATTTATCCAAAATTCTATCCTCTTTCTTTCTTGCTTTATTCTTTTGTTGTTGCCATATACTTAAGGCTATCGTTGTTGTTTTGATCAAGCGGAACCGCTACGTCGAAAGTAATCAATCTGTCCTTTTGCAATTCAAGAATTGTTTTCAACACTTCTTTTTCGTCAACGTGTAATTCCCTTGCAATCGCATGCAAATCCGTTCCTTTGTGATCCTTAATATACTCATGCACTTTTTTTCTCATATTAAAAGTTCCTCCAATTCCTTCAGTCCCGCCTGAATCTGCGCTGTGTTATTTGTCATTGTGTTTTTCTCCCAAAAGGTACTGCTCCATTTTGCGATCAAATTCCGATTCATAGGCTGCATCCTGCTTTTTGCGGAACTCGCGGTAAATCTCCGATGCCTTTTTCTCTGCCGCTTCACGAGAGACGACGCCTTTATCCTTCAAGATTCTGCGGCGGTTATTTTGCAGGAATCGGTCTGTCGTATCCAGCCAATCCTGCATAGACATCGGGATTTCATCCTCGGCCATCAACTCAGCATAGTCGATGAACATATTGACGAGCCGGTTCAGCCGCTTCAATTCCGCTTCATTCAGATAGTTCTTTGCCGTCAGCACGTCGCTTTTCAGAATCTTTCCATCCGGAGCACCTTTCCACGTCGTCAATCCCATTGTCGGACTGTCCAAAGAGACACGCTCTGCGATCAATTCCGCCGCTGTTTTTCCGGTGACGGCAAAATGCAGTTTGTTCTGTACAAACGCATAGAACGCGTGCGTCGTTTCGCTGTTCTTATCATAATCGTAGCTGCATTGTTCAAAGATGTCTGCGATCTTTTGATAGGCGCGGCGCTCGCTTGCGCGAATCTCCCGCACACGCTCCAGCAGCTCGTCGAAGTAATCTTTTCCAAACGGACGTCCGTTTTTCAGCATTTCATCGTTCAGCACGAAGCCTTTTTGAATATACTCTTTCAAGGTTTTCGTCGCCCATTGACGGAAGCGCGTTGCTTTTTTAGAATTGACACGATAACCGACGGCAATGATGGCGTCGAGATTGTAGAAATTTACCAAATGCGTTTGTGTTTTGCCTTCTATGGCACCGTGCGGAGTGGTTGTTTCCATTTTGGAAACGACCATGGCTTCTTCCAATTCGTCTTCTTCAAAGATGTTTTTTAAATGTCTGCTGATGGCAGGCGTTTTGACGTCAAACAACTCTGCCATTGCCGACTGCGTCAGCCAAAATGTTTCATCTTTGAAACAGACGTCGATGTATTCTTTTGCCCCGTCATAGGAGTACAGTAGAATCTCTCCGTTTTTTATTATCTCTTTACTCATGCAGCATTTCCTCCAATTCCTTCAGTCCCGTCTGAATCTGCGTTTCGAGATCGTTCAGCTCCGCAAGGATCTCGCTTGTCGGCGGGTATTCGACGGGCTTATAGTCCGTCTGCTTGTACTTATTGATCGAAAGGTCCCAGTCGTTTGCCGCGATCTCAGACTTGGGAACAAGGAAGGACTGCGCGGTGCGCGGACGATCCTGTTCGTTATACACCTCATCCGACGGCTGCGCCGCCACCTTCCCCTCAAGGGGAAGGCTTTTGGAGGAGGTCTTCTGTCCGTTGTTTTCCACAAGGGGAAGGCTCTTCAAAGAACGGAACCGCGCGACGATATCGGGAATGTCATTCTCTTTGACGGGCGTGCGCTTGTCGTCCAGAGAGAAGCCGTCCGCCTGCATGTCATAGAACCAGACCTTGTCCGTGCCGCCGTACCCGGTTTTGGTAAAGATCAGCACCGCGGTACTGACGCCCGCGTACGGTTTGAACACGCCGGAGGGCATGGAAATGACGGCTTCGAGACGGTTTCCTTCGATCAGCTCCCTGCGGATCGCCTGATGCGCGGTACTGCTGCCGAACAGCACGCCGTCCGGAACGATGCACGCGCACCGCCCACCCGTACGTAGCATTTTCAAAAACAGCGCAAGGAACAAAAGCTCGGTCTTTCGGGTTTTTGTAATCTTCAAAAGATCGGTCGAAACGATGTCCGCATCAAGCGAGCCCTTAAACGGCGGATTTGCAAGGATCAGCGAATACTTCTCGCGGTCGGGGTTCTGATCGGACAGACTGTCGCGGTATTCGATATAGGGGTTTTCGATGCCGTGCGCGATCATGTTCATGGCGCCGATGCGCAGCATGGTGCGGTCCATGTCGAAGCCGTGGAACATGTGGTTCATGTAATGATCCTTCTTCTGCTGGTTGAACAGGAAGGAGCGGCGCTCCGGCTCGTTCAGGTATTCCGCTGCCGCCACCAGGAAGCCCGCGGTGCCGCAGGCGGGGTCGCAGACGATCTCGTCGGGCTGCGGGTCCATCAATTCGACCATCATACGGATGATATGGCGCGGGGTTCGGAACTGCCCGATCCTGCCGGACGCGGAGATCTTCGAGAGGATGTATTCATAGACGTCGCCTTTGGTGTCGGTCTCCTTCTGCTTTGCGATCAGCTCATAGATGGCATCCATACTGTCCACAACCTTGGAAAGCATCAGCGGCGTCGGGATCATGAAGATCGCGTCGTCCATGTATTTTGCATAGGCGCTGTTTTTATCGGAATGCAGGTTTTTGATGAACGGGAACACCCATTCCTGCACAACGGAGTACATCTTGCCCGCCGGGAAGTCGCGGAAGACGCTCCATTTGAGCTGCGTGCCGTTGACCTTGTTCCCGCCGATCTCGATCTCGCCCTTGAAGATGCTTTCATGCGGCAGCCCGAGCATGGCGGCTTCCTTGGCTTTCAGGTTGTCCGCGTCGTCGAGGTCGCGGATGAACATCAGATAGGTCATCTGCTCCACGACCGTCAGCGGATTCACGATCCCGCCCGCTGCGAAGATGTCCCACAGCGCGTCGATTTTGTTTTTCAGTTCTCCCGTGATCATTTTTCTGCCTCCCGATTCCATGTATAGGATGTGTAGCGTCCGCCGCCGATCTTGATGATCTCGCCGCGTTCGATAAGCTCCGCAAGCGTGCGCTGCACCGTCACCTGACTGATGTCCGGGCACTGCGCCATGATCTCGCTCTTGGTGATCCTGCCGAGATGCGCGCGGATCAGTTCGCGGATGCGAGCGGATTTGGAATTGCCGCTGTTTTTCAAAAGCCGCAGCCGGTCGTCGAACGCGCGGTACGCCGCAGCGATAACGCCCAAAAGATACCGCACGAACGGCGCATAGTCGTTTGTGCCCTCGTGCCAGTTTTGGGAACTGTCCGCAAGCGCTTCGTAATAGGTTTCCTTGCTGTCCGCGATCAGTTTCTCCAAACTGATGTATTTTCCGACGGCGTAGCCCGCGCGATACAGAAGCAGCAGCGTCAAAAGCCGGCTCATACGACCGTTGCCGTCGGAAAACGGATGGATGCAAAGAAAATCCAGAATAAACATCGGTATCAGCAGCAGCGGATCGCACTCCGGATCCTGAATCGCCCGGTCGAACGCCGCGCAGAGATCGTCCATCGCCTGCGGCGTCTCCCATGCGGACAGCGGTGCAAAGCGCACACGGCGCGTGCCGTCCGGAAGTTCCTCCGCGATCACATTGTCCGTTGCTTTAAAGCTGCCGCCGATGGACTTGCCGCTGAACTTATACAGATCGCGATGCAGCTGCAGGATCATCGACGGACGGGGCGGGATATATGCGTAGTTTTCGTGGATCGTCGCGAGCACATCACGGTAACCCGCGATCTCGCGCTCGCTGCGGTTTTTCGGCATGGTCTTTTGCTGAACGAGCTTTTTCAGCCGATCGTCGGTCGTGATGATGCCTTCGATTCGGTTCGACGCCTCGGTGCTTTGGATCATCGCGATTTCCAGAAGCTGCTCGACGGCTTCGCTTTCCGGCTGTACGGATCGTTCGCCTTTTTGCTCATGGATCGCCGTCAGCATGGCGACAATGTCCGGCTGCAGGAGTTTCGGATACTCGTTTTTGAAATCAAATGTAAGCATATACGCCCTCACGTTAATTCTTGCCTTCATTTTACGCTTAATTCTATCGTTTGTCAATTTAATTTAGTCATTTTTCACATATATGACTAAATTGAACATGGAACGATGAGTATTGTTACAACGAGAAGTTTTACAGCGAATTTGCGCCGCTGTTTTTTATTTCGCGCGTCATCCAGGACCTGTCTGAAATAAAAAAACACAAAATTTCATTTTTTCAAAAACCCGGTTCACAACACGCGTTATAGATAGTGGGGTTTTGCTAGAAAAGCTTTTTTCAAAAAAATCTTTGGAAAATGCTGCTTTCGCTCTCCGTTATAGGTGAGGGGCAATTTTCAAGGAAAGGTAAATGAAAAATATATTCCTGATTTCTTTTTGAAAAAGCCATTTATCTAGACCGTAATAGGTGAGGGGGAAAAGTTCACAATCTTTTTTCCGTTTACCCAGGTAACATTTCGCGTCTTCGTGGGCTAGTTATAGGAGGGATAAATCGTGATTGAAAAATATATTCCTCTCCAGACCGTGAAAAACGGCTTGAAGCGTTGCCGTTATAGGTGAGGGGCAAATACGCTCGGGGCGGCTGAAAAGACACCGGCTGTCCCGATTATGGGACAGGAAGCGCAAAAAGAGCCGAAAATATATTATTATTTCTTTTTTCGATTGGAAGCCCCGGGTTTTAGTGACCCTTAGAAAGATAGAGAAAAATATTTTTTCTGCTGAAAAAGTGGGCCACCCCCGGATCTTTGTCCGTTAGAAAGATAGAGGGGTTTATAAGCCCCGGGCACCTTGAAAACTGAATAGCCGATCCGGGCAACACCAGAATGATACTTCCGCCTTGAACGCGTCACGGCATTGGGCGGCTCCGCGGGATGCGGGGTTCGACAGAACATGCGCAAGAACAGCGGCCCGGAAAGGTAAGAAAACAGAAACCGGCAGTACATATTTGAATACTGCGCCCACCTTTCAGAAAGGGAGGTGAAAACGCATCGCACCGCATTGCGGAAACGGAACCATTCGGACGAGAACAAATTGGGCGGGATTCTCGGGAGCCGATCAGCGGCTCCGTTCTTTATTGCTCGGAAAGGAGGAAATATGAAGAAAGCGAAAATCAACTGTATGGCCGACGTCCATGCCGTGGACGTGGAATGGCTGTGGGAGCCGTACCTGCCGAGAGGCAAAGTAACGATCATACGCGGCATGCCCGGCGACGGGAAAATGATCGCGAGTTTAGACAGCAATGTTCGAGCGCATTTGCAAATCGGACGTTTTATGTTTGCTGTTCAATTTAAGGTAAAGTGCTCTTTCGCAATGTTGTCCAGCTGCCGGGCGATCTCGGAAAAGTCTTGGTTCAGGTCAAGCGTGCGGACGCTGATTTTGTTGCCGCTCATGTGATAGATATGATCCGGCTGCACCTGCTCATCGGTTTTGGCATAAAAAAGCATACCGGATACCTTTGGCTCGGTATGATCCGTGTCGGAAAGCTCCGCTTCCTTATTTTTCACATAGGTGAAAATCTGATACAGGTTGCCGGAATGCAGCGTATGCACATCGTACTGCATCTGTGTCGTGTGCGAATAATACTTGGCGTCGATGATCAGTACTTTGCCGTCCTTGGAAAGCGTAATGTCGCTTTGCATAACCGGCAGCATATCGTTGAACCCATCGTCGAGCGCCCACGGAATCTGCGACGCGCTCGCGTGCAGATCGGGAAACTCACGGCGGTAGTATTCCAGAATGAATTTCTCATAGAGGCGGCACATGCGCTGCTCGTCGAGAAAGTCCATTAGCTTGGTCGAGCCGTCCGAATTGGTTTGCAGCAATCCCTTGATCACAAGATAGCAAACCGAAATCAGCATCTGGTAAGTCTGATTGTTGCGATGGTAACGGATGTTCCAGTTGATCAGATGTGCATCAAGCGTATCGACCTCGCCGAAGAACACCAACAGCTTTTTCAATTCCTTCTTGCGCGTCTTGGCTATGTCGACGCGTAGAAGCAGTTCCATCGTGGTTTTCAAAATACGGTTCAAATACGAATCTACCGAAAAATCGTCATAGGAGCAGACAAGCTGCTGCTTTTGGATGCTCTGCGTCTTGATGGATTCCGAGATGTCGATCCGCCCGCGCACGGTGGAAAGCGCTTCGGTCTGCTCGATATATTCCCGCCCGAGGCCGCGTTTGAGCTGTCCGGAGACGCCTTTACAAAGGATCGCCGCACACAGCTCCGCCACGTTATGGAATTCCTCTGTCGCAATGCTCTTGTAGCCCTGCTCCCGAAGGACCTGAAAGGCATACGCAAGCATGTAATAGATGTTATGTATCGGGATCACTTGATCGCGCTCCTGAGGTTATTCGTCCAATCCTTAACCTTGGTCGGCTCGTCGAACCAGTATTCTTTCAGCAGCGGAATTAGTTCAAATTCCACAATATTGGAAAGCGTCTGCTCGTCCGCTTCTTTCAGATTGCAGAAATAGCTGTGACCGATGCAGAATCCCTCTCCGAGCGATTCGTCTGCTGCGATCACATTGTTTAGATTCTCCACGCACTGGATCAGCCGGTCGAAGCGTTCGCTGTGCAAGCCCATGCGGTAGGTGCGGAAACCGTCTGTTTCAAAGCCCGGCTTCATCTCAAAGAACGCGAACCTGCGGCGCAGTGCGTAGTCAAGCATGGCAAGGCTGCGATCGGCGGTATTCATCATGCCGATGATATAGACATTCGCCGGAACGGAGAATTTCTCATTCGCATACAGCAGGCGCAGTTCGATGTTACGCTTGTCACTTTCGATCAGCATGAACAGCTCGCCGAAGATCTTGCTGAGGTTGCCGCGGTTGATCTCGTCGATAATGAAGAAATACTCGTTATCGCTGTCTTCCTCCGCCTTTTTGCAGAAGGTGTAGAACGCGCCGTGTTTCAGCTCAAAGCCCTTTTCCGACGGACGGAAGCCCATAATGAAATCCTCATAGGAATAGCTTTGATGGAACTGCACCATCATCACCCTGTCCGCGTCCTTTTCGCCCATCATGGAATACGCGAGCCGTTTTGCCGCATACGTTTTGCCGACGCCCGGCGCCCCTTGTAAAATGACATTCTTTTTGGTGCGAATCAAGGAAACAAGGGTTTCATAGCTATGCTCGTCCATGTAGACTTCCTCAAGGAAGTCATCAGCGGTATATGGAGGTTTCCTGTTGATTATACCCAGATCAATAGGCGGAGTAACAGGAGGCGTTTCACCGCTATCTCTGCTTTCAATGATTTTGGCTGTGACTGACTCAATAAGCTCGGTGTATTTTGTAACATCAGTCAGTGTTTTCATTGCCAACGTTGAATCATATTTCCAATGTCCTTTATCGCTCCAGTTCACACGGCGAAAATGAGGAAACTCTCCGGCATCTTTGTCATACTGATACTCGGATTCGACTTTGCCCATTCCAATAATGGCTTTCATGCCTTTTTTGACAAACACAATATCCCCGGGTTGAATATCGTTATAAAACTGCCACAACGTGAGAGCATCATTTTTATGAGAGGATTCATCTCCATATACTTCACCCATCTTCTGCGCTATTTCTGTTTTGGAGCTTAACCCAATGAGGTTTCCCATTTCATTCCATCCAAGCGCCATGATGCCGTCTTTATAAAACTGCTCCCACATCTCTGCGCCTCTGCCCGGTGCATACAGCCAATAATGTGTATCCCTTATTTCAGAGTCGCCCAAGCCGTTGTTGTTTCCGTTGCTGTCAACTAATTCAATATGCGACAAGTCCGACTGCTTAATTGCCTCAAACAGTTCATCGCGTAATTTCCAAATAAAGACGCCTTTATCGCCTTTCCCTGCTTCCCTCCCGAGAAAAACGATCGGCCACCATGAAGTCCTTCCGGGCTCCATCTCCACGGGATTCAACTGAAGTTCTTTTGCAACCGCTTTTGCAAGAGATGACCCCCCAACATTATAGTAGTTTGCGTTTCTCCCATATTTTTGTGCCAATTGGGAACACGTTGCAGGAGTTCCATAATCAAAGAAACATTTTATCGTGGTCAAGCGGTCCTTTGTAAAAACGCTCTCGTTTTGCAGAAGATCAAGCCACATTTCTGTTGTGATTCCCGGTTCATAATCAACCGGTTCCCATCCATCTCCGCTGAGATTGACTTCTTCAGAGTATCTCCACGCTTCTTGGCTCAAGTCTTGTAGCGACTTAAACGCGCTTTTACTGCTTTCCAAAAAAGACTTTACCTTTTCTGTCACTTCAAGATAAAGCTGAGCATTCAAACTTCCTCCGATATTGGGAAGGGATGCAACGAAATCGGAAGGCATCTTTCCGGATTGGTAAATGTACCAGATATTGCGCTTATCAAGGTTCAGGTATGTATTTGGAGCGATCCAATATAAACCCATTGTCAGTTTGCTGTTTCCGACACAGGGCAGTTTAATTGCTTGATCAAAGTATTTGCAAAGGCGATCTCGTCCGCCTCCATCATGAGAGTACGCCAAGGCAGCATTAAACAGTTCCCACAGAGTATCTATATCATTGTCACCGCGGTCACCAATGAATTTGTAAAATGTGGCATTCATAGGAAATAGGACTGGAATACTGTCAAACCGCGTAGGAACCTCTGCCTTGACATCAAACAATTCAGCGCAAGCCCGAACAATTTTAATCCGGTTGGATTCTTTCATCCGCGATTTGTTGAACAAGCCGAAAACGGTAAAAGGATCCAAATCATAGATTTGATTATCTTTATCCAGTGTAGGCAGCTTAATTCCGGTGCGATCAAAGATCTGCCTAACCTTCTCTATCAGCTCCTGCCGATTATTCTTGTACTGTAAAAGCTTGTCCGCAAACTCTTGATAAAAGTCTACCCATGCAAAGATGTTCTGACCGTCCATATGTTCCTCCTTTGCCATGCCAGCGGAATATCAATGATATAAACCAATTATACTGGTTTTTTCACACTAGCACAAGGTCATTAACGGGACAGCGAGAAATAATCGTGAATAATTTAAATTTGAAACCGTGTGATCCGTTACGAAGATTCTTCTGATTGCTTTGACAGCGGAAGAATCTCCCGCAACGCGGCAAAGCCGCGTATACGAACGGACGCTGCGCGCCAGTGAGAATCGATGATCAGCCGCAATAAAAAGGGGCTATGAAAAAAGTCTCAATAAGAAATAGCAAGACTCTCGGGAAAAGTCCCGGGAGTCTTTGCTATGTGGTATAATATTTGTGTGAAAAATAAACAACAACCACAACGCAATCATAGCGCAAAGCAAGGAAGATTACCAGTGTTTTTTGCAGATATGTTGAATATCTGCGATCCGGTATTGGCATTTGACGAGCTCATGGAGGAGGTCGACATAAAACGGTACCTTCCGGAACGTCCGTATGGAAAGAAAGGACGGCCGGGGTATAATCGCGTCAACATGCTGAAAACGGTACTGTTCGGATTCATGGAACATGGATATGCGGCACTGAGAACACTGGACGATGACTGCAAAGTAAATCTGCGGTACATGTATCTGATGGACTGGGAAACACCGAGTTACGGAGCATTCGGATACTTCATCCGGGAAGAGCTGCAGGGAAGCATGGAAGAAATCTTTCAGGCGGTGAACGCAAGGATCTTTGAAAAAGAGCATGTAGATCTGAAACACCTGTATATCGACGGAACGAAACTGGAAGCGAACGCGAACAAGTACAGCTGGGTGTGGAGGAAAGGCACGGAGAAAAGCCGGTACAGGCTGTTCGGAAAGATCACTGCATTATTGGAGCAGATCAACGAAACGCTCGCTCCGACCGGCATGCGGATGGAACCCAACACCGAGTACGCACCGGAATATCTGGACCTGCTCTCAGAGCGGTACCGGGAAGTTACCAATCTTGACCCAAATACTTTCGTTTCGGGACGCGGACACCACAAGAGCCGGGAGCAGCGCCTTTACGAGCAGCTGACGGCGTATACGGAAAAGCTGAGAGAATACACAGAAAAGCTGCGCATCTGCGGACCGGAACGGAACAGTTATTCCAGGACAGACCATGACGCGACATTCATGCGGATGAAACAGGATTATATGGGGAACGACCAGCTGCTTCCTGCGTACAACATCCAGATCGGGGTCACGGATGAGTACATCGCGGTGATGGACGTACAGCAATACCGGTCGGACATGGACTGCTTTGTACCGCTCATGGAAAAGTTCCAAAGGCAATACGGCTTCTATCCCGAATACCCGGTAGCGGATGCCGGATATGGTTCTTACAACAATTATTTATACTGCCGGGAACATGGTATGGAATTATACATGAAGTTCCCCATGTACGAGAAAGAGACGAAAGATGAGAAATATGCTTCCGATCCATACAGAGCAGTCAACTTCCGGACAGATGAAAGCGGGAATCTGATCTGTCCCAACAATCGCAAGATGCAATTCGCGTACCGGGCGGCAGTCAAAGGCAATCATTACGGACGTCAGGAAGAGGTCTACATCTGTGAAGATTGTACGGATTGTCCGTATGCATCTCAATGTAAGAAAGGTGACGGAAACCGGACGGTACGGCTGAATCAGGAACTGACGCAAATCCACAAAGAAGTGCTGGATAACCTGAACTGCATCCACGGAGCATTGCTTCGCCAAAACAGATCCATTCAAGCCGAGGGCACTTTCGGAATCATGAAGCAGGACCGAAACTACCGACGAACGCGACGAAGAAATCTTGATTTCGTCCGAACCGAGTTATATCTCGTTTCTATCGGGCACAACCTTTACAAATACTGCAACAAACTCCAAAAACAACAGATCGCAGCGTAGCCAAAGGAATCTTCCGGTTCTTGGGGTAGGGGGTACTATATTCATTCGCACAAAACTTCACTCTATTACATCGCTCATTCTTTCGTTTCGCAAATGAACAGGAGCCGTTAAGATCCTCTTTCGAGTTTCTTAACGGCTCCTTTTTATGGTAGCGGCGAGGCGGATTCTCTTCAGTACAACATAAAAAAGCAATATCGCGGGCAAATTCAGATATATGAACCCGAACAGAAATAGAGTAGAATAAGGTCAGAAGAAGAGACCGGAGGTGTTCCATGTACGCGTCTTTCGAACCCCTGAAAAATGCAGCGCTGATCCATCATTATCTGACACATATGGTCGATTCCATGGAGGACAATCTGCCGTACTGGCTGATTCTGCCAAACCGGAAACCAGCGGAAGCTGCGCATTGTCGTGTGGATGACGCGGAACTGGCCGGTTCCTGGTATGAGGGCCTTCTGTCGGCCATGCAGATGCTAGGGACAAAGGAGGGAGCGCATGTTTTAGCTTCCTTTCGCAGACACCTGATGCAGTCCTGGGGAGAGAACGGACTCCGGTACTGCAAACAATATCCATGGACACATACCATTCATGCTTCTTTCCATGAAATGGGATATATCCTTTCTGCTCTGAACGCGCTTTTGGAACATGACCCTAGTGACGGGGAGGCGGCTGAAAGGGCAGAAGGACTGGTGCATGGAATGCGGAATCTTGTGATCGAACGGAAGGTCAGAACGTTCTGGTCCGGAGACTTTGAGGAACCGGAACCCGTTTTTGAGTTCCCAAACGATGTATATCTTCCGGACAGGGGATTTGACCTGTCGCGCCACTCGGGACGGGGCGAGTCCTGCATCCGAAATGCCGTGATCCTGGAGCCCCTTGTCCGGTACTATGAGCGGACTCAGGATCCGGTTGCGCTGGATCTTGCGAAGGGGATCGCCAACCATCTTCTAGGT
This sequence comes from Clostridia bacterium, assembly GCA_017514685.1. Taxonomy (GTDB): domain Bacteria; phylum Bacillota; class Clostridia; order Christensenellales; family CAG-138; genus UBA3792. The sequence goes on from JAFWJN010000032.1 coordinate 51,214, forward strand.
GTTTCACGCTACTTCAATTACAAAATGGAATACTTCGGACATGTCCATTCAGCCATTTGGTTTGCCTGGGGACTTGCCAAACTCGGAAGAGTGACCGAAGAAACGCGCTATACGGAAAAAGCAAAAGCCATCTATGATTATACGCGATCCATTTCCTCTTCTTTCGGCTGGGTGCCGGAATACGCGCAGTGGCATCCTCTTTCCGAAGAGCACTGTGAAACCTGCTGCATCCGGGATATGATCCTGTGCGCACTCGAACTGATTCGGTGCGGATATCCCGATTACTGGGAAGACGTGAACCAGTTTTCACGGAATCAGCTTGTGGAGAATCAGGTGCGCTATACCGGGTACGTTGTCTGTGACAACAGCCGTCCGGACGGCAACGGCATTACCTATCATGAGATCGGGCAGAGAATGCTCGGTGGTTTTACGGGCGGGAGCGAGCCGAATACGATCTCGCTGGACCGGTTTCGTTCCGTTGCGGGATGCTGCGCCGGAACAGCTCCGACAGCGCTTAAAGCTGTCTGGGATCATGTGCTGACGACAGAAAACGGAGTTCACATCATCAATATTCCCTGTGATAAGGAAGATGATCTGTGCAGCCTGAAGTCTCTTTTGCCCAATGAGGGAACGATTCTTCTGACGGCAAAAGAAGACGGTATTTTCGGAGTCAGGATCTATGAATGGATGAATGAAATGAAGCATACGGTAAACGGGTTACCGGTATCACCGAAGAAGAAAGGACGGATTTTACAGCTGGCGCTGAAAAAAGGCGATCAATGGATCATATCATTCCCGCTGGAAACCCGGTGTGTTATGGAAACGGTAAGAGGGATGGACTATCAGGTACTGTACCGGGGATGCGATGTGATCGATCTGCTGCCTCATGGAGGTCATATCCGGCTTTATCAGAGAGATCTGTCAGTCGAACCGTTTCTTCCGAAGCCGGAAGATGTTCATGAATCTGGGGCATCCAACTATGGACCGACACAGCAGAAAACATCAGATCAATAATCGTCGAAGCTTAGCATGAAGCGAACACCTCCAAAGGAAGGCGATCCTTTGGAGGTGTTTTCTGTTTTGTAATCGCATTACTCTATGTTCCAGGCCGTTACAGTGAAGCGGCAGTCGCCTGCAAGTTTTTCAGGAGCATATTCAGCTTCTATGATCCTTGTCTCATGAGGCATAAGGAGAAGATAATTATCGCTGAAAAAGACAGGGAGTATGTCAGCCTGATCCTGATCCAGAAAACGGATCCGGGTATTCAGAGAAGGGTAATCGCCGTTTTGAATCAGCAGCTTTGTCCGGATCAGGTTTCGTCCGTTCTGTCTGCTTTTCACCTCGCTGCTTTCCAGCGTCCGGATGGAGAGTCTGGTTTTCGGAATGCTTCGAAGCATTCTGTAATTTTGATATTCTTTCCGGTTGTGCCAGTACGTGTTCTGTCCCAGGACTTTGGAATCCTGATCTGACAGAGTCAGACGGAGGAACAGTACATCGGTATCCGAAACGGAAAAATCAACCGTTCCGACCGAAATGCCGTAGGCGTCTTTTGAAAGATCCTGAATCTTATGCTCTTTTTTCCAAACCAATTGTCCGTACAAGTTGAAGATTTCTTCGGTAACGGTCAGATTTGTATAGGAATCCGGAGTCGCGTTTGCCAGGAGAACTGTATCCTTTCTGGGATCAAAGAACGCGCGTACAGGCTGATTGCCGGCTTTCGCACCGAAATAGCCACCGTTCGTGTATAGATAATAATCATAGGTCTGCCACATGAAGGAAGGCCAGGAGGACTGACTCATCCACATGAGAAGACCGTTTGACAGCCTTGCGGACAGCGCTTCAAACATTCCTCTGTGATGATCGTAATTGATCAGCTGGGCAGCCTGGAAGAAATCCTCGACAGCCCAGGCTTTACCGGCATCCATACACATTTTGTTGATCGCCTTCTGATAATCCTGATAGACAGGATCATCTGCATCCGGCGTCCAATCCTTGATGTGATCCACCGGAACGGTGAAATCACCTCCCAGATAATTCTGAAGAGCCTCCATATAGGTATTGGCGGGACCGTTTGCATGATAGGTCCAGTCATGGAGCGCCCAGGTCTCGCTGATCGGCCAGAGATGCTCCGGACGTACAAACTTGCGCACGGATTCAAGTTCGGGTACATTGGGAATGCCACGTTCCGAGCGCAGGGCGAGAGAAGTCACATCGTTGAAATACTGTTTGATTCCATACTCTGCTCCGGCTTTCGCCAGCGAATAGCCACCACCGGAACTGACAGGCTCTGCCGAGGAATTCGGGAAATAGATTCTTGTCCCATCCAGTTGTTCAGTAAGGAGCCTGAGTCCCTGTTCAATCTGCTCCGGAGGATATCCTTCGTTTCTGCCACAGTAGAAAGCAAGCGCAGGGTGAGAGCGTACCTTCCGGATTTTATCTGCTGCGTTCTGAAGGAACATGTCGGAATCTTTCGGCGGAGGTCCATCCCAGGGATTTGCGAGCCAGAAATCATCCCAGATGAGAATCCCATACCGGTCACAGGCATCGTAAAAGGCAGGATGGTCTGTCATGCCGACCCAGTTCCGAATCATGGTCATATTGGCATCGGCATGCAGACGGATCTTATCGTAATAGACATCGGTCGTATCTCGTTTGAGACCGTCGTCCATTCCCCAGTTTCCCCCCTTTGCAACGATACGCTCTCCGTTGCAGTAAAGGGTAAGCATCTTGTTTTCAATCGGATAATCAAAGCGCCGGACACCGAATTGGAATATTTTACTGTCTATGGTTCTGCCGTTTACCGAAAGCTCCAGTTCGCAGGTGTACAAATATTGTTCTCCGTAGGTGTTGGGCAACCAGAGCTTTGGATGATCCAAAGACAGGGAAACAGACGCTGCCGACAGAGCATCTACCGGAAGGTTTTTCTTCTCGGAAAACACCGGACCATCCGGAAGAATTCGTCCGGAAAGGGTAATGTCAACCGGTGCTCCACTGTCATTTCTGATGTCTGTATGCAGAACTAAATTTGCATGTTCCTTATTGAGAACATATTCATGCTGCGTTGTCTGTTCCAGCAGCTTGTCCGAATCTCCATATACTTGGATTTCTTTGATGATTGTATCGACCGGATATCCATTCAGTTCACGCTGCTTAAGAACCGTAAAACGGAGGAAGCGAACTAATTGCGGCTGCACAAAAGAGTGGGTTCCGGCTTCGGGACCGAAAAACGAAGGATCCAGATTCACGTATGCGGTTGCTCCGGGAAGGGTATCGGAAAACGTGTGACCTGAATAGGCAGAAGTACCGGCACTTTCCTGCGCCTGCTGCCAGTATTCTCTGTGAACCTGTACCTGACCGCCAGGAAACGCGTCCAGGTTGCAGAAGGTAATACCGTCTTTTGATACTTCCAGAGAAAACTGTTCTGCAAAGCGGGATTCATAATCGGCAGAGCGTCCGCACGCTTCCGTGCCCCAGAGCAAAACGACGCTGCTGATCGGGACAGGAGAGCCGAAATCAACTGTAAAACAGTCGCCTTCTTTTCCATGCCAGTCATGAATTGCTCCGGGATGTTCGTCTGTTTTAACGGATGACCGGAGCATCAGGTTTTCAGGAGGGTTCACAATGCTTTCTGAAATCAGTTCCAGCTTGGTTTCCATCCATGGGTCGCACAGTTGAAGATCTTCACAGAAATGCAGGGAAACATCTCCTAAAATGCCGGTGTTCCGGCCACGGATCGTCGGAAGCCAGTCCCAACCGATTGATGCGTGGAGAGTCGGATTATCTGCTCCAAGAAGACCACCGTTCGGTCCGGGTCCGTATGCAAGTCCCTGCGTTGTGACAACACCTGGAGAATCATTGCAAAGAATCCGGACAGCAAGGATGTTTTCTTTCTCATATGAGATGACGCCGGTTACATCAAACTGCGCGCGGATAAAGGAACCTTCGATGGAATGCGCTCGTCCGGAAATTGGATTAGGAAGATATGTGCCATTCAGATAAACGTCGGCTTTCCAGTTGATCTTTTCAAACTCTAAAAGCACTCGTTTCTTATTCTGCTGCTTGATTCGGAATGACTTCCGATACCAGAAATCTGCTGTAAAGTATTCTTCGGAGATTTGGAACTGGTCATCATCGAAGAAAGGATCGGGGATGGCGCCGGCGAGCAGAAACGAGTAAAGGACAGTACTGGGTACAATAGCAGGAAGCCATATTTGCCGATCTTTTTCTTCAAACTTGCTTTTTATAGAAAGTGCAGAGAGAGAACATCCGTTTTCTGTCAACTCGGAGGCACGGATGACTTTCCAATCTTTTCCGGATAATGAAAGGCTGTTATCAGACGACAACTCGTTTTCTAAAATATCATCAGGAAAAGATTCTGGCTGAACAGATTCGTTTTCACCGTAAATGTGAACCTGATATATGATAATTTGCTTTCCAGGAGATGTGTGCATCACGAGCCGGACAAAACGACCGGATGCAGGAGAATTGATTCGACTAGTTTCAGAATGAGAAATAACTGATTCAACAGCCTTCAGCCACTTTTTTCTATCATCTGAAACTTCTACCATAACAGAGCAGGCACGCGATTCACCCCACTGGATATCGATTTTTTGGATATTTGAGAATGTGCCGAGATCAAAAAGAAGCCACTCCGTTTCCAATCCACTGCTGATCCATGGAATCGGGGTAGGAACCGTGACCAGATGACCGGTATGATCATAGTCTGCTGAGCTTGAGTGATAAACTGCTCGGAATAAAGAAAGATCTTTTACCATCTGTTTCACCTTTTATATGATAAAACTTTACGATAGAATATTGTGTTGATTTGTTCAGCTTCGCAAAATGGATAATAGCAGTTCCTATTCGAAATACACCCATCTATAATGTAAAGAAAAACAGAATCAATTTGAATAGCTTTATTTGCTTTTTGCTTTATCTATAAATGCTGTAAAAGACTGAGAAACAGGGAAAGCGAGAAAAGGTTCAGTTGTCGGTGCTGACAGAAAGAAAAACGCCGGATCAGAGATCCAGCATCAGTGTCAGCTTGGAAAGAAGTGTTTTCCGTATCAGCGAACAGGTCTTTTTATCATAGGCAGACCTGCCGAGCTGTTCCAGAATACCCGGTTTATGATAGAAGAAGAACAGCTGCTCCCCGATGATCGAATAAGCGAGTACGATCGCCTCATTTTCTGTCAGGGAAGGTTTGATTCGCATCAGAAGACTGACCATAGGACGCACAGTCGTGGTTCCGAGAAGGTCCCCTCCGACATGCGGGGCATCCTCTGAGGAACGCATCTGAAAGAACAGACGAAGCTGCTTTTCGTTATCCGGGTTAAAAACAAAATCAAAATGCTTATTCGCCAGAAGGAGGATAAGTTTTTTTGCTTTATCGGGATCGATCGGCTCGTGTGAAAGTTCGGACTGGATCTCTGCGGAATCTTTCAGAAAATAATCATGGAAAGCTTTGGTCGCTTTCTGGACGACGTGAAGGTACAGGTTTTCTTTGCTTTCAAAATAATATGGAATTGCGGAAAGAGAAACGTCTGCCTGCGTGGCAATCATACGGACTGTAGTGGCGGCATATCCGATTTTCCCGAAAAGGTCAAGAGCGGCGTCAAGGATCCTTTGCTTTGCGTATTCTGAATTCAGCATGATTCTATCCATCCGTTTCAATCATTCTGTTACATTATAGGGTTTATTTAAAAACCCTGTCAATACCAACATCAAAAATCCGGATCTCATATAATATCTGCAAAAATCAATCATTAAGCACCTCGTTGAACATTTTCCAAAGCGACGTAAAATGTCGATCCTACCACTTGACAATTTCTTTGGCCTGTATTAGTATTAAAATATCTCAAGTAGAACAACTGTACTAAATTATAACATATGTACTAACATTTTTCAAGTGGAAGTGTGAAAGCATGAAACAGCGTTGGCACGAAATGGTTTATGTCTTGTTTGTGCTTGCGGGGGCAGCAGTTGTATTGCTGCGGCCATTTTCACCTGCACTTGATTCTTTGGGGCATTACGCTCTTGCGGGAATGATCCTTACAACCGGGCTCTGGGTTTTAGAGCCTTTTCATATTTCGGTCGGCGTCGGTTCCTGCCTTCTGTTTGCGAGTATGCTAGCAGTCGGCGTGCCGGCGCGCGTTGTTTTTTCAGGGTTCACTCAGTCTGCTGTCTGGACGATGATTCCTGCCTTGTTCTTCGGATATGCGCTGAAAAAAACAGGACTCGGAAAAAGGATCGCTTTCCGGCTGCTCCGGTGCCTGCCGAAGGTAACCTACCTTTCTTTGATCGTTGCTTGGGTCCTGATCGGGATCATTCTTTCCATTCTGACGCCTTCCATTACGGTGCGTATCGTCATTGCGATGCCTCTTGCAAAGAACTGTGTTGATCTGTGCGGCTTTGAGAAGGATTCCAAAGAGCGTTCTTTCCTTCTTTTGACTGCCTGGGCGATGATGGTGATCCCCGGGATCGGCTGGTCAACAGGTTCGCTGCTTGGACCGGTACTGACCGGTATTTTCGGATCGGTGGAAGGGATTCCGGAGGTATCGTTTACAGACTGGTTCCGTTCGGCTTTTCTGCCGACCTGCATTGTTACGGTGCTGATCCTTGTGCTGAGCAGGGCGCTTTTGAAACCTTCCGGAAAGATCATGATCAAAAAAGAGGTCTTTACGGAAGCGTACCGTTCCCTCCAACCGATGCAGAAAGAGGAGAAACTGACGCTTTGGATCCTTCTGATCTGCTTTGCCTTCCTGGCAACAGGAATGCTTCACGGGATTCCGGATGCAGCGCTGTGCCTGTTTGCACTGCTCCTTCTGTTTGCTCTCGGAGTGCTTGACCGGCAGGACATCGGAAAAGGCATCTCCTGGGATATCGTGCTGTTTGTGGGAGCGTCCATGAGCATAGGGGAGATCTTTTCCTACACCGGCGTTTCGGGCTGGCTCTCCGGCTGGTTCCAGACGATTTTTGCCCTGATTCCAAGCGCTGAGCTGCTGCTCCTGCTGCTTTTGGTATTTCTGTTTGCGTTCCGGTTCGTTGATGTTGCTCTGCTGACGCCGACGATCGTGATTCTGGCACCATCAATCCCTGCCTTATGGCAGACACACGGGATCCATCCGTATGTCTGGATCCCGGTCTTCTCGTTCGCGATCTGCGCCTTTTTTGCCCGTTATCAGAATATGTTTCTGCTGATCGGAGAAACGACACTGGGAAAGGAAGGGTGGACCGTGCAGTACCGGATACGGTACGCGCTGATCTATTTTGCAGCGTGCGTGATCGCGGTAGCGGTTTCGATTCCTTACTGGAGAGCCATCGGATGGATCGCATAGCCGATCGGAAAGGATGATAACTATGACACGGAAACTTGCGACACTTGCCGACCGTTTCAACACGCTCTGGATGGAAAACGGAGAGGTGCATATGCTGAACCGGAGGAAATTTCCTCTGGAAGAAGAATATGTGACCTGTTCCGATCTTGAATCTGTCGCGGTCGCGATCGAAAACATGACGATCCAGGGAGCGCCTCCCCTGGCGTATGCGGCAGGTCTAGCCCTGTCCATGCATGCAAAACAGCATGAGGGAGAAGGGGAAGAACAGTTCTTCGACACGCTGGAAAAAGGCGTGGATCGGCTGATGCATACACGCCCAACCGGCTGGGATATCGGATATGTGCTGGACGGCTGCATGAAGACGGCACATAAGGTTTATCAGCAGAACGGGGATGTGCCGGAAGCGATCCGGGCTTATGTCTATGAGCAGATCGCGGAGGGGAACCGGATCGCACGGGATACCGGGCGGTATGCGGCGGATCTGCTTCAGGACGGCGCGCGGGTCCAGACGATCTGTTTTGCGGGAGCAGCCCTGTGCTACATGCTCTATTTTGCGGCGGAAGACGGGAAGGATATCCAGTTGTTCGCTTCGGAGACAAGACCATACTTACAGGGAGCCCGTCTGACGGCAAAGTCCTGTGTGGAAATGAACATTCCGGTTACCGTCGTGACCGACAATATGCCGGCGTACCTGATGCAGAGCGGAAAAACGAATGTCTTCGTTTCCACGGCTGATAAGATCACCATGGACGGCTACATCGCGAACAAAATCGGGACGTATCCTCTTGCGATGGCGGCGTTCGACAATGATCTTCCGTATTATCTGCTGGGATATAACGGTCCGGTCAAAGGAAGTTACGGACCGGGAAGTCTTACGATCGAGGAGAGAAATCCGGAGGAAGTGTTGCACTGTCTTGGGCAGCGAACCAGTGTGGACGGTGCGAAAGGATATTATCCTGCGTTCGATATCACCTCGCCGAAATATATTTCAGCCGTGGCGACGGACCGGGGCATCTTTCCGGCACGTCTGATCTACAGGTATCATGACACGGTTTACCACAGCCTGTTTGAAAAATAAGCTGTGAAAACTGTTTCAAAGATAAAAAACATAGTTCAAAGGAGGAACTAACAGTGGAGGCAACGAATAAAAAAACAAAAATCGGTCTGATTCTCGGACTGATCGGACTCGCGGTAGTCGTGATCGGAGCGTTTCTGCCCTGGTTTGACAATGGAAAACTGACGGTAAACGCAATCAGTACAGTACAGAACTACGGTCCTGTGCTGGTGATTCTGATCTGTGCAGCAACGATTCTTCAGACGGTCCTGGCTTTCCTGACCCAGAATGCAGAAGGCGCGAAACGTTCTGCTTTCTGCGGCATCCGTGTTCTTTGCGGTGTGATCACGCTGTATGCACTGATGGGCGTCCGGAAGCTGATGACAGCAGGTCCGGAGAATCTGCCTGTGACCATGCTCGCCGGCGGTTATGTTGCACTGGTCGGTATCGTGCTTTTTACAATCGGCGGTGCGTATGATTTCTTTGCAGCGCGTAAGCCTGGCAAGAAGACATCCACGATCGACCTGGTCCTCATTGTCATTACAGCGGCGATCTATGCGGCAGCTCTTCTGACACTGAGCTTTATCAAACTGGCTCCTGGTACCTTCCTGCGTCCGGCAAACGCTCTGCAGGCTCCGTTCGGAATCCTGTTCGGCATTCCGGGCTGCCTGGGCATTACGCTCGGCAATCTGATCTCTGACCTGACCCAGGGGACGGCACCTCACGTCATGGTCATGGGGGCTCTTACCAACTTCCTGACGGCATTTATTCCTTATCTGCTCGTCAGCAATGCACGTCTTGCAACACGCAGAAGCATTATTGAATTCGTTGTCTGGGGCAGCATCGTAGGTGCGCTGGTTGTCGCATCCAGTATCTTCATCAACGTGATGTTCGGTCTGACGCCGAAAGCAGTTGCTCTCGCATTCTTCCCGACCACGTTCCTGAATCAGCTCCTGCCGTCGCTCCTGCTCGGCATCCCTCTCACAAAGCTTCTCTATCCGTTCGTCATCCGTGCGGGTCTCTATCGCGGACGTGAAAAGGCGAGAGATATGGAACCGGCAAAAGAAACGGAGTCCGATAAGGAGAATCAGTAATGGAACCTCTTGTTCAGGTAAGCGATCTGAAATGGACCTATGTCGGTTCGAAACGGCCGGCGCTGAACGGCATCAACTTCTCGCTGATGCCGGGTGAGGTGCTGGGCGTTACAGGACCGTCCGGTGCAGGAAAAACGACGCTTGCCATGACGATCGACAGTCTGATCCCGAATAATTTTCACGGAGATTTTTCCGGGAAAATTCTGGTGAACGGAAAAAACACCACGGATTACTCTGTCTGTGACCTGGTGCAGGAAGTCGGACTGGTGTTTCAGGATCCGGAATCCCAGTTCATGGGAATGACTGTGGAGGAGGAACTTGTTTTCACACTGGAGAACCTGGGTCTTTCCGATGAAGAGATCACCAGGCGTGTGGATCATGCGATCCGAATGGTCCACATGGAGGATTTTCTGCAGCGTTCCCCGTTCAGCCTGTCCGGCGGGCAGAAGCAGAAGGTGGCGATCGCATCTTGCCTGGCGCTGGAACCGTCCATCCTTGTACTGGATGAACCGACTAGCGAACTGGATCCGATCGGAACGACGGAAGTGTTTTCCGTCTTGAGGGAACTGAAGAAGAGCCGGAAGATCGGAATCATTCTGGTCTCTCATGCGACGGAAGATCTTGCCTCGTTCTGTGACAGGGTACTGCTGCTTTCGGAAGGAAATCAGGTGTGCCTCAAGAACACGCAGGAATTCTTTACCGATATTCCTCTTCTCACACAGTACGGGGTACAGATTCCTCAGATTGTGGAAGCTTTCTCAAAAGTTCCCGGAATTCAGCCTGAGCAGATTCCGATCACGCTATCAGAAGCTGTCCGGCAGATGACGGAGGTGGAAGCATGAGTAAACTGGTTGAAATCGAACAGGTCCGTTTCGCATATTCGGAAGACGGACCGGAGATCCTTCACGGCCTTGACCTTACGATCGAAGAAGGCGAGTACATCGCTCTGATCGGTCAGAACGGTTCCGGAAAGACAACGCTGTCGAAACTGATCGGCGGACTCAATATTCCGACTTCCGGTGATATCCGGATCTTAGGAAGATCGGTCAAGGATATGGCCGTCAAGGAACGAGCTTCTCTTGTAGGATACTGCTATCAGAATCCGGATCATCAGATCTTTCTGAATACGGTCGAGGAAGAGATCGCCTACGGACCGAAAAATCTCGGACTGGATGCGCCGGAAGTGGAAGCGCGCGTCGTACAGGCGCTGGAAGCCGTAGGCCTGCTGAAGTACAGGAAAGAAGAACCTTACTTCGCGGGGAAAGGGGAACGGCAGAAGATCGCTGTGGCATCGGTTCTTGCGATGCAGCCAAAACTGATCGTTCTCGATGAACCGACAACGGGACTTGACTGGCGTGACAGCTGCAATATGATGCAGCTGATCCGGACGATTCATGAAGCCGGTCATACCATTATGATCATCACGCATAACATGCGTCTTGTTGCTGAAAATGCACAGCGGGCAATCGTTATGAGCAACGGAGAAATCCAGATCGACGGAACTCCGAAAGAGGTGTTTCGGCATGAGGATTTTCTGGCGAAGAGCTTCGTACAGCCACCTCAGATCACTCAGCTCTGGAAGAGAGTCGGAGCGGAGGGGGAGCCTTGGATATGCTCGGAAGATGCAGTGCCTGCCATTATGGAACGAATTCAAAAATCAAATTGATGAAAAGGAGTAAACAAATATGGAATTTCCTGAATTGACCCCTGCTGCTTATATTATTTTCGGTATTTGTGTTGTTCTGATTGCTGTCTTTCTGATCTTTGCAGGAAAGAAAAAGACAAAATAATAAACGTCATATACATATGACGGAATGAGGTAAGACATGGCAAAAACAAGAGGCGCATTTGTATATGAAGAAACGGACAGCGGATTTCAGAAACTGCATCCGATCACACGCACAGTCTTTATGCTGTGCGCAATCGCGACAACTTTCTGTATTCAGCATCCGGTGATTCTTGCGGTTTTATATGCAGTCGTGCTGGGCGTCGCTATCTATGCCAAAATGTCGAAAAAACTGTTTTTGGTATATATTGCAGTCATAGGAATTGGAGCTTTGATCAGCTTCATTTCCTGGCTGCCGTTCGGCGGAGACGTCGGCGGGGATGTCTACTTTGAAACAGGAAAATGGTTTGGTATAAGTATCGCGTTTTCAAACGTGGGATTCATGTGGGCAGTAACCATGGGGCTTCGTATTTTATGCAGTTCGCTGCCTATCTTCCTGTATCTGTCGTCCACCAGATTAAGGGATATGACGATCGGTTTTTGCGGAATCGGTGTCCCGTTTACGGTGGGAGAACTGTTTGTGCTTGCGTTCCGGTTCGTACCGCTGGTGCAGAATGATGCTGCAATCATTACGGAAGCACAGAGAGCGAGAGGACTGGACTTTGAACAGGGCGGTGTAAAAGCAAAGGCGCAGAAATATTCTGCAATTCTTGCCCCCATGATCTTTATGTCACTCCGTAGAATCCAGCTCGTTGCAAATGCACTGGATACGAAAGGCTTCCGGAACAAGCTGCATAAGCACCGTTTCTATAAGAAGCCAGCCTGCAAGCCAATCGATTATGCATTGATCGGGATTTGTCTGCTGATATTTGCCCTGGCTCTGACAGCAAGGATTCTTGGCTGGATGGTACTGGTCCCAGGAAGACTGTAAAATGAAAAAGAGGTATTCAAAATGCAAAATCATAAGGAAATAGAAATTATGGTCATGGGCGGCACGGAAGCCTATTTTCTGAACCGCGGAGACATCGGCCAGATCGTAGAGGAAGTACGACTTGAAACGCCATATGGACTGGCGAATAAGATCAGTGTGCTTGACCTTGGCGGGAAGTATGTCGGATTCATGTCCCGGCATGGAGAGCATGGATATTCCGTCTCGGCTCCGTTTGTGAATTCGCGGGCGAATATCTATGCTGCAAAAGAGATGGGTGCGAAGCGTGTTCTTTCGTGGAACGGCGCTGGCGCAATCTCACCTCATATTACACCCGGAGACTATGTGATCATCGATGACTATATCGATATGACCAAACGACGTGATTATACGTATTATGTCGGAAAGGGCATGGGATTTATCCGCCAGAATCCTGCGTTCTGTCCGGAATGTAGGAAAGCACTTTTTGATGCGGCAAAAGCAGTTGAGCCCAGAACGTTTGACGGCGGCGTGTATGTATGTACAGAAGGCCCCAGATTGGAATCCAAAGCAGAGATTCGGATGTACGGCATGTGGGGAGCGGATGTGGTCGGTATGACAATCATCCCGGAACTGTACCTCGCGCGTGAACTGGAAATGTGCTATGCATCCCTGACGTATATATCCAATTTTGCTGAAGGATCTGCAAGGCTCAGTCAGCAGCAGAACGCCAGCATCTTTTCCAGCATGCTGCCGGAAGAAGTAGCTAAGCGTATGAAAGACTCAACAAAAGCGCTTCCGCTTATTTTCAAAAATGCGATGCTCTCACTTCTTGAGGATAGGAAATGCAATTGTTCTCATTCAATGGATGTATACAAAAAGAGAGGCGACATCACGGAAGACTGGCATACTTGGGTTACGCCTCCTGAGAAATAAACTCCAGCAAAACGAAAACGAAATACTATCCTTTCCGTGATGCCAAAAACTCTATACTTCCCCTATAGACTGCTAGGGCAACAGAACCTTGGCAGTCTTTTTATTAACTTGGATTTCGAAAATGGTCTTGTGAACATAATACATTACATATTATCGATAATTATATCATATGTGCATGCAGCGTGTATATGAATAAAGAGATTTTCATTTTATTATTTTATTATTTATTATGAAGCAACCAGAACGTAAGTGGTTATCTCAGCAAAAATACTTTTTTGCAAAACTATATACACAAAATACAAAATATGCTATTATAATAGTAGCATAGATTATAAAAGGAGAAAAAACATGAAATACTGCACTAATTGTGGCAAACCGATTGAAGATACTGCTAAATTTTGCCCAAATTGTGGAAATATCATTTCTGATGGGGAAACAAAACAAAATAATCCAAACAGTACTGGTTCTCAGCCAGTCCAACCTACAGTAATCATTCAACAAGAAGCCAAAGCTCAAAAGAAGAAACAAGCTGGATTGGGAATAGCGGCATTTATCTGCTCACTAACTGTAGTTCTTGCTCCTCTTGCAGTCATTTTTTCTATTATTGCTTTGATTACTGCAAAGGGAAAAAAGAAGGGCTTGGCAATTGCAGGATTAATTATAGGAGGAATCATTACTTTCATTGCGGCAAGTACGATAATTAGGAACAATAAAAGTGGCAATTCCTCGACTTCAATAGGTAATACGTCTGGTTACGTGTCACAATATAATGATTCATCTTCAAAAAATGACATTTCCTCTCAAAAGAATACAAACGATAAATCTTCTTCAAACTCTGCAAGTGAAAAAAACAGTAAATCAAATAACCAATCTACAACAACGCAAGCTCCGGCAGCAACGAAAGAACCTGCCGCTACTGCAATACCTGAAAAGGACGTATATCAGGTTGGTGATGTAATCAATTCGAACAATATAAAAATAATATATGTTGCAAGTGGCATTTATAATGAAACGAATCGTTTCTCGCAGCCTAAGGATGGATATCAATATATATTCTTAAAATTCGCGTTTATTAACGAGGGCAAGTCAGATTTTACTGTATCATACATTAGTTTTGATGCGTATGCGGATGGTTATGCGTGTGATGTTCATTATGACCTGGACAAAACAATTTCTGCTACATTATCTGCAGGAAGATCAACGGAAGGGATAGTAATATATGAGGTCCCAGTTGATGCCAAGGATATCGAGGTAGAATATGAGGCGAATATCTTTACATCAAGCAAGATTCGTTTTGCATATGAAGGGGATAAAGATTCCGGCTATGTACTGGATGTGAATACAAGCCGCAAAGCAGATGCATATAACGTAGGGGCAGTAATTAAAGGAAATGGTCTTACTATAAGTTATATCTCTTGTGAGCCTTATACCAGTGATAATATGTTTGTTCAACCTAAAGAAGGATATCATTATTATACGCTTACTCTTGAATTTGAAAACACAGGCAATTCTGACAAATTTATATCGGTTTATTCTTTTGAATGCTATGCAGATGGCTTAGCTTGTGATCAGACATATATCCGGGACGATGCTTTATCTGCAACAATATCTTCAGGAAAAAAAGCTAAGGGAACTGTAACTTTTGAAATACCGGATAATGCTGAAATTGTTGAAGTCGAGTATGAGGATAATATTTGGACTTCAGGAAAAATTACACTGACAGTAAGATAAAAATATGAAATATCTATAGGCTTGCTTTTTATCTTGCAGTATTACTAAGATAAGAGTATGTGAGATTGAGTCAGTTTTGTTTCGTGTACCGGAAGGTAACATCGATGTTGCTTTTGCTGATGCTGACGTTCATCTCCATTTTGTCCTGACCGATGAATATGAACTGCTCATACATGGTGCCCATATCCGTGCTGCCCAGAGCGCCCTGCTTGTCAAAAACACGGGATCCATCAGACTGAACGGTGCAGTTATAAAACCATCCCTTATCGTGGCTCATTGCCGCCCAGATATCGATTCTGTTGAACAGCATATGCTTGTTATCTATGGTCGTGACTCTGCCTTCATACTTGAAAACAAATGAATCGTTTGTTCTGCTGTCAATCGAAATCTTCAGTTCTGAAAACAGAGGCCGCCAGTCTTTGAGACCGTTCTTTGCTTTTACAAGCTGAGCATCACAGATCCATTTCCCGCAGATGCCCACATACGGAGCAATGGCGTCCATTCTTTTCTTCACATCCTGATAGGATTCGGGCAATTGTGAGTAGTATGCATATGCTTTGTCGATATCATTCTGATTATCGCATTCTATCGCGAGAGAATAGATGCGTTTGTTTTCGGCCTCCTGCCTTTCGGCTTCCAGTCTTGCCTGTTCTTCAGCTTCTTTTTTAGCTTCTTCTTCCGCAATGAGTGCAGTCAGGTCGGATTCGGCTTTTTCAAGAACCGGATAGTTTTCCACTTCATTTTTTTGCTTGTCTGTCAGCAGGTCATAATAGACACGCGCCGATTGAATTTTGTCCTTACTCTGCAGATCAACCGTTCCAATCGACAGAATCAGTTCGTCCGCTTTGGCTGCTTCCGAACTTTTTCCGCATCCGAACGGCAGTAACATGATGACAGCTAGGACAATAATGATCAACTTCTTCATTTGCATTTAGATCTCCTTATATAATGATTAAACGATGCATTATTTATCCGGTTTAATGGATATTCCGACAATCGTGAGCACGCCTCCGAAAAGTGCTGAGAAAAAACCTAACATGCCTCCATCTGAATCACGGGGCTTCTCTTTCAGATATTGAACGTCGTTTCCATAATACCATCCGTCGGAGCCTTTATAGACTTTATGATAGGAACCAATCTCATAATCTCCGGAACCGGAAAAGCCTTTAAAGCAGCCGATTGTCCCGAACAGCAGTAAGCAGATGCCGACAATAATCATAATTGTGGAAATTGTTTTTCTCATTATTTATCTCCTTCTTTTTTTCAGGTCGATTAGAATCAAGGCAACTATTATCTGTAAGCATTATCTGTCGGACAGATATTTTTTTGTCTATCGTATGCCATATTCTTATACAAATTATGGTAGCATTGAGACCCGGAAAGTAAAGGACACGGAATGGGAATTCCCATGAACAGAATGGACAGTTTGCGAGAATCCGGGCGGAATACTGTTAATCAGGAAAATATAACAAGCTTGCAGGTATAAAAAACTAAGAAGGTTGTTTAAACAGCCTTCTTAGTTGGTGGAGGAAGTATGAAGAAGATAAGTGCTTTTTCAGGAGATTTAATTCATGCTTTGATTTTATGTGAATGCTTATTAGTCTATACCGATCTGGCTGCGAGCGCCATACGGATTAACTGATTGAAATTCACAGCATTCCAAGCGCTTCTGCCAATGAACAAACCGTTCAGGCCGGGACATTGCGCCAGATCAATAGCATTATTGTTGTTAACGGAGCCGCCGTAGAAAATCGGGACATCCGGTCCGAGATCATGGAATAGTTCGGATAATTTGTGACGGATAACCTTTACCCGCTCTTCCACATAGTCGCAGGTAACCGGTTTGCCGTTGACGCCGATTGCCCAGACAGGTTCATATGCGATCCATATTCGACCAGCTTCCTCCGGCTTGATTTCCGAAAGATCTTCGGACAGTTGCTGAATCAGTATGTCATCAGCTTTTCCGACATTCTTTTCCTGTTCGGTCTCGCCGATGCACAGAAGACAGATCAGACCGTGATCCAGAGCACACCGGACCTTCTTCCGTTCCATCTCATCGGTTTCCAGAAAGACATGCCGTCGTTCGGAATGACCGACCATAACCAGGTCGCAGCCGACTTCCTGCAGCATAAGAGGGCTGATCTCTCCGGTATACTGACCTTTTTCCTCCCAGCCCATATTCTGTGCGCCGAGTTTGAGAAGATCCGGATTCCGATGGCGGTTTGCCTGGTCCAGCGTTGTATAGCTGGGAATAACAAACAGTTCAAAAGCGTCTCTTGAGAGATCCTCCGTATATTGGCACAGATCGGAAACAAAAGAATTCGTTTCCGCGATGGTTTTATACATTTTGGTGTTTGTACCCATGTACCACTTTTTGCACGCCATATTCTTTCCTCTGATTGTCCTGCCGTCAATCCGATATCCGGCTTTTGGTATAGTATGGGCTGGAGCAGGGCATGTCATAATACTTTTTCAGTTCATCATCAATTTTCAGAACAGAGATTGATGCGCCCGCCATTTCCATGGTGGTGACAAGG
Source organism: Clostridia bacterium (assembly GCA_017514685.1). GTDB lineage: Bacteria > Bacillota > Clostridia > Christensenellales > CAG-138 > UBA3792. Next base: position 68,536 of record JAFWJN010000032.1, read on the forward strand.
CTGTTGACATCCATATCATGCACGACAAGGCCTGCTTCTTCACAGAGCATTGCCAGTTTGCGGTTCAGAATCATCAGTTCCATCAGCGTCGTGCTTCCGAGTCCGTTGACATAAGTGCAGATGACATCACCCTTTTTCAGGTTACCCTCTTCGACAATCCGAGAGAACAGGCTGGTACAGATCTCGTCGGCGCTCTGCATTTTGATCCGTTTGATCCCGGGTTCTCCGTGAATGCCGAGCCCATACTCCATCTCGTCTTCCGGGAGGGTGAAGATAGGTTCTTTCTGCCCCGGAATCGTTGCTCCTTCCAGGCCGATTCCAATCGAATACAGATTGTCTCTGGCTTTTTCCGTTACACGGAAAGCTTCCTCAAGAGAAAGTTCTGAACAGGCTGCCCCAGCAATCTTGATCATAAGGACATCGCCGGCGATTCCGCGTCGGTCCGTGATCCTTTCGGCAGGAGCGGACGCGATATCATCCCATACGCGGACGGTTTTTGTCTGGATCCCTTTTGCCGCGAGAATCTCCGCTGCTTTATCAAAATTCAGATTATCACCGGTATAGTTCCCGTACAGGAACAGGACACCGGCACCCCGGTCTGCGGCTTCGGACACCTTGCAGATTGTTTCCGGGTGCGGGGCTGCAAAGACGTTTCCGTTGGCTGCGCAGTCCGCCAGATTCTCCCCGATAAAGAATCCAAACATCGGTTCATGACCGGATCCGCCTCCGACCAGAAGCGCGGTTTTTCCTTCGGGGATTACTTTTTTCACCAGTCCGTTTACTCCGGGAACTGCTTTGATGCTCTTGCCGTATGCGTAAAGGAATCCTTCGCTTTCCTCCTTTACGACATCCTCCGGACGGTTAATGATTTTCTTTTTTGATTCCACATCGGCTCTGACAGCTTCTTCCTTTTTCTCGATTACCGGATCGGGGGTTTCATTGCCGGTGACAAAATCGGCCATTGCCGTAAACAGCAACCATACGCTGGTTGCACCGGCATCCTGATGGCCTTTGGCTCTTTCGCCCAGATTTTTTGCACGTCCGTATTTTGCAACATACTCCTTTGTTTTCTCAAGACCTTCCAGAGAAGCTTTTTTCGCTGCTTTTAGCAATTCCTCGAAGGACCCCATATGTTCCGACATGGCGCGGACTGCTGGAGCCAGGGCGTCGACCATCGTTTTGTCGCCCTCTTTCGCATGGCCGATCCTCTGAACGGATTCAAGACCTGACCGGAAGTGTTCATACAGCATCTCCGGGGAAAGGCAGGATGCAGGAGGCTGATTCTTTGCGTTTCCGGAGAACATGGAGGAGAAGATCATGCCAGAAGCACCGCCCATGGTGTTTTCCATTGCCTGTCCGGTTTTTGAGAACAAAGCATAGATGTCCGAACCGTCTGATTCTTGATCCAAGACCTTTCGGACCGCGATCATGCCGTTCTTCATGCCGATTCCGTGGTCTCCATCGCCGATTGCGCCGTCTATTTTCGCAAGGTAAAGCTCATTGCGGATGATTTTATCCGCGCAGGCATAAAGCATATTCTTAAGGCTTTGATAATCCATTTGATTCATTGCAGCTTCCTCCGTTTTTTCCGCTCTGTCAATGTCAGCGGCTTTTTTCATGCTTTTCCATACAGAATTCATCAAAAATGAAACAGAACACTTCTCTTAACAGGAACAGGTCCGTTTCCAGCAGGACTCAGACGGAATGTTCCTTCTCATATTCTGTGATGGCGTTTACTTTGGGAACAGAACGGCTCTTCCAGTCGAACTGTCTTTCAAGATATTCTTTGATCATAACTTTTGCCGATTCGATTCCGACGACCTGCGCGCCGAGTGTGATGATATTCGCGTTATTGCTCAGTTCCGCCCTCTGTGCTTGGTAGATATCTGAGATGCAGGCAGCATAAGCGCCTTTCACTTTGTTCGCGGCGATCGACACGCCGATTCCCGTTCCGCAGAAGATGATTCCACGGTCCATTTTTCCGGCGGCGACATCTTCAGCAATCCGGATTGCGACATTCGCGTAGATCGGGTCATCGCTGCCATAATCTTTCACTTCATGTCCCAGTCCAGTTATGAACGGAATGATTTTTTCCTTGTATGCTGTTGCGTTGGGATCACAGCCGATTGCGATTTTCATATTATAATGCTCCTTATAGAATGCTCATTCATTGTCAAACGGATTTTCGTGGTCATAAAGCACGCCGCGAGGCCGGTTATAGGAGATATCCTGCACGGAGAGCAGATCCAGAACATTATAGAGAAGTTTTCCGAAATGCCCGAACGCGACGGCTCCATGATGTGGGAAATGTTTTTCGATCAGAACATACCGATAAAAACGGTCCATTTCTCTGATTGCAAAGATGCCGATGCCGCCAAAGGATGCCGTATTCACTGGAAGAACTTCTCCCTGTGCGATATAAGCCTTCAGGGTGCCTGAGGGGTCGGCATGCAGGCGGTAGAATGTGATATCGCCCGAGACGATGTTCCCTTCCAGAGTGCCTCTGGTGAAATCAGGGTCTCTGCCGTTTTCAAGGTTTCTGTTCTGAATCAGCATGTATTGCATGCTGCTGTTGCAGAGCTTGCAAGCAGGGGTGTTTCCGCAGTGGAAACCCATGAATGTTTCTTCCAGGCGGTAATTGTACCTGCCAGCGATATGCTCGCGGAACATGGACTCGGGGACCGTGTTGTTGATATCCAGGAGGGTGACTGCGTCGTTGGACAGGCAGGCTCCGATATATTCTGACAGCGTGCCGTATATATCGACCTCGCAACCGACCGGTATGCCTCTGGATGCCAGTCTGCTGTTGACGTAGCATGGCTCAAACCCGAACTGGACCGGAAAAGCCGGCCAGCATTTATTGGCAAAGGCAACATATTCGCGGGTGCCTTTATTTTCTTCCGCCCAGTCCAAAAGCGTCAGTTCATACTGTGCTAACCGGTTCAGTATCTGAGGATAGGTATTGCCGCTGCCAAGTTCCTGTGCCATGTCGGCAGCAACTTCCGGGATGCGCGGGTCATCGGCATGATTCTGAAACGCCACATACAGATCCAGCTCGGAGTTTTCCTGAATCTCAACGCCGAGGTCATAGAGACCCTTGATTGGGGCGTTGCATGCAAAGAAATCCTGAGGTCTTGGACCAAAGGTGATGATCTTCAGATTCCTGACGCCGATCAGAGCACGTGCGACCGGAATGAATTCGCGAATCTTATCTGCCAGTTCTTTTGCGTTTCCGATCGGATATTTGGGGATATAGGCTTTCAGATGACGAAGCCCGAGATTGTAGGAGCAGTTCAGAAGACCGCAGTAAGCATCTCCGCGCCCGTGCCTCAGATCGCCGTCACCTTCCGCCGCCGCAACATACATGCAGGGACCGTCAAACATCCTTGCAATCAGTGTCTCCGGAGTTTCCGGACCGAAATTGCCCAGAAACACCGTCAGCGCGTTGCATCCAGCGTTCTTTATGATTCTGACAGCCTCCACAGCTTCTTTTTCGTTTTCCACGATGATTTCACATTCGAAAATATCATCCGCATATTCCCGGACAATGGCTCTGCGGCGTCTTTCAGCCAGTTCCCTTGGAAAGCAATCCCTTGAAACTGCGACCAGTCCCATTTTGATCTGAGGTATATTTCCTGCCATCTCTGTGTTTCCTCCCCTGGTTTTTGGATTGTGCGTCGGTCTTTTGTTATCTGGAATGAAAAGCGAATCGATATGATTCACACCATTTATCCGAGTTCATTTTCCTTTTTGCTTTTTGGAATGTTGATTTCGATACAGGTACCGAACTGCGGTTTGCTGAATATATGCAGAGAACTGTTCTCTCCATATCTGAGTTGTACCCTTCTCCAAGTATTCATCAAGCCAATACTATTGTTATAACCTTCCAATTTGTCTTCTTTTGATTGCTCCTGTAAAGTTCGGAGTTTAGCGGAATCGATTCCGACACCGTTATCCAAAGCACGGATACGAACAGTGTCACCTTCATCGCATATTTTGATTCTCATTTTCAGTTGCCGGTCGGTTGCCCTAGCATGCTGAATACTGTTTTCGATAAGTGGCTGCAGAATCAGCCGCGGTATTCTGCAGGAAAGAATGACACCTTGTACCTGTTGGGAATAACTGATCCTGTCGCCGAGACGGTTCTTTTGAATGTCAATATAGGCTTGAATCGAACGAAGCTCTTCATCAATGGATACATCATCGCCGGGATTTTCAAGTGCATATCGCAGCAGACTGGACAATCCGAGAATCATATTGGAAGCTTCATTAGGTTTTCCGGTATAGGAAATGGTCTTCCAGTAAATGGAATCCAAAGTGTTATATAGAAAATGAGGATTAATCTGTGCCTGAAGAGCCTGCATTTCCAGAATGGAGGTTTTGACTTTATTGTTTGCCAGATGAACCTGCGCGGACTCGTATTCCACTACGGTTTTCATCAGACTGTTGTAAACTCGGCTGTAGAGATCTCCGTTTCCATCATATTCCTGCGGGATGATTTTCTCCCCTGTTTTATTCGCGATCAGATCGAGAATATATCTGAGATTACGATATTCCAAATCAGTTTTTCGGATTGAGAAGAAAAGAGCAACCGCAACCGCAATCGAAACACATAGGAGCGAGGCCAGCAACATCAAGAGTGACAATTGATAAATGCTCTGATACGGAGTCAGAACATAACAGTAAATAATGCTGTCATCCACCTGTTCCTGCAGCACATGATAACGCTTTGTTGCGATTAGTCCTTCGATTGTTTCATCCGTCCAGGAGAGCCGGTAGAATTCATCGTTTCCTACGACAATCTCCTGCTTATCATTTGTTACAATGAGAAGGCTGTTCATTGGATTGTCTAGTTTGGAGAACTCTCTTTCTATCATGGACCTTTTTATATTCACAACCACATAACCAGTCTTTACAGTACTTTCCTGCAGACCGATGCGCAGTACGTAAGTACTCAGTCCGTCCTTGCCAGGGAATCTTCCGTCATCAGATGCATCAGATATAATCATTCGTTGCCGGGGTTCCGAACTGTCAATAATCCAGTTTAACCATTCACGATCTGTCTGAGCTGCATATGGAAAGCCGGTTGGTTGGCTCGACAGATACTGATCTTCCACACCTTCGAAACAGATATAGATAGCATCTGCATACTTGTATGCATCTCGGTTTGATTCCAACGTGTTCAGCACATCACGAATTCGGCGATAGTCTGAGTAAGTATGTGGCCCCTGTCGCATCATCAGCATCAGTTTCATCTGAATGACGATAGACGGGTTGTTGCTCAGGGTGATCCCTTGGTATTCAGCCACGTGAGCGACTTCATCCACGATGTTTTTCTCATGCAGGAGCATGTTCTGCGCAGACGATTTACTCAGTTCTTGCATGCTGAAGAAGGTGATGGTGATAAAGGCAATGCAGACGAGCGTTATCGGCAGGACACTGCCCAGCAGCTGGGAGACGATATTCTCGAGAAAAAACTTTTTCCGGATTTCGTCATTCTTTTCGATTCTTTGCTCTGTATTCTTCCGGCCCGATTCCATAGTACCTCTTAAAGCTCCGCGTAAAGTTTCTCGGATGTGAATAGCCCAGTTCCTCGCTGATCTGCTTGACCAGTATATCTGTCCAAATTAGATAATCCGCCCCTTTTTTCATCTTCTTGCGTGTAATGAAGGCGGAGAAGTTTTCATTGAATAGCTTCAGAAAGTAGGAACTGAAGTAATAGGGATTCATATTCATCATGTCTGCGACACTCTTCAGTGATACTGTCTTCAGGTTGTCATCGATATACCTGGAAATCTTTTCCTCAGCACTCGCTTCGGCTTCGGGGAATAAGTTCTTTGATTCGCCCGCTTTCTGGTCCAGTTCCGCCTTGATCTTTGAAAAAGTTTCCGTAATCTCTTCAAAAGAAGCCGGTTTCAGAATAAAATACTTTACGTTCATCTGCACGGCGGAATACGCAAACTCAAATTTTCTGTACGCGGTCAAAAAGACAATCTCTATCTTGGGATAGAGCTTCCGGCATTCGGCAGCCAGTGAAATGCCGTCTCCGTCCACCATCAGAATGTCGGTCAGCAGCACATCCACATCTTCATGCTCTTTTAAAAACTCCAGCGCAAGCCGGCCGCTTTCCGTCATACCGGCGATCGTGAACCCGATGGATTCCCATGGATAAAAATGAGCTAATCCCTCTCTGATTCCGGTCTCGTCATCACAAAGCAAAACTCGATACATAACGCCTCCTCGGGGGTTGGGTTATTCGCTTCCGATAAAACAATAATAAACGAAAACCGACAGAATTGATATCATGAGTAGGAGGAAAAGCATCTATCGGTTTCGTTTTTACAATGTCAGACCGCCATCCGGAGAATAGTAATGATATCGCTTTTTTTCAGCTCTTCCAGATGACCGATGGTGTGTGTCTCATGATCCACAGCCCGGTCCGCTAGAAGATCGATGATTTCCGGGGAGGAGACGATACCGAGTTCACCGAGGCTGGTCGGGAGATTTACGCTTCTAAAGTGGCGGCAGAGCCGGTTGATTCCTTCCAGCGCGACAGCTTCTTTACAGGATGCATCAGCCGGCACGCCCATCACATTGACGGCAAAGGAATAGAAACGTTCCACATTTTTCGGCATGACATATCTTGCCCAGGAACCCCAGATCGCCGTTAAACCTGCGCCGTGAGGCACATCGAATTCACCGCTGATCTCATGCTCGATGGTGTGGCATGCCCAGTCTCCGGTATGACCGCATCCGGTGATCCCGTTATGGGATAAGGTTGCGCACCACATGATCTGCTCCCGGATTGTATAATCGTCCGGATTATTCTGAATGGTCGTCATGTAGCCCAGGATCTGGCGCATGAGCGTTTCCGCAACGGCATCGGTCAGAAGACAATCGAATTCGTTTGTGAAATAGCGCTCCATCGTATGCATGAAGATATCTGCACAGCCGATTTCTGTCTGCCGGAGGTTGAGCGATACGGTAAGGGAGGGGTCCAGAATGGAGAATGTGCACCGGATGGCTGCGCTTTTGGTACTGCGCTTCAGATTCGTACGGTCATCGGTGATGACCAGCGCGTCCCATACCTCGCTTCCGGATGCAGGCATTGTCACAATGCTTCCGACAGGAAGCGCTTTCGAAATCCTTCGCGAAGTTGAGAAATAATCCCAAACGTCCACGGTTTCGTCCGCCAGCCCCGCGGCAACAGCCTTGGCGGTGTCGATGACACTGCCTCCGCCGATTGCAAGCAGAAAGTCAACTTCCGCTTCTTTTCCGACCTGGATTCCTTCGTAGACTCTTGACAGCTTGGGATTGGGCTCGATCCCGCCGAAAAGGATATAATCCATTCCAGCCTTTCCAACCTGTTCCGCAACGCTATCCAGAAGGCCGCTGGCTTTTGCATGCCTGCTCCCGTAGAGGATCATCACCTTTTTGGCATGATATTTTAATAACAGTTCACCGACATGCATCCATTCATTGGTTCCGAACCGGACCTCTGTCGGGAGAGTAAAAGTAAAGGACTTCATAATTATACACCGACTGCTTTCTCAGTAAGGGACGAAGCATCTGCCATCAGGGCATCCAGTTTGGTATAGTCCAGGCACCAGACAACTTCATGCGCATAGGGTTTATGCCACACTTTGGCCTTTACTTCGTCGCGAAGAGGTTCAAGCATTTTAATGCTGTCCCTGACGCGTTTGGCATCCGCTTCCGACCCGGTGATTTCTGCGCGTCTGGTATAGTAAACCAGGTGCGCAATCTCACGGAACGTCCTGACATAGAGATCATAAAGATCAAGCAGGGTCTTGAGATACTCTTCAAACTCTTTGGAAACCCCGAGCGTTTCGGGTTTCAGAATGTCTGGAAGCTGACGCACCAGTTCGAGCGCTTCGTCTTTTTCCCGGAAGATCTCGATCATGTTTTCTTCCGTCGGATCGACCAGCAGATGCGCATCCGGATCCCAGTAATCTCTGCTGTGGAAACGCTGCATCATGTTGAACGCAAGATCTACTTCATCAAAGAACTGGCAGTTTTCCTGGAAGACATGTCCCCTTGCGTAGATGGTCTTTTCCAGCACTTTCCATGATGTCTGCGTAAAGAGCTTCAGCCTTTCAACAGCATCCGGAGCTGTAGGATACTCCGGCAGCTGCACAATACAGTCCTGAATGAACGAGTTGTACAGACCGCATTTGTTGACCCAGGTCGAATAGATCTCGTCTTCGCTGACATCCGGATTTTCCGTGATCATTGCGCCGGCGATGAGGTTCAGCATATTGAACGAATTGAAGGTGCTGCCTTCGGAAAGGAGTTCCCAGTCCGTCCGGAACCATGCGCCGGTTGCGCCTTTTTCCGCATACAGCTTCAGCCTTCTTTTGGTGTCTTCTACAAGACTGCAGGGGAAGACACCGACACCGAAATACTGACCCCAGGTATCGAACTCGATCCATTCATCAAGACCGCCGCAGTTTCCGATGGCCGGGTTGTCAGGGAATGTCGGATAGTAGTCATGAGGTGTTTTCTTCAGTGCCATGACGATATCCTTGGACACCGACTGCGCTGCTTCTACCATGGCATACTGGTGATCGGAAGTGTAGGCAAAGTCGCGGACGACCAGCTTTTTACCGAATTTCTTCAGAGACTTGTACATGGCGGTGAGCAGTTCCCTGTACCAGGTGTCCATATTGTAGGACCTGCATCTTTCACACGTACAGGCATTCGCAGCCATTGAAACCATGCTTTCCCTTGTGCCCGGGCTTACGATGACCCCAGTGAACTCCGGTACCAGTTCACAGAGTTCCGTATACTTTTTATCCAGGAAATCCCACCAGAACGGGTCTGTCGGGCAGATCGCCCCGTTTTCCTTACGCAGGTGCGGATAGATTTCGAGCAGATCAACCGGGAAGAACAGCTCTTTTACGTTGAAATAGAAGTCGATCCCGTTTTCGACGCACTTATGCGCGACCTGATTGATATAGTAACGGTTGTTTAAAAGAGTAATATCCCTTAGCGGCCATCTGTCCAACCAGACGTTTTTCGGGAACATCGAAAACGGAGGAATCAGTTTATCCACGATGTCGATATCGTGAAAGATCAGTGCGTTCAGATGATACTCTTTGATAAACTCGATTGACCGGTTTACTGCGGCCATGTGCCACATATTGGTTCCATGCATTTCAAGACCACGAAATTTGTATTCGCTCATGTGTGTGTTACTCCTTGTTTATTCATTTAATATCCAGATTTGTTCTCCGTCATGTAAATGTCCGTATCTTTTTAATCCCTGCAGCTTATCATATGCAAAAGCGACAATGGAATCGCAGTCGGCGTTTGCAACCTGATGGTTCGTCCCGGCTTTCATAGGCACGCATTCGCCTTTGACCAGCGGGAACTCATCGCCTTCGATCCTGACCGTCACACTTCCTTTTGTCACGATATAGATTTCATCACACTCATGCCTATGGTAATCCATCTCGGATTCCCCTGCATGAAAGGTCATTGCGCTGAGGTTGACCAGATCTGACCAGAACGGCTTCTGATTCAGCCAGAACCAGGTTCTTGGTTTCAGAATGACGCTGTGAACAGCCGGAAGTTCATCCGAGCGCTGATAGCCGTCTTCATATCTTCCTTCCGGACCGATGAAGCGACGGATGCATTCCTCCGGTACAGCAATCCGTTTCTTTCGTTCTTTTCCCTGCAGCCGGTCACAGAGAAGCGCATATGTCAGAGGTTCTGTTACGCGCTCAATGCAGTGTGCATCCCCGGCTGGGATGGCAACGATGTCGCCGGCCGAGATTTCAAACAGCTGATTTTCGATCCTGATCTCAGCGCTGCCACCGGTTATGATGTAGTATTCATTCCAGTCACAGAAAGTATAGCTTTCTGAAGCTCCGAGCGGAAAGTCTCTGACCGCAACATCAGAATAGCGACACCAGTCCGGTTTTTCCTGTTTCCATTTCCAGCATGGAACTTTTTTATACTGATCCACTTGGTTTCCTTTCGATTCTGTTTATCCTTTTAATCCGGTCGTGGAAATACCTTCGACAAAATATCTCTGCATGATCACATAAAGAATGACAGGAGGGATAATCGTGCACAGTGTCATAGCAAGCACCTGATTCCAGATGATCAGGTCTGTGGAGTCCAGAGAAAGGCGCAAAGCCAGCGTAACAGGATACTTTTCCACACTGTTGATGTACAGCATATTGGAGAAAAAATCATTCCATCTCCAGACGAACTGCAGCAAAGCCATAGAAATGATGGAGGGTTTTGCCAGTGGGATCATGACTCTTAGAAAGACTCCGGCTGAATTACATCCGTCAATGATGGCGGCTTCTTCCAATTCCTTGGGAATACCGCGGAAAAACTGCACCATCATATAAATGAAAAACGGATAAGTAGCAAAGCCTGCAGGAATGATGAAGGGTTTGTAACTGTCCAGCCAGCCGAGTCTGTTGTACAGCAGGTATCTGGGAATAATGAGAACTTGCTCCGGCAGTAACAGCATCCCCATCATGATCGCAAACAGAATCTTTTTACCTTTGAAATGAAACCGCGCAAATCCATATGCAACCAGACAGCTGGAAGCAACCGTCAGGATCACGGTAGGAATTACGAGCAGAAAAGAATTCAGAAAGTAGTTTGAATAGGTTAATCCGTTAACAGACTGCCAGCCTTTTTTAAATGCTCCGAAATCCCATGATTTCGGGATCAGGCTCATCGAAGAAAAAATCTCAGTGTTATCTTTAAAAGCAGCGGTCAATAACCATATGACCGGGAAAATCATCATCAGGCAGACCAGAACGATGAATACATAGGAAAATGCTCTGCCGATGCGATTTTTGAACTTCGATAGATTGTTATACTTTAGATTATTCATTTTCATTAAATACCCAGAATTTAGAGGTTCCGAAGATAATGAGTGTTACCACCGCTATTATAAGGAAGAAGATCCAGGATAAAGCGGATGCATATCCCATCTTCATAAAGGAAAACGCATTATCATACAACAACATGCTGTAGAGATAGGTTGATTTGAGCGGCCCACCGCCGGTGATAAGATAGGGCGCTGCAAATTCCTGGAATGCGTTAATTGTCTGCATGATAAGATTAAACTGAATAATGGGGCTGATCCCAGGCAGCGTGATCTTAAAGAAACAGGTAACTGCTCCGGCACCATCCATTTTGGCGGCTTCATAATAACTTCTCGGAATCTGTTTCAGAGCAGCCAGAAACAGGACCATGGATGAACCGAACTGCCAGACGGCCAGAAGTGCTATGGTGAATGAAGCCATATTGGGACTGCCCAGCCATGGAACAGATTTCAAACCGATTTTCGTAAGAAATGAATTCACCAGACCGCGTCCGCTGAACAGAGCTCTCCACAGAATCGCGACGCCAGCGCTGCCTCCAAGGACGGAGGGAAGGTACACGATTGTTCTGTAAAAGCCGATTCCTTTTAATTTCTGATTACACAAAACGGCAATAAAAAGGGCAAAACCCAGTTTCAATGGAACAGTAATTGCAACATAAGCGAGAGTTGCAACCAAAGATTTCTTGAAATTCGGATCCTTGAAAATAGCCACGTAGTTTTGCAGACCGATAAAACGGCCGCCTGTCAACATGGATTTATCTGTAAACGATAAGACAAGCGAATAAAGAAATGGATAAAGTTGAAAGACAACTAATCCTATCATCCATGGTATCAGATAGACATATGCCACATGGCTTCTTTGATAATTATATGATTTTCTTTTGTGTTTCATTCTGACCGTCCATAGGATGTATTATTGGTTGATGGGTAAGGGTGCGCTGGGGTGCACACAATAAGATGTGCACCCCAGATAACAAACAGAGAGGAATTATTTCAGTGTTGCGAGGATGGCATTCATAGCATCGATCGTCTGGCTGGCTGCTTTTTCAGGAGTCAGAACGCCGTATGCTACCTGATAGATGTAATCCAGAGCCGCTGCATTCAGCTCGGCGTTGGTATCAAATGGACCCTCAGCTGATCCGGCATGTTTAGCTGCAACTGCGATACTTTCATTAATAATTGCATTGGTTACGCCATTTTGTTCGAGGAGTTTGGCAGCTTCGGTATTTGCAGGAATGCCACGCTGCAGACCAGAAATGGTGATAGCCTCTTCATCCTTCAAGAACCATTCGACAAAGTCCAGAGCTTCTTTCTGGTAAGGGGATGCTTTATTTACACAGAGTAGCTGGGTTGGCATCATCGAGATACCGGTATCAGTTGCACCTTCCATAACAGGATACAACATGGTTCCAATCTCAAATGTAGAGTCGTTCAAAACCTGCAGGGTGTTGGAGGCATACGTCATGCACATGCCCCACTGACCGTTCAGCCATTCCGGTACCTGGCTCGCATAAGCCAGACCTTCATAAACAACCAAATCTTCAATGGGAGGAAGCGTGCCGGTGTCAAACAATGCTTTGACATAGTTGAAGTATTCTGTCAATTCTTCCACGGAGCAGGTGATTTTATAGTTTTCGGTATCGATCATGTGTTTTCCAGTGAGCTGCAGGATGTAGCTCTGCATGAAGGCGTTCAGGTTGTCGCTGTTTGCCCAGAGCAGATGACTGTTCGGATCAGCTTTGTTGACTGCTTCGCCGGCTTCAAGAATGGTTTTCCATGACCAGTCGTCGCTAGGAGTAAGATTGAATTTTTCAAAGAACTCTTTGTTGTACCACAGAGCTTTCACGTTAATACCGGTTGCAAGACCCATCACATAGTCTTTATTGCCGGCATATTCAGCAGGCATTTCAGCCCATGCAGAATAGTCGATCGGACCATCCTTCATATTGAGGAAAGGCATTCCCTGCAGAACAATGTCAGATGCCCACTTGTAGTCTGCCTGGATAATATCCGCAGCTGTTCCACCGGACAGTTGAGTAAGCATCTTCTCATAGTAAGAATCCCAGCTGACCGGTTCACCGATTATGGTGATATTGGGATGCTTTGCCATATATGCATTGATCGCCTCATATGTGGCTGCATTTCTGGCGTCGCCACCCCACCATGTAAAGTGTAGTGTGATGTTCTCACTGTCAGATGAGGTCGCTGCTGCAGGAGCGTTATTCGCCGGTGTACCAGAGTCACTGTTAGATGCTGTATTACTGCTTGCGGGACTTGCACATGCGACAATACTCAGTACCATTAAGACAGCGATGACCAGTGCTAGTGCTTTTTTCATGATAATCTTCTCCTTCTTTTGACTTTGATTATTTACTATATGATACGCAATCCATATCCTATATTATACTTATATTTTACTTTTGTCCTGAGCAATTCAAAAGTGACATAATTTTCATTTCTACATCTCTTTTTTTAAGATGATATTCTTTCAGCGAAAACAGCTTACCGACTCAGATGATTGATATTCACAAAACAAGAAACAGCTGTCATTTTCCAATTGTCAACAAACAGCAGACGCAGGTAATGAGTAAGGTACGGATAAAAATTTATAAATCTGGAATCATACAGTATCCGTTCTTTTTTCTGTTTAACTTGATAGAGGGACAGTAGATGTGATATCATTACGATTGTGCAGGGGGAAAACAATGCACAAAGAGTTTTTCAGGAAGGAAACCATATCAATGGGAATTAAATGGGGAGACCGGCCGGGAGCCCGTTACGTCAAAGATGTTTCGGGACTTACGACCATAATGCTGCACCTTATGCCGAACAGGACGGAGAGCGAAGTCTATCTTGCCGACAAGCTCGACGCCACGGAAATCGTGAAGTTTATCGAAAAGAAGAACCTGGAGCACGATAACTATAAAACAACGATCTTTCACTGCGTTGTTTTCGCGATTGCGAAAATGATCAACGAACGGCCGAAGATGAACCGGTACGTCCAGGGACGCAGGATGTATGAGAGAAACGAGATCAGCATGTCCTTTATGGCCAAGCGCCGTTTTGCAGACAATGCCGAAGAAGCTTTCATGTGGATCGTGCCCAAAGAAGACGACACGATCGACACGATCAGCCACAAGATCTACGGAGACGTTCGCGAAGTCCGCAAGAGCGAGCACGCAGACGGAGGATTCGACTCCACTGTGGAAGCGTTCTCCAAGATTCCGCGCCTGCTTCTCATGCTGGTGTTCAAAATCATCCGCTGGCTCAACTTCTGGGGCAGAGTCCCCAAAGCGCTGACGCAAGGGGATTCCAATCACGCGACCGTTCTCTTGTCCAACCTCGGGAGCATCGGGGGACCGCAGGTGTATCATCATCTGAACAACTATGGCACCAACAGCATTATGGTTACTGTCGGCACGCTGCATAAGGAAGAACTGCTCATGCCGGACGGCACGAGACAGATGCGCGATGTCCTGGACATCGGAGTGACGATGGATGAACGGATCGGGGACGGATTCTACTTTGTCAGAAGCCTTAAGCTGATGAAATATCTGTTTGAGCATCCGGAACTACTGGACCGTCCGTTCAGCGAACCGAGTGGATTCGATTACAAGTAAGCAGGGGGAAACAGAGTGATTACAGCAAAGACACCCTGGGAACCATTCCTTGGAGGCGTTCCCATGCATCTGGATTATTTTGAAGGTTCCATGTTCGATAAGGTTGCCGAGATCGCGAAGCAGTATCCGGACAACATCGCTTTTGACTTTATGGGCCGTTCCACCACCTACCGACAGATGGTGCAGGAGATCGAGCGCTGCGCAAAGGCGCTGAAAACGATCGGCGTGCGCGAAAACGACAAGGTCACGATTGCGATGCCCAACTGTCCGCAAGCAATCTATATGTTCTATGCCATCAACCTGATCGGCGCGATCGCGAACATGATCCATCCTCTGTCGGCCGAAAAGGAGATTGAGTTCTATCTGAACGAGTCGGAAAGCATCACGGCGATTACGCTCGATCAGTTCTACAATAAGTTTGAGTCGATCCGGGAAAACACCAAGGTCGTGAACATCATCATCGCGTCGGTCAAGGACGCGCTGTCCCGTCCGGTCCGGGCAGGATACATGCTGACTGAGGGACGGAAGATCAAAAAGATTCCCAAAGACGCGCCGGTAATCCGCTGGAAGGAGTTCATGTGCCTCTCGGAGCATTGCTTCTACCGCTATCGGGTCGAGCGCAAATCCGATGATCCCGCCGTCATTCTCTATTCCGGAGGAACGACCGGAACGACGAAGGGAATCGTGCTGACCAATAAGAATTTCAACGCGCTCGGGCAGCAGGTCGTGGCTGCAAACCCCATGTTCCGCATCGGGGACAAGATGCTGGCCGCCATGCCTCTGTTCCACGGATTCGGCCTTGGCGTCTGTATTCATACGATGCTTTCCCAGGGAGGCCGGTGCATCCTGGTACCGCGCTTTACGGCGAAGACCTACGCGAAAGATATCATCAAGTACCGCTGCAACTTCATCGCAGGCGTTCCGACCCTGTATGAGGCTCTTCTGAGACTTCCGAGCATGGAGGATGCCGATTTGTCCAGCCTGAAGGGCGTTTTCTCCGGAGGCGACAGTCTGTCGGTAGAGCTCAAGAAGAAGTTCGATACCTTCCTGTATGATCATAAGGCGTCGATTCAGGTCCGTGAGGGATACGGCACGACGGAAACGGTCACGGCATGCTGCCTGACTCCGCCGCACATGTTCAAGGAAGGCTCCATCGGCGTTCCGTTTCCGGATACGTACATTAAGATTGTGGAACCCGGAACGGATAAGGAAGTGCCATACGGACAGGAGGGAGAGATCCTGCTGGCAGGTCCCACCGTCATGAAGGAGTACATGAAGCATCCGGAAGAGACTGCTCAGACGCTCCGTACCCATGAGGACGGACTGACCTGGGTGTATACCGGAGATCTCGGAACGATGGATGATGAAGGATTTGTTTACTTCAGGGGACGCGCCAAGAGGATGATCATCTCCTCCGGATACAACGTCTATCCGGCACAGATCGAGAACATTCTGGACGCGAACGACAAGGTGCAGATGAGCTGCGTGATCGGTGTCCCGGATTCGTACAAGATGCAGAAGGTCAAAGCATTCGTGAAACTGAATCCCGGCGTTCCACAGACGGAGGAAACAAAACAGGAGATTCTTGCTTACTGCAGAAAACATATTGCCAAGTACGCAATGCCCTATGATATCGCGTTCAAGGACGATATGCCGAAAACACTTGTCGGAAAAGTCGCTTACCGCGTTTTGGAAGAAGAGGAACTCGCGAAGCTGAAGCAGGAAAACGCTGAAAGCAGCAACTGATCATTATTCAAAATATCTGATTCACTTATAGAAAATAAACAATCCACTGGTTAACGTGAAAACGATGAGCCAGTGGATATTTTATTGATTCAAATTATTGTCCGGTTAAGATGAGAATTATCAGACGGAATGCCGTTCGACAATCTCCGTGCAAATCAGCATCTTTTTGCTGACCCTCTGACCGGACAAAAGCGCTAGGATATTCCGGGCAGCTGTCATGGAAACATCGTACAGCATGTTGTCAAGCGAGGTCAAGGTCGGGATGCTGAGCTGTGCGTAGCTTGAGTTGTTGATGCCTATTACAGCCACATCCTCGGGAACCTTTTTTCCCATATCGGCAAGCGTTCTGAGGCCGACTGCCGCTAGCATATCTTCAGAGTAGATGATGCTGTCGATATCGGGATGCTCTTTCATCATCCGTTCCGTTGCAAAATGGATCTGATCGATCGAGTTCCCGCTTTCCACCGTGATCGGTTCTATATCCGGATAGTAACGGGTGACACCGTTAAGATATCCGGCTTTTTTCTGCTCGTTGCTCGGGGTTGACTGGTTCATCAAAAATGCCGGATGCTTTCTTCCTTTTTCAGAAAGAAGAGCAACGCAGTCGAGTGTGCCGTTCAGCTCGTCTGAAACGATTCCGTAGACATTCGGAGCGTTGAAATAGCCGTTGCAGATCACAACAGGGATGGAGGGGAGATACAGCTGAATGGCGTTTTTCATGATCTCCGACTGATAGATGGAGCCCATCAGGATCAGAGCCTGGATCTTGTGCTGGCTAAGCGACTGGATATAGCTGACCCAGCCGTTTTCATCCACGCCGGTATTGTGAATGAGACAGGAATATCCGTGCGCGCCGAGTTCCTTTTCAATATAGTAAATGCCGTCCGTATGCTGCGTGGTCCTAATATCGGTGATCAGGATTCCGATCATGTGGGAAGACTGCATGACAAGACCGCGCGCCGCCTCATTCGGGACATAGTTGTATTCAGCGAGAAGTTTTAAAATTTTAGACCGGGTCTTCGGATTGACATTATCCTTGTTGTTGACGACCCGGGAGACAGTGCTCGTGGAGACATTCGCCATTTTCGCGATGTCATAAATGGTGACCTGCATCCATACCCCCAAAAAAGATTCCTACGGAAAGTATTTTATTGAAATAAATTATGAAAGTCAATGTACTTTTATTACTGTTGTAATGACAATACGTCCTTTTTTATCGAAAGAGAAAAGCATATGGAAAGGAAAGAAGTTCGATCCCATATGCATTTGCAAGGAGGATGAATGAAGAAACTCGCATGAATCGTTTATGAGAACGATTCCATAAATGATTATAAACTGCTTCCGCGAAAAAGGCAAGAAGATTTGAAAATCTTTCCGAAAAACCTCAAAAAAGGCGCTTATGTATAAAAAAAGTAAAAGAATTTTGGATAAACTATTGCTTTTTGTAAAAACTGTGCATATAATGATATTGCAATCGATTGCATAATTTGAATGGAACAAATGAGAATTGGGGGAGCGAAATGAAGATTGCGGTACTGGGAGCCGGAGCAATGGGGACATTGTTCGGAGGAATTCTATCGCAGCAGAATGATGTGCGGCTCGTGGAAATAAACCCGGAACGGGTGAACCGTCTCAACGAGTGCGGCGCGATCGTCTGTGAAGCGGACGGTGAGCATACCTTTTATCCGAAAGCGGTTACAGACTCAAAAGAACTGGGAACGATGGATCTGGTTCTTGTTTTTGTAAAAGCAATGTTCACCGAATGCGCCCTTGAAGCGAACCGCAGCCTGATCGGGAAAGATACGTACCTCATGACGCTCCAGAACGGAGCAGGACATGAAGAGAAACTGCTGAAATTCGCAGACAGAAAGCATGTGATTATCGGGACGACGCAGCACAATGCTTCACTGGCAAAAGAGGGACATGTCTTTCATGGAGGAACAGGGATCACGACGATCGGACTGCTTGACGGTCACAGCGAAGTGCTGGAACCAATCAAAGAAGTTTTTAATCATGCAGGATTGAAATGTGTGATTTGTGATGAAGTCAAAAAACAGATCTGGACCAAACTGTTTACCAACACAGGAGCTAGCGCACTGACAGCAGTGTTACAGGTGCCGCTCGGATATCTTGTACAGGAAGAGCATGCACACGAGATTATGAAAACTCTCTGCCGGGAGGCAGTTGCCGTTGCAAACGCTGAGGGAAATTATGGATTCAAAGAGGATGAAGTGATTCAGTGTGTGGAAACGGTCTGCAAAAATGCTCCGAACGGATATACCTCCATATACTCGGATATTAAGGCAGGCAGACATACAGAAGTCGATACGATCAGCGGAAGCGTGATTGCAGCAGCTGAAAAAACCGGTGTGGAAGTGCCATATCATAAAATGATGGTTAATCTGATCCACGCAATGGAACAGAGACCGAAAATATAGGAATAAATAAGAATCGTCAGTTGGGAGAAGAAATATGGAAGATTATAACTGGGTTGCGGGAAATCCGAAGCGTGTTCCGAAGGAACTCCCGCCGAAGGAATACACAATGGGCTCACTGCATATTGTCGATTTGACAAAGGTGTTGGATCCGAACACGGAAAGCCGCAGATGCCGCCTTTGGAGATTTAATACCGGCGGTGCGATCCCTGATTTTCACACGATCATGGATCTGACGAGTCATCTCGGAACGCATTGCGAATGCCCGTATCATCACAGCGAGGACTGGCCGAGTGTTGCGGAACTGCCACTGACAAACTTTATGGGGCGTTGCATCTATGCGGTGCTCGACTTACCGGAGAATCATCAGATTACCGGAGAAGATCTTGAAAAAGCGATCGGTTCCCGGATACAGCCTGGAGACACCGTCATTTTAGACAGTCCCCATAAGCTCCCGCCGTTCACCCCCGCAACGAACGGACCGGACGATCACCGGCTTCTGATCGGTGAAGACAGCGCCAGATGGCTTGCCGCGCATGATGCGAAATGCGTCGGATTCGGAGACGGCGTTTCGATTGAGGACAGCAATGAAAACGTCAAACCGTTCCACGATATTTTGATGGCACAGAACTGTTTGTTCATAGAGGTGCTTCAGAATCTGGAACTGCTGAAGACAGATACGTTCTTTATCAGTTTTGCACCGCTTCCCATCATCGGACTGGATTCCTGCCCGGTGAGGGTATATGCGATAGAAGGCTTGAAAGAGTTTGAATAACCAAAGGAGGAATTTTCAGTATGCCAATGCAAAAAACGATTACGGAGCTGCTGGAGTCGAGACCGTATGTGCTAGCGCCGGAGATCTACGACTGCATTTCCGCAAAGTGCGTCGAGGCCTGCGGGTTTGAAGCAACGGTATTAAGCAGTTCGGAGTTTGCTAACAGCTACGGCTACCCGGATCTGGGACTTCTGACACTGGATGATTTTGTGGATGTCACCCGCAGGATCTGCCGCTGCTCACCTTTGCCGATGATTGTTGATGCGGAAGAGGGATTCGGACGTCCGCTGCATGCGTATCTGACAGCGGAAAGACTGGCAGAAGCAGGCGCAGGCGGAATCCTGATCACCGATCTGGTGGATATCGGCATCAAGGGAATGCTGCCCATTGAAGAAGCTGAGCTGCGGTTCAAAGCGGCTAAGGCTGGGTTGGAAGGAACGAAGTGCATTCTGGTCGCTCGAACAGAGTTTACACCGGAAAATCCGCAGCTGGCATATGACCGCTGCAACCGCTACCTCGACCTAGGAGCTGACATGACCCTGATCCACTTCGGAATCAACAAGGCGAAGAATCAGAACAAGACAGAGGTTTGCGAAGAGATTGCCAAGCACGTTCCGGGATGGAAATGGTTCCCCGATCTGCAGGAAAGCGACAGGGGTGTGAACCTTTCGGAGATGGCAAAGCTCGGATTCAACTTTGTCGGCGCACATTATTGCCGGACGAGCGCAATGCAGGGTATGTATGACTACGGTATGCATGTATTCCAGAGACAGGATAACTGCTATGTATACGAAAATGCGGAAAAACCGCTCAACGCTCCGGAACCGTACTCCATTGGCTTCCATGAATGGTATAAGCGGGAAAGCGATTTGCTGAAGGATCCTGATATCCTCAGCAAAGGAAACTACAAAATGTTTCGCCGGTTTGTTTAACGGTTCGGGAAAGGAGAGAAGCATATGTCTATGAAATTTACAATGCGACAGCTGTTTGAGACAGAACCTTATGTCCTCGCACCTGAGATCTATGACTGTATTTCTGCAAGAGCTGTGGAAGAATGCGGATTCAAGGCAACGGTACTGAGCAGCGCGGAACTGGCGAACAGCTATGGCCTTCCCGATCTGGGACTGCTGACACAAACCGATGTTGTGGAGGCGACAAGAAGAATCTGCCGTTATTCCAACCTGCCGATGATCGTTGACGCCGAAGAGGGATTCGGAAGAGCACTGAACGCGTACCGCACAGCGGAACTGCTCGCTGCGGCCGGTGCAGGCGGTGTCCTGATGACCGACCTGAATGAGATCGGATTGAAAGGTTCACTGGATATCAAGGAAGCAAAAGAACGCTTTAAAGCAGCTTCGATGGCATTGAAGGGATCTGACTGCATCCTGGTTGCCCGCACGGAGTATCAGCCGACGGAAGGACTGCAGGCGGCATGCGACCGCTGCAATCATTATATCGATGTCGGTGCTGACATGATTCTCATTCATTTCGGTATCAACCCGTATGAGGGAGACAAGATGGAAATGTGCGATTTCGTTTCCAAACGGGTTCCCGGCTGGAAGTGGTTCCCGGATCTGAACGCAGACGATCACGTCAATCTGGCCGAGATCGCAAAACTGGGATTTGTTTTCACCGGCGTTCATTATCTGCAGACAAGCGCGATGCAGTCGATGCTGGATTATGGCGCGCATGTATTCAAGCGGCAGGATAACTGCTATAAGGATACAAACCGCATTGCGCCGGAAGGAATCGCTCCTGCGACCATGATGGACTTTGACAAATGGTTCGCGCGGGAGCAGGAGATCCTGCAAGACCCGGATCTGGATCTGAAAGGCAACTATAAGATGTTCTATCACCACGGCTTTATACCGGCGGACAGAGTGAAGTCGGAATAACACAAAATAAAACATAAAAAGATAAAGGAGAAAGGAAGATCATGAAAAAGACTCTGCTTTGTATCGTTTCCATGCTGCTGGTCATCGCTATGCTGATCGGCTGCGCACCGACAACGACAGAAACACCGGCAAACACCGGAACGCAACAGCAGTCTGCAGGAACGACCAATCAGGGAGCACCTGCGGCAAACACCGAGAACAAGACAGAAGACGCGAAAGCCCCAAAAGAGGGCGGCGTCCTGAAGATCGCTCAGCTTGCTAACGTAAACGACTATTCCTGGTATGGCGGCCTGGCGCTCAGAGATAACTGCAGCCTCAGCTTCTGCATGGAGTCCCTGCTGGAATACGATCAGCAGACCGGTGAGATCAAACCGTATCTTGTCGAATGGTACAAGATGGATGAAGAGAACATGACGCTGACCATGAAGGCAAAGGAAGGCATCTATTTCCATGACGGTTCGGAATTCAATGCCGAAGTCATCAAGTGGTGCATCGAGTACTATCGTGACAATTCCAAGTACGGCACGCAGTACCTCGGCAATATTTCCGAAGTCAACTGCCTGGACAAATACACCGTTGAATTCAAACTCAAATCCCAGAACATTGCTCTTCTGTTCAACCTTACAAACCGCGCGGGTATGATGTATTCCAAACAGGCATTCGATACCTATGGAGTAGACTACACCTATAACCATCCTGTCGGAACCGGTCCTTTCATGTTCAAAGAGTGGATCGAAGATGAGAAGGTTGTATATGAGAAGAACCCGAACTACTGGAATGGTCCCGTATATCTGGATGGCGTAGAAGTACATATCTACAATGAATCCCTTGTCGCACAGGCTGCGTTTGAAGCAAAAGAAATCGATGTTATCTATGGTGAGAACTTTGAACTGGCTCCTGCTTCCGATCTGAAAGCAGCAGGCTATCACTGGCAGCCGTATGCGAAGTCCGAGCAGCTCTATGTTGTCGGCTTCAACTGCCAGGATGAGGACGATCCTTTCCATGATATCCGCGTCCGTCAGGCGGTATGCTACGCGATCGACTCCGAGACGATCAACGAACAGTGCAACTACGGTTTCGCGACTCTGACCAACCAGTGGGCTTTGCCCGGCAGCCCGTACTACAATCCCGAAGTAAAGGGCTTTGAGTACAATGTTGAAAAGGCAAAAGAGCTGATGAAGGAAGCCGGATATGAGAATGGATTCGAAACTCAGATCACCTTCAAGTACAACGACAACCTGCTTGAGCTCGGCACAATTATTCAGGGATATCTCGACAAGATTGGCATCAAGGTAAAACTGAACCGTTTGGAGAGCGCAGCATTTGTCAACAAGATCAATGACTGGGATTACGGCATGATCCTCCATACCGCAACCTATGAGCCGGCTGTTACCACGAAGTTCAAGGGCATGTATGCAAAGACCGTCCTCGAAAGCACCGCTCTGGCGCTTGGCAAAGGATGCTTCCTCCATCCGGACGATCTGGATGCAGCAGTTGAGAACGCTGTACAGTCCTTCACCAGCGCAGATGAGCAGAAGTACATCCGCGAAGCGCAGGTGCTGCTGCAGGATAAATACGTACTCTGGTACCCGATCTTCTCCCTGTCCGATATCTGCTTCGTACAGGACTACGTCAAAGACTGGACGTATCTGGATACCGGCCTGTTCGGCGAAGGTTCTGCACACGTCTGGCTGGACAAGTAACCGGCTGACTGATACTCCGACGCTTAGCGATGGGACTGCTATATGGTACCTGCTTTATAGCAGTCCCCTCCTTATTACTAATTATCACCTAAACCATGCATTAGCCTGCCCGGAGCATGATTTCTGTCTGCTCCGACGTTGCAAAGCAGGCAGACTGGACCCGATCTGGCGGATCATACATCTTATGATACATGTTTTAGTTGTTCATTAGTCAGAACCATATGAAAGGAGAATCTGCTTGGGCTCTTATTTAATCAAGCGAATACTGGTTTCGCTCATAACCGTATTCCTGGTAACAGTCTTTGTCTTCCTGATCATCCGAATGCTGCCGGGAGATCCCGCCCTTGTCATGCTGGGCGAGGGCGCTTCCCCTCAGAAGGTCGCTGAATTGCGCGCGGAACTGAATCTGGACAAACCGCTCGTGCAGCAGTACATCATCTGGGTCAGGGATCTGCTGAACGGCGACTTTGGCGTTTCTGTAACCTACTATCATAAGCAGGTTGCGGATATGATTCCGAGCAAGGTGGCTGCAACTCTTTCGCTGACCGTTCCGGCACTCGTGATCGCCATTGTCATCGGCGTATTTGCAGGTACGATTTCCGCCGTCAAGAGAGGCAGCGCTATCGACCAGATCGTAACGGTGCTCTCCACTTCAGGCATCGGCATCCCTGCCTTCTGGATCGCGATTTTCATGATTTTTATCTTCGCCGTCAAGCTCAAATGGCTCCCGATTCAGGGCTATACGAGCCCGAGCGCAGATTTTCCGATGTATGTGAAAAAAGCGATTATGCCGGTATTCTGCATCGCACTGAACTTTATGGCGACGATCACCAGACAGACGCGTTCCCAGATGCTGGAGGTAATCAATCAGGATTATATCCGGACCGCCCGGGCGGACGGTCTTCCGGAGCGAAGAGTGATCATGCGCCATGCAATCAAAAACGCGGCGATTCCGCTGGTAACGGTCATTTCGCTGATGTTCCGCATGCTTGTCGGCGGTACGATCGTCATTGAAAGTGTATTCAATATTCCCGGTATCGGAGCATTCGCACTGAACAGCCTGATGAGCCGCGATTACATCTGCGTGCAGGCAGTTACGCTGATCATGGCTTTGGTAACGATTTTCGGAAATCTGTTCGCGGACATTGTGTTCAGCATTCTTGATCCGCGGATCCGTGAGAGGTGGGCAAAATGAAGAAAAAAGAAACCACCGGTCAAAAGAAGTTTCGTATCTGGCGCGTATTCGCGAGCCGCGGTCTGATTGCCAAGATATCGTTTTTTATCATCGTCTTCTTTGTCGCAATGGCTATTATCGCTCCGCTGTTCTGCCAGAACCCGTTGGAGCAGGATCTGCTGATGCGCTATAAGATGCCGTCCAAAGAGCATCTGCTCGGAACGGATTCTCTCGGCAGAGACATTATGAGTCGTATCGTATACGGCACAAGGATCTCGCTGTTGGCCAGCCTCGCATCGGGTGTTTTTGCCGCGATGATCGGAATCACGCTGGGACTGATCGCCGGCTACTATGAGCGTTTTGTCGGCTCGGTCATCATGCGTATCGTGGACGCGCATCTGTCCATTCCTCCGCTCATCTTCTCGATGATCGTCTGCGCAATTCTGGGAAACGGTATCTGGCAAACGGTTGTCGCCATCGGAATCGGAATGATTCCGACCTACATCCGCCTGGTACAGGGCATGGTGCTGACGCTGAAGGGAAACGACTATATCGTTGCGACATCGCTTCTCGGACAGAGGAATTCGGCTATTCTGTTCCGGCATCTGCTTCCGAACTGCTTCCCGATGATCATCGTGCAGTTTACCATGAACCTGGGCAGCGCCATTCTTTCCGAGGCTGGCCTGAGCTTCATCGGCCTTGGCATTGTTTCACCGGATATTTCCTGGGGCAGCATGGTCGCCGAAGGGTATTCGGCGCTGGTCAAGGTACCGCTCCTGGCCATTATGCCGGGTCTTTGCATTGCGCTTGTTGTTATTGCTCTGAACTTTATCGGCGACGGTCTGAGAGATGCTCTGGATCCGAGATTGAGAGGTAAGCTATGAGTGAGCATTTACTGGAGGTACGTAATCTCCATACATCCTTTTTCACGGACAGCGGTGAAGTGAAGGCTGTATCGAATGTATCCTATTATGTGGACAGGGAAGAAATCGTAGCAATTGTCGGGGAAAGCGGCTGCGGAAAGTCCGTTACTCAGATGTCGGTCATGCAGCTGGTACAGACCCCTCCCGGAAAGATACTCAGCGGAGAAGTGCTGTTCGAAGGGAAGAATCTGCTTCAGTACAAGCCAAAGTCCAAAGAAATGCTCGCCGTGCGCGGATCCGGCATTTCCATGGTCTTCCAGGAACCCATGACCTCTCTCAACCCGGTCCTGACAATCGGGTATCAGCTGGTTGAGATGATCCGCATTCATAAGAAATTGAACCGTGAGGAAGCGTCCAAGCTGGCTGTTTCCCTTCTGAAGCAGGTCGGCATTCCGGAAGCGGAGCAGCGCATGAAGGATTATCCGTTCCAGATGAGTGGCGGCATGCGGCAGAGAGTCATGATCGCTATGGCGATCTCCTGTGACGCCAAGCTGATTATCGCGGATGAACCGACAACCGCACTGGATGTGACGACGCAGGCTCAGATTATGGAGAAGCTGATCGAGATCGTTCATAACAACCATACCTCATTGATCATTGTGACGCACAATCTCGGCCTTGTCGCCCGCTATGCGCAACGTATCTATGTCATGTACGCGGGCAGGATCATCGAATCAGGGACAACGTACGACATTATCAATAATCCGAAGCATCCTTATACGATCGGACTGCTGGCATCGGTACCTCGTCTTGACAAGGACCGGTCAGAAGCTCTCGTACCGATCAATGGTGCTCCGCCGAGGCTGATCGATCTGCCGGACCGGTGCGCCTTTTTCCCACGGTGCACGCATGCCTGCGAGACCTGCAAGAATCAGGGGGTTCCGCCGTTGATGAGCTTCGATGACAATATTCACATGTCGGCCTGCTGGCGGATGAAGGGAGATGAAGAAAATGCCTGAAGATTCCAAGAAAAAACCGTTTTTGAAGGTTGAGAATCTGAAAATGTATTTCCCCGTCCGGAAAGGGATCCTGCAGAAAACGGTCGCGCATGTCAAAGCCGTTGACGGTATTTCCTTCGAGATTGAAGAAGGAAAAACATTCGGGCTGGTCGGCGAAAGCGGCTGCGGAAAAACAACTGCAGGCCGCTGCATTCTGCGTATGTATGAACCCACTGACGGAAAAGTCATCTATCAGGGCAGAGACATCACGCATTTGCCTCCTGCGCAGATCCGTCCATTCCGGCATGAGATCCAGATTATATTCCAGGACCCCTACGGATCTTTGGATCCGCGGCAGACGATCGGTTCCATCATCATGGAAGCCATCGTCGCGAGCGGAAGGAAAGACGTTTTGCCAAAGGACCGTAAGGCGAAGGTCGACGAGCTTCTGACGCTGGTCGGACTGGATCCGATCATGCGTTCCCGCTATCCGCATGAACTTTCTGGCGGACAGCGTCAGAGAGTGGGAATCGCAAGGTCTTTGGCATGCAATCCGAAACTGATTATCTGTGACGAGCCGGTATCGGCGCTGGATGTTTCCATTCAGGCGCAGGTCATCAACCTGTTTGAGGATCTGCAGAAAAAGCTCGGTCTGACCTATGTGTTCATCGCGCACGATCTCGCCGTGGTGCGGCATATCAGTGACAACGTGGGCGTTATGTATTTGGGCAAACTCGTGGAGGTTACGTCCTCGGAAGAGCTGTACCGAAATCCGCTCCATCCCTATACCAACGCGCTGCTGTCGGCGATTCCGATCGCGGACTATGAACTGGAAAAAACGCGCCAGAGGATTGTTCTGGAAAACGAGATTCCGAGCCCGATCGATCCGCCGAAAGGCTGCCCGTTCCATCCCCGCTGCAAATACGCTACCGAGATCTGCAAACAGACCATGCCTGAACTTGCTCCGTATTCGGAGGGGCACAAGGTCGCGTGCCACAACCTCCAGACGATTCTGAGCAAAGAGTGACCGGAGGGGGCTCATGCAAGAAAAAACAACACGTTCATCCGCATATGTGAATTACCTTTCAGTCCTGTTTTTCCTGATTTACGGCTTTATGATGCTGGGGGCGGACGGAATCACATTTTTTGCGGATGTTTTTATGAAAGAGCTGCAGATCACAGCATCGCAGTACTCTGCTTTGAATTCCGCCGTCTGGTGCACCAAAGCAGTTTCCTCCGTTGTGATCGGAATCCTTGCTGACCGGACCGGAAAAAGAAAGGTATGGATCGTTCCGAGTCTGATCCTGGCCAGCGTGTTTTCAATCCTGTCCGCAATGGTCAACTCGTTCTGGCCGCTGCTTATCCTGCGGTTCTTATGGGGCTGCTGCGTCGGCGCAACGCTTTCCATGCTGGTCTCCATTCTCGGAAAGAATCTTGTGAAAAATGATTTCGGAAAGCGGAGCGGGTTTGTTTCCGCAGGTTCTGCGGTTATTGCGAGTACACTGGGTCCTGTTCTGCTGACGGCGGTCGCCATGCGGTTCACCTGGCGCGGAGCGTTTGCCCTGACCGGAATCCTGCTTCTTGCAGCGACGCTTGTGATGCAGTTTACCGTCAAGGAAGTCACTTACGAGAAGCAGACTTCCGAAGGGAACAGAGCGGGAAGCTTTTTCATCGCGCTCCGTGAGCTGCTGAAAAACCGGACGTTCATGCTCTGTCTTCTGATCGGCGTGTTTGAATGCGCCGGAAAACTGACCCTGACCATTTTCGGACCGCTCTATCTGACGGATGTGGCAGGAATCGGAACGGAACTGAAGGGGATCCTGCTTTCTGCGATGGGGCTGATCTATATTCCGATCAGTATTCTGATCCCGGCGCTGGCGGATCGTTTCTCCGGCAAAAAAGTCATGTTGACGACCTTTGTGATTTGTCTTGTCACTCCGCTTCTGATGACCTTGTTCCCGGGTTCTGTTGCCAGTGTTGCGGGATATGTGATGTTCGGAAACTGGGCGGCGGCGACCGTTTCACTGTTCATCTATTATATTCCCGGAAAAGCTTTGCCGGAGCGTCTGATCGGCACCGCCAACGGTCTGATCATGGGTGTATCCGTCTTTTTCGGAGGCTGCATCGTTCCGGTTCTGTTCGGCGGAATCGCCGGCAGTGTATCCGGCATACATCTGATTACGATGCTATGCTGTCTCATGTTTGTAGCGTGCATTGTGCTGACCGCTTTGTTAAAAACACCAAAGAGTGAATCGAAGGAGAAGGAATGATGAGCAACGGGTCATATCCGCATCTGCTTGCGGAAGGAAAAATCGGATCGGTATCGATTCGGAACCGCGTTATCATGAATCCGACCGAGACACTTTACGCCTCGGCATTCGGAGAATGCACGCCGCAGATCATCGAGTTTTACAGAAGACGTGCAAAAGGTGGGGTCGGAATGATCGTGCTGCATTCGATCCAAGGGAATTCCGCCGTGGACCGTCTGGATCCGTATGCGGGATCTCTCAGAATCGATAATGATGTTTATATTCCAATGCTCAGCGATCTGACGGAAGCTGTGCATCGGGAAAGCGCTAAGATCGCCGCGTTGGTTTCCATTGGCGGAGGAGCACGCGGAAACGGGGAAGCATATCCGGACAAGGACCCATTCCTTTCAGAACGCGTGGGACCTTCGGACATGGAAGAGACCGCAACGCAGAAAAAGACGCGCGCGCTGACGGTCGAAGAGATTCACAGAACCGTTGCGGGATATGGAAAATGTGCGCGCCGCGCGCGTCAGGCGGGATTTGATGCATTTTATATTCATGCGCTGGGCAGTTATCTGTTGGCGGAGTTTTTATCGCCTGTGTACAATCATCGGACGGATGAATACGGTGGCTGTGCTGAAAACCGGTGGAGAATCGTTTTCGAACTGGTCGAAGCCTGCCAGAGAGAGGCGGGGAAGGACTTTCCGCTGGTGTTGCGCCTTTCGGTGGATGAGATGGGCGAAAACGGAAGAAAACTGGAAGAGACCCTTTCGTTTTTGAAGCAATTGGAAAAGGCAGGAATCGCTGCATTTGATGTGACAGCAGGTCTTTTGGATCCGCTCCGCCGGTCTTTCCCACCCATCTATGTGGAACCCGATGCGAACCGGGAATTTGCTAAGAAGGTCAGAGAGACCGTGAGCGTTCCGGTCATCAGCGGAGGACGGCTCTCCGATCCACGCCTTGTGGAAAAGCATCTGGAAGAGGGTTATTCCGACTTTGTCGGTATCGCGCGGTCTCTGATTGCGGAACCCGATTGGGTGAAAAAAATCAAAGAGGGCAGGGAAGAAGAACTGAGACGCTGCCTGAACTGCAATTACTGCATCGGACAGCGGATTCAGAAAAAACTTCCGATCCGGTGCGCATTCAATCCGTTTGCGGGAAAGGAATGGGGAGAGAAGGAAACACCGTCTCCGCTTGATAAGAAGGTTTTAATCGTCGGCGCGGGTCCTGCGGGTCTGGAAGCGGCATATACCCTTGGACGCAGAGGCTGCAGGGTCGAATTGTATGAAGCATCGCAGACCTTGTGCGGTGGGCAGATTCGTATCGCTTCCGCACCTCCCTGCAAACAGACACTTTTAAACATTGCCAGATATTATGAAGCACAGCTTGCCAAGCTTCCGAATGTTACGATCCATCTGGGAGAAAAGGTGGATGCAAAAACAATTCAAAGCGCAAATGCCGATACAATTCTGATTGCCACAGGTGCAAAGCCGATCCTGCCTCCGATCCCCGGAATCGGCGGGAAGAATGTCTTGACTGCGGATGCAGTTTTACGCGGAGCAGAAACAGGGGACAGCATTGTCGTGCTGGGCGGAGGCCAGGTCGGAGCTGAAACGGCACATTATCTTTGTGAGCAGGGAAAGAATGTAACGTTGATTGAAGCACTCCCCGAGATCGCAGTTCAGGAAGAACCGACAACGCGCGGAGCGCTCTTGTACCTTCTGCAGCAAGGTGGAGTCTCGCTTCATCCGAACGAAAAAGTCTTATGTATTGATTCGAACTGTGTTACAACGAAAAATACGGTCACAGGGAAGGAATCAGCTTATTCTTTTGACACGGCGGTGGCGGCTTTCGGTATGAGACCGAATGCGGCGCTTGCAGAAGAAGTGGAAAATTGCGGGAAAACGATTATCCGGATCGGCGATGCGAGCAGGGTCGGCAGCGTTGCGACCGCAATCCGGCAGGCACATGATGCGGCCTGCGATCTGTGAACATGTCAAGCGCAGCGCAGGAGGAAAAAGGAGGCGACCGTGCCGCCATACGCCTTCAGATTCTAAGGCTTTCCTTACCCATAGCGATCACGCTGCTTGCTCAGAATATCTATTCCCTGATTGACAGCTTTTTCCTGTCTGGATTGGGAGAAGAAGCGCTTTCCGCACTGGCACTGGCTACCATCCTGCAGACGATCCTCAACACGTTGTTTGTTGGAATTGCGACCGGTATGAACGTGCAGATCGCAAAAGCAATGGGTGCGCAGTCACTTCCGTCCGCAAGAAAGAATGTGAGTAACGGCCTGCTTTTGCAGCTGGCGTTGGCGGTTTTGATTGCTATATGCGGAGCTCTGCTTGTCCGATCGTATTTTTCTGGTAGTTCAAACGATCTGATTGTAATTGCGTATGGAACTTCCTATCTGACACCATTGTTGATTCTGTGCGTATTGACAGCACTGCAGATTACGATTGAACGGATTCTGCAGGCGATTCAGCTTCCAAAACTGTCTATGATCAGTCAGATAGTGGGACTTTGCGTGAATCTTGCGTTGGATCCGCTCCTGATCTTCGGCATCGGACACTTTTCTGGATTTGGAATGCGGGGGGCAGCGATTGCGACACTGACAGGGCAGCTTGTTGCAGCAACTGTAGCGTTATTATTCCTGTTTCGATTTAAGGGTGAGCTTATTAAGGACCTCTTAAAGACCAAATTGCCGGACTGGGAAACCATCCGGGGGATTGTTTCAATCGGAATTCCGGCTTCTGCGGTCAGTATTCTGACAGCTTTAGGAAACTATTGCATTAACCGGCTGCTGATTTCTTACCAGAGTACCTCCAATGCGGTTTTCAGTGTCTATAACCGGATTGAATCTTTTTTGATGCTGCCAAGACAAGCAATCTCAATCGGTACCATGACCTTGTTTTCCTACTATGTAGGAAAAAAGGAAGTGCCTAAGATCCGTGCTATCTTTTTCCAGGCGGAGTTGATTTCGGCAGTGTGGAGTCTGTCCTGTGCGCTGTTTTGCATGCTGCTTTCCGGCAGTCTGATGAGGCTTTTTCATCTGTCGGGAGAAACACTCCGGATGGGGTTTGCATGCTTTTCGATCATCTCGTTCACTTATCTTCCGTCCGGTATTATGGCGGTTATGAACTCTTTCTGCCAGTCGACAGGAAAAAGCAGATACACCCTTGCTTTCATCCTGATCCGGCAGATGGTCCGGATTCCGGCAGCAATTTTGCTGTTTCAGACCGGAGTAATCGATCACATCTGGTGGAGCTGGCCAATATCCGAGGTTGCATCCGATTTGATGCTGCTGCTTCTGTTTATAAGGCATTTCAGACGAGTGGAAAAGACAATTCAGGGTCAAAACGATATCGATTGAATAAAGTGCATTTTGGAACAGGCTAGAGTTTACAGAGAATCAATTACACAATGGTGCACGGAGGAGAAAATCATGAAAAAGCCTTGGATTCAGGCAGCAATCGATGTGGAAGACATCGAACTGGCTAAAAAAATCGCTTTCATGGCGCTGGATCATGGAGCAGAATGGCTGGAAGTAGGTACTCCGCTTTTGCATACCTACGGTCATTCAGCTATCGGAATGCTGCGCAAAGCCGTTGGGAAAGATATCACATTGGTCGCGGATTATAAATGTCCTTATGCGGCACTGTGCGTACCGCAGGCGGCAGAACAGGGAACGAATTGTGTGATGCTGACAGTCGGGTATCAGGATTCTGTAATTGACCGGAATGTTCAGATTTGCAAGGAGGCGGGAATTACCCCGATTTTTGAGCTGACTGTGCGTCCGGATGATATTACCGTTACCGCAGAAAAACTGGTTCAGCACGGGGCAGAATATCTGTTTAGCCGTCATTTCACATCATTGTATGGGAAAACAGGAGTTCTTGAGAAAATAGATCAGCTTCCGATGCTGCTTCCGGAGAAAAGGAACTACATTCTCGGAATCACCAGCGATGATTTGGAGGAAGCTCAGGATGCGGTGCGAAAAGGCGCTGACTGGATCACGTTCGGCTTTGTGCTTCGTAAGCCTGATCCGGAAGTCTGTAAGTTCTGGATCAATATGATTCATAACGCATGAAAAGGAGGATAACGGTATGCAATTCGGAACGATTGGTGAGCAATACAAATATGATTTTATAGCGGACAAGTTTCAGGTAGCATTTGCTTTTTTGAGCAGGAAAGATCTCGATCAGCTTCCGGAAGGATGGATTGCGCTCGAGAATGGTGTCCGAGCAAGCGTGCAGCATTATACCACCATGGACGCGAGTACACTTTCCTTTGAGACACATGAGAAGTATTTTGATATACAGTATCTTGTAAAAGGAAAAGAGAAAATCGGCGTGTGCACTCGAGACGGACTGGAAGTCAAGATTCCGTACGATGAGGACAATGATATCACGTTCTATGAAGAACCGCCTGTTTCGGGTGAAGTATATCTACAAAAAGGTAATTATATCATCCTTGCTCCGGAGGACGCGCATAAGCCACGCTGCGTTGCGGACGTGCCGATGCCGGTTATAAAGATTGTTGTGAAGGTCCCTGCTTAAAAACTGCAGCCAGTAAAAATCAACAGAAAAAGATAACAAAGAAGACTGTTTTGCAGTCTTCTTTGTTAATCTTGGCAGTTGCTATGAAGATGCATTCTTTATCAATTATGAAACAAGTTTTATTCTGTTTTTCAGTAAAAACTGTAGGTTTGTCACATATCATTGACAAACCTACAGCTGGTTGTTGAAAACCTTTCAATTACTAATTACTTCTTTTTCAACACAGATGCAAAAAGTGTAGTAAAGATATTTGCAGTGAAAAAAACTATATTAATATAAATGTATGATTGGTGACAGATATATTGCGTTTGTCATCAATTTTTCGTATAATTATTATATATATCGGTTGCACGGAGGATAATAGGTTCATGAAGAAGTTGCAATGTGAACTTTGTGGATCGGTTGATATTATGAAGATTGATGACAATGTCTTTCAATGTCAGCACTGTGGTTGCAAGTATACTCAAGATGAGGTAAAAAAGATTTTGTTCGGAGAAGTAACATTCAAAGCACAAGACTTTGAAGTGGTTGGAGGAAAACTTATAAAGTACAATGGAGAAAGCACCGAGGTTGTAATTCCTGATAATGTTACAGTAATAGGAACAAAAGCTTTTGAGAATTGTTCTGGCATTACTAGTGTATTAATTCCTAATAGTGTTACACAAATTGAACGCGCATTTCCAGGATGTACATCTATAAAAGAAATTGTAATTCCAGATTCGGTTACATTCATAGGATTTGGCTGCTTTGACGGTTGTTCTGCTTTAAAAGAAATCGTAATCCCAAATTCTGTTACTACACTTGATGGCGAAGTTTTTAGAGGTTGCAATTCTTTGCAACGAGTCCAGCTTTCTAGCAATCTCAAACGTATTAATCTTAGGACTTTTAATAATTGCAAGTCTTTGGAAGAAATTGTTATTCCGGAAGGAGTCAAAGAGATAGATGCCAGTGCATTCGAAGGCTGTGATAAATTAAAAAAGATTACTCTTCCATACTCGCTTGAATTAATTAATCGAGAGAACGATAGATCGAGAAGCAAAAGCTCCTGGCCGACAACATTAACCTATATAGATGGGAACAGCAAACCATTTTATGATTATTTCAGACTAAATGAAAATAGCGACCTTTTACTGTCCCCAAGTGACGGGCATAAGAATTATGTTGCGGACTGGTACCCGCAAGCTGTTCGTCTCTATGCGGAACAGATTAGAACCCAACGGCGCGCAATGAACAGATGTGAAAGCTGTGGAGGCCGTTTTAAAGGAATCATTATCAAGGAATGCAAAAAATGTGGAATAAGAAAGACATATTGAATTTAAAACAATAATAATATACTTTCGTCTATGAGACAATTTGAGATTATGCAAGAACCTCCAAACCGATGTAGAATAAAGGCATCGCTTTGGAGGTTTATTACACATTTGTGATCGACATTGTATTCATGAGAGAGATAGCTGTGTTTAGAGAAAAAGACTCTTCAACTTCGAGTTTCTTAATGGCTTCTCTATTCTAGTGACTGTATAGCGGAGTGTCTATTTCTTGTCAAGAGAATCTGACCTAATATCGTTTCCGTGGGAATGTTTGAAAAACTATTTCAAACACGATCCGTTTGTCTGTATGATCCGGCTGTACTCCCATGCCGAATCCTTAACGATCCGCTTCTGGGTGGAATAATCAACAAAGACTAGACCGAAACGGGGATCATATCCTTCCGCCCACTCGAAGTTGTCCATAATGCTCCAGTGCTGATATCCGAGCACGGGAATCCCTTCATCGATTGCGCGCTTCAGTTCTTTCAGATACCGGTAAAGGAAATCCGTCCGGTTCGGATCGTGCACTTTTCCGTCCAGAGAAACCGCATCGTTCGCCGCGACTCCGTTTTCCGTGATCATGACTGGCAGGTGATAGCGCTCATAAATGAAGCGCACATTCCAGTACATAACGCGCTCGTCAATGACCCAGCCGAGACTGTTTCTCGGCGTCCCTTCCGGAGCCTTTTCCGTATCACCCCAGTCGCCGTAATTGAAAGACGAATAGATGTTCAGCCCGATAAAATCCAGGGGCTGACAGATTTCTGCCATATCCTTTTCCTTACTGGAAAAGATGCCGTAGGCTTTGACGGGCTTGCTGAGAATCATCGGATCCATCCACCAGCGGTTGGCCATCAGACCGTTCCCGGTCTCAACGCTCTTCTTCCTTGCAATATCGATGTCCGCTTCCGATTCGCTCTTTGGAACATATGCTCCGCTGGAAAAGGCTACACCTACCATCGGCTTTTGCTTTGCGTACTGCCGGATGACTTTGACCGCTTCGGCATGCGCCAGCATGCAGTTGCGTGTGAGTTTCGAAAGCGCAAGGTAGTTCCGCTTGAAAGGCGCGTGAACGCCCTGCAGGTATCCGTTCATGATAAAGCATCCGGGCTCGTTGATCGTCATCCACCACTTCACCCGGTTGGACAGCGCGTCCACCACGACTTTGGCATAATCCCGGAAGAGGGGAACGATTTTTTCGGACAGCCATCCGCCTTTTTTATAAACCCACAGGGGCATGTCCCAGTGAAAGATCGTCACCATGGGTTCGATATCATTTTTGATCAGTTCATCCACCAGATCGGAATAAAACCGGAGACCTTTTTCGTTGATCCTGCCTTCTTCGGGCATGACACGGGACCAGCTGATAGAAAAACGGTAGGACTTCAGCCCGATCTCCTTCATCAGGGCGACGTCCTCCTTATACCGGTGATAGTGATCACAGGCGATATGGCAGTTTTCACCGTGCTTTACCTGCTTCTTTTTTGCAGTGTCCCAGATGGACGGCGTTCTGCCGTCCTCCAGATACGCGCCTTCGATCTGCGCTGAGGCCGACGCCGCGCCCCATAAAAAACCGTTCGGAAAGGCTGTGCTCATAAATCATTCTCCCTTTGGATGTCAGTGGCTGTTTGATCAATCATCAGAAATCTTTGCAGGTCTCGCTTTTGAAAATCAGTTCCAGGATGCGTCCCGCCGAGCGGTTCAGAGCCTCCCGGTCGAGTTTTCCTGCTTTCAGATTCTCATACAGTTCCTTCGCGTTGGCAGGGGAGCCGGGCATAATGAGATCGTTGCCCGCGTTGATGCCCTCCGCGTGCGAACACGGATCGGTCGCGCCCCAGTCGCTCATGACAACGCCCTCAAAGCCCCAGTCTTCTCTCAGGACGCCGGTCAGAAGCTCTCTGGAATTGCAGACATATGTTCCGTTGACTTGATTGTAACTGGACATGACGGTCCAGGGCTTTCCTTCTTTAACAGCAATCTCAAAGCCGCGAAGGTAGATCTCCCGAAGCGCGCGCTGCGAGACGTTTGCCGAAACGGCACTGCGGTTGTCCTCCTGATTGTTGCAGCAGTAGTGTTTGATCGATACCCCGACGCCTCCCATGTCCTGCACGCCGTGCGTGACGGCAGCCGCCATCTTGCCGGAAAGGAGGGGATCTTCGGAGTAATATTCAAAGTTCCTTCCGCAGAGGGGATTCCGGTGGATGTTCATGCCTGGCGCAAGCCAGACTGATACGCCGGTTTCTTTCATCTCGGTCCCGATCGCGTTTCCGACCCGCTCTAAAAGATCTGTGTTCCAGGTCTGGGCAAGCACGGTTTCGCTCGGCCATGCGGTCATATACCGGTAGATGTCCGTGCCGCCTTTGGAGAAAAACTTCAGGATCGGTTCCATCTTTTTGACCCAGCCCCAGCGCCAGTCCTCCGGAAGTCCGTTCTTATAGCCCGGAACGCCGATCTTCAGCATGGTCACAAAAGGAACCACGTTGACTCCGGCAGGCCCATCGGCCAGCACGATGTTCGGAACACCTTTTTTGAGCAGCGTGGTGCAGGTGCGTCCCGCAGCGCCCATGACCTGATTGTAGGCTGTCAGGGGATACCCGCCTCCGGTCACAATCTTTGCCTTGTCCCGGTCGGACAGCGTCCCAAGGAGCTTCTGCACCCGTTCGGAAAACGTTTCCTTCAGCTCGTGACGCGAGATGGGACGGATCTGTTCTTCCGATAGAGTGACCGTTCCGCACTGGGAGTCGTCCAGATACAGCGTATAGGTTCCGGCTTCCAGAACGAAGGCGTTATTTGTTTCGTCAAAAGATGAAATATTCCAAAGGTCAAACGGCAGGGTGAGCGTTTCGGATCCGCCCGGCGACAAAAGACCGGTCTTTGCGAACGTGATCAGCGAGCGCTTCTCATGATCCAGTCTGCCGTCCGGCTTTTTGACATACAGCCGGACCGTTTCCTTTCCGGCTGTGCTGCCGGTGTTTTTGACCGTGATAGCTTCCTGACCGGATACGGCAGATACTGTTTTTTCAAATGTTGTATAGCTGAGCCCGTGCCCGAACGGATAACGGGGCTTAATGTTCTGCTGCTCAAACCAGCGGTAGCCGACGTAGATGCCCTCGGAATATTCCTCATTCTCCAGGTTTCCGTTCCGGTGACCGAACGTATCGGCGCAGGGGTAATCTTCATATCGTTTTGCCCAGGTGTCGGTGAGTCTTCCGGAAGGATTGACTTTTCCGGTCAGAATGTCCGCCAGCGCGTTTCCGCCTTCCATGCCGCCCTGTCCGTAGAACAGGACCGCGTCGATCCGGACTTCTTCCAGAATGGAAAGATCGATCACGCTGCCGCAGTTCAGCACCAGGATCAGCTTCTTGTAATGTTCAGACAACCGCTTCAGGCTTTCCGTTTCCAGATCGGACAGGAGGTAATCTCCCTTTTCAACGCGCCGGTCCTTGCCTTCGCCTGCCTGACGGGAAAGGACGTAGACGGCCGTATCGGTCTCGTCTGTCAGTTCGTCCGGAAGGATGGGGGTGCAGGAGGGACAGGGCATCGGCTGCTCGCCGACCTTGAAGAACATCTGCATCGTACGGGCAGGTCCGTAGCCCCGGATGCTCTGTTCCACGCGCTCCCGCCACCCGGCAACCTCGGAAAGATATTTTTGCTCGAACCGGTCCATCCAGAGCGTGGTGGGAAAGGTAAAGCCCGCGTTCAACAGGCCTTCCTCAATCGTAACGGAATGGCGTTCACGCACATCCCCGCTGCCCGATCCGCCTTTGACGGTCTTCCGGCTGCCGGGACCGTACAGGGCAATCTTGCCGGGCAGAACCGGCAGAGCGCCGTTGTTTTCCAGCAGTACGATGCCCTCCGCAGCGGCTTCCCTTGCAAGTTGCTTATGGTTCTTTTCTCTCTGGGATTCTTCGGGGCTTGTCACGCCGAATGTCTGATAGCGTTTCATATAATTTGCACCTCTGCTGTTGCTGTCGGATATCCTTTGCTGTCGGCCTTGATTCGGACCGTTCCCGCCTGTCCCGCACGGAACACGGCAAGCGCGCGTCCGCGGTAGGTGTTATGATAAGGCTGATCAAAAACATCGTCTGTCTTGGTCAGGGCGCTTCCAAAGCCTAAAAGCGCCGCATTTTCCGCCCGGATCTCCACCCGCTGTTCCACGGACGGCTGGAGATTTCCGCTTTCGTCGGTAAACTCCACGGGCACATAGAAGATTTCGCCGGGAGCGACGGATACTTTTTCCGGCCGGACGGAGAGAAGGATCTCCGCTCCGCCGGAGGAGAGTTCACTATTTGAAAGCACCGTTCCGTTTTCGTCCAGCGCCTCCGCCCGGAGCGTTCCGGGCGCGTAAGGGACACGGAAGATTGCCTTGTATGCTTTGA
Source organism: Clostridia bacterium (assembly GCA_017514685.1). Taxonomy (GTDB): domain Bacteria; phylum Bacillota; class Clostridia; order Christensenellales; family CAG-138; genus UBA3792. The sequence goes on from JAFWJN010000032.1 coordinate 107,115, forward strand.
CCGGCCTTGTGCCGATCGGTTTTCCGCTCAATGTCAGACGCACGGCGCTCGCATCCGCGTACACTTCCACGGTCGCTGTGACGCCCTCATATCCGTGCCAGGTCCAGCTGTCAAGAGCGTTTGTAAACTGCCACGCGCCGGTCACGGGTGTTTCCTTTGCGTGATTCAGCGGGCGCACGCCGATATAGGGTTCTTTTTTGATCCCCCAGACCACCTGCAGAAAAGCCATCTGGGAAAGGGGCAATCCTGTGATATCGATCATGCCCTGGCCTGAGAGCAGGGGAAGTCCGGGGTAAGAGGGGTAATACCAGCCCATGCAGGTCTCGCCGATGTAATCCCACGCCGCCCAGACAAAGTCTCCGATCAGCTGGGGGTAGCGTTTGACCCGTTCCCAGTTGTAGGGAAGATCGGCCGCCATGGTCTCGGTTCCGAGCATGAGCCGGTCCGGGTACTTTTCCGCGTCAGGATCGTAACGGGAGGACGCGTAGTTCAGTCCGGTGATGTCCAGGGACGGGGCGATGTCCGCGACGGCCTCTTCGGCCGTTTTTCCTTTGCTCATATAAAACATCAGGCCGCCGAGCTTTTCCGCCCAGTAGTTGAAAAAGGCCGAGCCGCTCCGCTTTTCGCGGTAGGACTGACTCTCCGGAAGAGGTTCCGCTTTGTATTCGCCCTTGTCCTTATAGACGCCGAGGCCGAATTTCGCGTACACATCCAGCAGTACGTTGATGCCTGCCGTGACCGGACGGGTAGAGTCCAGGGAATGTACAAAATCGCGCATCCGTCCGCACAGGGAAATGCCCTTACGTTCAGCGGTTTCGGTGACCTCGTTGCCGAGAGAATACAGCACCACACACGGATGATGATACGCTGATCGCACCATCGCCGCAAGGTCGTTTTGCCAGTCTTTTTCAAAAATTCTTGCATAATCGTGATAGGTCTTCGGGGTGTACCAGCCGTCGAAGGCCTCGTCGATCACATACATGCCGAGTGCGTCGCAGGCGTCCAGCAGGATCTGCGACGCCGGATTGTGCGAAACACGGACGGCGTTGAATCCGTTCTCTTTCAGAATCCGGATCCTCCGCTGTTCGCTCTCCCGGTATTCGCATGCGCCGAGCATCCCGTGATCGTGATGAATGCACCCGCCGCGAAGAAGGACCGGTGTTCCGTTGACCAGAAGGCCTTCTTTTGCGTTCCATTCCAGCTTCCGGATCCCGAAGCGCACACTGAGTTCATCGGTCTCGGTTTTTGCAAGACAGGTATACAGATGGGGAGACTCCGCACTCCAGAGCTTCGCGTCCGGGATTCGGAACGTTCCGGGTGTTCCGGAAGCGATCAGGTTCTCCCCGTCGTACAGTTCTATGGCGTCCGCGTCCGATTCGACGGAGACGACGGCGGGATGAACGGAAAGCGTGGTGACGCGAAGCGTTTCGATGTGCTGCTGTTCCCGGATGATGAGGGTCACGTCGCGGTAGATCCCGCTGCCCGTGTACCACCGGCAGTCCGGCTGCAGGGAATTATCCACCCGCACGGTGACGGTGTTTTCCCCCGCATTCACATGATTAGACAGATCCGCGTCAAACGCCGTGAACCCGTAGCTGTGACGGCAGATTTCCGTGCCGTTGACCAAAACCGTACAGTTCCGGTAGACACCCTCAAAGTGCAGGACGATCGATTTTCCGGTGTCTTCTTCTGCGACTTCAAACCGTTTCTCATACCGGTAGATCCCGCCGGGAAAGTAGCCGTTGTTCTTGCCTCCGGCAGCGGTTGCCCGCCTTTTTTCATGAATCATCGCGTCATGCGGGAGCGTGACGGGGACAGGCGTTCCGCCTTCCCGGCAGAAAGTCCAGTTGTCGTTGAAAATACGGATCATTTTGCTTTTTTCGCCGCTTTTTTCGCAGCTTTTTCGGCGGCTTTGCGCTCCTGCTCCGCTTTCTTTTCCAGATACTTTGCGTTTTCGGCCTCAAAGTCCAGACCGCGTTTTGCGCAGCGTTCCTTCAGGTCCGCGATCCGGTTTTCTTCATGCTCTTTTTCAAGCTTCTCTTTTTCCAGGCGTTCAAGTTCTTCCGGCTCGATCCACTCTTCACCCTTGGCCAGGACCGCTTCCTTCTTGCGTCTTAGAAGCTCCGCGCTGATCTCGGGCAGTTTCTTTTCTACGTCGACAAACGGCAGCAGGATGACCACGGTCGCCGCGAGGATGATATCAAACAGATAGAAGGCAAGGGACATAAACTGTGTGACCTCGGCGGAGGGAACGACACCTTCCACGTCCACAAAGCCGAGTTTTAAAATGGTGGACTCGAATCCGCCGGCAAACGGCGCGTAGATCAGCGCCTGCACGGCCGTGATGATCGCGATGCCCAGGAGTCCTTCCAGACGAAGGTGCGACCGGTATTCCACGCTGTCAAACGCGAAGCACGTCAGCGTGGCGAAGATATAGGCGTTCGGAAGCCAGCCGATGTTGCGCAGAACTCCGCCGATCACCGCGGGAACGAGCTGGGACGGGAACATCCAGCCAAGGATGCTTCCGATCAGGACCAGCGCGTAGCCCGCGACCGTCAGGTTCTTAATGCCGATTTTTTTCGCGAGCGGGTAGATGATGATCGCGCCGATCCCCACAGGGAACCCGGTTGCGATCTGATAGATCGTGTACATCAGGGGGTTGTCGGCGCCGCCGAGCAGAAACTTGATGTAGAAATACTGGACGTTGCCGCCCTTGAAGTTGTCGACGATGCCGCTGACGGTGGCAATGACGGTCAGGATCACAAAGTATTTGTTGGAAAACAGCGCTTTCATCTGATCCTTCAGAGGGATCTTGTTTTCATGATCGATTCCGTATTCGGTCTCGATGTCCTCCGTGATGCGTTCCCGCGTAAAGAAGTACTCCAGAAGGAGCAGGGGAATGGCAAGGATCGAGAGGGTGACCATCAGGACCGGATAGCCGTTGATGTCTTTTTCCAGCCACATCGGCAGGGCGACCATGTTGATCAGCATCCCGATGATGATCCCGGAGATCAGGGTCCAGGTCAGCTTGCGGAAAAACTGTACCTGCGTCTTCTCACCGGGGTCGCGCGTGGTCAGGGAGCAGATGTTGTCGCGGAACAGATAGAAGAACGTCGATCCGACCGTATGATAGGCGATCAGCAGGAAGAAGAAATAGTACCAGTAGCTTTCCCCGAGCGTGGTGCCGGGAAACAGGAAGATCAGGCAACCGATGATGATCGAGATAAACCCGAAGATCAGATGCCACGGACGCATGCGCCCCTGACGGGATTTGGTGTGCTGCAAAAGCCAGCCGTTCAGGATCCCGAAGCCGACGGCAAGGATCTTGGCAAAGGTCATAACGACCTCATACCGGCCGCCCATGACTTTGACCATCTCAATATTCTGTACGCCGTACATGGCACCGGTCTGCTGCGTAAAGAATTTCTCCACCAGCGCTGCGATCGTGTTGACCACAAAGATGAGACCCAGCGGTCCCAGAAGATGTCCGAAGATTTTTTCTTTTCCGGATACCGAGCGAGTTTTGACCCTCGTGTCCATAAACGGCTTTTCAAACAGGCCTTTGTTCAAAAGCCAGATGTCCTTTGCCATAAAAGTACCTCCATTGCCTTGATGCCTTTATTGTAAAGGAAAGCAGTTGATTTGTATTTTAATATCGGGTATAATATTATAAAATCGGATTAAAGTATAGAAATGGTAAAATGGAAGACCTGATCAGACTGTATGAACAGAAACGGGAGCCGGTGAAGCAGAAACTGGCAAAGCGCCACACGGCCACGACCCGGGACGCCAAGGAGACCGGAACGATCCACGGAACCTGGCAGTTTGAGAACCGGATGCTGAGCTACATCCGGGACGGGGAAGTGGAAAAGCTGCAGGCGTTTCTGCGGGAGACGGCGTCCAGCCACCTGCAGGAGCAGGCGGGGACCCTGGCGTCCGATCCGCTCCGGCAGGCAAAAAACCTGCTGATCGGACTGACGGCGCTGGTCGGAAAGGTCGCTGGAATCGGCGGAGGCATGGACGTGGAGGACGCGTACCGTCTGATCGACCTGTACACGCAGGAATGCGAAAAGACTTCCACGATCGAGGCGGTATATCTTCTCCAGTACAATATGGTCATGGATTTTACCGAGCGCGTCCGGCAGGCAAAACTTCCGGAGCATCTGTCGCGGGAGGTATTCTCCGCGGTGCAGTTCATCGCCAATCATGCGCATGAATCCGTCGGAATCGACGAGGTGGCGGAGCATGTCGGAATGAGCCGGTCCGCACTGACCCGCAGATTCAAAGAGGAGACGGGAACTACGGTCAACGGACATATCATCCGGACCAAGGTCCGGGATGCCAAACGTCTGCTCCGGTATTCCGATCTTTCCTATGGGGAGATTGCCAACATGCTTGCTTTTTCCAGCCAGGCGTATTTTCAGACGGTCTTCAAACGGGAGACCGGCATGACGCCGGGCGCGTACCGCAAGACGCATCAGCCGGAGCAGTGACCGAAACAGCAGATGCGCGGACCTTTGCCTGATATCCGGAAGATCATTATCTGCAGTGGTCTGATGACAGGGGTGAAAGTGCTTGACACTTCCCAAAAATTAGTTTAATATAAAGTAGACATAATTTTAAACTAATTTTTAAAGGGGAAGACAGCAGTGCGGTACATTCACCGGTCGTTGGAAAGAAAATTTCTTAAGATGAGCGGATCTTTTAAAGTGGTCATGGTCACCGGCGCCAGACAGGTCGGCAAGTCTACAATGCTCAGGTATCTGGCGAAGGATACCGGCAGGACTTATGTTTCCATGGATGATTCAGATCTCCGGGAACTGGCGGAAAGAGATCCCAAACTGTTCTTTCAGATGTACAGACCGCCGATTCTGATTGACGAGGTGCAGAAGGCTCCGGCTCTTTTTGAACAGATCAAAATTCTCTGCGATGAAAGTGACGAGCGGGGCAGATTCTGGCTGACCGGTTCCCAAAGCAAGAAACTGATGAAACAGGCAGGCGATTCACTTGCCGGCAGGATCGGCGTTTTGAAGCTATACAGTCTGTCAGCCAAAGAGCTTGCCGGCCGGGCGGATGACATACCGAAAGAGTTTTCTCTTTCGGCGATCAGTAAGCGAAGCATGGATTATCCCCCAAATAACATCCGGGATGTTTATACTCGTATCTGGGAAGGCGGAATGCCGGATATGCTTTCCATGGATGCGGAACTTCGGCGGGAATACTGGAACTCTTATATCGAGAGTTATATGATGCGCGACGCAGTAGATGACAACGGAATCCAGGATACAGAAAGGTTTCGCAGATTCCTGCGTGCCTGCGCTGCTTTTTCGGGGGAACTGATCAATTATAACGATTTGGGAAGCATTGCAGGCGTATCCGGCGTAACGGCAAAGGAATGGGTCGGGATTCTTCAGTCAATGGGAATCATCTTTCTGCTGGAGCCGTATTATAACAACGAACTCAAGCGGATGATCAAAACGCCGAAACTGTATTTCTGTGATACGGGACTCTGTGCGTATTTGTCCTCTTGGACCAGTTGCGATACGCTGATGAACGGAGCGGCATCCGGACGTTTTCTGGAGAACTATGTCGTCCTGGAAATGCTTCGCAACGCTTCTTATGGAGAGAAAAAAGTAAATATCAACTTCTACAGAGATACCAATCAGAAGGAGATCGATTTGGTGCTGGAAATAGATGGGAGGCTGCATCCTTTCGAAATCAAACGGGCTGCTTCTCCTGACAGAAAGATCATATGGTCCTTTTCGTTGCTGCAAAAAAGCGGAAAAGAAATTGGCGCGGGAGGCATTATCTGTATGATTGAGAAGCCGTTCCCGATCGATTCTGTTAACAGCATGATCCCGGTGAATCTTCTTTGAGATGCATCAGCCGGATCAGCAATGAGGAACTGTTTCCGCTTTTGCAACTGTTTGGAAGTGAATGACCCGTAAAAAACAGAGAAGGAGAAGAGAGATGAGAAACAAAGGCATCAGTTCTGATCAGAAAAAAACAGAGAATCATATATCGGAGTCCCGTGCTTCTTTGGAAAAACAGATTCCAAAGCCCGTCGAGATTATACATCGGACGAAAAACAATACGGAAAAGCAGATTATTATCGATCTGGACGATGCATACGGAGTGCCTTTCTCTTCTGCTTCCTTTCACATACAGGAGAATTAAAAAAGAAGCGAGACAACGATCTGACAGAGCCTTTGGAATAGAAAGTCAGAGCAAATCGTCTAATCAATCAGGCAGGATGCTCCGGTTTACGGAGTTTCCTGCCTTGTTGATTAGGTCAACTACCCCGACCTACGACTAAAGCCTTAGAGGTCGGAGCTTGTAACTGCCCTGTGGTATAGCGGCAAAAGCCTTCCACATTTTATCGTTCGGTATTCTTGCCAAACGTGGCGTTACATCAGGGCACATTGACCGGTA
>JAFWJN010000008.1 GCA_017514685.1 Clostridia bacterium
ACCGGTCAATGTGCCCTGATGTAACGCCACGTTTGGCAAGAATACCGAACGATAAAATGTGGGAGGCTTTTGCCGCTATACCACAGGGCAGTTACAAGCTCCGACCTCTAAGGCTTTAGTCGTAGGTCGGGGTAGTTGACAAGGATCCCTCTCAGTGAATTTTTGCAAAGTATACCACACAACAAAAGTTTTTTCAACCTGACGGAGAAAGAGAAGTTGTAAAAAGAAAGCGCGGAAGATTTTCCTCTTCCGCGCTTTCGAGATAGTGGATTATTCAAACATATCTTTCAGTTTCTTCATGTTTTCACTGATCGGCAGATGCTGCGGACAGACGCTTTCGCACTTTCTGCAGGCGATACAGTCAGAGGCACGGTGTCCCTCCGGGACCTGGCTGTATGCTTTCTGCGATTCTGAAAGCTGACCGCTTCCCAAAGCCAGATTTGCTGCTGCGAACAGATCCGGAATCGGGATCTGTTTCGGACAGCCTTCCGTACAGTAGCGGCAGGCAGTGCATGGAATCGTTTTGGATTTTCCTAGAATCCGCTGCGCCTCGTGAAGGACCTGCTGATCCTGCTCGCTGAGGGGAGTGAACTCTTTCATGTAGGACAGATTGTCCTGCATCTGCTCAATGTTGGACATGCCGGAAAGAACGGTCAGAACTCCTTCCAGTGAAGCGCAGAAGCGGATTGCCCAGGATGCGTAGGACCAGTCGGGATGAGCGGCTTTCAGCAGCTCACGGACTTCTTTGGGCGGATTGGCGAGGCTGCCACCTTTGACCGGCTCCATGATCACGATGCGTTTTCCGTGCTTCAAAGCGACTTCATAGTTGGCGCGGGATGTGATGGAAGGATCTTCCCAGTCGGCATAGTTGATCTGCAGCTGGACAAACTCCACATCCGGGTGCGCAGTCAGGATCTCATCGAGAAGATCGGGACCTGCGTGGAAGGAAAACCCGTAATGACGGATCGTGCCGAGTTCCTTCTGCTCTTTTACAAAATCCCACAGATGATATTTGTCGTACTTTTTGTAATTACTTTCCATCAGGGAGTGCAGAAGATAAAAGTCAAAGTAACCGGCACCGGTCCGTTTCAGACTGGTCTGAAATTCCTGCTTGGCCGCCTTTTCGGTCGGAGCCATTCCGGCATGGAGTTTGGTCGCAAGCGTATAGCTGTCTCTGGGATACCGCTCGACCAGTGCTTTTCTGATCGCCTCCTCGGAACCCGGGTAGACGAAAGCAGTGTCATAGTAGGTAAAGCCGTCTGCCATAAACAGGTCTACCATTTTCTTGGTCTGTTCGATATCGGTAAACACGGTCTTGCGGGGAAGGCGCATCAGGCCGAAGCCGAGCTTTTTCGGATTCATAGGATCGATCATAGATTCTTCTTCCTTACTCTATCATATTAACAATATTATATATTGTTCCGGCTTATCCCGTCAATCCGTGCAACTGCAAGTATTGTTTGTTTTCTATACATATATCCAGGGAAGGTAGTTTCTAATCAGAAGTTGTCATTTGCTACTAAATATATTATAATTGTTTCGAAATCGATCGGTTTATCGTTTTTTTTACTGAATATATATGTATTTTTAAGGACAAATGCATTTAGCTGATTAGATTATTATCGTTTCAGCTTCAGACAAATTCTTTGCATTATATGAGGAATGCAGCATGAACAGAAAAACACAATTGAGCATCATCATTGCCATCTCTGCTTTACTCGGTGTCTTGGTTTTTATTGCACTTCATATTTCTTCTGATTTAAGTGATAATCAGAGCACTTCGAAGTTTCCTGTCCAGATACAGGAATATATGTCATCCAATACATTATATCCCGATGAAAACGGCGTCTGCACTGACTGGGTGGAACTGTACAATTCTTCAGATGCGGATATCAACATCAGCGGCTTCAAGCTGACAGACGAATCACGTAAATCACGCTATACAGTTCCTGCCGGAACGGTGATCTCTGCACATGGATATCATGTGATCTACTGTCAAAAATCAGCAGGAAATGCATATGCGGATTTTGGTATTTCGCGCAATGGAGGGGAAGAGCTGATCCTGCTTAACCGCAAAAATGTCCTGATCGATTCTGTTAGGACAATTTCGCTGCCTGAGAATGCATCGGCAGAGAGAAATGAAAAAGGAGAATTTATTGTTTCCCAAAGTCCTTCTCCAGGAGGAGCTTTAATCTTTTCTGAAGAGGAGGTTCAGAATAACTCCGAGAACATTTTTGTAACAACCTACGGAAAGGTCAGATTTTCAGAAGTGATTCCGGGGAACACATTGTATTCAGACGGGCATGGAGTCATTGCGGATCTGATAGAACTGGTTAATGTATCCGAGACGGATGCGGATATCAGCGGATATATATTACAGGATGGGATTGACGGCAATCGATTTGTTTTTCCGGAAGGAACGATCCTGAAACCGGGCGAGTATTATGTTGTATATTGTTCACGCGCGCAAAGAGAAGGAACATATGCGGACTTTGCTCTGTCAAGAAATGGTGGGGAAACGCTTCTCCTATATACAAAGGAGGAGCAATTGACAGATTACTTCACAACTGTTTTCTGTGGAAAAAACGAGGCAGTCATACGAGTAAATGACACGATTTGCGTGGTGCCTTATACCACGCCAGGATTTCCCAACACAGAAGAAGCTTACCGTACCTGTCTGATGACTCATTCTGCATCCGATGGAATTATCATCAGTGAAATCATGTCTTCTAATCAAAGTTATGTGTTTCAGAATGGGACTGTTCCGGATTGGATCGAACTGACCAACATGAGCTCTGAAAATGTGGATCTTTCCGGTTATGGCCTTTCTGACAGGGCTTCATCTGTTAGATTCCTGTTCCCAGAAGGAACGATTTTGGAACCCGGAAGGTGTTTGGTGATAGCCTGTGATGGAAATGCGGGAACAATGGAAGCCTCCGCGCACTTTGGATTATCTTATACCGGAGGGGAAACAGTTTTTTTGACCAAACCAGACGGAACAATCAGTTTTGCAGCCGAAACTGTCCGGACAGAAACGGATACTTCCATGATATATGACAGGACAATTCTGCCAAGTATTTCTAAACAACCAACGCCCGGATTTCCAAATAATGAAGCAGGTCTGAAGGCTTATAGGGAAACAATAGCTGCCCCTGAGCGGGGACTTATCATCAGCGAGTTTATGCCGAAGAACACTTGCACATATGCCAGTGAGGATGGCCGTTTTTCAGATTGGATTGAATTGTACAATTCCAGTGACTCCGTGATTGATTTAAGCCTTTTCTGCCTTTCTGACAGAGAAGATGACCTGACACAGTATACCCTTCCCCAAGGGTACATAAATCCCGGAGAATATATTGTGATCCTATGTGACAAGGAAAAGACGGGTAGTGCGCAGCAGATGACATTGCCCTTTGGCTTAAGCACAAAAGGCGGTAAACTGTTTCTTTCCTCAATTGCAGGAGAAATTTATGATCAAGCAGACTATAAAGCTTGCGATGATGACAGATCCTTTATCTGCGGAGAAGAGGCTGCATTTATAGAAACTGATTGCCCGACCCCCGGCTTTTCCAATACAACCGAAGGGTATCAGAGCAGTCTGTGTTCATGGTTACCGGAAGGTCTGTATATCAGTGAAGTCATGCCTTCTAACCGTTCTGTTGCGCGTAACAATGGAGACTATTTCGATTGGGTGGAACTATGCAACGGTTCATCTGAATCCATACAGCTAGGAAATTATTACTTAACAGATGACTTCGAGGAATATGATAAATACCAACTCCCGGATGTTGCATTAAAAAGCGGTGACAGAATCATCATTTACTGCTCTGGTAAACCTGATCTTACCGGAAAAGATTCTTACCACTGCCCGTTTAAACTGAATGGCGGCGAGGATCGACTATATTTGTACAGTGATAGTGGAAAACTACTCGACTTCATGCATATCTACAGAGTACCGGCACAGGGAAGCATAGGGCGGCAGAGCCGGGACAGCGGAATCTATTATTACGAGAAACCGACGCCGCAAAAGAACAATACCGGAGGGACAAAAGCCAAACTGATTTCCGCAATGCCAACGGCAGACAGAACTTCCGGAGTCTTCGAAAACGCCGGAGGTTTTTTTGTAACATTATCTGCACCCGGAAAAATCTACTACACGACAGATGGATCCAGACCGACCGAGAACTCTACTCCTTATACAGGTCCACTGGAGGTCACCAGAACGGGAGTGATCAGAGCGGCGGCTCTGGAAGAAGATAAGCGGATGAGCGAGGTGCTGACACTCGCTTACACAATGAACGAAGGACATCAGTTCCCAATCCTGAATCTGGTGATTGCTCCGGAGGATTTCTCGGGTGCCAAGAGGGGGATATACTCCAATCCTCTGGAAAACTGGCAGAGAGATGCATGCATTGTTTACACTGACGCGAATGGAACGGTAACGCATGACTGCGGTGTGCGAATCAGTGGACAAACCTCCCGAGGCAGAGCTCAGAAATCGTTTAAACTCGTTTTTTCGGATCAGTATGGCGGGAGACTATACTACGACATATTCGGAGAAACATGTGAGCAAAAATCTTTTCCGGAACTACTTCTAAGATCCGGACTTGACAGTAAGTACGGACTTTATCGCGAGCCGTTGATGCAGCATCTGGCTCTTCCTTACCGGGATACTACCTTTGTTCAGGATTCGGTTCCTATCATTGTTTATATCAACGGAGAGTATTATGGCATTTATCAGTTCATGGAAGCCTATAGTGAGGAGACTCTCGCAGATCGTATGGGCGTTTCTCCGGAAAGTATAACGCTGTATAAAGGGATGCTTTATCCGGAACATAAGCATTTTGAAATTTACCGGCTCATGGAGTATGTGAAAACCCATGATATGAGAAACTCAAAGGATTACGAGTATATCAAAGCCCACCTTGCCTTTGAGGATCTGATTGATTGGACGATTTTTCAAGCATTCAGCGGGAATACAGATATCTCAGCTAATGTTCGTTATTTTACAAGCTCTGAAACAGACGGCCGCTGGCATTTTGCCTTGTACGACCTGGAATGCGGTTTGCGCTCGGATACGAGCTTCGATATTGTTTTCAAACGCGGACAGACAGCAGATCTGATCAAGCCTCTCCTGCGAAACAGTGAGTTCCGGGATATGTTTCTCAAAAGGCTGGCTTTCCTCTGCGAAAATGCTTTTCAAAAAGAAGACGTACTTGCTTTGTTTTATCAATTTGACCGCATGATGCGGCCGGAAGTTGAGCGGCACTTTACCCGCTGGGGGCTGAAACCGATTACTTACATCTACAATTATAATCAGATGGAGCAGTTGCTGAAGGCGGATCGTGCAAAGCAGCTGAAGCAAAGTGCCAGAGCCCGGTTGCATATGTCCCAAGAGGAATACAAATCTTATTTCGGAGAATAAAAGAATGCAGGACGGATATCGCATAGAGAAGAAATATGTCATCAGTCTTGAAACCGCGGCATTACTGCGTAATCGCCTTGCTGCCTTCATGAAGATCGATCAACAGGCGGTCAATGGATCGTATTGTATCCGAAGTCTGTACTTTGATACACCTGATGCTGATGCTTTTACAGAAAAAGAAAATGGAGAACAGGAAAGACGCAAATTCAGACTTCGATTTTACAATGGTGACCGTTCTTTCATCCGCTTGGAGCAAAAGGAGAAGACAGGAGATTTGACTCGGAAGATTCAGGCAAATGTGGATGATCGGATTGCTTCCGAGATGCTGAACGGAGAGTATGGGAAACTGAGAGAATCAGAAAATCCGCTTTTGCAGATGTTTTATGCAGAGGCGAAGATAAAGAAACTGCAACCAGCCCTCACTGTGGACTATCGACGGGTACCGTTAACCTATCATCTCGATAACGTCAGAATAACGATTGATACGGAAATCTACACAGGGAAAGCAGATTCTTTTTTCCATAAAGAACGTCCTCCACTGCCGGTGATTGGAAATGGGACAGCCATTTTGGAGGTCAAAACAGATGACCGATTGCCGTACATGCTTGGATGGATTTTAGAGACAATCCCGCGCCAGCAACAGTCTTTTTCCAAATATGCTCTTAGTTTTGCACGTTTAAACGCGACAGAGAATAATGACAACTAAAAATATGATATAGGAAGAGGTTATTTTATGAAACAGATTTCAGAATTGTTCGCTACTGAGTTTTCCGCCATTAGCGTCGGACATCTGCTGCTTTGTGTCGGTCTCAGCTTTGTACTGAGCCTGTATATTGTTTTTGTTTATCGGCTTGTATTTACAGGCGTGTCTTTTTCCAAACGGTTTTCACTATCTCTGATTGTACTGAGCCTTGTGACTTCCGTCGTAATTTTGGCGATTTCTTCCAATGTTGTATTGTCCCTGGGCATGGTTGGTGCGCTTTCTATCGTCCGATTCCGTACTGCTGTGAAAGATATCATGGATACGGTTTTCATGTTCTGGGCGATCGTAAACGGCATTATATGCGGGGCGGGATTCGTGCTGATCTCTGTTATAGCATGTCTTGCAATCGGAGTTTTGATTCTGGTTGTTTTCTACTTTGGCAAAATTGCGCAGCAGAATTTGTATCTGGTTGTGGTTCGATCAAAAGAAACCGTTTCCCTTGATGCGTTATCTCCCATTTTCCGTGAAGCAAAGATCAAGTCCTGCTCTACATCGGAAGGAATCTACGAAAGCGTGTCAGAGATGAAATTGAATAGAAAGCAGATCGACGAACTGCGTGCGCTTCCAGCCTCGGGTAAGGCGCTAAGCGTTGATATCGTGGCGTATAATACCAAGACTGGCCTGTGAGGCTTGGTTCTGTTCTAAAATAATAGAATGCCGAAAAGTGTACGCACTTTCCGGCATTCTGGTTTTTTGGGAGAGAGTTATAAATCAATGATATTGATGATCGAGGCATTTCCTTCCAGGTCTTCGAAAATGGTAACGACTGTGTAGTAGGGCGTTGCGTTTGGATAGATCGCGGTCGTTTTGCAGAGGATCTGATAGTTGGTCCCGGCAACGACCTGAGCTCCGAGCAGGGCAACCGGCTCATACGCCGCACCAACGAGTTCGCTGATTGCTTTTTCAAAAGCGGCTTTGACTTCCGGGTACTGATCGATAGCAGTGTCGCCGGAAGTGGCACCCCAGCCACCGTCGATCGGCTCGGAGGGAGCGGCAATCAGAGCTTCAATTTCGGAGATATCCGCGGAACCGTCGAGAGACTCATAGACGGTGACCAGAATGATTTCCGGCTCCGCACTGGGAGAAACTGCTTTACCGCGGCAGATATAGCGGTAATTCATACCGGAAACGACCTGATAGGAAGTGCAGGCGAGAAGCTCGTAGGTATAGCCGAGCTTGTGTGAAGTGGCTGCCTCAAATGCTGCCTCCGCGTGAGGAAGGATATCTTCGGTCATGTGGATCCATCCACCGACAACTTCGCCGACTTCGGGCTCTCCGGGAGCCTGACCGGGCAGTTCGTTGGGTGCGGAGGATTCTTCTTCGGGTGCAAGAGTAAATTCTTCTGCCTGATAGTCTTCCGCATCAATGATTTCCAGAATTTCGGCATGGCCGTCCAATGCTGCGTAGATCTTTACGAAGGTATAATGGTAATCCGCGTTCGGAACAACGGGAGTTGTTTTGCAGAGAATCTGGTAGTTGGTTCCGGCAACCACCTGGCTTGCAAGAACGGCGACCGGCTCATAGGAAGCGCCGAGCAGCTTCGCCATCGCTTTTTCAAAGGCGGCTTTCGCAGCTTCGTTGTTGTCCAATTCCAAAGGACCTTCGTTGACGGTCCATCCGCCGAGGATCGACTGATTGGCGGCTGAGATCAGGGTGACATTGTCAGTGATTTCGGCAGTTCCGTCCAGTTTGGAGTAAACCGTGATCAGGACGATTTCGGAAACGGCGTCGGGTGTGACGGCCTTGCCGCGGCAGATGATTTTGAAGTTTACTCCGGCAACGATCTGATAGGAGATGCATTCGATCATTTCATAGGAGTAGCCGACGCGGCCTTCCGTAGCTTTCCGGAAAGCTTCTTCTGCGGAAGCTCTCATTTCCTCATCGGGAACCTGCCAGCCGCCTGCGACCGGAGCATTGCCGGGTTCTTCGAAAACTTCCTGACCGGGCTCAGCCTCGGGTTTCTGAGTGTCGGAAGTATTATTTGTGTCCGCAGCGGGGGCAGTGCCCTTAGTGCATGCAAAAGCGGAGAAGGTAAGAAGAGCGACTAAAAGCGCGATAATCATTTTTTTCATGGTTGAAAACCTCGTTCCTTTTGTGTTTACGCCAATAATACCAGCGGATTTCGAGAAAGGTTGCAGAAAAAACAAAAAATCTTTTTTGCCCCGAGCAGGAGGCATCGTTGAGTTTCTTTTCTCAAAGCATTATAATATGGAAAAAGAGGAATGTCCACAATCCTTTCCGAAGAATTCGAAGTGAACCGCGAAGGAACGGAAATCGGTATCGGTACGATTTCGGATGTGGTCGCGGAGGACAAAATCATTGCATACAACAGTGATTTCCGTTACAATTTAGCAAACACATATCGGGATTAAATTTATATGAAACGTCTGCTGCGTTATCTGACTCCTTATAAAAAAGAATGTATTCTGGGGCCGCTGTTCAAACTTCTGGAAGCGACCTTCGAACTGTTTATTCCACTTGTCATCGCGTCGATTATCGACCGCGGAATCGGAACAGGTGAGACCGGATACATCTGGAAGATGGGTGCGGGCCTTCTGGTGCTTGCCCTGATCGGGCTAGTCAGCGCAATCACCGCGCAGTATTTTGCAGCGAAAGCGGCAGTCGGGTTTGCGGCAAGCCTCAAGCACGCTCTTTTCGGACATATCCAGAGCCTGTCGTTTTCTGCCAGGGATCAGTTGGGAACATCCACCATGATCACAAGACTGACCAGTGATGTCAATCAGGTACAATCCGGCGTGAATCTGACTCTGAGGCTGTTTCTGCGTTCTCCGTTTATCGTGTTCGGCGCTATGATCATGGCGTTTGTTGTTGACCCCGGAGCGGCATGGATCTTCGCGGTAACCATTCCGATTTTAATGATCGTTGTATTCGGGATCATGTTCTGGACCATGCCTCTCTACAAGAAAACTCAGTCGGAACTGGACGGTGTCACGGGAAGTGTCCGGGAAAATCTGACAGGCGTCCGGGTCATCCGTGCTTTCCGGATGGAACAGGAGGAGACCTCGCGGTTTGTCCGGCAGAATGATGCGCTGACAAAATTGCAGGAGTATGTCGGAAAAATCTCCGCCATGATGAATCCTGTCACATACCTGATCCTGAACGCAGGACTGATCGTTCTGCTGCGGAGCGGCGCAGTCCGCGTGGATGCGGGGCATATCAGCCAGGGCGAGGTGGTTGCACTTGTCAATTATCTTTCCCAGATTCTGGTGGAGCTGATCAAACTTGCGAATCTCATCATCCAGATGACCCGAGGACTTGCGTGCGCGGACCGGATCGCGAACGTGCTCGATATTCCGTCCGGTATGGAAAGCGGAGCGGAAACACCGGATGGAGAAACAGAGGAACTGGTTTCCTTTGAAGATGTTTCTATGAAGTATAGCGGAGCCGGTGCGGAAGCCCTTTCCCATGTGAATCTGAAAGTGAAAAAGGGACAGACAATCGGGGTCATCGGACCGACGGGCTGTGGAAAGAGCACTCTGGTCAATCTGATCCCTCGTTTTTATGACGCAAGCGCGGGAACGGTACGCGTCGGGGGAATCGATGTCAGGGATTATCAGACGGACGCGCTGCGTATGCGCATTGGCGTGGTCCCTCAGAAAGCACAGCTGTTCAAGGGGACGATCGCGGAGAATCTGAGATGGGGAAATCCGGACGCGACGGAAGAGCAGATGAACGAGGCGCTGACCATTGCGCAGGCCTATGATTTTGTCAGCACACGGGAAGGCGGACTGAATGCAAAAGTTGAGCAGAACGGCAGAAACTTCTCCGGCGGACAGCGGCAGAGGCTGACGATTGCGCGGGCGCTGATCCGCAAACCGGAAATCCTGATCCTGGATGACAGCGCTTCGGCACTGGATCTTGCGACAGACGCCGCGTTGAGAAAAGCGATCCGTTCCATGGAGGGATCGCCTACCGTCTTCATTGTATCCCAGCGTACCGCGTCCCTGATGCACGCGGATCAGATTGTTGTACTGGATGAGGGAGAAGTAGCAGGCATCGGAACGCATGAGCAGCTCATGGAGAACTGTCCACTGTATCAGGAAATATACTACTCCCAGTTCCCGAAGGAGGCGGCATGATGAATCAGCAGAAAAATGCCGTCCGGAGCGAGACGCTGAAAAAAGTATTGAAACGGATCGGAAAGTATAAGTATCTTGTACTTCTGTCTCTGCTTATGGCAGTCGCCATAGTCGCGCTGACGCTCTATGTACCGGTTCTGACCGGGCAGGCAGTCGATCTGATTATCGGAAAAGGAAAGGTTGATTTTGAGAGACTCGGCAAAACGCTTGTCAAGATCGGAGTCGCGATTCTGCTGACAGCTGCGCTGCAGTGGCTGATGAGCATGATGAACAACCGGATCACCTACCGCACGGGGAGGGATCTGAGAAACGATGCATTTTCAAGAATCGAAAAACTCCCTCTGAGTTATCTGGACAGTAAATCAACAGGCGAGGTCGTCAGCAGAGTCGTGGCGGACATCGATCAGTTCGCGGACGGACTTCTCATCGGATTTACGCAGCTGTTCACAGGAGTTGTGACGATCCTCGGAACGATTATCTTCATGCTGCGGGCAAATCCTCTGATCACCATGGTCGTTATCGTAATCACGCCGGTCTCCCTGTTCGTGGCATCCTTTATTGCCAGGCGTACTTACAGTATGTTTAAACTTCAGTCGGAGACGCGCGGGGAACAGACGGCGCTGATCGATGAGATGATCACAGGACAGAACATCGTGCAGGCGTTCGGCAGGGAACAGAAAACGATGTCCGACTTTGATGAAATCAATGAACGGCTCAGAGGTTACTCGCTTCGCGCGATCTTCTTCTCTTCCATCACGAACCCGTCCACAAGATTCGTCAACAGTCTGGTATATGCGGGGGTTGCGGTTTCCGGTGCGCTGATCGCAATCGGAGGCGGGATCACGGTAGGTCAGCTGACGATGTTCTTAAGCTATGCCAACCAGTACACCAAACCGTTCAACGAGATTTCCGGTGTTGTGACGGAAGTGCAGAACGCGCTTGCCTGTGCGGCGAGAGTCTTTGATTTGATGGAACAGCCGACCGAGCCGGAAGAACCTGAGAACGCCTCGGTTCTGAAGAATGTCAAAGGAGATGTCCGGATTGAAGATGTTTTCTTCTCATACCGCCCGGAACAGAAGCTGATTGAGCATCTGAACCTGCATGCGGAGCCCGGGAAGAGAGTTGCCATTGTAGGACCGACCGGATGCGGAAAGACAACGATCATCAACTTGCTGATGCGTTTCTATGACGTGGACAGCGGAAGAATCCAAGTTGACAGGATTCCAATTATGGATGCGACCAGAAGCAGCCTAAGGGAAGGCTATGGAATGGTCTTGCAGGAAACATGGCTCAGGAGCGGAACAATTCGTGAAAATATTACGATGGGCAGACCGGACGCTTCTGAAGAAGAGATTGTCCGGGCGGCGAAAGCCAGCCATGCGCACGGTTTTATCAAACGGCTTCCGAACGGTTATGATACGGTAATCGGGGAAGACGGAGGATCGCTTTCCCAGGGACAGAAGCAGCTGCTGTGTATTGCGCGCGTCATGCTTTGCCTGCCGCCGATGCTGATTCTGGACGAGGCGACCAGTTCCATCGATACCAGAACGGAACTTCGCGTTCAGGAAGCGTTTGCAAGGCTGATGGAAGGAAGGACGAGTTTCATTGTGGCACACAGACTTTCCACAATCCGGACAGCAGATATCATTCTTGTCATGAAAGACGGTCACATTATTGAACAGGGAAAGCATGAGGAGCTACTTAAAAAAGGCGGATTCTACGCATCCCTCTATTACAGCCAGTACGCAAACACAGAGAAGAAGGAGATTACCAATGCTGTTCTTTCGTAAAAAGAAACCATATATCCAGACATCCCCGGAGGAATGGAGAAGATCATGGGAGGAACTGTTCCCTCCTGAATGTCGTCATGTACCGGTAACCATCGGGGAGAAAACATATGACGCCTTTGTTCTGGTCGGGCATAATGCCATGATGCTGCAGGACGGTCTTCTGATGGAAGCGGAATTCTTTGATGTCTGCGAGCATTTTCAGGACGCCGGATATCATGTAATCTGGCTGATGCGCTGCACGCAGGATATCTACAACGGGTATCTCAAGCGGAAAAGTGTTTCCGAGAATGGTGCGAAGATGACCTGGGACTGGAAGTCCCCAACGACCAATTTCGGACGCTGGAGTACAGATAATCAGCATATTTCCATCATCCTTCAGATCGAGGAACTCCCTGAAGAAGGACCGGAAGGTTGCACCAAGAAGATTCTTCAGAGAGTGACGTGGGCAGAAAGTGATGACCCGGAACGAATGATCCCCAGAAGAACAATGATCTATACCGTAAATGTACCTGATACTCCGCCGGAGCTGGTCAGGTGGCTGAACGGGGAATCGCTCAGTAAATTTCAGGATTAGATCGTAATAGATTCTATTTAGGAGCCGTTAAGATCCTCTTTCGAGTTTCTTAACGGCTCCTTATATAATTAATTCTTATTCTTAACGAGAAAATGTGCGAAACAGGAATGTATAATTGACATTTCGCAAACTTTATCGTACAATCACAATTTGGGAGATTGCATATCTTCTTATTAAGTTTAACTCTAAGGAGAAACAAAAAATGAAACTCGGCATCAAAAAAACACTGTCGTGGGTACTGAGCCTGATCATGCTGTTCAGTATGATCCCATTCAGCGCACTCGCAGAGGACGAAAACGGTACGGAACCGGGAACTCCGGCGGTCGAAACAACGACACCGGAAGAAAACGGAGGAGACCAGCCGCAGGGAAACGGAAGCGGATCCCAGACCGGCACGGAAGATCCCGTAACGCCAACCGATCCTGATGTAAATGAGCAGGGTGGAGAAAACGGAGACAATAGCGGAAACACCACTGATCCGAATAACAATAGCGGAGACGACAGCGGTGATCCGATTGATCCGAATACCAACACGGACAACAACGGGGAAACGGTTGATCCGAATAACGGCGGAGATAACAGCGGTGATGTCATCGACCCGAACAACAATAGCGGGGATGATAACGGTGACACGACCGACCCGAATAATAACGGAGAGAACGGGGATACGACCGATCCGAACGGAGAGGGCGGAGACGACCCCGTTGTTCCCAATGGAACGGAACCGGGGGAAGATAACGGCGAGAATGAAACTCCTGCGAACGTAACGCTGGAAGGGGAATATGCCGGAGTCAGCGTAACGGTAGAGAACGTGCCCGCGGGAACGGAACTGACCTTGAAGGGCGCATCCGGATATGAGGAAGCGCTCTCGGAAAAAGAAGAAGCATATAGCGTTCTGTTTGGAATCGATATCGGACTGAGCGTTGAGCTGGAAGCACCTGTGAAAGTGACGCTGAAGGGCGAAAAGTTTGCTGAGATGGATCCTGAAGCGAAACTGTATCACATCAATCATAAGAACGAAGCGGAAGCAGTAGGTTATGGTTATGATGACAAGGAACTTACTGTAACGTTCAGCGCGAAAGAGTTTTCCCCTTATATTCTTATAAAAGCAGAAGCAGCGGAGAACACTGATCCGGATGAACCGGTCGTTGGCGGCGGAGACGAACCCATTGTCAACGGCGGGGATGAACCTGTAGTCAACGGGGGAGATGATCCGATCGTTAACGGCGGAGAAGAACCTAAAGAAGAAACTGTTACGGTTACCGTCAAGGCTGTGTTTGAAGAAGATGATAACGCAGATGAAAATGCAGAAGAAGTAAAACCCGAATCGATCACGGTCCGGCTGGTAAAAGGCGAAGAAGCGGAAGGCGAGCCGGTTGAACTCAATTCGGAAAATGAATGGACCTATGTATTCGAAGGGTTGGAAGAAGGCGAATACACTGTTACCGCAGAAGCACCGGAAGGATATGAAGTTGTTATCATCGGAAGCATAGAAGAAGGGTATATTCTGACTATCGAAAAAGCTTATACGGCTTTGCGTGTAGGTGAGAATCCGACTCGTGCCGATAATGAAGAGTACACGGTGAAACTGAATGATGATTTCCCTCTTGATACAGACGCATATGCAGGAAAGCCATTTGAATGGATAGGCGGTGCAACTTTTGAAGTTTATGATTCCAATGGCGATGTTGTTATCGATGAAGAAATCCGTTCAAGATATGATGTTCGCATTATAAATGTAACAAGTTCAGATACAGATTTTGCCTGGGACATGGGTGAGAGCTATATCCTTTCACCGGTAAACGATGTTATTTATACCGTAGAATTTGCTATCTTCTTAGCTTCGGCTGATCCGAGAGTAGATGACCCGGTTACGGAAGTCTATGTAAGACATGTAAAGACATATAATTCCGCTGAAATCCTGGATTTGCTGGATTCGGATGATCAATATGTTACCAGGGCATGGATTGATCCAACCACTTATACAACAGGCTTTGCACCATGGGACAGCAATAATGAGCCGGGTAATGACCAGAGCCCGACCAATAACATCATAAGAAGTTTTGACTCAATCCATTATGAAATTAATTTTCAGACAAAGAGTTATTCTGAAAATTATTATAAAGAAGGTTATGTTGGCTTCTTAATCCTTCTTGCCGATGAAAACGGCAATCCTCTTAATCCGGACGGAAGGGAAGCTTATGTCGTAAAAGATTCTCTTTCTTGGATGAAAACGGATTCCGGTAACAGCAAATTGAACAGGAAAATCGGAAAAAGAGATTTCACGGTAAACGGTGTTACTCAGACATTTTCCTATGTTCAGGGTTATCTGCATCTAATAGCGGACGATACTGCCGATAACGTTATGCCTGTGGCATCGTCTTCTGTTGAGTTTGATATCAATGCAGGAGCCATGGTGAACGGGTCGACCATTAAACCCCTCATTTACATCTGGTGTCAGCATAATGATTTCGGCGACACAAACAACGACGGCATTATTGATGTGGTGGATCCTTCGCATGTTTGTGCGAATGAGAGCACGCATTCCGAAGCATCCAATGGAGGAAAAGAACTTGTTCAGATTCAAGCTCCTGTTGTGATTGTGTCGGCCGCACCAAAGTATAACATTCAGCTCAAGACCTATAATACGGACAGCAATACCTGGGGCATTTCCGGTGTTCTCAATACTTACGATTTCACAACAGGAAACAGCCTTGCGCTTGACAAGGAAGCCGGGTCTATTTACGGACGTGGATATGGCATGGGTATTACCGTTCAGCTTTATAACAGTTCCAGTGATAAGAACCTGAAAGGTATTGAGCTGCCGGTAGGCGATATCGAGCTGGAAATTTCATTTGCAGGAAACTTTGCCGCAAATTCTCCGGCAGGTACGGTTTATCATATGGATTATAATGGAGCAGAAAGAGGATTTGCTCCGTTGGTCTGGAGTTATGAGGGAAATACTTACGGCGGAAGCCAGCGGGATGGAAGAAGCATTTCCATGTTTACGACAGAAGGATTCCCGCGTTATGTAGCTCCGTATAATAAAAAGAGCGCGGATGAAGCGCTTTCCAATGGCAGCACTATGGGAACGGCTTCCTGTTACAATGGAGGGACATGGCAGGCAGAACGGCTTGATGGGGATACAATCAAGTTTACTGTCAAGGATTATATTATCAATTCCAGTTGGTTCCCGGCTCAGAATGGACTTAAATTGGACAGGCAGAGTGCCAATATTTACTGGGATCCGCGGCTTGGTATTGAAAACAGCTGTCATATAGGCTGTTTCTCCGCTGCTGAACTATGGATTATTATTCCGCTGGTATCTCCTGACGGTGAAAAACTGGAAGATCATAAGAGTATGGGCGGAGTTGCGTATGGCTCCGGAACAGAAACGCTGATCGTTACGGATGCAGCTTTGTCAGCTACGTCTGCAAGCGGTATTAATGTCGGTTACCGTGATGCCAATGGGAACTATTATGTTGGACCTGGAACGCCTTCTGACGGTTATACCAAAGTGACGGATCTGAGCAACCAGGAGAAGAAAACGGATGATAAGCTGTCCTTTACAGCTGAAACCTATGTATGGAAAGCAGGCACATTTGATGCTGCTGTCCGTTACAGCAACAATTCAAGCAGCTTGCACTGGATTTATGATACATCCTGCATAGCTTCTGAGAACAAAGTTGGACCGGCACAGTCAACCGGACAGGACGTTGCAGAACTCAAGCAGACGATTGCTCTTTGGGCGACGAGTACAGTCGGCGTTGGTAAGAACAATGACCCAATCAACGCTTCTTATGGCGTGAACAATCTTATTTTGTTCGATAATGCAGGGGTTGAACTTTTACCTGCGAATCGTTATGCGTCTTCTGCATATCAGAAGAATAAATTTCTCTATGCCGCAAAGAAGGATGGCACAGGCTGGAATCATTATGGGTTGAAACCTGACAGTACAGATGAAAACGGAACGAAATGGTACTATGATGAGAGCAGTGGAACAATAACATCAACAAAACCAAGCGGAACGGCTTACCTTGCATATGATTATGAGCAGTCTACATCTACAGAGAATGATTTGTTCTTCTATGAATCATATGAAGAATTGACTGCAGCAGGTGCGGTTTGTGTAGGCCTTCTGTATGAGTCTCGTTCTTTGACGAAGAGTACATCCAGCAGGGCTTCTAACTTCAAGAACTTCATAAAGGTAAAGGCTGATGCCATCATGGGCCAGGTCTACCAGATCGACATGAAGTGCTTTGCATGGACGGCTAGGACTTATTCAAATTACGGACTTGTTGAGGATACAGATTCTTACATCTGCAGCAGACTGGATATTCAGAATAATCCTGACAGTATTTCGACCGCGATGCTCGAATTGTTTAATCACCCAACCTATCGGTCTAATACGTCAAAATATTATACAAAAGCAACGTATGACGAAGAAGGCATCTATACAGGCGGGCATAGCCCGAATGGAACAAAACGGGGAGACTCTGTCTTTATTATTCCGTTCCGTCCGGAAATCTATAAGTATGTTTTGCAGGTGAAAGAAGATGGAAAGACAAAAGAGGTCTACAATCTGGATGAAAACCAGAACATTGTTGATTTCAGACTGACTGCAAGAACTTACAAAAAGGTCAAAAATGAATCTGATTTTCTGTCAACAACGACACTGATCATCACAGATACACTTCCCAAGGGTGTTACTTATAATGAAGATGCGATGCTCGGCGGAACTTATACAAAGAGTAGCAAAGCAGGATATCATGGTTCGTGGAGCGGTGGAGTCTTGCCCGGCGGAACGATAACGGTGAATCTTGAAAACGGCCGGACTGCTGATATTGAATTTGAGGCACCGCAGGTAACGACAAACGCGAGCGGTGTCACAACACTGAAATTTGTTTTTGCAAATTTCCCTGTGGGTGCAGATCCGATAGATATATTCTACTCTGTCACGATCGACAACTCCGCAACAAATGGCCAGGCATATAAAAATATTGCCGTAGTGGACACGGATGATGTGCATATGATTCAATCAACCGCATATCATACGTACTCCGAAGTAAACTTCTCTGTCATCAGAACATTTACGATTTCTTTGAGTAAACTGACGGATAAATCCTTCGTTGATATCAAGGCGGAAATCGGCTACACAATGGCCTGGCAGAACGTAGGCAACAACGATGTTAATAATGCGCCGATGATGGATATTCTTCCATACAACGGAGATGATAACGGATCATCATTCTCCGGAACCTATGTGCTGAAATCGGTAAAACTGACCAACAATAACGGAACAAAGACATCGCCAATCAAAGATTATACTGGATTAAGGGTCTTCTATACGACGGATACTGCAGTTCGAACGATCGATGTGAGTCTGTGGAAAGATGACTCGATTCAGGCGGGGACGGTCACTGACCTCGACGGAAATACATTTAATTGCCGGTGGGCAGAGGCGGTAGTCAATGCGGACGGAACGGTTACCGGATTTGATGAGAATGCAACAGCGTTCTGCATCCTCGGCACACTGAAATCCAAGAAAATGATTGAAGCTGCATGCGTTATTGATCCGGATAACAATGAACCGGGAGATAAATATGTCAATGCAATTTCGATCAGGGGAAGCATTACGATCGCGCGCGGAATCGTTCTGAACAGAATCCTTTCCGGACTGGCTTGGTATGATGAAAACTTTGACGGTGCGCGCCAGGCTAACGAGAAGAAACTTGCAGGAATCACAGTTACACTTGTTGGTAAGGATGATTTTCTGGCAGCAACCGGTGGGAAGAAAGGCGGAGCAGCTGCAAAGAGTTCGTCTGTCGCAACAGGACTGACACCGGTCATTAATCTGAGGGGCGAATCATGCACAACGGTGACCGGAACTGACGGTAAATATGAATTTGCATATTTGCCGGCTGGTGATTTTGTGGTTGTATTCACAGATGGAGAAACTCTGTTAAGCGATTTCTTCATGTCTCCATTGGAAGCGGATACGGCGCGTGAAGTCAATAACAGCAACGCAATTCTGGTAGCAGCAGATGCGGATGGACATGTCGACTACGGGTATATCAATATCGCCATGCCTGGGGCTGCTGACATCACAGCCAGCCCATATATGATCAGAAACGAAGACATCGGTCTTGTTGAAGCAATTAATGTATATGCGGATAAAAAGTGGATCAATGCCATGGCGGAAACTGATCCTCCTGCCGGAGCGCATATCACATTTACTTTGAATGGCGGAGGAAAGACATATGTCATCGGACTGGATGGTACGGCAGATACTCCGTTGGAAGAAAATGAAGTCGGTGCTTTCGAAAGCGAACCCTGGCATGCGACATTCCAGAATCTTCCTAAATATGAGGTAAATAATTCCGGTAAAGCAATAGAAATCCAGTATAAACTGACAGAGTCTGTTAAATGGCCGGGCTTTGAAGAGTCTTACTCTGATAATGCCAATGCTCTGGTAGAAGACAGCCTCGGAACGGTCACCAACAAAGAAGAGACGACTGAGATCAGCGCGAAGAAAGAATGGAAAAACCTGAACGGAACAACGAAGTATCCGGATGGCGCAACAGTAACTTTCACGCTGATTGCGGACAACAATGAGACCGATCATAAAGTCAAACTGGATGGAACAGAGGATACACCTGTTCCGACTGTAACAGGTGCTTACGAAAGCGCAGCGTGGGTCGCGAGCTTTGTGAACCTGCCAAAGTATAAGATCGTAGACGGCGAAGCAGTTGAGATCGTGTACACCATAAAAGAAACAGTCAAGTATCCGGGATACGAACCGGATACAGAGGAAGTCGGAGACAGCGAAACGATCACGAACGAAGAGGTCCCCACACAGATCAGTGCGAAGAAGGAATGGAAAAATCTGGACGGAACAGCGATTCCGCCGAAAGATGCGACTGTAACCTTCACGCTGATTGCAGATGATGAAGAGACTGAATATGAAGTCGTACTAACAGGAACCGTAGGAACAGAACCTGATGTGACCGGCGGATATGAGAGTGAAGCTTGGGTCGCAAGCTTTGTGAACCTGCCGAAGTATAAGAAGGGAACAACGACCGAGATCCAATATAAGGTGAAGGAAACCGTGACCTTCGAAGGTTATGCGCCAAGTACGACGGAAGCGGTCAGAGACGGAGAAACGATTACGAACGAACAGGTACCGACGGAAGTCTGGGCGAAGAAAGAATGGAAGAACGCAGATGGAACATCAACTCCTCCGGAAGGTGCGATCGTGACATTCACCCTGATGGCGAACGGAGAAGAGACGGAACACAACGTCAAACTGACAGGAACAGCTGGACAGGCACCGGAAGGCACAGGCGGATACGAGAGTGAACCGTGGATTGCGAAGTTTGTCGGACTTCCCAAAGTGGATTATAAGACCGGCAAGCAAGTAGATTATACGGTAAAAGAGACCGTCATGTATCCGGGATATCAACTGAAAAATGAGGAACCGGTCGGAAACGGCGGAACGATCACGAACGTAGAGATCACAACGCAGTTCAGTGTGAATAAGGAATGGCTGAACGCGGACGGATCGGATACGCCTCCGGTTGGAGCGAAAGTGAAATTCGCAGCATTTGCGGACGGAGTAGAAACAACATATGTAGTTGTTCTTGACGGAAAAGCAGAACCCTTTGATATCCTGTTCCCGGGCGGAATAGAAAACGAAGCATGGGTCGGAACGTTCAAGAATCTGCCCAAGTACAGGAAGGGAACAACGGACGAGATCGAGTATACCGTGAAGGAAACTGAGTACTTCCCGGGATACGTTCCTGAGAATGATACCGCGGAACCGGACGGAACGATCAAGAACGTTCAGGAGACGACCGGAATCAAGGCAGTCAAGGCCTGGAACAACGCGGACGGCACAGCGGTAGCACCGGAAGGCGCAACGATCACGTTTGTCACATACGGAGCTTACAACAACTTTGAAGGAGTTACAGACGAATACGAAGTAACGCTGGACGGAACCGCGGAAGCGGATGCACCGACAGCAAGCGGCGGATATGAGAGCGAAGCATGGGTCGCAAGCTTTGTGAACCTTCCGAAATATGCGTATATCAGTAAACTCAACAAGTTCACCGGCAAGGTCGAATACTATCAGTACGAAATCATGTACTATGTATATGAGAAGAAAAACTATCCGGGATATCAGATGCAGCCGGATGACGATGTCGAAGTCGAAGACGGCGGAACGATCACCAATAAGGAGATCGAGACGGAAATCAGCGCAAGGAAAGAATGGCTGAACGCGGATGGAACGACAACACCTCCTGCAGGTGCGACAGTCACATTCACGCTGTACGCAAACGGAAGTGAAACGGTTCATAAAGTCGAACTGACAGGAAGCGTAGGAGCGGAACCGGCAGTCACCGGGGCATACGAAAGCGCAGAATGGATCGCAAGCTTCGTACATCTTCCGAAGTACGAGAAAGGTACGACAAGCGAGATCAAGTATACGGTAAAGGAAACGGTCACTTATACGGGATATGAACCGGATAAGGAAGAAGTCGGAGACAACGGAGTGATCGTCAATGAGCAGATCAAGACGGAAGCGTCTGTCAAGAAGATCTGGAACGATGATAATGACCGTGACGGTATCCGCCCGCCGGTACTGAAGGTGAAGCTGTCGAATGGAACGGTAGTTGAACTGAAGGAAGAAAACGGATGGGAAGCGAAGGTAGAGAACCTGCCGAAGATCGATTCCGCGACCGGAAACGAGATCGAATATACGTGGGAAGAAGTCGATCTGCCGGAAGGCTACACGCTGACGGAGACGACAAAGAACGGAACGGTCACAACGCTGACGAACTCGCATGATGTAGAACTGATCGACATCGAAGTAGAGAAAGTCTGGAAAGACAATGACGACAAAGACAAGGCGAGACCGAGATCGGTAACGATTATCCTGCTTGCGAACGGAACGGAAGTTGGAAGCAAGATACTTGACGAGAGCAACGGCTGGACCGAGACATTCACAGATCTGTACAAGTACGAGAACGGAACAGAGATCAAATATGAGATCAAGGAAGTGAAGGTACCGAAGTACAAAGTGAAGATCACGGGACCGGAAGGAACGACGACGAAGCGGTTTGTAGTAACGAATACCTACACTCCACCGGATGAACCTCCGACAGGCGATAACAGCAACCTGTGGCTCTGGATAACGCTTCTCGGAGTCAGCACAGCTGCAATCGCAGTCCTGGCAGTCTTCCTTGTAAGGAGAAAACGGAAAGAATAAAATGAACTTATAGCACTAAGAAGAGGAACTCTGCACGATGCTGCGGGGTTCCTTTTTCTGTCTTCTATTCTCATGAAAAAACGTATCGAAATCTTTATTGGCGGGTGTTTTCATGCTTGACAAAAGGGTGCATTGGCATTACAATACAATTGAACGCAAACGTTTTCGTAAATATTATGAAAATGTGAAATGAGACGTTTGAAATACCATAAAGGAAGCGAAAGTATGATCACGACGCTCTTGTTTGATCTCGGTGGAACATTGCATGACGTGTACAGAACAGACGCTGCAGGAAAGGGATTTGCGGAACATTTTCTGAGGCGTCTTCGCAGATACGGCATTGAGCTTTCTGTTACCCCGGAGGAACTGCTTGAGACGCTTTCACGAAACGCGGAGGCATATAAGCAACGAGGGGAAAAGGACCTGACGGAGCTGGCTCAGCCGGATATCTGGAATGACTGGTATCTGAAGGAATACCGGATAGGCCGTGAGAATCTGGAACCGATCGCAGAGGAACTGAGTTTCCTTTATGATTATGAGCGGGTTGAAAATGTCCGGAAACCGCGTTTGAAGGAAACCGTGGAAGCCCTTCATGAAATGGGGATCCGGATGGGTATGATTTCCAACATCATATCGACTTCGGTTGTACCCCATATGCTGATCGAGTACGGAATTGATCAGTACATGGAGTGCATTGTTATGTCCAGCGATGTGGGAATTCGGAAACCCGATCCGCGCATCTTTGAGGTTGCTCTCAAAAAGATGGGCGTTTCCGCAAAAGAAACGGGATATGTCGGGGATACGATTTCAAGGGATGTGATCGGAGCGCATAACGCAGGACTGGGACTCAATATTCGGATCAACAACCCGCGGATTGCGCACAGGGATGTGAAATATCAGGGAGCGGATATTCCAAAGCCTGATTATGTGATTGAGCAGCTGTATGAGCTGCCTGAAATCATTCGGAAAGTCAATCAGCAATAAAGCAGAGATTCAATAAGACTGTTATCATTTTTCAAAAGGAGTAAGGGCATATGTTAGATACGATCTTCTTTGACGTCGGAAACACACTGCGTATCGTAATTCCAGATAAGGAATTTTCGGACGCGGCAGAGAAGGAACTGATGGAACTGGTCGGAGCGACCGAACCGCACGATGTTTTCTTTGAGAAACTGGAGAGAAACTGGCAGAAATACCGTAAAGAAGTGAAAAAGACGCTGTTGGATGCGGGTGAAATGGAGCTTTGGAGCCAGCATCTTCTGCCGGACTATGATAAAGAGCGGGTCTGCGCGAATGCCGGAAGACTGACCCGTCTGTGGCGCGACCATGACGGGCGCCGTGTTCCGCGTGATGACGTGAAGTCCACGATCATCGAACTGGACCGCCGCGGATATACGCTCGGTATTATAGCGAATACGATTACTGAAACGGAAATTCCGGACTGGATGATCAGTGACGGTGTGGCGCATTACTTCAAAGCCGTGATTCTTTCTTCCAAGGTGCGCCTGCGTAAGCCTGACCCCGAGATTTATTTCCTTGCCTGCCGTGCGATTGGGAAGAAGCCGGAGCAGTGCGCATACGTCGGCGATAATCCCATCCGTGACGTGGAAGGAACCCGCAAGGCCGGTTTCGCGAAAATGATCCGGATCGACGAACCTGATACGATCAAGAAAGAACCGCAGGAAATCATTCTGCAGCCTGATCATACGATTACACGGATTTCTGAACTGCTTGACATTTTCCCTGATATGAAAGCGGAATAAAGGAGGCTTTTATGAATAACGAGAGAGAATTTGATGCTGTCTTCTATGACCTCGGCGGTACACTCCGCCTGGTGGAGCGGGACGCGGAATTCGAAGCGGAAGCGCGCCGTAAAATCGCCGAAATGTGCGGTGAGAAGGGTGATCCCGATGAGTTCTGCAAGTTTTTGGATTACCGGTACGCCGGATACCGGAAATGGTGCTTTGAGACCATGAAGGAAGCACCGGAGGAAGAACTCTGGACCAAGTGGCTTGCACCGGAGTATCCCCGTGATCTGATCAAGAAGAACGCGATCGAGCTGACGATCGAATACCGCAACAAGGACGGCCGCAGGGTGGTCGCTCCAAACGGAGCTCAGTCCATCCGCGATCTGTACGCGAACGGATATAAGCTCGGCATCATCTCGAACCTCGTAACATCCCAGGAGATCCCGCGCTGGCTGAAGCATGACGATCTCGAAAAGTATTTTGGCGCGGTGCTGCTCTCTTGCGTGGAAGGAATCCGCAAACCGGATCCCGCGATTTCCAACAAGGCCTGCGACCTGCTCGGTGTCAAGCCGGAGCGCTGCGTCTATATTGGCGACAATCTGAACCGTGATGTGGAAGGTACGCGCCTTGCGGGATACGGCATGTTCATTCTGTATACTACGCCTGAAAAGCTTGCGAAGGAAAAGATCACGGACGAGAACCGCCCGGATGCGGTCATCTTCGACTTTAATGAGCTGAAGGAGATTTTCCCGAAAGCCCCGCATGTTGCATGGGATAAAATCAGGAGGGTTTAAGCGATGAAAGAAAATATCAAGGCGATATTTCTGGACCTTGGCGGAACATTCCGCGTAGTGGATGAGACCAACCGCCCGTATATTGCCCAGGCTCGTGGCAGAATCGCTGAAATCTGCGGAACCGACATGGATCCGGACGCATACTATGATATGCTCAACAAGCGGTATGATACTTACCGCAACTGGGCACTCAAATACATGTGCGAAGCGCCTGAAACCATGCTATGGACACGCTGGCTGGTGCCGGAACTCGACCGCGATCATATCGAAAAACACGCGAAGGAACTGACCTACTGCTTCCGCAGATCGAAGGGTGAGCGTGTTGTCGTAGAAAAAGGCATCGAGACGGTGAAAGAACTCAGAAAGCGCGGTTATAAGATAGGCATTATCAGCGACCTGATCGGAACGATCGAGATCGATGAGTGGCTGGACCATGACGGTATCCGGGACCTGTTCTGCACCGTGCAGCAGTCCTCCGTCACAATGCTGAGAAAACCGCATCCAGCGATCTATTTCCTTGCTCTTGAAGAAGCAGGCGTACGTCCTGAAGAAAGCTGCTTTGTAGGCGACAATCTCAAGCGCGATATCATAGGCGCCAAACAGTCGAATTTTGCGGGAACCGTCGGCGCGGAATATCCCGGCGGTCTGGAATTCAAACTGACTGAGGAAAACCGGCCGGATTGCATCCTGCATCATTTTGATGAACTTTTGAATATTTTCCCGGGTGACGGAAAATTCTGCCCAGAAGCGGCGGAAGATCCGGCTCCGCGGATCCAATAACGGCAGAAGGAGGAAGAATCATTCATGGCGGAATATAAACTGTCCGGAGGCGACGCGCTTGCGCGCGCTGTTGAAAAATTGTATGAAAACGGCGGTTCGGAGTATCATTTCGAACCGATGAACCTGATGGATCGGGAAGGCAAACCGGTAGGAACGGTGAAAGCCGGCGACGGTGTCATTTTCTGCTGCCGCAGAGGCGAGCGCGAAGTCGAATTGACAGACGCGTTCACCGATCCGGCATTCAAAGGCTTTGCCCGCGAAAAGATCGATCCGCTGGATTTTGTGATCCTGACGATGTACCATGAGAAGTATACGTATCTTCCGATTGCTTTCGCACCCGCAAAAGTACAGAAAACCCTGGCTGAGGTGTTGAGCGAGAACAAAAAGACCCAGATGCATCTGGCAGAAAGCGAAAAATATGCGCATGTCACATTCTTCTTCAACGGCGGGAATCAGAAACCGTTCGAAGGGGAAGATGACTTCCGAATTCAGTCTCCCAAGGGTGTTCCTTTCGAGACAGTGCCGGAACTGAAGCTCCCTGAGGTCGCTCAGAAACTCGAGGAAGGCATTGATCACGGGTATGATTTTATCGTGACAAATTTCGCAAACGGCGACGTCATCGGGCACACTTCTTCGGACACAGCCAAGCCGATCGCGTGCGAAGCGATCAGCAAATATGTTGGAAAAACAGTTGCTTATGCGCGTGAAAAAGGGTATACTGTACTCGTAACCGCCGACCATGGCAACATCGAAATTCTGCATACGCCGGATGGAAAACCGCATGTTTCCCATACGACGAATCTTGTTGCGTGTATAGCACTCGGTGAGGGGACGGAAAAACTGAAAGAGCACGGAAAACTCTGTGATGTCGCGCCGACGATTCTGTCCGCGATGGGAATCGAGCAGCCTGCCGAAATGACCGGTGAGCCGCTGTTTCGGTTTGCAAACAAGGGCAAGGTGCTGCTGCTCATCTGTGACGGATGGGGACTGGACGCGCCAACGGAGAACAATCCGATCTTTACGGCAGATACCCCGGCGTGGGACGCGCTTTTGAAGGAATATCCGTATGCAGAACTGGAAGCATCCGGCCCGGCGGTCGGACTTGCGGAAGGAAAGACAGGCAACTCGGAAGCGGGTCATATCAACCTCGGTTCCGGCCGTATCGTTCTTCAGGATGACGTCCGTCTGGACGGAGCGATGAAGGACGGTTCCTTTGCGCATAATCCTGTTTTCCTTGAAACGATCAAGGGAGTGAAAGAACGCGGCACAGCGCTGCACCTGTTTGCTCTTCTGACCAAGAAGTCTTCACACGGATCGATCGATTACCCGCTGGCACTGGTCGATATGGCACATGAGGCGGGTCTTGAGAAGGTCTATGTGCATATCATCTTTGACGGCCGTTCCACACAGCCCGGAAGCGCACCTGCACTTCTCCGCGAATTCGGTGAGACGATCGAGAAAAAAGGCACCGGATTGGTGGTATCCGGCGTCGGCAGAGGCGTGGCACTTGACCGGGACCAGAACTGGGCGAAGATTGAGCGGACTTACAACTCTTTGGTGAACGGCACAGGAGCGCCGTACACGGAGGCATGATCCTATGGAATCCATTCCCCGAGCAGGGGTTGAATCAAAAAGAAATATTTAAACGGAGGAAGAAAAATGATTAATGTTGGCATTATCGGCGCAGGCCGTATCGGACAGGTCCATGCAAAGAGCATCCTGACCGGCGTACCCGAAGCGAGAATCCTTTCGATCGCCGATCCGTTCATGAAGCCGGAAGTGGCTGAATGGGCAAAATCGGTAGGAATCGAGAATGTGTACGAAGACTATCATAAGATTCTCGAGGACGAACGCATTGATGCCGTTCTGATCTGCGCGTCCACGAACCTGCATGCACAGATCTCATTGGAAGCAATTGCAGCCGGAAAGCACATCTTCTGCGAAAAGCCGATCGATCAGACTCTGGAAAGAATCGAGGAGGTCAAGGCAGCACTTGCAGCTTCCCCGAAGAAACTGGTTTACCAGGTAGGCTTCAACCGCCGTTACGATCACAACTATCGCGCACTGCGCAAGACTGTGGAAGATGGCAAAATCGGTGAGGTTCAGTTCGTCCGTGTTTCTTCACGTGACCCGGAGCCCCCACCCGCAAAGTACGTTGCGGTTTCCGGCGGTATCTTCATGGATATGATGATCCATGACCTGGATATGGTCCGTTATCTGTCCGGCCAGGAAGTCGTTGAGGTATATGCGCAGGGCGCATGCCTGATCGATCCTGAAATCGGCAAGGCAGGCGACATCGATACCTGCACGATCATGCTGAAACTGGCAAACGGTGCTCTGGCAACCGTCGACGGTTCCCGCAAGGCTGTGTACGGATATGATCAGCGCGGAGAGGTCTTCGGATCCAAGGGCTGCGCCACCACCCAGAATGATTCCGCATCCAACGTGGTTCTTTCCACGGTTGACGGCGTGACGGGTGAGAAGCCGCTGTGGTTCTTCCTCGAGAGATATATGGGTTCCTATCAGGCGGAAGTCCGCGAGTTCATCGAGTGCATCCTCAAGGGTCAGGATCCTGTAACCGGCATTGAAGACGGTCTCGTTTCCGTCAAGCTCGCAATGGCCTGCCTGAAGTCGCTCAAAGAGGACCGTCCTGTCAAGATTGACGAAATCTGAAATTCTTTTAAAGGAGAAATAGTAAATCCATGAAAAAGATTAGAGTTGGTGTTGCCGGTTACGGCACAATCGGTCAGCGTCTGGCTGACGGCGTCGCCGCTCAGGGCGATATGGAACTGGTCGGTATCGCAGACCTCGCTCCGACCCTGGCGATCCGTGCTCTTCGTGAAAACGACATGATCGGCGCAAACGGCGTCAAGTACAATCTGTATCTTGTTGGCGGTGCTGACAAAGCGGCTTTTGACGCACTGGATATCCCCGTTGAGGGCACGTTCGAAGATCTGTGCCGCAATGTCGATGTCATGCTGGATTCCTCTCCGGGCGGCGTCGGTGCAAAGAACAAGGAACTCTACGAGAAGGTCGGCGTAAAAGCGATCTTCCAGGGCGGCGAGAAGAACTCCGTCGCGGACGTTTTCTTCCATGGCTATGCAAACTATGAGAAGGGCGTCGGCCAGAACTATCTGAAGCTGACCAGCTGCAACACCACGGGTCTGATCCGTGCGGTTGACTGCCTGGACCGTGTGATTCCGCTTGAAAAGGTTGCCATCACGATTATCCGCCGCGTTGCGGATCCGGGCGACTATCATCGCGGACTGACCAATGCGCTGCAGATCGACAAGGCACCGTCCCATCAGGCGGTTGACCTCATGACCATCATGCCGCACATTGAAGCAACCGGTATCCTCGTTCATACGCCTGTCACGCACGGCCATATCATTACGGTTCTCGCAACGGCAAAAGACGGCAAGAAGATTACCCGTGAGATGGCTCTGGAAGCATTCCGTGCACATCCGCGTATCCGCTGCGTCACCATTGACGAGGGATTCAAGGGCAATGCGAGCCTGTTCAAATATGCGCGTGACCTCGGTAACCGCCGCGGCGACATGTATGAGATCGGTCTGTGGGAAGACAGCATCGTTGAGAGCGGAAACGACCTGATGTTCGCAATCAACATTCCGCAGGAGAGCGTTACGATCCCTGAGACGATGGACGCGATCCGTGCCTGCATGAAGATGCAGCTGACCCGTGAGGAAGGTACCGCTAAGACCAACGAATACCTGAAGATCGGCCGTTTCAAGAACCTGAAAAAATAACATTAAAGAGAGGTTGTCATATGCGATTCGGAATCAGAACGCTTGACGAACTTTCGGTACGGGGCAAAACGGTTTTATGCCGTGTGGATATCAACCAACCCGTGGACCGTGGTACGGGGACGCTGAAAAGCGTCAACCGTATCACGGCCTGCGTGCCGACAATTCGTGAGTTGTCCGAGAAAGGCGCCAAAGTTGTGCTGATGGCGCACCAGGGCAGCGATATTGAATACAAAAACTTTTATACGACCAAGCCGCACGCAAAGGTGCTGTCAGAGCTTCTCGGAAAGGAAGTTCAGTGGATTGACGACGTTTGCGGACCCGCGGCTCGGGAAGCAATTCGCAATCTCAAGGATGGCGATATTTTGCTTTTGGACAATGTTCGCTTTGTTGCCGAGGAACAGACGCTGTTTGAGATGAAACTCCGTCTGACGCATGAGCAGCAGGCGAAGACTCTGCTTGTGGAAAAACTGGCACCGCTGGGTGATCTCTATGTGTGCGACGCGTTTGCAGCGGCACACCGTGATCAGCCGAGTCTTTGCGGCTTTGAACAGGTCCTTCCGTCCGCAATGGGACGTCTGTTTGAGAAGGAATACTGCACGGTTTCTTCGGTTATGGAAGAACCGGACCGTCCCTGCGTTTTCGTGCTGGGCGGCGCAAAGATCTCCGATGCTTTCCAGATGATGAAGACCGTTCTGGACCGCGGGATCGCGGATGAGATCCTGACCGGCGGACTGGTCGCCAACATCTTTTTGATCGCTCTCGGGAATGAGATCGGAAAAGGAAGCACTGACTTTATCGAAAAGTCGAACTACACAGAATACTACGAGAAAGCAAAGGAACTGTACGCCGCATACGGCGACAAGATTGTTCTCCCGAAGGATCTTGCCTGGGTCACGGACGGACAGCGCTACGAAGCGGAACTCGGAAAGATCCCGGGTGAGATCGGCGCGATCGATATCGGACATGAGACAAGCGCGGACTACCGCGAGCGCATCCTGAAGGCAAAGACCGTATTTGTGAACGGCCCCATGGGCGTGTTTGAACAGGAACCGAGTGAATACGGAACGAAGGCGCTGTGGCAGGCGCTGGCGGACACCGGGGCATTTACGGTTCTCGGCGGCGGCGACAGCATCACGGCGACCGAAAAGTACAAACTCACCGATAAGATCGGATATATCTGCACAGGCGGCGGCGCGCTGATCCGTTTCCTGAGCGGCGAGGAACTGCCGGTCGTAAAGGCGTTGAGACACGGTTCTACATTACCGTTAGAATAAGAGGAGGATAAAAATGGAACTCAAAGAAAAGAAAGCTTTGCAGGCGTTTGCTGTCCGGATCCGGATGGCTGCGCTCGAAGCGATCCATTCCATCGGTTCCGGACATATCGGCGGTGCAATGAGCATTGCGGATGTTCTGGCCGTACTGTACGGACGGGAAATGAAATACCGTCCTGAAGATCCCAAATGGGCGGATCGTGACAAACTCGTAGTATCCAAAGGACATGCAGGACCTTCCGTGTACGGCACGCTTGCCCTGAAAGGATTTTTCCCTTATGAAGAGCTGAAAACCCTGAACAAGGGCGGAACAAGACTTCCGAGCCATTGCGACCGCAATAAGACCCCGGGCATCGATGTAACGACCGGATCGCTCGGACAGGGCGCCTCCCAGGCGGCAGGTCTTGCTCTCGGCGACAAGCTGAAAGGCCGCAAGAACCGTGTTTTCCTGATCGTCGGAGACGGTGAGTCCAATGAAGGACAGTGCTGGGAATCATTCATGTTTGCAAGCGCCAAGCAGCTTGGAAACCTGGTCGTAATGATCGACTGGAACAAGCGTCAGCTGGACGGTTATACCGATGAAGTTCTTCCGATGGGAGACTTTGTTGCGAAGATGAAGGCGTTCGGCTTTGATACCGTGAAGGTGGATGGAAGCGATGTGGAAGCAATCGCCAAGGCACTGGAAGCGACCCGCAAGGGCGGCGTGAAACCGTATGCCATCATATTGGATACCGTAAAAGGCCATGGCATCGCGGATGTTGAAAACACCGAGATGAACCACAGCATGCCGGTCAATGACGAGAAGTACAACAAATGGATGGGCGAACTCAAGGCGGAGTTGGCCGCACTGGAGGAATAAGGCTATGAAGATCGTATATAACGGAGAAATGGATTCCCGCCTGTGCAAAGAAGTCATCGGTGCAACAATCGCTGAGATCGTGGACAACGATCCCAATACGATTTATCTGGATGCCGACCTTATGAGCTGCGACGGCACGCTCAAATGGGGAAAGGCAAACCCGACCCGCGCGATCGACTGCGGTATCGCAGAAGCGAATATGGCAGGCGTAGCCGCAGGTCTGTGCGTTGCAGGCTTCAGACCGATTATGCATACGTTCGGACCGTTCGCGTCCCGCCGCTGCTATGACCAGATTTTCCTGTCCGGCGGATATGCGAAGAATGATATTACCGTAATCGGTACCGACCCCGGTGTTACCGCAACGATGAACGGCGGCACGCATATGCCGTTTGAGGATGTGGCACTGTACAATGTGCTTCCGCATTCCACGATCATCGATGTATCCGACCCGAACTGTCTGATCAGCGTGCTGAAGCAGTGCGTCTACCGCCCTGGCATCAAGTACATCCGCGTCGGCAGAAAGAAACTGGCGAAGATCTACGAAGACGGTGCGGAACTGGAAATCGGCAAAGCGGTCACCCTCAGAGAAGGAACGGACGCGGTCGTGTTCGCGGCCGGCATTATGCTGCATGAAGCGATGAAGGCAGCTGCTTCTCTGGAGAAGCAGGGCATCAGCGTTGCTGTCGTCGACTGCTTCACAATCAAGCCGATCGATGCGGATGCAGTAGCCGAGTGGGCAGGAAAGACCGGAGCTGTTGTGGTTGCGGAGAACGCAAACCGGCACGGCGGCCTTTACGATACCATTCTGGAAGTGCTCGGCGAGCGCTGCCCGGTTCCCGCTGCATGCGTTGCAGTGGAAGATGAGTTCGGTGAAGTCGGAACCCAGGATTATCTCCAGGAGCGTTTCGGCCTGACGGCTCAGCATATCGAGGAACAGCTCAAAGCGGTTATCGCGAGAAAAAAATAATATGAAATTGACGTTTGGATTCGGCACCGGCTACCAGGAGGTAACGGTGCCGGAGCATAATTTTATCGGAGAACTGCATGCAAACGAAGTCCCGGTAGGGCTGACGGGCGAGGCGGAAGTGATTCGTGCGCTTCACAATCCGATCGGCACGCCGAGACTGAAAGATCTTGTACATCCGGGAGAAACGGTAGCGATCGTCACGAGCGACGTGACGCGCCCCATGCCGACCTGGAAGGTCATGCCGGCGCTCCTGGACGAACTGTACGCCGCAGGGATCAGAAAAGAGGATATCACTCTGGTGTTCGGACTCGGCAGTCATCGGAAACAGACGCCGGAGGAGCATAAGAAACTGGCAGGAGAACGTGCATTCCGGGAGATCCGCTGTGTCGACAGTGATCCGGAAGACTGCATTTCTCTCGGAACGACTTCCCGCGGCACGCCTGTGGATATCACGCGTGTCGTAGCGGAAGCGGACAGAAGAATCTGCCTCGGTAATATCGAGTATCATTATTTCGCAGGTTATTCCGGCGGAGTCAAAGCGATCATGCCGGGTGTTTCCACGCGCGCTGCGATTCAGGCAAACCACAGCCGCATGGTGCTTCCGGAGTGCTGTGCGGGCGCGATCGATACCAACCCGCTCCGGCTTGATATCGAGGAAGCGGGTGCCATGCTCGGTGTGGACTTTATCGTGAATGTGGTTCTTTCCGAACACAAGGAGATTCTGTGTGCGGTAGCGGGTGATCCGGTCAAAGCGCACAGGGAAGGATGCAAGTTCCTGGACAAACTGTACCGCAAAGAACTGAAAGAACCGGCTGATATCGTCCTCGTATCGCAGGGCGGCGCTCCGAAGGACCTGAACCTGTATCAGACCCAGAAAGCACTGGATAATGCGAAACATGCGGTAAAAGACGGGGGCGTCATCATTCTGATTGGTTCCTGCAAGGAAGGAATGGGAGAGAAGACGTTTGAGGAATGGATGACAACGGCACCGACACCGGAGTCACTGATCGAGCGGATCGGTCGGGATTTCAAACTCGGCGGACATAAAGCCGCAGCGATTGCGATGGTTCTTCAGAAAGCGGAGATCGATCTGGTCTCCGATCTGGACGATGATTTTGTCCGGTCAATCTTCTTAACCCCGCAGCCTTCGGCACAGGCCGCATTGGATCATGCTTTTGAAAAACTCGGCAAAGATGCGACCGTACTGGCAATGCCGTACGGCGGATCCACATTGCCGTCAATTATGAAGAATTGAAGGAGATAGGAAATGGATTATGCAAAAGAGTCTCTCCGTCTGCACGGAGAATGGAAGGGTAAAATCGAGGTCGTAGCGACCGTTCCCGTGGCAACCAAGGATGATCTGAGCCTTGCTTACACGCCTGGTGTTGCGCAGCCCTGTCTGGAGATCCAGAAGGATGTCAACAAGTCCTACGAACTGACCCGCCGTCACAACCTCTGCGCTGTCATCACCGACGGAACCGCGGTTCTGGGACTCGGCGATATCGGTCCGGAAGCCGGCATGCCGGTCATGGAAGGCAAGTGTGTTTTGTTCAAATCGTTCGGAAACGTCGATGCGTTCCCGCTGTGCATCAAATCCAAGGATGTGGATACGATCGTCAACACGATCTATCTGCTGTCCGGTTCTTTCGGCGGCGTGAACCTGGAGGATATCTCCGCACCGCGCTGCTTCGAGATCGAGCGCAAACTGAAGGAAAAATGTGATATCCCGATCTTCCACGATGACCAGCACGGAACAGCTGTCATTACCCTGGCAGGCCTTACCAATGCACTGAAGGTCGTGAACAAGAAGAAGGAAGACGTGAAAGTCGTTACGTCCGGCGCTGGTGCAGCGGCTATTTCCATTGTGAAACTGCTGCTGTCGGCAGGATTCAAAAACATCACGATGTGCGACCGCAAGGGCGCGATCTACAAAGGCCGTGAAGGACTGAACTGGATCAAGGAAGAGATGGCGGAAGTCACGAACCTCGATCATAAGGCGGGATCCATTGCGGACATGCTCGTAGGAGCAGATGTATTCATCGGTGTTTCCGCACCGAATACCGTTACGACCGAGATGGTCAAAACGATGAACCGTGACGCGATCATCTTTGCATGCGCGAATCCGACGCCTGAGATTTTCCCGGACGACGCGAAAGCGGGCGGTGCGAAAGTCATCGCGACCGGCAGAAGCGATTTCCCGAACCAGATCAACAACGTTCTGGCATTCCCGGGAATCTTCCGCGGCACGTTCGATGTGCGTGCAAGCGACATCAACGAAGAGATGAAGATGGCAGCGGCAAAAGCCCTGGCGGATCTGATTTCGGATGACGAACTCAGCCCGGATTACATCATCCCGAAAGCGTTCGACAAACGTGTAGGTCCCGCGGTTGCTGCGGCAGTTGCCGAAGCGGCGCGCAGGAGCGGCGTAGCAAGAATATAAAAATGTAAGGAAAGAAGGATATTTCATTATGGCAATGTTCAATCAGGAGAAAGTAAAACTCGGTATCGCACCGATCGGCTGGTGCAACGATGATATGCCGGAACTCGGCGCGGAAAACACGTTCCGTCAGACCGTGAGCGAAATGGCGCTTGCAGGCTTTACAGGCTGTGAAATCGGCAACAAGTATCCGAAAGATCCCAAAGAACTGAAGTGGGAACTCGATCTTCGCGGAATGCGGATCGCGAGCCGCTGGTTCTCATCTTTCCTTCTGACCAAATCGTTGGAAGAAAATATTGCGGACTTCAATAAGGAACTGGACTTCCTGGAAGCTGTCGGCGCAAACCGCATCAATGTTTCCGAGCAGAGCTATTCCATCCAGGGCCAGGTAGACACTCCGATCCTGACCGGCGGTCATAAGTACGTGATGAACGATGAGGAATGGGATCGTTTCTGCAAGGGCCTTGATGTGCTAGGCAAGATCGCAGTGGAGCGCGGCTTCAAACTCTGCTTCCATCATCACATGGGAACAGTCGTTCAGACCTCGGAAGAAACGGACCGTATGATGAGCCATACGGATCCCCGTTATGTCTTCCTTTGCTACGATACCGGTCATTTCACCTTCGCCGGCGAAGATCCTCTGACCATGCTGAAGAAGTATGTTGACCGTGTCGGGCATGTTCATCTGAAGGATATGCGCCTGCCTGTCGTTGAGGAAGCGCGCAAGAACAACTGGAGCTTTTTGACTGCGGTCCGTAACGGCGCTTTCACGGTTCCGGGCGATGGAAACGTGGATTTCGATCCGATCTTTAAAGTCCTTGCAGACGCGAATTACGAAGGATGGCTGTTGGTGGAAGCCGAGCAGGATCCGGCAAAGGCGAATCCGCTTGAGTACGCGATCAAAGGCCGTAAGTACATCCATGAGCATACCGGACTGTAAGAGGAACGGCTATGTACTTTACTAAGGAATTGCATCGCGGATATAACGCTTATATCGATACAAAAGTCGATGATCTCGGCACGCAGATGGATGTCGGCCTTCTGGTGATGGAAGACGGAGATACCTATGTGATCGATGAAGCGGAGAAAGAAACCGCGGTCCTTCTGTTTGAAGGAAAAGTAACGTTCCGTTATGCGGGGCAGACTGTTGAGGGCGACCGTCCCGATACGTTCCATCATGAAGCCTACTGCCTGCTCTCTCCGAAGGGAGTCAAAATTGAACTGACCGCTCACAATCATGCCGAAGTCTATATTCAGCAAACGATCAACGAGCGAAATTATGAGCCGGTTATGTATACTCCGGAAACAGTACAGGTTCAGCATGCAGGGGCAAACGGTGAACTGATGGGAGCCATGCGCCGCGAAATCAAGACATTCTTTGACTATGAGAATGCTCCGTTTTCCAATATGGTGCTCGGTGAGGTCCTGAATTTTCCGGGCAAATGGTCTTCTTATCCGCCGCATCATCATCCGCAGCCGGAAGTTTATTTCTACCGTTTTGATTATCCGCACGGCTTTGGCGCGGGGTTTGCAAACGGGGAAATTTATCAGACCGGACACAACGGATGCGCGGTCATCAATCATGGATTCCATTCACAGGCAGCAGCCCCCGGCTACGCGATGTGCTATGCATGGGGCATCCGCCATCTGGACGGGGATCCGTGGAAGAAGACCCGGATCGATGATCCTGAGCATTCCTGGCTCTGGAAGCCGGATGCGAATGAGCATATTTTCCAAGGCTGACAAGCCCGTTCCCGGCGGGAATTGCTTTCCGCCATCGGCCACCATTTTTTCTAGGAGGAATACATGAAAACCGTTCGTTTAACAATGGCGCAGGCGCTGGTCCGTTTTCTGGAAAACCAGTATATCGCGTATGATGGAAAAGAGCATCCTTTTGTCGAGGGCGTCATTATGCTTCCGGGACACGGAAACGTCGTCGGCCTTGGTCAGGCGCTCCGTCAGGAAACACATCATCTGAAAGTATGGCAGGGCAAGAATGAGCAGGGCATGGCACATACCGCTGTTGCGTTCGCCAAGCAGATGAAGCGCAAGAAAATCATCGCCGTCACCTCTTCTGTAGGTCCCGGCGCTGCCAACATGGTAACCGCGGCAGCAACCGCTACCGCGAACAATATT
Organism: Clostridia bacterium; assembly: GCA_017514685.1. Lineage (GTDB taxonomy): Bacteria > Bacillota > Clostridia > Christensenellales > CAG-138 > UBA3792. Next base: position 36,680 of record JAFWJN010000008.1, read on the forward strand.
CCGGTTCTGATTCTTCCGGGCGATGTCTATGCATGCCGCCAGCCGGATCCGGTACTGCAGCAGGTTGAGCAGACGCATGACCTGTCTCTTTCCACCAATGACGCATTCCGTCCGGTCTGCCGTTACTGGGACCGCATCGTCCGCCCCGAGCAGCTGATGAGCGCAATGATCTCCGCATTCCGCGTACTGACCGATCCGGCCAACACCGGCGCAGTCTGCATCGCAATGCCGCAGGATGTGGAAGGTGAAGCGTATGATTATCCGGAGTCGTTCTTCCGTAAACGCGTACACCGTCTTGCAAGACGGCTTCCGGAGGAAGAAGCGATCGAAGAGGCAGCTGCTGTGATCAAAGCGGCAAAGAAACCCCTGCTGATCTGCGGCGGCGGTGTCCGTTACAGCGAAGCTCATGCAGAGTTCCGTGAGTTTGCTGAGAAGACGGGAATTCCGTTTGGCGAGACCCAGGCCGGCAAGAGCGCGATCGAATATGATCATCCGCTTAATCTCGGCGGCATCGGCGTTACCGGATGTTCCGCAGCGAATGAGATCGCAAAGGAAGCGGATGTCATCATCGGCGTCGGAACACGCTACACCGACTTTACGACCGCATCCAAATGGCTCTTTAAGGACGATGCGAAGTTTGTCAATATCAACGTATCTGACTTCCAGGCACTGAAACTGGAAGCGGTTCCGGTCGTAGCAGACGCAAAGCGCGCACTGCCCGTGCTTCTGAAGGCACTGGACGGATACCAGGCACCTTATACGGATGAGGTCAAGAACGCTCGTGACCGCTGGTTCAAAGAACTGAACCGCCTGATGAACATCGAATACGGCGAAGGCTATGTACCGGAAGTCAATGACGCGAACGCCAAATCGGCTGACAGATTTGCAAAAGATCTGAACGCGGATCTTGCGCAGACAACGGTTCTTGGCGCAATCAACTTCACGATCGACAAGGAAGACGTTGCGATCGGCGCGGCCGGTTCACTGCCCGGCGATATGCAGCGCATGTGGTGCTCGCGCGGAGTGGATACCTATAACATGGAATACGGCTATTCCTGCATGGGCTATGAGATCTCCGGAGCCCTCGGTGTCAAGTATGCAATCGGTGAGGACAGAGATGTCTATGCGATGGTCGGCGACGGCAGCTTCATCATGCTGCATTCCGAACTGCTGACAGCTGTTCAGGAACACAAGAAAATTAACGTATGCGTGTTCAACAACGCTTCCTTCGGTTGCATCAACAATCTGCAGGTAGGACACGGAAATGATACGCTCTGCACGGAGCTCCGTTACCGCAGTGAGGACGGCGAGCTGTATGGTGACTTCATGCCGGTAGACTTCGCGAAGATTGCGGAAGGCTATGGCTGCAAAGCATATACGATCCATACGATCGAAGAGATGAAAGCAGCAATCGTGGATGCCAAGAAGATTAAAGGAGTTCCGGTCGTATTCGATATCCGCGTGCTTCCGAAATCCATGACTGAAGGATACGGTTCCTGGTGGCGTGTCGGTGATACCGAAGTTTCGGAGAATCCGAGAAACCTCAAGGCCTATCAGGATCATCTGGATCATGTCAAGGACGCAAGAAAGTATTGATCCGGAAAGGGAAGGATACAATCATTCTGCAGCCAGATGCGGAATGAAAACGTAAACAAGTAGGAGCTGTGAAGCCCGGAATTATTCCGGCTTGCACAGCTCCTGTTTTGTTTGGATGCTGATTAAAGATTAAAAATACAAAACAAATCAGTTACTTCAGCTTTAGTGGGAAGTGAGGTGTTCCTGCCAGAAAGTGATGGCCTCTTCCATCCAACCAAAGGCTTCGGTCTTTTCGGCAAGTCCGAGCCCGTGCTTTCCACCGACAAAGTAACGGGTGATATGCGGGACTCCTGCATTTTCAAGGGCAGCTTCCATCAGCCGCGTATGCTTGGCTACTTCTGTATCTTCCACAAAGACCCAGTTATAAGTCGGTGGAAAAGCGAAATCCACATTTTCGTCTGCGCTTAGGCTGTGCTTGCGTTCATCGGAAGCGTTTTCCCCAACAAGGTTGCTGCGGCTGTCTTCGAAAATGTGTGTGCTCGCATAGGCAAGAATAACTGCCGCAGGGCGCGGCTTCTCATAGTGAGCGGCTCCGACGATATTGGTTGACCAGGTTGCCGCCAGATGTCCTCCTGCAGAAGAGCCGCAGACAGCATAATTATCCATCGTTACATGGAAGAAATCTTTGTTCTGTTCAATGATCTCATAGGCGGTATTCACATCGTTGAGAGGTGCGGGATGCTCCATATTAACAGAGTATTCCAGGATGAATGCGTTGAAACCGAGACGGTTGATCTCTGCTGCGTAATCAAAGCCTTCCTGGCGCATATAGACAGCAGCATAACCGCCACCTGGAAAAATCAATACGAAAGGTTTGTTTTCTCCGACAAGTGACGCGGTCAGTGTTACGCGGCTTCCATTCTCGTTGAGGCGAACTGTATAAGTTGTATAAGAATCGGTTTCCGCTGCGGACGGGCAGGAATAGATTGGATAAACAGCAGATAAATCACCATAATGAACGGTGACCTCTTTTTCACCGTAAGGCGCAAAAGCCGGTTTCTCAAAGGAGCATTCTGAAACAGGGATTTCTTTCGTAGTTCCGTCTGTCATCGATGCATGTATCACAAGTCCGGAAGGATCGATTTCTGTTCCGGAAACATACCAGTATTTCGCATTTGACGAATCTACTGAAATTGATGTTGGAACAGCAGGCTTTGAACAGCCGGAAAAAAGGAACGTCAGGCACAGGAATGCGATTATCATAAATGCATTTTTGATTTTCAGCATAAATCTTCACCTCACAACATAATTATCTATGATTCAGTATATGCTCCGATTAAGAGATAATCTACGAAAATAGCATATCTTATAATTTGCTCAGCATAATTTTGATAAATATCGAAGAAAAAGGAGCAGGTATTGCACCTGCTCCAGATAGGTTAAATTAGAAGAATGATTAACGTTTTCGTTTCAGAAGAACCAGACAGATAACGATTACAATGGTCAGGACAGCAGCTGTAATGAATAAGCCGATAATCAAGGCGTTTGAAACGGAATCGAAAGTACTGGCACCCTGCATGGGTTTTGATGAAGGCTTTGCGGATTCCGGAGATAACTCAGGAGTGTTAGCTGGTTCTGTTGAGAATGCAGAAGAAGGTTCCAGTGTATCGGAAGGCTCCGGAGTAACAGGCACCGGACTCGGATCATCCGGAACAGGGGTCGGCTCCGGCTCGGGCTCAGGCGTTTCCGAAGGGATGGGCGATGGCACGGAAGATTCGGATGGCACGGGTGTTTCTTCACTTTGAGAGACAGCAGAGAAGTCAATGTTCGTAAATGCCTCATCTCCGGCTTCGACTGTCCCATATGCCATACCGAACTTTGCAATGGAAAAATCTTCATTGACACCGTTTACATGATGGCGACCGCTCTGCTGAGACTCGTGCTTGGCAAACGCTTCTTTGGCAATCTGAAACGCAGTCTTTCCGTCCATGGAAGCAAGGGGAGTATTGATATCAAAAATCAGAGGATTCTCCTTGTGCAGATGAACATAACATTTTTTTACTTCCCATACACCGTATTCGCTGACGGAAGCAGGATCATAGGAAGGATCGGCACAACGCTGGGACGCCTCAACGACGGCTGCCGAAACGCGCATATGCTGCCAGTGACCGTATTCCCCTTTTGCATCCTGAGTAAACACGACAAGCGGCTTATGCTTCCGGAACAGTTTGACAAGCGCATCGACCAGATCGGCTGTCTGGAACTGCTTGTCACTGTCTTTCCGTTCCGTCTGCGGGATATCCGGAAAACCGAGGAACATCGGATAATAGGGAGAGCCCATTGTCCAGACACCGCGCTCCGCTTCGGAAATACGTTCCCGTTTGCTGGCAGTCATAAAAGCAACGGTACCGGTATGTCCCTGCTCAGCACCGAGAATCGGAATGACAGCGCCTAAGAACAGCGTATCATCATCCGGATGTGTTGCTACAAGGAGATAGTCCAGATGATTCGGCGTGGGCTGCCAGAAAAAGAAAGGTTCCGGAAGCCGTCCTTCGGAAAAGACCTGGACATGACCGAGCGTCATGCCGCCGTTTCCGGCAATCAGCTGCAGGGACAGCGCGTCAGCGGGAATTTCATTAACGGTATCATAGAAAGGAGAAACCGGCTGCTCGGAGAGAACTTCACCGTCTGCGCCGAAAAACTGAATCGTGACGTTGATCGGAAGCTTGATCCATTGCAGGCAGAGCATATGAGCGGAAACGCCTTCTTTCCAGGTCAGCTGCATATATTCGCCCGAATTGAATTCAACAAACGAATCCAGATATTTGCTGTGAAGAATCACAGAAGCATTGGGATGCTTGCCCGTAACGGTCAGTTTACAACTGGAGGTAAGGTCCTTCGCGGATTTTTCAGCAGCAAAAAGAACGCGGGAACTTTCAGCCTCACGATCAGAGTGCAATGTATGATGGATAACGTCAGTATCGGCAACTGCGATGCCAGGCGCAAAAGTGAGAAGCAGAAGGATTCCTGCCAAAAGGATACAATACAATCGTTTCATAAAATTCATTATACCATCTGAGAAGGAAAAGGAAAAGGGGGAAGAAACAAGAAACACTCCCCGCGGGAGTGCTCCTCATATGCTTTCTTTCGGATCGTCAGCTTTCCATCATCAGGTGGATGATCTCGCGGTCGGTCTGCTCCATGCCGAAGCGGGCGAGCTTTCCGATATTGTCGATCGTGTTTTCAACACCCTTCTTCACAATGCCTTCTCCGCCAAAAAACTGATTCCCATTCTCATACATGGCAAGTCCCAGAAGACCTGCGTCAACAGCAGCCGCAATTTTGGCAGCGCAACTTGCTTTAGCACCGTCGCATACGATCCCGGAAGTGATTGCAACAGCATTGACCACGGTATGTGCAATCATTTCAAAACGGCCGCCCTTGAGAAAAGCGATTCCGGCACCGGCTCCGACTCCGGCACTGACGGCTCCGCAGTAGGCTGAAAGACGCCCGATTCCTGTTTTCAAGTGAATCGTGACAAGATTCGAAACACAGAGCGCGCGCAGAAGAAGTTCCTCCGACGCACCGGTTTCTCTTGCGTAGACAATGACAGGAACGGAGCAAGTGATTCCCTGATTCCCGCTACCGGAATTGATAATGACGGGCATTTCGCATCCGTTCATACGCGCATCGCTTGCGGCGGCAGCCCAAGCCCGCATCTGATAATTGATATCGTTCTCGCGGTTGAGGAGGATCGTTTTACCGATGTTCGCACCGTAATTGTGGGTCATCCCTTCCTTTGCGATTGCCATATTACAGGCGATCTGACGTTCCAGCACCGGACGGATGGAATCAAGATCAACCGTTTCGGCATAATTGACGATTTCCTCGATCGTCAGGCAGGAGTGATCTGTTTCCGAACTGCGTTTGCCGGAGCAGTCTTTTTCGAGAAGAGTCTGCCCGTTTTTCTGAATACGGACAATATTGGTGTGATAATCAGCAATGCGAACGGATGCACACTCAGATCCATAATAGGAAGTGATGAGAATATCGAAAATATGACCTGTTTCAACACAACTCAATTCAATCGGAACAGAGCGGAGAAAATCAGCAAAGGCAGCGGTATCAGAGTCCTTGACGCATGATAGAACTTCCAGCTCCGCATCCGGATCGCCCGCAACGGTGCCCGCTGCGATAGCGGCGGGAATCCCTCTGAGACCGCCGGTGTGAGGAACCACGACGCTTTTGACGTTTTTGATAATGTTTCCGCTGACTTGCGCAGAAATGCGGTTCGGCAGTTTTCCGAGAACAGACCTTGCCTTTGCAGCGGCATATGCGATTGCTATCGGTTCGGTACATCCCATTGCGGGACGGAGTTCTTCTTTAAGAATGTTCGAATAACGTTGATTCCGTTTTTCCTGATCCATAAAAGAGGACGGTTCCTTTCTTTGAATTCGGGGAGTGTACGGGTGTGGGAAAATAAAAACGCCGTCCGGGGAACGGCGTTTTTGATAAGTTTGCTTATTCGACGAATGGGACGCCGCTGGGTACTTTGAGGAAGCTGGCCCATATATAGCCTTTTTTTCCGCCATATTCACAGTAGTACCATTCTTTGTTGCCATTGCCGATTGTTTTATAGTAGACAATGACTTTATCGTTGTTTTTCAGTTCCCGTATAACTTTGCTTCCGACAGTGGAAGGAGATTCGCGGAACGCTACAACGGAATTGGTCCTGACAGTTCCGATAAAGGAACCCGGAGGGGGAGTAGCAGTTGACTTCGGCTTTTCTGTTGGCTTGACAGTTGGAGCGGCACCGGTTTTGATCATATCTTTCCGGATATATCCGTAATTGTTTCCGCACTTTAAGAACCACCAGTCGCCCTGCTGCTCGTATAAGGTAACAGCAGTATTCTTTGCAATATCTTTCTTTACGAGATCATAATTGGTACCGGGACCCTTGCGCATATTGACTTTGTCTTTATAGACATAGCCTTTCTTGGCTGCTTTCTTCTGAGCACTGGAAGGTTTGGTATAGATCTTGGCGCTGGAGGTCGGAGACGCAGTGGAAGCAGGTGTAGGGGCAATGATAACCGAGCTGCTGGTTTCCGTTGCAGCAGGCGCGGTATCGATTGGGTCAAGCTCTGGAATATCAGTGGGTTTTGCGGTAGCGGTTGGTTCGGCAGATGGAGCAGCGGCTTGCTCAGTCGGAACAGCGGAAGGAACCGCACTCGGAACAGAAGCGTTTCTGTCGGGACTGTTTGCTGCGCAGTTGGAAGACAGCACAACAATCACGGCAACCATAGCGCCCATTAAAAGAACGATCGCAATCAAAAACAGAATTCCGGAAACGGATAGTTTCAGTTTGCGTTTACTCATAGATACCCCTCCTATATCAGCCGCCCAACTATTGCGGCAATATATCATTATTATAACTTTTGCACGATAAAATGAAAAGATAAATATGAATAAAAAATGACAAAAATGCACCTAAAAAGACAATTTCGCATGATTCTGGGACATTTTATGGACAACAAGAAGGCGACTCTTTGTGAAAACACCATGAAAGAATGTGCATGAAACAAATCGGATGCAAAGAAAAACAGTCCTCTCATAAAAATGAAAGAGCTGTTTTTTGTTTGGCAGAGATAGATTCGCCATACCGTGTGAATTGATTCTGATGCATCAGAATTCTTTTTTCTCCATGATTTTTACGCTGATCAGATAAGAGACAGCAGTGACAGCCAGCCACAAAATCAGAAACAGCATCAGGACAAGAGCGGGTGATAATGCGTTCAGCCCCGTGACAAGTTCCGAGACATCGATGCTGGATTTGCTTAGCAGTTTTGACGCTAAGAATACGACCAAAGCCATGCCTCCGTAAATTGCGAATATGGCGATACGGCTTTTCTCAACACCGAATTTCAATTGCAGAGGGATGATTGCGGAGGTAAACACAAGCATTACCGGTAGAATAGCGAACAGCATGGGAAGTTCATCTATCAGACCGACAGGGATTTGTTTGATCAGCTTTCCAATCATGTAAATAACCACAGAGACACACCACCCTGCAAACCCCATGAAGGAGCAGAACAGATACTTTTCAATAACATAAGTCTTCCTGCTGACCGGAAGTGTCATTAAAAAGGAAAAACCGTTTTCGAACTCATCATAACTGATGGTGCTGATCGATACGATTGCGGTGAGCATCGTAAGATATCCGATGATGAAAGTGCCATCCATAGCAAATCCCATGACCAGCGCCAGCACGGCGAATATGATCAGCGTCTGTTTCCGTTTGAAAATCAGGAGAAAATCTTTTGTAATTAATCCGCGCATTTTATTTTCCTCCTGTCATCATAAGAATTAGATCGTCAATGCTTCCGCTTTCAATGACGATATTGGGATAATTCTCTGCATAGAACTGACGTTCATTCGTAAAACAGGCGTAGCCGAAGAGTTCTTTTTTTGCACGGAGAATATAGGTTTTATCAAGGCTTTCAAATGTTGGTGCATCCATTTTCAGGACGGCATATTTTCCGAGAATCGAGTCTGTATCCTCATGGATGAGAATTTTCCCGTCATGTATCAGATAGATGTCGTCACATAACCCTTCCAGATCGGACGAGATGTGGGAAGTGATAATGATCGAACAATGCTCGTTCTCTGTAAGATATTGTCTCAGAAGATCAAGTATTTCGTTTCTGGCTTCAATGTCAAGGCCGGCAGTCGGTTCATCCATAACGAGAAGCTCGGCTTTATGACTGATTGCCACAAGTACGCGCAGCTTTGCCTTCATACCGGTTGAAAACTCTTTGATCTGTTTCTTGAGAGGGAGCTTCTGGGATGCGCAGCATTTTCTGAAATAGGGCTCATCAAAGGAAGAGTACATGTTCTTCAGAATGCAGATCACATCCTCAATGTTCAGGTATCCGCTGAAACCGGAATCGGAAAGAGCCACACCGATTGATTCCTTCTCAGCGCCTGTTAGTTTCGAAACGTCTTTCCCATTGATTGCGACATGCCCGCTGTCAGGTCTGATCAGACCGAGCACTGCCTTGATCGTTGTACTTTTGCCTGCGCCGTTTTTCCCCACAATACCGGAAACTGTTCCATCCGGAATCTCAAAGGAAACGTCAAGGTGAAAGTCACCGTAATTTTTAGTAAGCTGATCAACGATAACCATCAGTATTCCTCCAAAATGATGTGTACAATTTCAAGGATCTCGTCTTTCGATAATCCGATTGCATTTGCGTGCTGAATAGAAAGAGCAAGTTCATCTTCTGCGGTCTTCCTTCTGGCTTCTATGGCAAGCTGTCGATCTGTCGCTGTGACATAGGTGCCTTTACCGTGAACGGTGATGACGAATCCTTCTTCTTCCAGCCTGTCATATGCTTTTTTTACAGTCAGAGAGCTGATGCGCAGTTCGCCTGAAAGAGCTCTTACGGAGGGGAGAACTTCGCTTTCCTTAAGGGCTCCGCTTATGATCTCGTTTTTCACCTGATCTACAAGTTGCTCATAAATCGGTATCATTGAAGAGTTGTTCAATATGATGTGCATAGAATTTTCCTCCGTAAACAGTATATAACAGTTGTCAACTGTTGTCAACTGTTATACGGTGTTTATCTGGATTATCAATAATCTGCCCGTTATCCCGCTGTCTTGCAAAATATACTGCGAAACAGTTATAATAAGAATAGTTAAACGGAGGTGTGAGAATGTATCGGACGGCGATTGTTGAAGATACACCGGAAGAAGTCAATCTGCTTCGGGACTATCTTGTACGCTATGGATCAGAAAGAAGCATTGCTTTTGCAGTATCGGTATTTTCAAGCGGTGAAGCATTTCTGAGCAGTGTAGAAGATAAATTTGAATTAATACTTATGGACATTGAAATGCCGGGGCTGGACGGAATGGAGACTGCGAGAAAACTCCGGGAAGTGGATGAAAATGCCTGCTTGTTATTTGTAACAAGGCTGGCAAACTATGCGATACAGGGATACGGCGTAAAAGCACTTGATTTTCTGGTGAAGCCGGTAACATATGAGAATTTCTGTTTGAAAATGGACCGTGCTGTCACAACAATCGAGCGAAACCGCAAACAGGAGATTATCATCTCTACTCAGGAAGGCTCCAGAAGGCTTTGTATACAAAACATCCTATACGTAGAGATTATGAATCATACTTTGGTATATCATACGACAGAAGGAGACTTTTCGGTCCGCGGTTCAATCAGGGATTGCGAAGCGAGACTGGCAGCATATGATTTCGCCCGCTGCAACAATAGCTTTCTGGTCAATTTGCGCTATGTGACGGAAATCCGTCACAATGATATCCGTGTTGGAAACAAAATGCTTCCGATCGGGAGCACGAAACGGCGTGCCTTTTTACAGCAACTGACTGAGTTCATGGGAGATGTCGTCCTATGAAAACAGTGATCGATACACTCGTCAGGATTCTTTGTACATATCAGATCCAGTTGCTTTTTGCGGCACATCTGTTCGCTTATCCGACGTTTCGGAAGCGTCCGCATTTTGCACTGCGGGCCATATTGTCCGCGCATCCGCTGCTGATCGGATTCGATCTGCTTTTACCTGTATTAACTAATGGTATACGGCAGGTGCTGTTTTTGATTCCTTTTATCTGGTGTTTCGGAACGCTGCTTTTTTGCTATGAATGCACACCACGCGAGGCATTGTATTCCTCATCCAGTGCGCTGCCACTCCAGAACTTGGTATTCAATCTGTTCTGGATTATCAAAGGAATATTCGGCTTTCCGGAATACAGCTGGATTTCGGTTCTGATTTATACCGGACTAATTATGCTTGTATATGGAATGATATACTTTCAGTTCCGGAAATATATGTTCGATCGTGAGGGTCATACATTGCCGCAATGGCCTGTGACCCGGAACGCGTTGATTCTTCTGATTATTACGGTCTTTCTGAACCGAAGAGTCGATGGCGCATCGTGGAGTGTTTTTATATATTTCACTTATATTGCTGCGGATGCACTTGCAATTATGATGCAATACGGCCTTCTGCATGAGACAGACCTGAAGATGCAAAATGAGATCATTGGGCAGCTTCTTGCTTCCGAACAGAAAAAGCAGAGTATAACAAAAGAAAATATGGAGCTGATTAACCGGAAATGCCATGATCTCAAGCATCAGATCGAAGGATTAAAGCGATTGGACTCCGATGATGAACGGAATGCATATATCGGCGAAATCGAGGATGCCGTTCTGTTCTATGAGAGCGCGATCAAAACAGGAAACGAAACCCTTGATCTGATTCTGATGGAAAAGCAGCTGTTCTGCAAAGCGCATGGAATCACATTTACCTGTATCTGTGACGGAGCACAGCTCAGCAAAATGGATACAATGGATATCTATTCTCTCTTCGGCAATGCGATCGACAACGCAATCGAAGGAATTCGGGACGAAGATGAGAAGAACAGGGTTATCGGCCTCAGAGTCGGCAGACGGGGAGCGTTTCTGACCATTCATATTGAAAACTATCTCGGACATCCGCTCAAGATCGTGGACGGCCTTCCGGTAACGAGCAAAGATACGGACTATCATGGATTCGGCGTTCTCAGTATCCGGCATGTCGTGAAAAAATACAAGGGAACGATGAGCATTCGTACGGATCAGAATCTGTTCCGTCTCGATATTTTGATCCCCTGCCAGAAATAAGTTTCTGAATTTCTCAGTATCATATGCATATGCGGCTTTGCCTGAAACGGAAAGCCGCATTTTGTTACGCAGATACTGACAAAAACAGCGTATATGATGATTGACAACAGATGAAAATGAAAAGTATGATTAAAATAGAAGAGATTTGATCTAATTCATCACGATTGCGACGATGAGGAAAGGAAGAAGCTATGAAGGCCATCGCTTGGAATGACAACTGGACCTGTAAACATCTGAATACAGACGAGACTCCGATTTCTGTCCGGATCCCGGATGATGCCATGCTGAGAGAACCCCGGTCAGCGCAGTCCACAGGAGGACTGAATATCAGCTGGTTTGAGGGGCGAGATTATTCATATGCAAAGACGTTCATACTGTCCGAGCAGGATTTACTTGGAACGCTAACTTTAGAGTTCGAAGGAGTCTATCGCAAGGCGGAAGTGTACGTGAACGGGCAGAAAGCTTGTTTTCGGCCTTACGGCTATACAAATTTCTATGTCGATCTGAAGCCGTTCGTTCACGCGGGAGAGAACTCAATTGAGGTGCGGGCTTTCAATGCGGACCAGCCGAATTCACGCTGGTATTCCGGCGCGGGAATCTATCGTCCTGTCAGACTATGGACCGGCCCCGAATCTCATATTGAGATAAATGGCGTCAAGGTGAGAACTCTTTCCCTCAATCCGGCAACGGTTGAGATCAAGGTCAAGACTTCCGCAGAAGGTCCGATCAGAGTTGAACTGCTGGATGGTGCTGAAGTACTGGCGGTAGCGGAAGGGGAAGAAAGGATCTATTCCCTGACAGTTGACGGTATCATTCCTTGGAATTCGGATACACCAAAGCTATATACCTGCAAGGTTACATTCGGCGAGGATGAAACGACGGAATCCTTTGGTCTTCGCACGATTTCATGGGGAAGAGACGGTTTTCTGATCAACGGAAGCCGGGAGATCCTTCGCGGAGCCTGTGTACATCATGACAATGGAATCCTCGGAGCAAAATGTGATCCGGACGCGCTGGAGCGTCGGATTCGGATTCTGAAAGAAAACGGATACAACGCGCTTCGCTCCGCTCACAATCCCTGCTCCAAAACGGCTTTGGAGATCTGTGACCGGCTTGGCGTGTATGTGATGGACGAATATATCGACCACTGGTATATACATAAGACAATGTACGATTACGTTGATTTCTTCTTCGACTGGTGGCGGCAGGATATGACGGATATGGTTGACAAAGATTACAACCATCCCTGCGTAATCTTATATTCTACAGGCAACGAAGTCGCAGAAACAGCGAAGCCGAAGGGAATTCAGCTGGCGAAAGAGATGACTGAACTTCTGCATGCTCTTGACCCGGCGCGTCCTGTTACCTGCGGCGTGAATATCTTTTTCAATTTCCTGAACTACATCGGATTCGGTCAGTATTCGGATGAGAAAGCAAAAAAAGAAGCCGAACGGGCTGCAAAAGCCAAGGCGGAAGGTAAACAGGCGAAGGAGAGCAGCACCGGATCGAAGTTCTTCAATGATATGGCGGGACTTTTAGGCGCTGATTTTATGAAAATCGGAGCAACATTGCATATGAGCGATGTTACGACCAGAGAATCCTTTGCGAATATGGATATAGCCGGATACAACTATGGTGAGAAGCGATATAAAAAAGACCTGAAAAACTATCCGGACCGTCTGATCCTGGGCAGCGAAACATTCTGCTTCGACGCATATAAGTTCTGGGAACTGGCGAAAGACAATCCCCGGCTGATCGGTGATTTCGTCTGGTCAGGGATCGATTATCTGGGCGAAGTCATGATCGGAAGTTGGGAATATCCGGATTATGCGAAAAATATGAATGCGGGACTCGGTTGGATCTCAGCGGGCAGCGGAAGGATCGATCTGACGGGAAAACCGCTGGGAGAAGCGCTTTATACAAAAGTTGCTTTGGAGCGTGAAAAAGGACCGTTTATCGCAGTACGGCCGATCTGCCATGAAGGGAAGCATAGTCCGTCCGCCTGGAAGATGACGAATGCAATGCCGTCATGGTCCTGGCGTGGCTATGAAGGCAAGATGGCGGTTGTTGAGGTATATGCAAGAGCGGCTAGTGTTGAACTGCGTCTGAATCAGAAGACTGTTGGGAAAAAGAAATTTGATGGGAAAGACTGCCTGTTCCGTTTTAAGGTGCCATATCAGAACGGGACACTGGAGGCGATCGCATATGACGAAAAGGGCAATGTGATCGGAAAAGATCTGCTGAAAACCGCAGAGCTGCGTACGGTGCTTCTTGCAGAACCGGAAGAGAAAACTGTTTCGCAGGGTCATCTGGCTTTCATCAGGATCCGCTATGCGGATGCTTACGGCACAACAAAGCCTGTAGAACGCGGCATCTTAAAAGCATCCGTTGAAGGCGGAACGCTGGAAGCATTCGGTTCAGCCTGTCCGTTCTACGAGCAGAGTTATCTCGACGATGAGAGTGACACCTATTACGGGGAAGCACTTGCCATCGTACGGGCAAAAGATGCGGGTGAAATTAAACTGACCGTAACGGACGGGAATCGCACAGCGGAAACAGTCGTTGCTATTTGTAATTGAGAAATATATTAGGATCGATGTAATAACTCCTGAGCCAATAACTCGGGAGTTATTCTTTTATCTGCGACAGAAATCGGGGCATCTGCGACAAATTATAGTTTCGAGTTTTGTCTTCTTGCTATAATAAAATCTGTGTGAATTCGATGCAATTGGATTCAGAATTTATCTGCGGAGAATGACACAGAATATACAGGAGGAGATTATGAAAGGAAGAAAAACAGGATTAAAGCGCGGACTGGCAGTGATTCTGGCATCGATATTTGTATTGTCGCTGTTTGCCACTGCAATCGCGCAGACGTGGTCGGGCAAGATCAATACTTTCCTGGGAACCTCGAGCTACAAGATGGTAAAAACCGGCGAGAGCACGAGCGACGGAATTTATTTCAAGTCCGAGTTCAAAACAGTCAAAGAAGTAATTGACGCAAAAGAAGCGCTTGCGCGCGAAATTTCACAGGAAGGCACCGTTCTCTTTAAGAATGACGGCGCTCTGCCTCTGAACAAAGGCAGTGAAAAGGTCACAATTTGGGGCCTTAACGCACTCGCCCCCACGTATGGCGGTCTGATTGGTTCTACGACTTCAGTTAACTATGAAGCTGGCCAGACAACTGTCACTCTGATTGATGCAATGAAAGAGATCGGATTCAACCTGAATGAAGATCTGCTTTCGCTGTACAGCAGCAGTGCTGCGGATGTTTACCGTCGTAAGGCTGCATTCTTCGGACAGGAAGTCCCCGGTCATTCTCTGATCCCGGTATTCTGGCCGATGTTTGAAACAGCTGACAGCTATATGATCGGTGAACCGCCGGCAGACTTCTATACGCAGGATGTTCTGAACGCGGCAAAAGATACAACAGCTGTCGTTTTCCTGTCCCGTGACAGTTCTGAGGCGAGCGACTACGCTGTCTCCACGATGAAGGATCCCAATGGCGATAACTTCGAGCGCCCGATGGCTCTTTCTGACAATGAGAAAGCACTGATCGAACTTGCAAAACAGAATTCCAACGGTAAAGTGATCGTTGTCCTGAACACTGATGTAACGATGGAAATCGCTGACCTGAAGAACGATCCGGCAATTAACGCAATCGTTTGGGCAGGCCTGCCCGGCGCTTACGGATTCCGCGGTGTTGCGGATGTTCTTGCAGGCGATGTGAATCCGTCCGGTCATATTTCAGACACCTATGCAGTTAACTCGATTTCAGCACCTGCCATGCAGAACTTTGGCCTGTTCTTCTATACAAACGAAGGCATCGACCCCGGTAATGATAAGGGCAACTGGTACATTGTTGAAACCGAAGGCATATATGTAGGCTACAAATATTATGAAACCCGCTATGAAGATGCTGTCCTGAATCAGGGCAATGCAGCTTCCGCTGCAGGCGTCTTCGCTTCCGCCGGCAACTGGGATTATGCCTCTGAAGTCGCATATCCGTTCGGCTACGGCAAGAGCTACACAACCTTCGAGCAGAAACTGGAAAGCGTTGAGTTCAATATCGGCGGAGAATCCAAGGCTGTTGTGACGGTCACCAATAAGGGCGATGTCGCGGGCAAGAGCGTCGTCCAGCTTTATGCACAGGCTCCGTACATTGCGGGCGGCGTGGAAAAAGCTGCGATTCAGCTCGTCGGATTCGGCAAGACCAAGACACTGGCTCCCGGAGCAAGTGAAACTGTGACGGTTGAATTTGATGCCAAGTATGTCGCATCCTATGATGAGAACGCGGTCAAGGCAAACGGCACACAGGGCGCATGGATCCTTGATGCAGGCGATTATTATTTCGCAATCGGCAACGGCGCTCATGAAGCTCTGAACAACGTCCTTGCCGTTAAGACCGGAAGCACAGACAACCTCGTAACGATCAATGATGAAGTGATCTCTGCTGACTGTGCAAAGAAAGTCACCGTAGCGGGCAAAGATATCGAAACGTATTCTGCAAACGTCGAGAACCAGCTGCAGGACTGCGATCTGCGCAAACTGCTGCCTGCACTGGGCGTAGAATATATCACTCGTGCTGACTGGACTAAGGGCTGGGCGCCTGTATGGGGCGTCACGGCTGATGATGCGATGCTGAAGAACCTGAAGAACCAGGTCTACGCACTGACCGAGAACGGA
This sequence comes from Clostridia bacterium, assembly GCA_017514685.1. GTDB lineage: Bacteria > Bacillota > Clostridia > Christensenellales > CAG-138 > UBA3792. Next base: position 52,596 of record JAFWJN010000008.1, read on the forward strand.
GAAGGCGAAACCTGGGGTGCCAATAACGGCCTCCGTCTGATTGATATGCTGCTGGTTGATGAGAACGGCAACTACGCCGGATCCGTTGATATCGACGATCCGCTGTGGGATACTCTGATCGATCAGGTTACCCTGGATGAGGCAGTCGCGTTCATGAAGGGCGCAGGCGGAAACTTTGAACCGATCCAATCGATCGGACTGCATGTAGTCACTGCTTACGACGGACCTGTCGGATTCGTTTCTGACCAGGTTCCGGGTTACACCGTCAACTGGACGGCATCTGAAGCCGGTGAGCCGACTTATGTCGGACCTGACAGCGAATATGCTATGTGGCATATGCCGACCATGCCGACAGAGCCTGTCGTCGCGGCGACCTTCAATAAAGAACTGGTTGAGCGCGAAGGCGAATTGTTCGGTGAAGATTCCCTGTGGTCAAATGCCTGCTCCATCTTCGGACCGGGCCTCAATAACCACCGCGCAACGTATTGCTCCCGTAACCATGAATATTATTCTGAGGACGCAATGCTTGCGAACATCATGGGCGTTGCAGTCTGCAAAGGCGGCAAGAGCAAAGGACTTATGATGGAACCAAAGCACTTTGCAATGAACCATCAGGAAGCCAACCGCTCCGGTACTTCAACGTTTGCATCTGAGCAATCGATGCGTGAGATCGAACTCCGCAGCTTCCAGGGCGTTCTGGAAGGTAACCTGGCACAGGGTGTCATGACAGCGTTCAACCGTATCGGTACGGTATATGCAGGCGCGCACAGAGGACTTCTGACCGGAATTCTCCGTGATGAGTGGGGATACACCGGTTATGTCGTCACCGACATGATCAACGGCGCCGAATACATGAACTGGCGCGATGTAACATTCGCGGGCGGCGGCGGATGCCTGACCGAGAATGCGTATGATAATTCTGTCATCGGTGATCCGAACTCGGCTGACAACATGAAACTGATCGCAAAAGACACTGCGTTCCAGCAGGAACTCAAGAAGATGCTCAAGTACGATCTGTATACCTTTGTCAACTCCAACACGATGAACGGCATCACTAGCGATTCCCGTTCGGTCCGTGTCTATCCGTGGTGGGAAATTACCCTGATTGCAGTCAATGTGGTGTTCGGTGTTCTGACAGCACTTGCATGCGTCTGGTATATCGCATCCTTCTTCCCGAAGAAGGAAAAGAAACCTGCTGAGGCGAAATAAGGAAGGAGGACTGTAACATGAAAAACAAGGTATCCTATATCGGCTTTTTCCTCGTTGCCGCAGCGACTGTTCTGGCAATCGTAAGTGCGATTCTCTACAATTCTGCATTGTATAAACAAGGCATCGTGTTCACACTTCTGATCTGCGCGGCGGCAGCCGGACTGATCGCATGCGCACTAGCAGCAGCAATCGGAAAAGAGATTCCGAATCTGTTTGTGATTGCACAGGCCGTTCTTCTGATGGCGGCATTCGCTGCTTCCATCGCCCCGATGGTCAATGAAATCGGTCTTGTGTATGCCGGACTGAATCAGTTCAGCGGACTGGTCGGCTACATTGTGTTCGCAGTGTTTGCCTGCGTCACCTGGCTGATCGCAACGGTTGCATCCTTTACCGGAATCACAAAGAAAGCATAACAGTTTTAGAACCGCGGACGGCGGCGGACATACCGCCGCCGTCCTTTCCGAACAATCAAAGGAACGGATCGTCCGGAACCGTCCGCTGCTTCGATTGCTCAGGAGGAGAAAAGTCACATGGAACAGAAACAAACATGGTTCAAACGGATAAACCTTTGCTTTTTCGGCCTGATCGTTGCACTTGGGATTGTGCAGGTAATACGCTATTTCAGTCTTTCAAATGCTGTTATGGCGATGACCGCACTTGCGCTCGAGACACTGATCGGTCTGATCGCGTTTTCCGCGTGGCGGGGGAAGATGCCATTTCTGCTTTTGCCTGTGGCAGTAGGAGGAATCGTTCTGAACAGCTTTCTGAACTACGGAGAGACGACAAGTTTTGCCGGACTCATCGTAGCTCAGGGGATCGTTTCCGCTGTCTGGACAATCGTCGGAACAGCATGGATGATCGTAAAAAAACAGAAGCTGGGTAAGCTTTGCTGGATTCCTCTTGCGGCTTCTTTGATGATTGTCTGTATGGTGCTTGTCTTCTGGAAAATCAACACGGATCGTGATAAACAGTGGAACGGACATGCGAAGCACACAACCTGGGCGGTTCCTTTAAAATTCGATACCGGAGAAATTGCGGAAGCCGGAACGCTGGAGGAACTGGTTTATGAGACCCATGCTTATGCGACGGATGGAAGAACGGTCACAAAGCGCGCGCTGGTATATCTGCCTTATGGGTATGACGAAACCCGTTCCTACAATATTCTCTACCTGATGCATGGAACCGGGGACGACGAGAATTACTGGCTTAAGACGCATGGCTACAATAAGATTATGCTGGACCGGATGATTGCGTTCGGTGAGATAGAGCCTCTGATCGTTGTAACACCGACTTTCTATGTGGAGGACGACTGTAAAGATACAGGGCTTGATGCGCTGACGTTCTCGTTTGCCGAGGAACTGCGCAATGATCTTATGCCGGCAGCTGAAGAAAAATACAGTACATTCGCTCCTTCCATCGATGAGAAAGGATTTGCCGCAAGCCGTGAACACCGGGCATTTGCAGGACTGTCCCGCGGGGCTGTCACGACGGGTAATGCCGCGCTATGCGGAAATCTGGACCGAATCGCGTACTTTGGAATGTTCAGCTCGTTCCGGACAACGGAAGAGCATCTGAAGGAAACGATCCGCTCCGAAGAATGGAAAGAACTGCCGATACTGTACCTGTATGCGTCAACCGGTAATTTTGATTTTGCAACGCCGTATATGCTGCCGGGATACCGGATGCTGACGGATCTGGATGAACGTCTTTCCTACGGCGTAAACACGATGCTTGATGTTTTCCCGATGCGATATCATTCCATCGGCCACTGGCATCTGGCGCTTTACAACTTCCTGCAGACTATTTTCTGATAGAGGAACAATCATATGAAGAATCAAAAAAAGCATGTCAGGATATGGATCGTACTGGCAGTTCTGCTCGTGATTGGCATCGTACTGGTCATAAACCGGTATACTGTCCGGCAGGTCTGGTGCAATGTGTTCTCTCCGACACTTCCGCTTGACGAATCAGCTGTATGGCAGGGAGGAAAAACTCTGGAGGGAATTCCCTACGCAGCCGATTCGGAGGCACAGTATATTGATCTTTACGTTCCCGACAATGTGGAGAATCCGCCTTTGTTCGTGCTGATTCATGGCGGAGGATTCGCGTTCAACGATGCGCAGTCACGGCAGGCGCAGTTTATGTACCGCTATTTCCGCGATCACGGGTTTGCCTGTGCAAGCATCAATTACCGGCTTTCTCCGGAAGCAGCGTATCCGGCGGCGGTGTGCGACGTGAAAGCAGCAGTCCGGTTCCTTTGCCATAACGCGGAGGAATATGGATTCAATGCGGAGAATATTGCAATCTGGGGAGAATCCGCAGGAGGATATCTGGCAACCATGACCGCTCTGTCTGCGCCGGAAGCGTTCTCGGATGTGCTCTGCCTCGGAGAAACACAGAGTGAACGGTATCCAATGCCCCTTTTCGATGCACTGGTGGATTATTACGGCTGCATCGACTTTGTGACGCAGCGAAGCAATTTCGCTGAGGAAGGATTGATCACCTGGATCCCGACCCTCGCCAATGGGTGGGCGAATGATGTACTGGATGAATATGACAGCCTGGAAGAACTGTGGCTTCGGAAAAACTATGCTGATTGGGGCGAGGAAGAAAAGATCGGAGCAAGTCCGCTTCACAGGGCTGAGCGCCGGGAGAACGGAAATCCCGCACTGAGGTCGTTGCTGATCCATGGAGATGCCGATATCACGGTCTCCCATCGGCAATCGGTTGAACTATATGAGGCGCTGAAAGCCAACGGTGAGGATGTAACGCTTAAACTTGTCCCGAAGTGCAAACATGCGGATGACCGCCTGTTTACAGATGAAATACTGAATGAAGTGAAATCTTTCCTTCTGGAATCGTTCTGAGAATGACAGATTCAATCGTTAAAAAGAAGATATTTATTCCTTTCCTTCTCCTCCAGACAGCTGCAGCCGCGCTTGCGTGGATCGGTACGGATTTTTCTCCGGGTTTTTCAGAAGGCCTTATCGCAGCGTATATTATCGCGGGCGCGGCTGCGCTGCTCTGTCAGAAAAGGGCATGGGGAAGGGTTGTATTTCTGACCGGAGTGCTGTGCGTTCCGGTTGGAACATATATTTACGCGGCAGGAGAAGATCATCTTTCCATATGTCTGTGGATCTCCGTTCTGGGAACGATAACAGCATACGGTTCGTCTGCTGCACTTTTGTCCAAAGAGAAACAGCCCGTTACGGAACATATGCTCCGTGCCGGGCTGCTTTTTGCAGGAACATTCTCATTGCTGTGCGGTGTGTTCAGTACGGCATTGCTGCCTGTCGGAACCGGCGTGCTGCTCTGTTTTGCCGCACGTTATACAAAGCGGGCGTTGCCTTATCTGACTCTTATAGGGCTTCTGCTGACGGATCTTTTTCTTCTGTCACCGATGCTGTTCGGAGGTGTTCTATGACACCGTTTCTGAGAAAAATCGCATCCTGGGTGTTTTCGCTGCTCCTGTTTTTGCAGGGAGGGCAAATGCTTCACGTGAACAGTGAGAAGACCGTGAATGACGCGTTTCTACCCGGCGCGGTCTGGACGGACACAGAAGGAAATCCGATACAGGCACATGGAGGACAGGTGCAGCGGATGACCGTTCCGGATGGCAGCGGCGGCGTTACGGAAACTTATGTATGGGTCGGTGAAAACAAGAATTCCGGTCATATGGGAAACCCTGTTGCCGTTTATACTTCGGACGATCTGTATCACTGGACCTGCAGGGGGGATGTATTGCGTCCGGTCAGTTCGGTCTCCGAGATAGATACCGATCCCTATTTTGAAAATCTGTACGGAGAACTGGACGAAACTCAGAAGCAGCATGTTGTGGACTGTATCGGAACGGATAAAGTCATAGAACGACCGAAGATGCTGTATAACGAAAAGAACGGAAACTATGTCATATGGTTTCACAGCGATGATGTGACGGGAAGCAATCCGAACTATCCGTATGATGTCGGAATGGCGGGACTTGCTGTTTCCGACTCGCCTTTCGGTCCGTTCCGGTTCGTGGACAGATATCGGCTGAATGAATGCCCTTCGAATCAGATCGATTGTTTTCCCTTCTCAAAGGGAGAAGCGAGGGATATGAACCTGTTTCTGGATGATGACGGAACTGCTTACATTGTTTATACCAGCGAAAACAATAAAACCCTCTACATCTCCCGCCTGAACGAGGATTTCACAGGCCTGTCCGGAACTGTTTACGGAGAAGACTATATCCGGCTGTTTCCCGGCGCGATGAGGGAAGCACCGGTACTGATCCGTCAGGATGACCGGTACTATCTGATGAGCTCCTCCACAACCGGATGGGCTTCCAATCAGGCGAGAGTATGGTCCTCAGACCGTATTTTCGGAAAATGGCGGAATGATGGAAATCCATGCGAGGGCAAGGGCAGAACCGTAACGTTTGACACTCAGTCAACAACTCTCTTTCGTGCACCGAACGGTCAGTGGATTTACGGGGGTGACCGATGGAACGGCGATGTGCTGTCTGATTCCAGATATGTCTGGCTCCCGGTGACTTTCGAGAATGGAAAACTGACGATCCGTTGGGAGAATGAGTGGAACTGGGAAACCGGAGATCATCGATCCTGACGAAAGAAAAACGCCCAATGAGACATTGAGCGTTTCGGTTAATCCATCCGCTCTTTAATGGGGCGGATATTTTTGTCTTGCGGGCTGTTATCTGGATTTTTTACGGTTCTTGTAATCCTGTTCCGCTTTCTCTTTCCAGTCTGCGGAAATCGGAGCATCCATTCTCATGCAATAGGCGGCTTCCGAAACGAATTCCATGGAATTCTGTACGCCAAGCCGGTCGGCATGGAAGTTAACGGAACGGTCCGCCCGGATGCCGTAATGTCTGGCAGTTTCAACTGCATCGATGTTTGCTCCGAGGAACAGAAACTCCCAGTTGCTCTTTTCCTGCTTTTCCTTGACCATATCACGGACTTCGTCCGCTGAATATTGATGGCTTGCATTTTCAAGACCGTCGGTCATAACGACAAACATGGTCTTTGCGGGAACATCTTCTTCCCTGGCGTATTTATGGACGTTGCTGATATGCTTGATCGCTCCGCCGAGCGCATCGATCAGAGCTGTGCAGCCTGCGGGGGAATAATCGTTTTCGGTCAGCGGCTCAATCTTCTGAACCGGGACCCGGTCGTGAAGCACGACAGAATGGTTGTTGAAGAGAACGGTGGAGATATAAGCTTCGCCTTCCAGTTTCTTTTGTTTTTCAATCATGGTGTTGAAGCCTCCGATTGTGTCGCTCTCCAGACCTGACATGGAACCGCTGCGGTCCAGAATGAATACCATTTCTGTTAAATCCTGTTTCATTTTTACATCCTCCTGTATTTGAATTGATGACGCTTTGGTCACCTTGCATGCATATCATACAGGATTCGGAAAAGGAAAAGGTCGCCGTGAAAGCGACCTTTTTTAAATCGGTTTTTTGTTTTTCAGGCGACAACATTTCCGAGACACGGCTGGTCATAACTGAACAGGACCATATTGATCTCTACAATGTCATAGATATGGTTCTCTATAAAAAACTGGATGAGCCGGTCAAACTTGATACTCGGAGAGAGCGCATATCCCGCTTTTTTCAGCAGGGATTCTGTTTCTTCCAGATCGAGTTCCAGTGAAATCGCGAAGGCAAGGACAGTCGGCTTGCTGGGTCGGTAGAACCTGTTGGAGCGGATCTTGGAAAACAGCTTTTTGTCAATATTCGCTTTCTTATAGCATTCCACATCTGTCATATGTTTTTCGTCAATCAGACGGAGGAGAGCATCCGAAAAGCCTTCGTCCAGTTCATCGATGAGCTTCTTCAGCTTATCTTTCTTGGTGGATTTCAAAGAAGAGGAAGGAACAGAGAAGAATTCGGCGTCTACCTTGATAGGCCTTGGCTCTGACGCGGACGGCGAGAACATGTCGTCATATGAGGAATCTGGTTTGATACTATAGGAACAACAGGGTTCTTCTGGCTTGGCCGGCTTTGCAGCCCCTTTTTCATGTTGTTGAAGATCGAATTCGTCAATAGGACGCCGGCGGCGTTCGTATTTCCTCTCCAGTGACAGAGAATAGCGGTTGTTAGATTGCTGATCTTCTGTTTCATCCACATCTGTGTCGTCGATATAAGCCTTGATATCACTCATCAGCTTTTTACTGACAGAATATGCGCTTTTATCATAAACGACGATATAGATCATCATTTCATGATCCAGAAGGAAACGGCTGACAGCGTCCAGAGCGATACGCAGCACCTGGTCTTTCGGAAACCGGTAGGTGCCGGAAGAAATCAAAGGAATCGAAATGGATTGCATTCCGAGCGTCGCTGCTTTTGTAAGAACAGCGTTGTAGCATGCGGCGAGGGATTCTGATTCTCCTTGCTCGCCGTCAATCCAGACAGGCCCCATGGTATGAAGGATGTATCTGACGGGAAGGTTATATCCCCTCGTTATGGTAACACTTCCGACGGACAGCGTGGGAAGGGAACGGCATGCTTCATCCAGCTGCTCTCCGGCAGCGAGATGAATGGCGTGATCCGCCCCGCCGAGTCCTGAATAATCGGAATCAGTCGGACATACGATACAGTCAGTCCACATAGAGGCGATGTTGTTCCGGACAATGGAAAAAGGCATATGTTACAGCTCCTTTTGCGTTCTTAATTTCATGATAACATTTTTATGGGAATGCCGCAATAGCCCGGGTAATTGCAGGAGTATGATGCCGATTCCGTTGACAAGAAGCAAATCAAAAAGTTATAATCCCAATAAGAAGAAAAGTATGGAGAATTGTATGAGTCGGCTGGATCAGGCAAGAGCAGCAATCAACGCTGTCGATGCACAAATGGCAAAACTGTTCTGTCAGCGAATGGAAGCTGTAAAAGAAATCGCAGATTATAAACAGGAACAGAATCTTCCGGTTCTGGATCAAACCAGGGAAGAAGAAGTGTTGAAAAGAAATCTTTCTGTTTATCCGGATCCGGAGACGGAGCGCTTGTATGAAGGTTTTCTTCTGAATCTGATGGAATTGTCCAGACAGTACCAGCAAAGCCTTCGGAATGAAAATTCAGATCATCAGTAAATCGGAATACGACTTTTGAGAGGGAACAGAAATGACGAAACTTGCAGAATATATTCAATGGGTCGGTGAACTGGACTTTGATGCTTATCCTTTCCGGGACGCAGATGCTCTGGTTCTGTGCGATATCAGTTATTTTGATCTGGCTCCTGTTTTTTCGGACGGTGCGGAGACACATGCTGTTTCCGACTGCATACCCATGATCGAAGCCGGAGAGGCAAAGCCTATGATCACGGGCGGTGATATGGGCAATTGCGAAGTGTTTGAACTGGCAGCGCGTTCGAAACGGTTCGGCCCGCTCATCATGAGCGATTATGAAGACCAGCTGAGAGCAGATCCTCCGCTTCAGTTTTCCGCAGTAGCATTTCATGCAAAGGATTTTTCGTTCCTAGCATACCGCGGGACGGACGCGTCTATCGCGGGATGGAAAGAAGATTGCATGATTTCATTTACAAAGACCGAAGCACAGGAACTGTCGCTCGAATATGCAAACCGGTTGATCAAAAAAGGAAAATGGTATATCGGCGGCCATTCCAAAGGCGCAAATCAGGCACTGTTTGCAGCCTGCATGCTTTCAGAAACGAAATGGGAGAAAGTAGTACATGTGTACCTGCTTGACGGTCCCGGATTCTGCCCGGAGGTACTTGATGAGTCACTGATTTCCCGGATTGATTCAAAAGCAACGCGGATCATTCCGGAATTCGATGTAATCGGGAAACTGTTCGAGCCGAAAATCACGGAAACGAAAATCGTCGCTTCCAGTCAGAAAGGAATATTGCAGCATTCTCTGGCATCCTGGCAGATCCGGTATGGGGACTTGGAAACTGTGGAACAGAACGATCCGGGAAGCGTCTGGGTGAACCAGCTGATGAATCAATGGATCGAAAGCATTCCCCAGGAGGATCGCCCTGCGTTTATCGAGGAATTGTTCGGTACAATTACCGCGGAAGGAATCGAGAATCTGGAAGAAATCGATATGGATAAACTGCAGTCGGTTCTGATTGAAATGACCGGCGTCAGCGAAACGACCAAAAAGACAATCGCAAAACTTCCGGAAAAAGTGCTCTTCGATGATGCGCTGGAGGAAGTGCCGGAGGAGAATATCAAGACAGTTCAGCGGTGGATGGGAGATCTGCGTATACAGGGAGGGCTGCTTCTGGTTTTTGCGGCCTTGGCGTTTTTCCTTTCGCCGTTACTGCTGGAAGTGACTGCCATGGGAATCGTTATGGTACTTGCCGCTGTTGAACTGTTTCTGACAATCCGGCGACTGGTCAAGCAGCACGGGAAACTGGAGGGCATGCGGGAGCGGTTTATTATTCTGATTGCGATCCTTGCGATGGGAGCAATCTTCTATTTCAAAGAGCAGGCGCTGTGGCTTCTTGGAAGCATGATATACGGAATCCTGTTCCTGTGGCTTGCGTATTATTCGGTTGAATCGGGAATCAAAGAAAAGAGCGAACCTTTTATCAAGGTGCTGCATTTTGTGGAAGGCGGACTTGCCGCGATTTTCGGCATCGGCTTTTTACTGATTCCGCAGAGCTTTTCCAGAATTCTATCGATTACGCTGGCTGCTAATGTCGCAATCGACGCGGTTCTGAGGATTGGATACTGGATTTGGAAATATCGGAAGAAAAAGCAATTGGAGAAGATGATAAACACCAATCCGGAACCTGTTGAAAACGAGACGCCGGATAAAGAGGGCCCTTCCGATAAATAAGGTTTTGATGTAAAACAGCACTCTGTATTTCACAGAGTGCTGTCAGTTTGTTTTCCGGCAGAATCATTATGAATCGGTTGTTTTAGAAGGAAGAACGGCTTCAAAACCGTATCCTTTGTAGCGGAAACCTGCCAAAGCCTCTTCTCTGCTGATTTCGCCGGCGTTGCATTTTGCCATGAGCTTTGCATCCTCGGTTGGAAGTTTATAACCGAAGACAATCAGCAGGATGGCAGCCGCCAGGGAAATCACAGGTATCAATGTCCACATGAGCCAGATCCAGCGGATTGTATCCGGAGATTGCATTGCGCCACTGCCTTCCACAAAACCAACCAAGCCAAGAAGGAACATCCCAATCGATCCGGACAATGCGCCTGTAACTTTCGCGGTAAAAGTCTGAACGGAAAATGCCATGCCCTGCGCTCTGGTTCCGGTCTTGAAATGACCGTATTCCGCACAGTCAGCAGTGAACATGATTCCGGTCACACCCGCACCGCTTGTCAGCAGCGTTTTAATGACGATGATAACGCAAACCGCAATGATGTTGGAATATCCGACAAAGTAAAGGATGATGCTGCACAGAATCGATATCACGTTGGCACCGACATAGATGATGAATTTGTCCACTTTTTTTATCAGAATCTGCACGACGAAGATGCTGATGATCATTGGGGCAATCATCAGAATCGTTAGGTATGAGATCCATTGTTCTCCTCCCAGACAGTAGATGGCGACATAGTTTGCGACAGTTCCTCCGGTCGCGGTCAGGCAGGCAATGATGGACGCCCCGTTAAAAATCAGCAGCGGCCGATTACTGAGAAGATAGGAGAAGAGTTCTTTGATGCTGGGTTCTTTTTCTTGTACAGGCTGATGACGTTCTTTCGCGGTGAAGCCGATTGGGAGCATGAATGCCATTCCAAGAGCGGAAAGGATGATGACTGTAACGCTCCAGCCGATAGCGGGATACATCAGCGGCAACGCGATCAGAACGATAAGTCCGCCAACATAAGTGAAAAATCCTTTCAGAACATACATGCTGTCGCGTTCCTGCAGATTATCCGTCATGACTGTCGCGAGAGCAAAAATCGGGACATCGCACATGGTATATGCCAGATCCCACAGCAGATAAGCAATCAGAATCCATGCCGTCTTTGCCGGAATGCCAAGCGTTTGCGGCATTGCAAAAGCAAGTATGGTGGTGACTGCAATCAGGACCGTGGAAAGCCTGACCCAGGGAAGATATTTTCCTCCTTTCAGGTGAGATTTATCAACGATCACGCCAAAGAGAGGATCGTTGATAGCGTCCCAGACTTTTGCGACAATGAGAACTGCGGATACCACAAATGCAGGAATTCCCGACTCTGTCATGAACAGTGTCAGAAAGCTGGTCATGATTCCGTAGGAAATAAGCTGTCCAACAAAATAGAATTGGTAGGATGCGCGTTCAAAAAACTTGGTTTGAAAATCTGAATGTTTCTGCATGATGATTAATCTCCTATCGATTGGAACCAAAGGATGGCCATTACGAGTTTATACGCATAGTATGTAGCCCAGTTATTATCTTTCTTCCACATTTCTTTCAGGTATTTTCGATCATCTTTCTGTGTGCCGACTGGCTCGACATCAGTCAGCGATTTGATCTGGAGTGACGATTCAAGGGCTTCCAAAGATATGTCTTTCAATTCAACCGAAAGCACCTTCTCACATCCGGGTTCAAGGTCAAAATAGTTGTCGCTCCAATTTTCCCAGACAAGATCGGAATCCACATACACATATCTGGCAAAACAGTCTGAACGCAGGGTTACGATGGCTTTTCCATCACGTATTTCTGTAGAGTGTTGTATTTGTACTTTGGGCAAAGAAGCTTCTTTGTCCGGAACAAGCAGATACAGCTTCTCGTCAATCAGTTCATCCCCGCTCCACAGCGTTGTTTTCAGATAAACATCTCGGGAGGAGATGTTTTGATATGGAATTTTGCAGATCCGCTTGCTTGAAATCCCGGAAAGAGATACCGGATCGGATCCGGAACAAAGTACCTCGCCAGAAAAGTTTTTGATCTCATAACGCAGCTCACCTTTGAAATCCCTGGGATATTCATTGATCACATAGAGCTCGGAACGGTTGTCATAATAATCGTTTGAGATCATCAGCATTTTGTTATAATGCCGGGAATGATACATCGTCGCCTTGAACTGACGATAGTAATCGATGATAGACCAGGAAGCAACTGGCCAGCAGTCGTTGAGCTGCCAGAGTGTCGCTCCATTCTGCATGCCGATGCGTCGTTTCCAGCATTCGGTAGCGAAGCGCATGGCATTGGATTGAACGATCTGAGACAGATAAACAAAGTCTTCAAACTTTTTCGGCCGGCGGTATTTCTGCAGAAGATAATACATGATTTTTGAATTTCCGCCGCCGCTCTTCTGATGCAAAAGCATTACATCATCAAACAGGTTTGGTTCAGAATAGGGGCTGATACGCCGGATGGTTTTCATGGAAGGCATGGATTCCATTCCGAATTCGCTGCAGAAGCGGGTCGGATAATTACGGTAGGACTCGATAGGCAGCATTCCATGCCAGATGTTCCAGAGGTGGGAATCTCCGCTGACCCTGCCTTTACGGAAGTTTTGTATTCCTTTGTCAAAATGACCGGAAGAGGGAGAACCCGGCCAGTACGGGGTTGTGCCATCCAGCTCTGAAACCCAGTCTTTCAGAGTGAAATAGAAGAATTCCTTGTTGGACTTGAGCAGTTCTTTATCACGGCATATGGGATATAAGGCATCAATCTCGTTATTGCCGCACCAGAGCGCAAGACAGGCTCTATGGCGAAGACGGCGGACATTGTCTTTGACTTCTTCGTGTACATTGTTTAAAAATGTTTCACGGTAAAAAGGATAGAACTCACAGGCAAAGATAAAATCCTGCCATACAAGGATGCCGTACCGGTCACACATGTCATAAAAGTCTTCCGACTCATACATGCCTCCGCCCCAGACGCGCAGCATGTTCATACCGGCATCCCGCGTCGCTTTAATATAGAACTCCATATCTTCCCGTTTAAAGCGTGTAATAAAGGAATCCGATGGAATCCAGTCAGCTCCGCGTATAAAGACCGGTATGCCGTTGATGACAAACCGGAATTGTTCGCCGTATTTATCTTTTGAAGTGTCCAGTTCAAGTGTTCGGAGACCGATGCTTTTCTGTATCGTATCGGCGGGAATACCGCCTTTTGAAAGAACGAAGTCAACTGTATAGAGCGGCTGTTCTCCGAGCCCTGCTACCCACCAGAGCTGCGGATCATTCACTGTCAGTGATCCGGTAAAGGATTCTTCTCCACGTGATAGACATAATTCCTGAATTGTTCCGGACGGAGAAGTGATACGAGCGTTTACGGAGAGCTCATCCGCCATTTGATCAGGAAATACCTGTAGCGTTAAGGAAACGATTCCCGGTTGATGATTCTGGTATATTCTGGTTTCCTTGATACGGCTTTCATATGCTTCCAATCCGATACTGCGGATCACCCCGGAAGGAGCGAGCTTTGGACCCCAGTCCCAACCGAAATGACAGGGAGTTTTCCGGATGAAAGCTTTTTCTTTTCCAGGCTTTCCAAGATGAAGGTCATTTGCCTGTTCTGATGCCATGTAAGCATATGGATCCCGGATATCCAGCTCAATTATATTTTCACCGGCTTTTACAGCAGAACGGATATCAAACCTCCAGATCCGGTTGATGTTATCCGTATGACCTACCGTTTGCCCGTTGATCCGAACATCGCAGACGGTGTCGATCCCGTCACCTACAAAATCCAGTTTCGGGAAGGAAAGCGCCTCCTCAGAAAGCGCGAAAGATCTTGAGAAAGTATGATCATGATGGCCTTTTTCCGTGGCGGAGTTTTCATTTACACCGAAGAACGGATCTTCCATACCGTTATCCATCAGAGCCAGATAATTGGAACCGGGCAGATACCCCTGAATGGGGGTGCCAAGATCAACACGCATATCCCATGCTCCGGCAAGATCAAAGCATTTTTTCATATTATCTTCTCTCCTGTAGAATAATCGAATCTATTACTTCATGTTTAAATATATCAGAAAATATGCTATAATCATGTACAGATGTAAGTAAATTTGTATAAATATAAGGAAATAATCATGAATCAGTCAGAAATTGAGCGAAAAGTACGCAGCAGTATGGAGAACGGAGCACTCCATCATTTTTATGACAATGAAATCAGGACATACAGTCTGCTGAGTCTTGAACCAGATCGTTTAAAAGGCATCCTTACCCCGGAGGTGTTCGCGCCTTCTTTGGAAATGTATTCTGATCTTTTAGGACCGACGAGAGTCCGTTCTATCAAAAATGGACTGATCTGCTACATTACAATCGTAGCACGTGTCGCAATCAAGGCGGGGGTTGATCCTGAGTTTTCCTATGCATTAAGCGATTATTATATCAACTATCTGGAAACTCTTGTCAGAGAAGAGGAACTGATGAAACTTCTGATTGATATTACTCTTCATTATAATGATTTGATTTATCGCAATGACCATGTCGGACATGGAAAAGCCATCGACGCAGCTGTTCGTTATATGCAGCAGCGGCTTTATACCCATAGCAGCATTCAGGACATTGCGGCGTTTACCGGACTGGAACCTCATTATTTTTCTTCATTGTTCAAGAGTGAGATGGGGATGAGTCCTTTGAACTATTACATGGAGATGAAAATGAAAGAAGCACGCCGGCTGTTACGGCTGCCGGGTTATACAGTCACCCGTGTTGCAGCAGCGTTGGGTTTTGCAGACGGGTCTCATTTTTCCAGACGTTTTAAACAATATACCGGAATCAGTCCTAGGGAATATCAGGACAGCATAGAATTGTTTGATGAGGCGGACTGGAACAAGCAAGGAAAATAACAAGTGGAGTGAAAAAAACAAAAAGCTGTTCAGCATCCCGTTTGAGATGCGGACAGCTTTATTGATGATATTCTGGTTCTATACTAAACATTGGGGTAAAGATAAAAAAAGATAGAGCACAAATCACAAAAAGCTTGTATAATGAAAGTACCACCAAACATCTGCAAGAGGTGACTTATGCTCTACGAAGATTTTATCACAAAACTGCTGGATA